>CAJOMQ010000006.1 GCA_905236715.1 uncultured Bacilli bacterium | reverse complement strand
AAAATAGAAGATAGTTTTACATATGATGTTAGATTTATGTATTTGATGGATAACGAAGTTCCGTCATATGCAAAGATTGGAGAGTTTCTTAACAATTTAATTGTTAAGTCTAAAACGCAAATTAAAAAGGGGCTTAATCACTTTTAGGTTTCTTAACAGCCCCTTTTTTATATTCTCTGTGCCCCTATTAAAAAATATTAGTTAATAATACTTACTTTCTTATCAACCTATATATTGACTTCCTACTCATACATCTTCAGAATCAGACAGCAGTTTTAATTGAAAAACAAGATGATAAAAACAATAGCAACAGAAAAGAAAGCAAGCCCCACAAAAAGGAAACACAAAATAATAGAAGTACTCTTACGACTTTCTATTTTTTGTAAATATTCAGCATAAGTAATATCTTTTCTAATTAAAAAAGGTAAAAGCATCCTAGCTAGATGTCTTAAACCATAACCTATACCTGCAAAAGCTCCTTTATTTGCGATAAGAACTAATATTGATAAAAGAATAAAAAGCATGCCGGGAATAGTAAAAGCATCCGCCAGGTAGCGGTACATCGTGGTTTGATCAATATTTCCTTGAAAAGCATTCCTTAGCCACAAAGTTAAAAAAACGAGCCCTGTCGCAATAGAAAAAGTCACACCATATTCAATGAGATAAACCCACCATTTGGTTTTATTAATGGCTTTAATGTTTTCTTCTTCTGGCGGATTTTCTTTGAGGATATTTTTCTTTCTTTTCGGCATTTGCTAGTTCCTCTTTGTAACGTTTTTCTTCTTCATCATTACAGAAAACAAAATGATGGGGAGCAATTTCTCTTAAAGAGGGCTTATTGACAGTGTAATCGTGAGAAACAACAGGATTGTAAACGATTCTTCTTCTTTGTCTTTCATAGATGGGATCTGGTAATGGAATCGCTGATAATAATGATTTGGTATAAGGGTGTAGAGGATGAGCGAATATTTCATCTGAAGACGCTAATTCCACTAAATCGCCATAATACATTACGCCAATGCGGTCAGAGAAGTATTTCACCACCGATAGGTCGTGAGCGATAAATAAGACAGTTAATCCTAATTCTCTTCTTAAATCGTTAATTAAATTAATGACTTGGGCTTGAATAGAAACGTCTAATGCGGATACTGGTTCATCAGCAATAATTAAATCAGGATTCATAATAATGCTTCTAGCAATACCGATACGTTGTCTTTGCCCACCGGAAAATTCATGGGGATAACGAGTTGCGTGCTCTTTGACTAATCCCACTTTATCCAAAACATCATAGACTTTTTCTTGTAATATTTTTTTATCGCGAACACCTTGGATGATTAATCCCTCTTTAATAATTTCTTCCACGGTCATACGGGGATTTAAAGAACCGATAGGATCTTGGAAAATCATTTGTATTTGAGTGACTAATCTCGTTTTTCTCGCCATGCGCATTTCATCGCGATATTGTTTATTTAATTGCTTCTTCTTTTCTAGATCATTTTCTTGTTCCAATAAAGGAAGATATTTTTCTTTGGTCAATTTTTGTTGACGGCGTGAATAATCATGGTCGCAGTGCTTTTGATCATAATTAGCTAAAGCAATCTGTTTTTTATTTTCATTAACAATTTTGTTCTTTTTATTAAATTCCTGCTTTAATTTTTCTTTATTTAAAGCGGCATTCTCAGGATGTAATTTATTATCTTGGTCTAATTCCTTCTTTAGGGCTGAATATTCCTGATTCGCCTTTAAAATAGCCTTTTTATAAGACCTAGTACCTGCGCTGATACGTTGACCTTTAAAATAAATGTTTCCAGAGGTGATGTCATATAATTTGATGATACTTCTTCCCGTCGTGGTTTTTCCGCATCCAGATTCACCAACCAAACCAAAAACTTCCCCTGGATAAATATCAAAAGAGACATCATGAACCGCCTTTAATTCTCCGCGGCCCATTTTAAAATATTGGCAAAGGTGTTCCACCTTTAGTAATGGTTCTTTCTTATTTTCCATCATTTTTCTCCTTTTTCCGCATTCTTTTTATGCGGTCAAGAATAATTTTTGGTGTTTCGACTTTAGGAGCATCTGGGTGCAATAACCAAGTCGCAGCATAATGGGTATCAGAAATTTTAAACATTGGTGGTTCTTCTTCAAAATCGATTTGCATAGCGTATTTATTACGGGCTGCGAAAGCATCTCCTTTTGGAGGATATATCATATTAGGAGGTGTACCAGGAATGGCTTCTAATTTTTCTTTGGTGTCTAAATCAGGCATGGAAGATAATAATGCCCATGTATATGGATGCCTTGGATCATAGAATATGTCTTCAGAAGTCCCATATTCCACAATTTTACCAGCATACATAACAGCGATTTCATCCGCCATGTTGGCGACCACTCCTAAATCGTGAGTGATAAAAATAATCGATAATTGTCTTTTCTTTTTAATATCGTTAATTAATTCAAGAATTTGTGCTTGAATGGTCACGTCCAAAGCGGTCGTGGGTTCATCACAAATTAATATTTCAGGATCAGAGCTTAAAGCGATAGCGATAACAATTCTTTGTCTCATACCACCGGAGAATTCAAAGGGGTATTGTCTATATCTTAATCGCGGTTCAGGAATACCGACTTCTTCCATGAGTTTTAATGCTTTCTCTTTCGCTTCATTTTTAGATAATTTGAAAACGACATCCGAAGCTTGCTGTTTAAATTGATCGATTAATGTGATACAAATTTTATTAAAATCAACTTGGTCCGCTTTGTTGATAAAGTCCACATAATGGTCTTTTAATCTTTGAATTAAAGACAAGATATCTTGACGTATATCTTCAAGATCAATATTTTTCGCTGGAACCACTTTCCAATCTAATTTTTTGCCTCGGGCAATCTTTTTCTCGTATTGTGCCACCTGGCGGTTATAACGGGCTTCATCTTTGATATTTTCTTTTTGTGATTGGAAATATTTCTTTACAAAATCTTTTAATGCGGTGGAGAAAGTATAAGCAATGGTATCGCTTTCCACACTTAATTTATCAAATGATTTTTCCATGATATCAGTGGATTTTTTAGCTAAAGCAAACGCTTGATCTTTTTCAAAATTTGGATGATTAAAGAATTCTAATAATTCATCAAAATACGGTAAGGAGGATTTTTTACCTTCCAAAGCTTGTTTATAGGAATATTCAATACCTTTAGTCGCGCATTCGGTAAATTTGTTCATGAAATTTTCATCAAGATATTGCAAAGTTTTAGCTTCGGCTTCCTCAATTGGTAGTAAGGCCAAATTTTCTTTTTCATGGTGTAATAAATAATAGCCAAAACGAAAGAAATTAGGTTTCGGTTGTGCGGATAATTTTAACAAGAATTGTTGAATTTCTTGTGCTTTGCTAATGATTTGTTCCGGAACAATCGTTTTCTTTTCACTAGGGTTGTGTTTAATCGTTTTCGCTAAAGCTTTTAATTCGCTTGCATATTGTTTAATTATTGGAGCATCTTGCTTAATTAGATACGGATCTTCAATAAGAAGAATTTTGTCTCTAATTTTCTTTAAAATCGATGGAACATTTTGCTTTTTGTTTAAATTAGCCAAGAAAAGGAAATCTTCCAAAATTGATAGAGCATCATGGACCGCGACCATAGATGTATTAAAGGAATTTTCTAATTTGATACCTTCGATATTGAAATTATTAAATTCATCACACATTTGTTTGGCTTCTTTACTGAAATCGATACCTTCTAATTGATAAGCGGCAATCATATTGTTTTTTAATTCTCGCAAATGTGAATTAAATATTTTCCGGCTCGTCTTTCTTTTTTCTTTGTTTTTTAAAAGCATAGCTTCGGTAATTTGCGCGCCAATACGGATAATGGGATTTAAAGAAGATAAAGGGTCTTGGAAAATCATTGCGATTTTATCGCCACGGATTTTATACATCTCGTCTTCATTTAATTTAATAATATCTTTGTTATCGTATAAAACTTCTCCACCTTCGATAATAGCGTTTCCAGCGGAAATACCTAAAATGACTTTCGAAGTGACGGATTTACCAGAACCGGATTCTCCGACGATGGCAAGAGTTTTGCCTTTTTTCAAATTAAAAGAAATATCGCGGACAGCTTTCACGGTGCCGTTATTCGTGCGAAATGATACTTTTAATCTTTTGACTTCCAAAATATTATTTTCCGCCATATTATTCATCCGCCCCTCTTAATGTTGGGTTAAAAGCATCACGCAAACCATTACCAAATAAGTTAAAACAAATCATAAGTAAAGAAATAACAATTGCAGGGAAGATCATCAAATGTGGATAATCAATCCAGATTTTGCTCGCTTCCGAAATCATCGTACCTAAAGAAGTAGATGTAGCGGAACCAAGATTAATAATACCTAAAAAAGATAACATTGATTCTGAAAAGATAACTCCTGGAATAACCAACACTGAAGAAGTGATGATTGTTCCTAAAGTATTGGGGAAAATATGTTTCCACATAATACGGGCATCGCTAGCACCTAGTGTGCGGGCAGCAAATACATATTCAGAATTCTTAAAGCGGTAGAATTGACTTCTCACGCGGCTCGCAGTACCTATCCATCCTGTCAAAATAAAGGCAAATAAGATAGAGACAAAACCGCCAACTTTCGCTGCGAAATGGAGTTGGAATAAAGTGGCGACAACCACAAAGGGAACATCGACTAAAATATCGGTAATTCTTTCCATGATTAAGTCAGCGGCGCCACCATAATATCCTTCAATAGAACCATAAATCGCACCAATAATAAAATTAATAATAGAAACAGAGATTGATAATATAAAACTTAGCCGCATACCAGTGGCCATACGATAAGCTAAATCATAGCCACTAGAATCGGTGCCAAATATGTAATTTGGTTCCACGCCATATAAATAACGATAATAGTTATAATAAAGAAGTCTTACTTTGTAAGAAGCGGTATCAAGATCACCGCCACCCACTCTTGTATAAAATTGAACAACGCCATCTTTTCTTAAATAAATATCATTGAATTGGAAATTTGGTGAGGAAAGTTTTTGAATATTTCCTTCAGTGTCTAAAGGGGCACCCTTTGAAGAATTGAGTTTAGAGGCAGCATACCAGAAATTGGGATCGGTTGTATCAAAACAATTTTCATTAGAGGTATCGATCATCGGATAATAGACCATTAGGCCTGTTTCGTTTTGCCAATTTAATAATTTATTATATTGTTCATAATTGAATTCGGCATAAATAAAGCCTACGCCTAAATATGTATCAATATTAGCGTCGTACATATTATTTACAGCAGCGCCTTGTCTGACGGTAGTCATGTTTCCTCTTTTTACAACAGGACAATAATATGATTTGCTTCCTTCATCAAAAGAGGCATGTTGTTCGAGATTATTTTCCTCATCGTAACGGTATTCCGCACCGACACCCATGGCATAATATTTTAAGAGAAGATTTTCATTATAACTCTTTTTCGTGGAGCCATTGATACCAATGTTATATCCCCAAGTGGTCCTCGGTCCCATTTTTGCATAGCGGGAATCTCTGACATTACGGGCTACAGAACTAGAGAATATAGGAACAAAAACAGCATATATAACGAGGATAAGAATGATAATCGCGGCCACTACAGAGCTTTTATTTTTTCTAAATCTTCTAAAAGCATCTTTAAAATAACCGACAGGTTTGGTATCGAATTTTTGATCGTGGATATTCGCATCTTTGTTGACAAAAGCGAATTTCTCTTTTGGAATGGGCTTTGCTAATAAATCTTTGTCGTCCATAGATTATTTTTCCCCCATTCTGATTCTTGGGTCGATAAACCCATAACTAATATCAATCACAATGCCCGCTAATAGGCCAATGAAAGTATAAAAAACCGTATCCATCATAAAGACATCAAAGTCTCTTTGTTGAATGGACATCAAATATAATTGGCCAACGCCGGGAATTGAGAATATTTGTTCTATAATCATTGAGCCACCTAAAATGGATAAGAAATCACCAATAATCATCGGTAAAATAGGTACCATGGCGTTTCTTAAAGCATGCCTGATAGTGGCTTGGCTTTTCTTTAAGCCTTTAGTTCTCGCTAATAGCATATAATCCGATGTTAATGTTTCGGTTAATTCCGCCCGGACAAAACGAGTTAAACCTGCGATTTCACCAAAAGATAAAGCTAAAATTGGAGGAATCATGGAATAAAACATTTGGAAAGTGAAATAAGAGCCACCTCCATCAGATAAGGAATATACCACAAGTGGGAATAATTTTAATTTGTAATATAAAACATATTGAATTAAGAAAGCATAAATATAGCTAGGAATAGACACAAATAACATAACCAATGTCGAAACGACGTGGTCTTGCCATTTGTTTTTTCTAATAGCGGCGTATATTCCAAGCAATATTCCAATTGGAACAGAGAATAATAATGAATAAACATTTACTAAAACAGTGGGGGCTAAACGGGAGAAAAGAAGTTCGGAAGCATCTTTTAAAGGAGAAATTTTCCAAGAAGTTCCAAAATCAAATTTGGTAAATATATTTTTCAAATAAATACCATATTGAACAAGGATTGGCTTATTGTATCCAAGCGCATCCCATCTGGCTTTGATGGCTTCTGTTTGGGCAATATTTTGTCCTTCTGGTGGGGTCATCGGTAATAAACGCACCAAAATAAAGCAAATCGTCACAATAATAAATAATGTGACTAACATCAACCCTAATCTTTTTAATATGTATATAATTTTTGATTTATCCATTGCTTCTCTTCAATATGCAACAATGCAAGGGTGAAAATCACCCTTGCATGTTACAAATTCTCATAATTTCAATAAATCGAGAATGTATCTTGAATTATTTGTAATTGAGTTGTCCGCCTTGGCTGGAGACATAATTTGCCCATTGAGCATCATTGTAATCATAGACCATTAATCTAAATCCACCAAAATCATACATAATGTTGTATTTTTCTGTGAAATAGTGTTGTTGATAGCCTAATAAGAAACAACTACAAGAGCCCGCTAATGGGATTCGATAATATTTACCTAAGAATTCTTTTTCTAGAGCAGATAAGATGTCTAATTTGGTTTCATTAGAAGCGTTAGCATATTGTCCAGCGCCTGATAATGAAGCGGCCCATTGTTGATATGTGAGAGTCACATCTGTTCCATTTACATTTAAAGTAAAGGTTTCAGTTGTGGGATCCCAACATCTTCCTTCGTGGAGGGAGTATTTAGATGGATCCATATAAACATCCAAATTTCTAAATGGATAGAAAGCGGCTCCACCCCAAGCACCATAACCAATAGCGTATGTGCCTCTTTCACCAACGTCACCATATCTATCTTCTAATTTGCCAAGAGCTTCAAGAGTAATCTTACCAAATCCACTGCCTTCTCTAGCGGCTTCAAGATATTTATTTAATGCATCAATTTGTGCGAAATCAGAAGATTCTAATTGGCCCTTCTTATAAGCCACTTTGAATTTGACTTCTTGACCAGCAGTATATAATCCAGCAGCGACAAGTTCATCGCAAGCTTGCTTAAATAATGCTTTTGCTTCGTTAAGGTTATAACCAGTAATGGAATCATAAGCATCTTTTAAAGTTGGATAAAGTTTTCCTTCGCCATATTCAACACCATATAAATCAACGATAGCTTTCATAGCTTGGTCGGTTTTTCTATATTGAGAAGTAGGATCATTATAAATGTCGTAATAATATAAACTATTCATTAATGAATAAGCAGGTTTATAACCTTCGGTATTGGTGACCCAATCCGCTCTATCAATAGCTAAGGAGAAAGCTTTACGGAATGCCAAATTGCTTAAGACAACACCGTTTTTATTGGTTTCTGCCAAATCCATAGCTTTTAAGTCTTCTAAATTGGTGTCAAAGAAGAAACTCATTGTGTAAGTTTCGTCAACTTGATAAAGTTGAGAACTTAATGTATAACCAGACATTTCTTCAGCTGTAGGTGTGTATTCGTTTAAATCGCCTCTTTCGAAAGCTAATTTAGCGGCTGCTTGATCAAGGACATCAATAACGATATCAGTAGTTTGATATTGACGTTGATATTCACCATTCACTTTGAAATTAGTAGTGGACACTAAAGCTCCACCTTTCTTTTCCCAACCATACCAGTTTTCATTTTGAGTATATTTGGCTTGTTTGGCATCTTGGTAAGAAACTAATTTATAAGGACCATAAGATAATGTGGTGTCCAAACTTGTTCCATATTTAGATTCAATTAAACCAGTGTCACCCTCTTTACTTAAATCTTTATATAAATCGACATTAACTAACCATGTGGATGTTAAGGAAGTCATGAAATAGTTCCAGTCAAGTGGTGTGGCAAGATAATAACGGATTGTGCTACTATCAACTTTTTCTAAACCAACGGTTTCTTCAAATGTTTTGCCATAGCCCCAGTTTTCTTCGTAAGTTGTCAAAATCATATAATCGAAATAGGAAGGGCCATAGTATTCAAAGATTGAACTGGCAGTAAAAGCATCAGATTCTGCTTCGTCAGCCCATCCTTCTGCGCAGTCATAAACAGTTGTGTCAGTGAGTGAAAGATATTGTGAACATTCGTTACCATCCTCATCAATATAGCCTTCGGCTCCCCAGAAATCCCAAACATCGATGTAGATTTCTAGACCACCTTCTAAAGCAGCGACTGCTTCATCATAATCAGCAAATGAAATTGGATTAAAAGTGCCTTTTGCGTCATTATTATAAAATTGGTTTCCACCTGCAACAGCACTTTCACCAGAATAATAGAGGTTGGCTCTATAATTTTTTCTTGCTGGGTCAAGCAATAATTTGAATGATTCAATGTAATCATCCGCGGTGATGTTTTTACCACCATAAACTTTTTTGTCAATTTGTTTTTCTTCCCATTTGGCATTGGTGTTTAACTTGATATCATAAACGTAGCCAACCAAGTCCTCATCGTCTTCGGGGGCTTCGACATGATATTTTGCCAAATCCGCTTTGTGGGATGCGGAAACATCAACGACTTCAGTAGCCATTTCATAAACCCATTGCCAAGATTCTGCCGTTGTATCTAACGGAGCCATGTCAACAAAAGGTGAAGAAATGTAGCCTAAAAGGCTATCATCAGCGTTTGTTTCCCATGTGTGCGGATTCCAGTTGTTACCAAGAGACGTCGCCCAAGTGTGATAAGTATATTTAGAGGGAGCGCTCTTAGCGCAAGCTGACACGATGAGTCCTGCTGCAAGAACGGCCACTAAGGATACTTTGTTCACTTTTTTCATAAGTTTTTTCCTCCTTTTTCTGTCCTTTTTACATCTACCAAAGATATAAAAATTGGACACCTATATATTTATGCGCATATATTACGACAAAGTGATACCATAAGTCAACTTTTTTATCTAATTCGGTATTCGTGCCATCAAATTATGCAATTAAAAGAGATTTTAAAATAATTTTTGTTACTTTAAATTAACAGGGTTAGCCGCTAGTAAGATTAAATTTCAAGTTGGCTCTTTGTTTGTTGGTGCTGGTCATGTGACCATGGAAAGTGAATTAGTCGTTAGCGACAAGAGAAGGAATAAAATGCTTTGGCCTGTATTAATACAGGTCACACCTTCTCTGTGACTTTTGTGGGTATAGTGTTTTATTTGTTGTTTTTTCTCCCTGTGTCCTTATTACCGCTACAACTTTTGAGGTGTCCATATTTTATCATGTTGATATTTTTGCCTTATATGGTTTTAGCAACGATATGAAACAAGTTTTTTAATGATTCAATTAATCAAACTGAAAATATCGGTGAATTAGATAAAAACAAGGAATTTAACATCATCAATAATTATGGTCCTAATGCCTTAGTGGATATTAATGTAGAAAATGTCCCCAAAGAATTAGCGGGCACTAAAATGTCGGATACACATTTAAAAATCGATACAACATCGCTATTTTTTAATAATAAAAGATAGATATGTGTATGTATACGCGGATAAAGACACACTTATTCAAAAAATTGATGTTTTGGCTCTTTTTATTTAAAAAAATATCAATGTATCATTCGTGAACGAAAATAAATTTTATTTCCTATATTTCGGCCGGATGATTTATATTACAATATTGTAAAAAATAAGGATTATACTATTTATTAATATTTTTGATTCATTTATAATGAAACAGGTATTCGCATTATGGGAAGAAAAATTAAACTTATTCAATTAATCTCATTTATTATCATTGTAGTCCAATTTGTCTTAATTGCTTTCTTTGTCGTTGCCTATTTTACTGATTTATTTCATTTAAGAACCGCTCTTACTCCCGAAAATATTTTGATTGGTGCTTCCGCATTGGTATTTACGGATTGTATCTTTGTGTGGGTTTTCTCCGCGCTTATTTCAACATTAAGAAGAAATACTGATTTACATGCGGCTGAAGTTATCGGTAGTGACGTCCAAGAAGCGTATAACTTTGCCCAAATTGGTTTAGCGGTCACTGATGATAAAGATATTGTCTTATGGACCAATGAATTATTCAAAAGCCGTCATATGGATATTATCGATTCCAATATTTTAGAATGGCTTCCTGATTTAAGAGTGCTGAAAGATGCGAACAATTTAAATGGCGAACAAATTTGTAAAGTAGTGGTTAATTCCCGTAATTATGCAGTGAAATACCTCATGCAAGCGGGTTTATGGATTTTCAAAGACGACACTGATTATGAAGAAATTTATGCTTATTCCAAAGAACAAGCCCCTGTCGTCGGTGTTTTAATGATTGATAATTATGACGATGTTGTGCGTGGTGATGATGATTTTAACGATATTGCCACACGTGTGAAAAACGTCATGTTTAATTATTGTAAAGAATATGGTGTCTTACTTAGACGTATTAAAGATGACCATTATTCCATGCTTTGCAATTATCAAAGCTATTGCAAAATGCAAGCAGATCACTTCTCTATCATTGATAAAGCTAGAGAAGAATGTCGTGGTTTAGATATTCCTTTAACAATTTCTATCGGTATTGCTAGGGATTTCCCCGATGTTATTAAATTGAATGATCTCGCTAATGAAGCCTTAGATATTGCCATGAGCCGTGGTGGTGACCAAGTCGTCGTTTCTGTTTATGGCAGTGATATGGAATTCTATGGTGGTAAATCCGAAGCGCAAGAAAAACGTAATAGAGTGAAAGTGCGTGTTTTAGCGGACTCCCTTATCTCCTTAATTAAGAATGCTTCCGATGTTTTAGTGATGGGCCATCAAATGATGGATATGGATGCTTTTGGTGCCTGTTTAGGTGTGAAAGCCATCTGTGATAGATTAAATAAATCTTGTCGTTTAGTAGTAGATATTAAAAATACCGAAACGAAAACGAGAGGTGCTTTAACTTCTTCCTTCTCAAAAGAAGAATTAGATCAATTAATAGTCACTTCTAAAGAAGCTGAAGATATGATTAAAACTAACACTTTGACTGTGGTAGTGGATGTTCATACGTCTAACATGGTCATGGCGCCTAATTTATTAGATAAGAGTAGCAAAATCGTCGTTATCGACCATCACCGTCGTGCGGAAGATTATATTGAATCCCCAGTCTTTAACCATATTGACCCCGCTTCTTCTAGTGCTTCCGAAATCATTTCCGAATTTATTAAATTCTCCTCGATTAATCCTCGTATTATTATTCCACCAATTTACGCCACGATTATGTTATCTGGTATTTATTTGGATACTTCCTATTTCAAGAGCAAATCTACAGGTTTAAGAACATTTGAAGCATGTACCATCTTAAAAGAATTCGGTGCTGATAATGCGATGGCGGATGATTTCTTAAAAGACGATTATGAAGAATATACCCTTATTACCGATATTATCGCTAATTTAGAGCACCCCGCTTATGGTGTAGTCTGTGCTTGTGTTCCTGATAATTTAACCGTGGATAACGCTACAATTGCTAAAGCCGCCAATCGCTGCTTAAGCTTTAAAGGTGTTCATGTTTCCTTTGTTATTGGTAGAATCAATTCTCATGATGTCCGTATATCTGGAAGAAGTGATGGCTCCATTAACGTGCAATTATTATTAGAGAAAATGGGTGGTGGTGGCCACTTTACCAGCGCCGCTGGTAATTTTGAAAAAACCACCATCAAAAGTGTCAAAGAGACTTTATATAATGTCTTAGATCAATATCTTGGTGAAGCCACCGCTGATGCTAAGAGCAGAAAGAATTTGACGGAGGAGGCGTAAGATGAAAGTTATTTTGTTAAAAGATGTGAAAAAACTTGGCAAAAAAGACCAAATCATTGAAGTCAGTGATGGCTATGCTTCTAATTACCTCATTCCTAATCGTTTAGCGGTGCAAGCCACGAAAAAGAGCAATGAAATATTAGAAAATCAGCAAGAACAAGCCCGTCAAAATTTTTTAGACAGCCAAAACAAAGCGCAAGAATTAGTGAAAAGATTAGAATCAATGACTTTGGAGTTCAAATTACGTGTTGGTTCTAATGGCAAATGTTTTGGTAATGTTTCCTTAAAACAAATTGAAGAAATATTATCTTCAGAATATGGCATCGTTATTGATAAACGTAAATTTATCGATAAAGGTCCCCTTGATTCTTTAGGATTTTATCATTTAAAAATTGAATTATTCAAAGGTGTTATCGGTGTGATTAATGTCCACATCAGCGAAGAAGGGAAATAATTATGCCGGGAAATTATAACAATAAAACAAAAAAGAATGCCTTTGTGAGTGATTTGCCCCACAATAGCCAAGCTGAACAAGCTGTTTTAGGTTCCGCATTATTATCGAAAGATGCTTTAATTAGCGTTCTTTCCTCTTTAGAAGAAAGCGACTTTTATGAAGGTAAACACCAACTAATTTATCGCGCTATGAAAAACGCTAGTGAGCGTAAAGTTGCTGTTGATGTTTTAACCATCACCGAAGAACTCATCAACATGAAAGAATTAGAAAATGTTGGTGGTGTTAATTATTTAAAAGAATGTAGTGATTCAATGGTGGCTTTATCATCATTAGACTTCTATATTCATATCGTAAACGATCAATCCTGTTTAAGAAGATTATTATTAACTATTCGTGATATTGATAACAAATATCACACCGAAGAAATTGAAAATATCGATCAATTCATTCAAGAAAGTGAAGCTCATATCAAAGATGCGACTGAAAAGCGTCGTGTTTCCCAATTTAAAACCACTGCGGAAGTGGCGCATGCTGTCGAGATGGAAATTAACACCAGTAAAATCATTGGTGAAGATGAAGTCACTGGTTTAACCACTGGTTACCGTGACGTTAATAAATACACACAAGGTTTCCAACGTGGTGACATGATTATTATTGCCGCAAGACCTTCCGTCGGTAAAACCGCTATCGCGTTAAATATGGGTTATCGTGCCGCAACTAGAGCCCATGTCCCAGTAGCTATTTTCTCCTTAGAAATGGCCTCCGAATTATTAGTTAAACGTTTAGTCGCCGCGGAATCTGGTGTTTCTTTAAAGAGCATCTCTTCTGGTAATGTGATGGGTAGTGACCGTATTAAAGTTGCGGAAGCCATTAAAAAAGTTTCTAGCGCCCCTATTTTTATCGATGATTCTCCTGGTCTTAAATTAATGGACATTGTGGCGAAAAGCCGTAAATTACAAGCAAGATTACAATCTGAACAAAAAGAATTAGGTCTTATTATCGTTGACTATTTAGGTTTAGTAACCACAGGTAATTCTGGTAGTAAGTCGGGTGATTCTCGTCAAGAAGAAGTCCGTAAAATTTCTTTACAAATGAAAGATTTAGCGCGTGAATTAAAAGTCCCAATCGTGGTTATTTCCCAATTATCAAGAAGTGTGGAATCCCGTGATAATAAAAGACCAATGTTAAGTGATTTACGTGATTCTGGTAGTATTGAACAAGACGCTGACGTCGTCATGCTTTTATATCGTGAAGATTATTATAAAAAACAAACTAATTCCGCTGGAGAAAAGAAAGGTAAGGATTTAACTGATTCCGATAAAGCCGCTTTATCCAGAGAACAAAAAGAAAAACAATTAGCCCAAGAAATGCCAGGCGATGCTTCCTACGTTGAAGTTAATATTGCTAAAAACCGTAATGGACAAACCGGTATTGCGGGATTATTCTTTTTCAAAGCTTTCGGCCGTTTCGATGATCCTCCACGTGATTGGGAAGAACAAAAAAGAGAAATTGCCGGAGGTATCGAAGATTAATGCATTTTAATGTCATCGCTAGCGGATCTAAAGGAAACGCGACATTAGTCATATATAAAAAGACAGTCGTTCTCATTGATATGGGAATTCCTTTAAAACGTTTAGAAGAAGGTTTATCTGAATTAAATCTTTCTGTTTCCGATATTGATGGGGCTATTTTTACTCATGACCACGCTGACCATATCGGTGGAGTGCGTTTTATTTCTCCCCAAAAAGAATATGCTTTGACTAATACGTTACCGGGTTCGTTAAGTCATGTTGTTAATTTAAATGAACCATTTGAAATTGGTGATTTTACCATTATTCCTTTTAAGGTCAGCCATGACGCGAAAAATCCCTGTGGCTATAAATTAATTGCCGGAGAAGAAAGTCTGGTTTATATGACGGATACAGGTGTATTTATCGAAGATAATCTCCCGCTTATATATAATCCGACATATCTCATTATTGAATCCAATCACGACATTAAGATGTTATTACACACGAATAGACCTTTTGAACTAAAATCACGTATTCTTTCTGATGTTGGCCATTTATGTAATGAAGATAGTGCGATTGCGGCCTGTCAAATTATCGGTGATAAAACTAAAGAGATCATCTTAGCCCACTTATCAGAAGAAGCTAATACCCCTGAATTAGCTTTAGAATCTTATCGCAAGGTATTTAAACATTTCAAAAAGAATATTGATTCTTATCGTGTCGTTTGTGCCCATCAATGGCATTCCACATTGGGAGGCAATCAAGATGAAA
Organism: uncultured Bacilli bacterium; assembly: GCA_905236715.1. Lineage (GTDB taxonomy): Bacteria > Bacillota_I > Bacilli_A > RFN20 > CAG-826 > RUG13091. The sequence continues at coordinate 50,756 of CAJOMQ010000006.1, read as the reverse complement.
ATTAGAATTATTGCGATTGGCAAAATCAAAGAAAATTATTTAAAGCAAGGCATCGCGGAATATTTATTAAGATTAAAACCTTATTGCCAAACGGAGATTATCGAAGTTAACGATGAACCCGTAAATGATAATCCTAAAGATGCGGATATCAATCGCGTAAAAGATATTGAAGGAGAAAGAGTTTTAAAATTATTAAAACCGCAAGATTATGTCATTTCTTTAGATTTAAATCAAAAAGAATTTGACTCTCCTTCTTTTGCTAAATATCTTGAAGATAAATTTGTTTTAGGTGGTTCCAATATTACCTTTGTCATCGGGGGCAGCTATGGTCTTAGTGACACTTTAAAGAAAAGGGCAAATAATTCTATCTCCTTATCTAAAATGACCTTCTTACATCAAATGACACGTTTGATATTACTTGAACAAATTTATCGAGCTTTTAAAATAAATAGAAATGAGACTTACCACAAATGAGAATAAATGATTTTGATCAATATAAAATTGAAAACGACCCTTTAAATCCATTCTGCGATTTATATGCTTTAGATAGTGGGGAAAGATTTTATATTGAACCCGCATTTCATACCCAATTACAAGGATTCTATGACCAACACAAAAAAGAATTTCCTCGTATTATTGAAGAAATGATAAGGTTGGTAAAAAAGAACAAACATATCGTTTTTGTCGGGAATTTTGAATTTCCGCAAACGGATGTAGATGACTCATATATCTTTTTAGAAATCACTGATGTGACAGACCCTTTGCATATATATGCTGAAGATAAATCACGCGGTAGTGATTACGGCGATTAAAATACAGGTAATAAAAAAGCGGATTTGATTCCGCTTATTTTTTAGTAACGAGGATTTAATTGCCTCATCGCTAACCACATCGTTCTTAAACCAATGAGAGCGATAAAGGCGATTTGCTGCGCCATTGACCAAATAAATCCAAGAATCATGGCAAGTATTGCGGGGGCCACACAAATCCAACCAGCAATCCAGAAGCATGTATAAACTTTCAAACCTCTATTTGGATTATTCTTACCACGTGTTAATAACCAAAGCATGAAGCCCATGAAGAGTACTAACACAACGTGAATACCATAGAATAATCCAGACATGGACCAGAAGTTTTTCACTTTTTGATTGTCATATCCTTTGTTAAAGATATAACGCCAATTTTCTCTTACTCCCGCGACATAATTCGCATCTAATGGATTAGCATCAACAGCTACGACGGTAGCGACATCTTCGAATAAATTGTCTGTGGCATAATGATTCCAGTTATAGCCACTTGAGGTATAACTAGATATAGTGGTGGTTCCAGATTTAAAGATATAAGCCAACATTCCATTTTTGTGTAAAACAACAAAGCTTGGTGTATAAAAACTTGAATCTTTAAATTCTTCTTGCCCTGTATATTTAGTAGGTGTTGTTTCGCCCACAACATATGTTTGGGCTAATAAGGTTTTAACCATTGAAGAAACAGTTAAGGAAGTTGCTGAACTAGAATATACACGGTCAGTGTAATAAAGTTCAAAAGCACGTCTTTTACATTTATATTCCACATCATCTACAATGATGGAATAAGTTTCATCATAATAACCGATTGGTGTCATATCTTCAGGAGTTTCACCAAGATAGGTTTGTTCATATGGTTCCCACTTATCTTCAGCGTTTTTCTTTTCGGCTACTAAAGAATAATTTTCTGTTTTAAAACGATATTTTTGTTCTTGGTTAATATCATAAGAAACTTGTGCAATATGTTGATCAAAACCATAAACCGTTCCATTCATAAAAGCGGCACCAGAACTTTTGCCTTGTGTGCCCATAATGGGGATGACTGGTAAGAAAGTACCAATTATTAACATAATGATAGAAACCCACCAAGGATAGGTCTTCGCGGAATATATAGCACGTTCGTTATTGACTTGGCTAACAAAGATATTCGATAAATGTGTTTTTAATTTAGCATTCATAATTCATTCACCTGTTTGCCGTATTATTTTATGGTATGTTGAACTATTTTACAAATAGAATTACATACAAATTTTTTTCGGTTTATAAAAAAGGCTAATAATGTTAAACTTTTTTTGAGAATTTTGTTATGAAAAAAATATTGTTATTTTCCCCAATGTTATTAGCTCTTCTAGCGGTCAATAGTGTACCCGTTAAAGAGTTTGTGCCCGCTAAAGCGGAAAGCGCTCCGACTTCTGGTTCTTTACCATCGAAAATGAACATCGATTTAAATGATTCAACTTCCGATGAAATCAGAGCGTATTATTCTTCTTTGAATAGCCTCAACGATGAAGAAAGACAAGGGACGAATATTTTAAAAAATCTCAAACCGATATTACAAAATTTTACTTATTATTCTTACGATACCTGCTGGAAGATATATGAAATCACTGATCGTGAATGGACTTTGTCACCTGCGGAAGAGACCACTTATGGAACCTATGATTCTTCCACAAATACGATTAAAGATTATCAATTTGGCACCAGCACTTCTAATTCAAGAAATAATCCATATTTGCATGATTTATATAAAAATAGAGATGAAAAAGGTGTTACTCTTGAAGCTGGCCGTTTAAAAGCTTGGGATAATCATGGTAGCACTGGTGGCGGCACTGACCGTGAACACGTTTGGTGTCAATCTCGTGGTTTTAAAGCTAGCAGTGGTGCATCTGGCCCTGCTGGAACCGATGTTCATCACTTAATGGCGGGAGATTCTCGTACGAATCAAAGTCTTCATAATAACAATCCTTATGGTTATGTCGATAAGAATAAATCTTATACTGATGGAACCAAATATCTTGATTATATTGCCGGCAATATGCTTGGTGCCCCAGTAAAAACAAGCGAAGATGATGAAAGCACGGTTGTATTTGAACCACAAGATTGTGATAAAGGTGATATCGCCAGAGCCTGTTTCTATATGGTCGCGTGCTACAACAATTTAAGTGGTAGTGATACGATTACACAATTTAATCCCAATTTAACTCTTGCTGATTATGCGACTTCTAACGGTAATTCTGAAGCTAGCAGTGCCACACATGCCGTGGCTATGGGTATCATGTCAGATTTATTAGAATGGAATCGTATTGATCCAGTTGATGAATTTGAAATTCACCGTAATAATCTCATCTATAAGAATTTCCAACATAACCGTAATCCCTTCATCGATTTCCCTCAATGGGCGGATTATATTTGGGGTGATGAAATCGGCACAACGATTAAACCCGCTTCCGATCGAATCAATAATTCTGGATTATCTATCTCCGCTAGTGAATTAACAATTAAGCCAGGAAGCACTTATCAAATTTCCGCTACTGTTGATGGAAATGCATATGTTAATTGGTCATTAAATAAAGAAGGTATTGTCTCTATAGATAAAATCGCCACCCTTTCAAAAGAAGCTGTTACTATCACTGCTTTAAGTGAAGGTGAAGTTGATTTAACTGCTAGTGCTCTAGTTGATGGAGAATTAGTCAATAAAGCTTGCCATATCGTTGTTTCAAATGACACTCCTAATAACGAAGAAACCGAAGGAATACCAAGGCTATATATCTATATTGGTCTTGCTGTTCTAGCAGTTATCGTCATTATTGTAATCATTGTTATTATTGCTGTACCTTCAAGCCGCAAAAAAGCTAAGAAAACGGTGAAAAAAGTAGCGAAAAAGCAAATAAAACAAGCCACAAAAAAGAAAAAGTAAAAAATTCTTTCAAAATTAAATTGCCTATATATAATATATGAGCACGGGGTCGTATTGGTTTCGACGGGGATGTGTTAGTCCTTAACTGCAGCTGGCTGATGACCATATACATCAAAAGAAAAATAACTGACAACAGTTATATGAGAGCTCCTAGAGCTCAATCTCTCTGCTTAGCGTAATCGCTACTCGACGTTAGAGATCCGACCACATTGGCCGGGCAGAGCATTCCCCAGGGTTTTCGCCTTTCACGCCTGGTAAGAGTGTCATACCAAAAGGATAGGAAGTGAAAGTTGATTGGTTAATCACTTCCGAAATAAGGTCAATCTCGCATAATGGATTTTGTCGATTGATGAAATTGTGTTAAATAATTCATATCGTCTAAGCTGTAGACGTTATGGAAGGACCATCTTCGGACAGGAGTTCAATTCTCCTCGGCTCCACCAATAATGAAATTATCCATAATCTTAAGATTATGGATTTTTATATGTTTTGATATTGATATATATCTATATAAGTTCCACCGGCGAACTCGCGGTCATCAATTTTAGCAAAATACGGGTTAGAAGGACTTTTTACCCAACTAATGACACGGGAGAAATAATTTTCATTGATGATGATATATTTACATTCTCCTGTTTTTAGATATTCAATGACGTTTCTATCGCTGAAATCTGGATTAATGGCGCTATGGAAGATTTGTGCGGAAAAATCCGGAAAAGCATTTCCTAAATCACTATTGATATAAACCCCAGCATATGAACCATAACAAAGGGTAGCGTTTTTCTTATCTTCTTCACTTATTGTGGCATCCACAAATTCTTGTATCGCTACCGCTTGTTTTTCTTCCACAAGTTTGTAATTCATTGGGTAATAAATTATGGAGAATAAGATAGTGGCTAAAGAAGTAAATAAAATGGCGTTTTGTATTGGTTTTTCTTTTTTGGATAAGGTGGTAAACCGCACAATAAATAAAACAAGATAAGGGAAGCAAGTCATGAAATAGTGGGGGTAAATCGCAATTGCATATTGGATTAAACCGACGACAATAATAGACACTAAGTGAAAATAATATTCATCTTCACTGATTTGTTTTCTCTTGTGATAAATGGTAACAAATAACAATATTACTGCGAATATGATTGCCACTCGGCACAAGATAGAGGTTGGTTGCGATGACATACCCTTGCCAATAGAAGAGACATATTTGAAATTGGTGAAGATAATCGCATCATACATTTGTTTGGTAAATCCACCAAAATAAGAATGTACGAGAGGTGGTAAACATGCTAATAGTAAAGCTCCCAAACAAACCCCGGCATTAATAAAGATGTTTTTATATCGATGATGTTTTAAGCAGTGGACTAAATAGAAGACAACTAAAGAAAATGCTACCATCGCGTCAGACGCTCTGATATTTATAGCGATACCCGCGGAAAGACCAGTAAATATATTGCCAATCAAATAGTCTTTTTCTTTATCTTCTTTAATACCTTTTATATAAAAATATAAGCAGCACATGATGACAACCATTTGGGGTTCAAAATCCGATGGACTTTGATGAAAAGCTCCAAAGATAGCCATAAAAAATATCACGGCGATAACTTTCTTTTTGAGGTTGAAATTTAATACCTGACAGGTCAATAAGAACACGTAATAAAAAAGAGACAAGTTCAAACATTGAATAAAAAAGAAACCAACCTTGCCACCAATTAAATAACCAATCACGACATAATAAATTAGATAGAGTCCTTTATGATCATAGAAATCAACATATGGTGTCTTACCTAACGCTAATTGTTTCCCCATATAATAAAACATTGTTTGATCGTTATTAAATGTCGTCGTAGGTGCTAACCGATAAATAATATTGCTGACCGATGCCGCTAATAGGACAGTTAAAAAACCTGCGAATAAAGAAAAAATGATGCGGCTTATTCGTGGATGTTTATTTAATAAGGCATTTATATTATTTTTCATAAATATAATTTTTCTTGTTCTTTTTGATGATTTTCATTTCCTTCATGAAAGATTTAGAAGCGCCTTTTTTAACCGTGGAGCCTCTATCATCGCGCCAGATAACAGGCTTCTCTAAAACTGTATGATGATTGAGTTTCATGAAATAAAGATATTCAACATCAAAGGCAAAACCTTCAATAATTTGTCTTTGCGCAATTTGTTTAGCAATATCTGTTTTAATGGCTTTAAATCCACATTGTGTATCATGATATTTAAAACCAAAATAGGTATTCACTAATATATGACAGCAAAGTGAAATAAATCTTCTTTTTAATGGCTGCTTAATCGGCACCACACTTTCCTTCATATGACGAGAGCCGATAACCATATCATATTGTGGTAGAAGTGGTAAAAATTCTAATATGCAAGATAAATCAGTGGATAAATCAGCGTCCATGATGAACACATAATCTCCGGATGCTGCATTAATACCTTGCTTAACTGCGTATCCTTTTCCATGATTTGGTTCGTAATTGACAGCGACAGCTTCCTTAATGCTATTTATAACCGTGGAGGTATTATCTTTACTACCATCATTGACAAGAATTAATTCGTAATCGATGTTATTTTCCACGAAGAAAGAAACCATTTGCTGGCATTTTTTGCTAATATCTTGCTCTTCGTTATAGCATGGAATAATAAAGGAAATTTTCATTTTGCTATCTATTTTATAAATTTTTCAATGAATGTGAAATAACAAATAATTATATGTTTATTTGAATGCCTGTCTTTGTTATCATTGCTTTGTAAAAATTTTATTGTGCATCAAGCGGCAATTTGACAAAAATGATTGCCACTTATAAGATTACAACATTATGAGAAGTTCCGTTATTTTAATTCCTAGCTATGAACCAGATGAATTACTGGTTAACACTATTCACGAACTAAAAGAAGCGGGATTTCCTATCCTTGTGGTCAATGATGGTTCGGGAAAAGAATTTGACCCTATTTTCGATAAAATCAAAGATGATGTCGCTTATCTTTCCTATGAAGAAAATCATGGTAAAGGTTATGCGATGAAATACGGCTATAAGAGATTATTAGAAATATATCCCGATGCGAAATTTGTCATCACCGCGGATGGTGATGGGCAACATAGTACTAAAGATATCATCGCTGTTCACGAAGAAATGGAAAGAAGCAATGAATTAGTTTTTGGTGTGCGTAATTTTGATAAAGATGTCCCCGCAAAAAGTAAAGCGGGAAATAATTTTTCTAAAGCCACGAGATCTTTATTAACAAAAACATATATCCCTGATGACCAATGTGGATTAAGGGGTTTTCCCATCCGTTATATTCCTGAATTAATTAAGATCAAGGGTAATCGTTATGAATACGAGATGAATGAAATTGTTTTGTTCCAAATCAAACAATATCCAATGATTACAATTCCTATTGAAACAATTTATTTAGATAGCAATTCTCGTAGTCACTTCCATCCCTTTAAAGACACGATGAAAATTCAAAGTATCATTTTGTTAAATTCGATTATTTCTTTATTATCTTTGGGCTTATATATTGCGGGTTTAATAATCCTCTCGAGAGGTCATTATTTACATTTAGATTATGCTTTTTTAACCGAACACAATATTGATACCTGTACCCCTTTAGCGGTTATTTTAAGTAGTTCCGCGAGTTTCTTGTTCTATTTTCTTTTGATGAATACTTTCTATCCAACCAGAGCACCAGTCAGAAGATTATGGAAAGAATTATTATTCGCTGCGATTCGTTCATACGCTTTGTTACATCTAGCGGTTTTATTTATTGATGTCTGTCATTTTGACCCCGCGATTATCATGCCCGTTTTAGCAGTTTTATGTTGCGGATTAAATATCTTTTTTGCTTGGGTTTTCCGTAAATTATTTAAAACTCTATAGGTTTAACAAACGAAAATAAAATTGAAAAAGAATTATATAAGTTATAAACTTATAAATACATAAAAGTCTATTTTAAAGGAGAGAAACAGATGAGTAAATATGTCATATTAACCGATAATTGTGTGGATTTAGACGCCGAACAAAGAAAACAATTTGGCATTGAATATCCTATCCCAGGTTATGTTACCTTCCCTAATGGCGAAAGTAAAAAGGCCGATGTGGATTGGGAAGAAATGTCTTTTGACGAATTCTTCCATTCAATGGAAAAGAAAACTGTCTATAAATCTGCGATGCCTAATCCTTTTGATGTCTCCACTCGTGTGGAAGAATATTTCAAACAAGGTATTGATGTTTTAGCCATTACTTTATCGAGTGGCATGTCTGGAACATATAATGTCTTTTTAATCGTTCAAAAGGAATTAGCGGAAAAATATCCCGAAAGAAAATTACTTGTCACCGATTCCAAACGTTATAGTGGTGGTATTGCTTTATTAGCGATATCCGCGGCGAAAAATAGAGATGCCGGAATGTCTATTGAAGAAAACCACGCTTGGGTGGAAGAAAATAAATTAGGATTACACCAAATGGGTGTTCTTGATGATTTAGCTTATTTAGCCAGAAGTGGTCGTATCACCAAATTCAAAGCCTTTATGGGCCGTATGGTTGGTGTGAAACCGATGGCGGATTTCGAAAATGAAACAGGCTACCCCGTTGTTTTAGGTAATTCTCGCGGTTATAAAAACGCTTGGAAATCCATCGTTAAATATATGCAAGCCACAATTGGTGACGCAAAAGATAAAACTATTGTTATTTCGCAATCAATTAGAGAAAAACAAGCCGAAGAATTAAAAAAAGAAATCGAAGAGGCTTTTGCGGATCAAAATATCACTATTATCATGAATAAAGTTGGTCAATCCGATGGCACTAATATTGGTCCTGGTTTAATTTCCGCTTTCTATTTTGGCAATAAAACTTCCGTCGGTTGCGAACAAGAAAGAGTGATTCTCACTGATATTATCGCTGGTAATAAATAAGATTCATTATGACTGTCATGGCTAATTTGCTTTGGTATCACTGGGTAATCATCGGTGTCGGTATTTTATTAATTGCCGGCCTCATCTTTTCTATATGCCTAACGATGTATATTGCTCGTGAAGTATATTTCCATACATTGGCCAAACGAACTGATGATGAGTGGGGTCGCGTTTGTAGTGCACCTGATAATGAAGAACAAATGACCATGTGGAACGATGGTTTAGCATGGGGAAAAGAAAATGTATCTTATAAAAAAGAATTATCCATTGTTAGTAAAGATGGCTTGAAATTATTTGGGGAATTCTTTGATTTTGGTAGTCAAAAAACCGTTATTATTCTTTCGGGAAGATGTGAATGTGCATGGTATGGGTATTATTATGCTTTCCCATATCATCAAGCTGGTTATAACGTCTTAGTTATTGATTCTCGCGCCCATGGTTTAAGTGAAGGAAAATATAGCACTGTCGGTATCAAAGAAAGTGAAGACGCTGTTCTTTGGATGCAATATCTAAAAGAGAATTTCCATCAAGAATCTTTTGCCTTACATTGTATCTGCATTGGTGGTTCCACTGGCATCTTGGCCGCCAAAACCGATTTTGGCAAACAATATGTCCATAAGATTATCATCGATGGTGGATTTATTAATTTTAAAGAAAGCTATCGTAATCACTATATTGCCCAAGGGCACGCTTTATTCCCTGTTTATTATGAAATATGGATTTGGTTTAGACATTACACCCATGTTTCGGTTAATAAATCTAACCCCTTAAAGGAAATCAAAAATATTGAAGCCCCCGTTTTGTTTATTTATAGTAAAGAAGATAAATATTCCTTGCCCGCGAAAGGACAAATACTTATCGATGCTTGTCCCACTGAAAAAATGGTCAAGTGGTTTGATAAAGGTAATCATTCACATGTCCGTCTAGCCAATCAAAAGGAATATGATCAAGCCATTATTGAATTTGTTAAATAGGTATTAATATGAAAATCTGTATATCTTGTGAATCAACTTGTGACTTACCAAAAGAACTATTAAAGCAATATGATATTCAAACCATTCCTTTTACGGTCCTTTTAGGTGAAAAAAGCGGTTTTGATGGTGATATTACACCAGAAAAAATATTTTCTTATGTTGATGAAACAAAAATCTTGCCCAAGACCGCGGCGGTTAATGAATATCAATACATCAATTATTTCAAAAGGTTGAAACAAAATTATGATGCAATTATTCACTTCTCGTTATCTAGTAAAATCTCTTCCGCTTGTTCTAATGCGAAAAAAGTTACCAAAATTATCAAAGATTTGTATGTGATCGATTCACGTTCACTTTCTACTGGTATAGCTTTACTAGCCATCTATGCCCGCAAATTAGCGGATCGTGGATTAGAACCAAAAGAAATCGTGGAGCGTTGTGAAAAACGTATCCCTCATGTCCAAGCTAGTTTCATCTTAGACACTTTAGATTATCTCCATAAAGGTGGTAGATGTTCTGGCTTAACAAAATTTGCCGCTGATTTATTTAGAATCAAACCCCAAATTGTTGTCAAAGATGGTTCGATGGGTATGGGTAAGAAATACCGTGGTAAAGTCGATGTCCTCGTGGAAAAATATTGTCAAGACACCTTACAAGAATTTAATAATCCTGATAAATCTATCGCCTTCATTACACATACGGTGGCTTCCGAGCAAATGGTGCAATCCGCGAAAAAAGCTCTCCAAGAAGCGGGATTTAAAACTATTTATGAAACAACCGCAGGTGCCACAATTACTTCTCACTGTGGTCCCAAAACCCTTGGCATTCTATATATCAATGATGGATTAGACGAAGAATAAAAAACAATGGCCAGCCCATTGTTTTTTTAATTATTCTTTTACTTCTTTTTTCTTGCGGTTACTTCGTTTAAATAAATACCAAATGACCGCTAAAATTTCCACCATTAAGGCAACGATAAAAAATAAGAAAGCATATTGCATTGGATATAATATTTGTAAGGTGAGGAAGCTCGCTAAGCCAGTAGCCCAAATTAAAATAGAAACAGATATCAATTGATATTTCAGAGTCTTCCATACACTTGTGAAAACGGTGCAAATAATTCCAGTAGCGATAATCGCATAAATATAAAATAGCCACCAGGGAAAAACATTGGGGCAAGCAATCATACAAACAGTAAATCCCGTCGCGGCAACCAGCCACGCTAAGGAAACACTTAGTCCTGTGATGTACCAATGCTTTCTTGCTTTACTGGTTTTTGTTTTTCTTTTTTCTTGATTAAAGAAATCATCAACACTTAATCCATATAAATCCGCTAAAGCTTTTAAAACAAAAATGTCGGGGACACCTTCTCCTCTTTCCCATTTGGAAATTGATTTATCTGAATAATTAAATTTTTCCGCAATTTCTAATTGGGTAAACCCAGCGGCCTTACGATAATAGACAAGATTTTCAGCAATAATTTCGGTTTGAGTTTTCATAAGTGCTATTATATTTTACTCTTTTATATTTATGTTTCAAATTACAATTTTCATTGCACATTTTACTAAAGTAATCCACAAAAAAATGGTCATAATTTGTCAGTGTATAAATTAATTAAAATAATGTTTGCTACGTATAGTAAGCAGTGATATAGTAATCGCAAGTAGTAACGAAGTACTATTAAGAATTTATTCCGTGATTGAGGAGATTTGTTGTATGAATAATTATTTCTGTGGGCCCAGAGATCGGACAGATGAATTAACTGAAAATGAAGAATTAGAAGTTTTAGAAGCTTATCAATCAGCGGAAGAATTTCTCGACATGCGTGTTGAAGACGAAGATTTCTTTTTCGACACTGAAGAATAAGCATTAATTATTCTTCTAGCGTAGCGGTCTAATCCGCTTTTTTTATACCAAAAAAATCTATATAATTAATTCCATGGAAAAAGAAAAGACAACTAAAAAGATATTCAATGCTTCTACTTATGCTTTAGTAGTGGCATTTTTATGTTTGGAAGTTTTGGCTTTTATTAGTTTTTCCTTAGCCCAAAATTATATTCTTTGGGGATCATTATCTCTAGCATTAGCCATATTACTTTTCTTAGTAACGTTTCGCCAAATTAAAAAAGATGGAGTGGCTAATTTTGCTTATTTCCTCTTCCCCTTATTTGTTTATGGTTTATTAAGTGCTTTATCACCGTTTGTTACCCAAAGTAATGGCGCGATTGGAATCGCTAATGGTGTTTTTATCCCGATAACTTTTACTTTTATTGCGTTGTGTGGTTTCTTCTCGGGACACATCAAAGGGTTTGATTTACAAAAAGTATTTCTTGTCGTCTATGGCGCCTTAGCGGTTTATGTATTGATTAATTTTATCGCGACGATGGTGTATTACGTTCCTTTTTATACATTGATTTATTCCAATTCTTATATCTATTTTGATGGGAGACCATCTAGTGTTCCAATTGGTCAAACGGCTTATGCTTTATTTGGTTTTGAGATTTTAGAAGTCTCATTAGTGTATTGGTCATTATTCCCGAGTATTCTTTTGTCTTCTTGTATTGGCCTTTTCTTTATCAAATATAAGAATAATAAAAAATTATTTTTAACTTATTTATCATTTACTATTATGGGTGGGATTTGCTTGCTTTTCACCATTTCCAAAGAATCATTAATTGGTGATTTGGTTCTTATTTTATCTCTTGGACTTATTGTCTTAGCAATGAAATTTAAGAAGAGTCATAAACCAATTAAGATTACCTTGTTAGTTCTTTTAATTCTCTTCTTATTAGGCTGTATTCTTTTAGCATTAAACGCGCAGACAAATTGGGCATTTTTAGAGCCTATGCAAAACGCGATTAGCAATAACAGTTTCTTAAATCGTTTGTTCAACACTAATAGGTTTGTCAAACCCGTAATTTCCATCTTGTGGGAAATGTTTAATTTTGGAAAAATATTTGGCTCTTTTGTGGGATATGTTTTAGATGCAAAGTTAGGTTTTGTTGAACAAAATTTAAGTGGCTATTCCATTTTTGATAATTTGTTAACCAGTGGATTATTCGGTTCTTTATTCTTGATCCTTGGTTTTGTTTTTTGCATTAAACAAATGCTTAATTATTTAAATAAAGATATTGATTTGCCTGTCAACAAATGGCTATTGGTAAGTTATGTTTTTATCACCTTGACAATTGTCTTTTTTGCCTATGATGGTACACCTTTAGTGAACGCGGATAATTTGTATCCTGTTTATATGTTTACTCCGTTATTGATTTCTATTTTCTTAATTTCGTATACATTTAGATTTGTAAAAGAACCAAACACTATAAAAAATGAGGAGGTCATTGAAGATGAAAAAACATTCAATCTCTAAAATATTTTTATTATTTCCATCTTTAGTTTTAACGTCATGTGGTTATGGCCTCAAAGAGGTTTATGAAGGCATACCATATAATTCCACCGAATTTACTGAAAATTATTATCGCGTTTGGGATAAAAGTATCGACTATCGTCAAGAACAAAATAAAATAACAAAAACCCTCGAAACGAGAATATTAGAACAGGAAAAAGACAAAGTGTTTGTCAAGCCTTTTGCTGGTGAAGGTTTCGAGACAGATTATGAAAATTTCAAAATTTGTGAAAAAAACTGGTCGGGTTATGAATACGGCCTTGATAAAAGAGAACCAGACAACGGCAAAAAAGCCTATGGCCCTGCAGTGAAATTAAGCGCGATTGATCAATCATTTAATTACGGGGTTGCCTCTAAATTATTTGATGGTCAAATCTTTTGTAATGGTGACTATCAATTATCTCGCACACAAGTTGGTTCCACTAATTTGGGTGATTTTGGAGGCTTTGGTGTTCGCTTTGCTAAAGAATGCACTTACTCTGAATATTTCATGTGCAATTTCAAATGCTCTTATGTGACAAACGAAAGTCAAAATTTAGGTCTTTGTTCATCTAGTTTTACTTTAAAACTCAGCTTTTATTTGAAAAATGATAATGGCTTTACACGTGTTCCTGTGGAATATGATATCGTGAATGCTCCCACCAATAGTGGTGATGGAGATCGCTATAATGGTTACATGTGCTTTGGCTTTAAACTTCATCAAGAAAACGACGATGCTTTATTAGATTTGAATCGTCTAGCTGGTATCTCATTTGAATACGAATTAAAACAAATCAATTACGGTGGTGCACCTGTTGATTTACATCCAGATAATTTAACTGTTTATCATTCTATAATGCTTTATGAAATTAGTTTGCCATATTCTACTTGGCATTAATATATTGACTAATATCTAACCATTCTCCCATTTCAAAATCACATTTATCATCATCTAAAATGAGAGTCCCTTTTGCGGGAGTAAAAGTTAATTCTGAGAAATATATTTTTCCATTGATGTTATATAAATCGACACGAACAAAGGGGAATGGCTCCGCTAAGATTTGGGCCATCTCTACCATATCATTCCAATGGTCCGGTTTTTCTAATGGATAATCTGTTTTTTTCCAACCATTAAATTGGCTGCCATCAAAAGGTGTCCAGTCAATGTAATAATTGTTATAACGTATATCAACACCGCGAGAAGTAACAACATACATTGACTTAGCTTTGCCATTAAAGACATGAATTTTATATTCAATGGGTAAAGGTTGTCCTTCTTGCACGAGATATTTTTCAATAATTATCTGTGGCTTAATGGGAGCGTATTGAAGTTCTACAGTTTTCTTTCCGTAGTTTATTTTTAACCACTTATCAAATTTATTTTTTAGTGCAGTTTTATCAATTTTGCTCTTGTCTAAGCATATGTAATTAAAGGCACAAGCATGACTGCATTTCATGACAAATTGATTGGGCAATTTATCAAAATCAATTTCATCAAATGAATCAAAAACACCATAAATAGGTATTAATTTATCGCAAAACCCACGTTTTTTTAGATAATCTCTAACACCCACGCGTCCAGCACATTGAATGACCAATGGGTCTTTTGGATAAACAAATAAACGAAGATATTGTAACTTCTCTGTATATCTTGTTGGATTTTTTAAATTTAACTTATGGTGGGTTATATATTTATATTGTGATTTAACGTACCATGTCTTCGATATGGCTTTTACAACATTACGAAATGGCGCTACTAATGCTCTTTTGAATTTATTTTCTTTTAAATTGGGGTTTGGCATATCTAGAGTATATATCTTGCATTTGCGTTTTTAAAGTCTAGTGATAGACTATTGTTATGAAAATTGCCCTTAAGAAATATCAAATTTATATATTTGCTGCGATATTGACTCTTGTTGGTCTTGGCATTCCTTTTATTGTTTTAGTCATCACTTTAAATGTTGATAATGCCCAGCCGGCATATTATCCCGCTATATTAGGTGCCTTTGCGGCATTCTATTTGCTTGTTGGATTTATCTGGGGCGATTTACATATTGTTTCTTATCGCCGCAAAAACAAAAATTGGGATGATCAAGTCCCTGATGGCGTTAAAGTTGAAGCCTGGATAAGAAGACTGCCATTTTATATTTCTTGCTTAATTATTTTTGTGGTTTTCATGGTTTTTGAAATTATTTTCTGGGTTACCGGAAATTACCCATTTTTGTAAGCAAAAACTAATTTTTTTGTTGCATAAGCGCCTGCGGGCGCCTTTTTTATTATAAAAAATAATTGCTTTTTGCGCGTGATTAGAGTAAGGTTATAAACAATCTTTACAGAAACAACTTTGAAGAAAGGACGGAAAAACAACTTATGAACAAAAAAGTTAAATCACTTATGATTCTATCATTTGTTGGTCTAATGGCGTCATGTTCAAGAGCATCCTATACACAGGTTAAGGATTCGCCATATGACAAACTCAATGGTAGGGCGGCAAAGGCTACGTATAATACGTTGACAACCACCGGTATTGCTTCATTGAATTATTTGCAAACATCCGCACAAGCCAATGCCACGCACTTTGCTAACTTTGTTGATGGATTACTTACCCACAACGATTTCGGTGTTTTGAACTTAAACTTAGCGGAACACGCTGAACACAATGCTACCAATACGACATTCACATTTACTGTTCGTGATGATGATGCTTTAGCTTGGGTCCAATACAACGGAAAACCTTATACTCACTATGAAGATGGTGAAGAAAAAATTCAAAAAGTCAAAGCTTCTGACTTTGTGACAGGTGCCAAATATGTTTGTACTTATTCCACTGGCTCTGATACTGCCTATTTAATTACAGACTTTGTCAAAGGTGCCGCTGAATATTATTACTACACCAACATTCTTAATGAGATTGCCAAAGGAACTCCTGCTTTCGTTGCACTCAATTCAGATGCCAAGAAAGCCAACTGGATTAATAACACTATGGCATCAGAAAAAGAAAATATCGTGAAATTAGATTCTTATGAAAAATTAGAAGCTTCTGATATTCCTCTTGTCGCTAACGGATCTCGTTTTGGTGTTAAGGCTGATGATGAAAAAAGAACAGTTACTTATGAACTTTATAGTCCTGCTTTCTATTTCCCCACACTCTTAACATATTCTTGTTATTTACCTGTTAATTCCTATTTCTTAGATGAAAAAGGTTCTAGTTTCGGTATTTCTAGTGCTGACTCTATTCTCTATTGTGGACCATATAGATTAGATACTTTAGATGAAGCTACTATTGTCTACAAAAAGAACGAAACTTATGCGCAAAGAAAAGATATCAAGGGATTTATGCAAGCTCGTGCGGAAACAATCAAGTACAACATCATTAAATCCGATAATATTACTTCTGACTATACCCGTAATCAATATGAAATGGGCAATATTGATGGCTTCAGCTTAAATATGTCCGACACTGTTGGTTGGGAAAAATATGTTACTGGCGATGGAAGTGGCACATTAGAAGACCCAGTCGACGCTAATGTTAACTCCCGTTTATTAGACACTATTGGCAGTATGTATGGTTCTAATATTGTTTTAGAAAGAACGAGAAACAATGGTGCTAAATCTTATTCCAGTTTCGGTTCTGCTGAATCAGTCCTCAATACTGAAAGAGCTCTCCGTTTAGATGATGTCAGAGCCGCCATTTTGGGTGCTATGGATTATCCAACTTATTACAAACGTAATGCTGATGGCGATGAAACAAGCGTCTTCGCTAGCCAATATCTCGTTCATACCTATGTCCCCAAGAACTTCGTTTATGATGACAATGGTTATGAATATGTTGATAAATATTACACGGAAAGATTTGCTATCGAAAAAGGTTATGACAAAGTCGGTAGTGAAGCTTCCGGTGCCAACGGTCATTATGATAATAGTGGTGTCTGGCAACCAGATGTAGATTCCGCTGCTTATCAATTAAAAACTGGCCAATTTGTCACTCGTCAACATTCTAAAGATGAAGTGGCTGCCTTAGTCGATAGAGCTTTAAAAGCCGTTGAATTATACAATGCTTCTGAATATGCTAGCCAATATGGCGCTATTACATTACCAATTAATGTTGAATATTATTCAATGTGGAATGCTGATCAAGAATCAAAGACTTTTGATACGCAAGAAATTAACAGCATGAACATCAGACTCAACAAAATGACAGTAGCACCTAAGAGTGATTTAAGCAACTGCCCATATTTCCATGTCGTTCCAACTGATCAATGCAACACTTCTAACTACAACGATATTAGTGGTTCATCTGATGGTGCTGCTAACTATGACTTCTCTCCTGTTTTATGGGGTTGGGGCGCTGACTACGGCGATCCATTAACATTCTTAGCTACTTACAAAAAAGGTGGCGACTGGAAATCCATCTTCCCATGGATTGATGATGAAAATGTTCCTAACTTCAAAACCACTGGTGATGATTTAGATACATTAACACTCAATGCTCCTGTTGATTTATTAAAAGCCTATTCTGAACTCGTTGATGCCGGTGCGGTTGAAACCGAAAACTTAACCAACCGTTATACCAAATTCGCGGAAGCAGAATATGAATTAATCAACAATTTGAACATCTATCAACCACAAGTGAACTATGGTCAAGGTTGGTCATTATCTGTCAGTAAATCGGCTGGCTACGAAATGCCTCAATCTAACTATGGATTATCTAATGAACGTTTAACTGGTATGTGGGTCTTAAAAGATACCTTAACCAGACAAGAACGTAACGAAATTCGTGAAGCTTATCAAGAAGCTAAGAAAGAATACACCAGCAAACATGGCGCTTATGATTTCTACAATGATTAGAAATTAAAATTTTCTTCTCATAATCAATAAAAATTTAATTAGGGCTCCGGAGGTTTTCGCCTCCGACCCTAATTTAGTGCATAAAGGAGGGTTTTATGGCAACGTACATTATTGGCTACACAGTAATCATTCTACTTGTAGTTTTTATTGTATTTTCAGTCCTTGTTAAAAAGAAAATTCTCTTTGGCAACACAGTTTCCATGCAAAGAATTTTTGCGAATCCTTTGCTCCATTACTCGATTAGAAGAATTCTTTCATCGTTAATCTCCATTGTCTTAGCGATGTTAGTTACTTTCTTTCTTATTCGTGCCGCCAAACCCGCAGATGAAACATGTGGGGCTTTGTTTGGCCAAATCAAAATGAAAAACCCAGCATTATATGAAATGCAATGTTCTGCCTGGAAAGATGCGATGGGTTTAAGCGGTTCTTTGGTCGAACAATTATTAAAATTCTTTTTCTCAGTGATTCCATTTCCAAAATTAGTTTGCAAAACCGAATTTGCTACTCTCACTATTGAAGGACTTACGGAAACAAAAGGTATTATTTCTGAATGCCGCACCGTGATATTTAATTTAGGACGTATTTATAAAATTCCCGGTGTCCCTGATGGTTATTTAGTTACTGATTATTTATTAAGCAGAGCTGCTATCTCATTTAAAATTGGTATTTTTGCCGTCATTCTTGAATTAGCGTTAGGATATCCATTTGGTATCTTGATGGCGAAATATCAAAATCGTCTTTTTGACCGTATCGGTAAAGGTTATATCATGATTATCGATGCGATTCCTGGTGTCGCATATTACTTCATTTGGATGTCTATTTTATGTGGATTATTTAATCTCCCATTCCAATATGACGCGGATAACGTGGCATCATATTTACCTGCGATATTGACCATGGGTATTACAGGTATGTCTGGCATTGGCTTATGGGTCAGACGTTACATGGTTGACGAATTTAATGGTGATTATGTGAAATTTGCACGTAGTAAAGGTTTAAAAGAAAACCGTATTATGACTGTTCATATTTTACGTAACGCTGTTGTTCCTTTAGTTAGAACATTCCCAAGCGCGGTCATTGGTGCCTTGCTTGGTTCCTATTTTATTGAAAACATGTATGGTATTCCCGGTATTGGTAATGCTTTGATGGTGTCGCAAAACACCTCTAATGTTTGGTTAATCCAAGGTATTATCTTATTCTCCGCGGCTTTATCTGTTTTATCTTATCTATTTGGTGATATTGTCACCGCTGCGGTTGACCCGCGTATTAGCTTTACCAACTAAGAGAGGAGGATTTATGAAAAAGAAAAACAAAAAAATAAATGAAAATGATGTTATCTTTCAAGTCATTGATGATGATCCTCGTTTAGCTGGTAGTGTCGATGTCGAAGAAACGATTCCGGAAAACATTGATGATTTATTCAAAGTTGTGGGAACCACCGATGAAAGAGCAGAAAGATTAGATAGCACACCATATTCTTATTGGCGGTTAACTTTCTCTTATTTATTTAAGAATCCGATGGTTATCGTTTGTTTAGTCATCTTAGTTATTCTTATTTTCTTTACCATCTTTGGACCATCGATGCGTAATTTCCCACCTCTCGTCAAAAGAGGTGTTGGCTACATTGATAGTGAATATCGTTGGAAAGAAGTCATCGGTCCTAATGCCGAGCACTGGTTTGGTGTTTTCTATCCGAGCCAAAGCTCCGTGTTTTCCGGTTCTGATTTATGGTATGTCGTTTGGAAAGGCGCTCAATTATCCCTTCTTTTAGGTACAATTGTCGCTTTAATTGATACCGCAGTTGGTATTTTAATGGGCTCTTTGTGGGGATATTTCCGTTGGTTAGACCCTATCCTTATTGAATTCCGTAATTTCGTTAATAACATCCCGAGCTTATTGTTATACATTCTTTTGATGCAGATATTACCACGTAATTTCTGGACATTAGTTTTGTTATTAACGGCTTTAGGATGGATTGGTTTAGCGGGCTTTATTCGTAACCAAATTATCATTATTAGAAACCGTGAATATAATATTGCTTCACAAACTTTGGGTAGCTCCTCTATGACCATGATTACCCATAACTTATTACCTTATTTAGTCTCCGTTATTATTACTGTTGTTTCGACAGCGATTCCAGAAGCCATTTCTTCCGAAGTTGGCTTAGCTTACTTCAATCTTTCCTTTATTGCCAGTAATAACGAGATTACTTTAGGTCAAGTTTTGACGACTGTTTGTCAATCGATGAACTGGGTCAATTATCCTTATCTATTAATCGCGCCGATGATGGTTATGGCGCCATTAACAATTACATTCTTCTATCTGGGCATGGCTTTAGCGGATGCCACAGATCCGAAGAGCCATCGTTAGGAGGTTAGCTTATGGTAGAAGAAAACAAAATTGAAGTCATAGCTAATACTCCCGAAAATGACGAACCAGAGGTTGTTTTAGACGTCAAAAATCTATCTGTTGGTTTCACTGTTCGTGGTAAAAAAATTAATGTTATTCGTAACATCTCTTTAAAAGTTTATAAAGGTGAAACATTAGCCATTGTTGGTGAATCTGGTTCTGGTAAATCCGTGACCACAAAAACATTTACCGGTATGCTTGATAGCAATGGTCGTGTGACTGGTGGTTCCATCATGTTCCATGGTGAAGACATTGCTAAATATACCACTAATGCAGAATGGCAACCCATTAGAGGCAAGAAAATTGCGACGATTTTCCAAGATCCAATGACTTCTTTAAATCCTTTATTAACCATTGGTTTCCAAATTAGCGAAGTCTTACGTTTACATCATGGACTTAACAAAAAAGAAGCCAAAGAAGAAGCGATTAGATTATTAAAGAAAGTGCATATTCCTAATGCGGAAAGTCGTTATAACGATTATCCATTCCAATATTCTGGTGGTATGCGTCAAAGAGTGGTTATCGCTATCGCTCTTGCTTGTCGTCCTGAAATTCTCATTTGTGATGAACCGACCACTGCGTTAGATGTGACTGTGCAAGCACAAATTATTGCCTTAATTAAAGAATTACAACAAGAATATCATTGGACCACAATTTTCATTACCCATGACTTAGGTGTTGTGGCTAATGTGGCGGATCGTATCGCGGTGATGTATGGTGGACAAATTATCGAATACGGCACTGTTGAAGATATTTTCTATCGTCCCGCACACCCATATACTTGGGCCTTGTTATGCTCATTACCCCAACTTGGTACTAAAGATGAACCATTAAGTTATATTAAAGGTAATCCCCCATCATTCTCTTCCGAAATTATCGGTGATGCCTTTGCTCCTCGTAATGAATATGCGATGAATATTGATTTCGTGAAAGAACCACCAATGTTTCAAATCAGTGAAACGCACTGCGCGAAAACGTGGTTATTAGACCCTCGTGCGCCTAAGGTACAAAAACCAAAGGTCATTGAAGAACTCCACGAGAGAATGAAAAACGCAGCCAAAGAATTAAAAAGACAGGAGGGCGTTGAAGAATAATGGCAAAGAATAAATTATCCAAACAAGAAGTGCCTGGCTCCGAAGAAACAGCCCTTGATATCTTTGAACAAGGCCGTAAAGATCATCCTGAAGATGATGATATTATCGTCAAGATGCGCGATATGCGTGTGGCTTTTAAAATTGGTTCTATTGAAAGAGTTATTATTAACCACTTAAATTTAGACATCAGACGTGGTGAAATTCTTGGTTTAGTGGGCGAATCTGGCTCTGGTAAAACCACGATTGGCCGTGCATTAATTCGTATTAATCCAGTCAGTGGTGGTGTTGTTACCTATAACAACGTTCCGATTTCTGGAAAAATTCCTAAATCCACGGAAAGATTATTAAAAACAAAGATGCAAATGATCTTCCAAGACCCAGGTGATTCTTTAAATGACCGTGCAAATATCGACTATATTGTTTCTGAAGGTTTGCGCGCATTTAAATTATATAAAGATGAAAACGACCGTCTTGATAAAGTCACTAAGATGATGCAAAGAGTGGGCTTACGTCCCGAATATTTGACGCGTTATCCCCACGAATTCTCTGGTGGTCAAAGACAAAGAATTGGTATCGCTCGTGCGATGATTATGAATCCCGAATTCATTATTGCTGATGAACCTATTTCCGCCTTAGACGTTTCTATTCGTGCGCAAGTACTTAATTTAATCAAAGAGTTCCAACAAGAACGTAATTTAACGGTTTTATTTATTGCTCACGACTTATCCGTGGTGAAATACATTTCTGACCGTATTGCCGTTATTTATGCCGGCCATATTGTGGAAATCGCTAGTGCGAATAGACTTTTCGAAGCACCTTTACATCCTTATACTAAATCTCTACTTTCTGCGGTTCCTATTCCTGATCCCAATATCGAAAAGAAGAAAGAGATTGTTGTATATAATCCACATGAAATACATCATTATGTGAAAAGTGACGCTCCTCAATTAGTGGAAATTGAACCGGAACATTTTGTCCGTTGCAATACTCCTGAATTAGAAGCATACAAAAAAGAATTAGAAAGATTAGGAGGTAAGAATTAATGGCACGTGATATTTTAGAACTCGGTGCGGATGTCGTTGATGATACCATAGTTGAGTCAAAACATCGTATTTCTCCTAAAAAAAGAAACTATATTATTGGTTTATCCATTACTGGTGTTTTAGTTATTGGCGCGATTGCTTTTGGCATCACCGCGGCTAATTTATGGCTCCAAGATATGGATTATTTGACTAATATCCAATTCTATTACACTCCGAAAGACGCTTCTAACCCTAACGCGGAAGAACCAACTTTAACTCTTTATAAATTGGATCCTAATACAACCTATCCAAGCACTTTCCGTATTCCTGAAAAAGTACAAGGTTATAAAGTGACCTCAATTGCTCCTGAAGCTTTTAATGGCCATAATGAAATTAAGAAAATTATTTTCACTAAATACGTTAATACTGTTGGTGAAAAAGCTTTCTACGGCTTAAAAAATCTTTCCGAAATTTCATGGAATAATTCGCTTTCTTATATTGGCCCAGATGCCTTTAAAGACACCGCTTTTTATAACAAATTAGTGGAAGATCCCAAAGGATTTTATCGCATTCCTAGTGGCGTTTTGCTTTATTTAGGCCCTGATTATTTTGCCGATAATACCGCCTTAGTTGATTCTAAGTTATCAATTGAAGAAAGAAATAATATTAAGACAAAATATGGCGTTTCTGACGGCAATATTTATGATTTTGATGATTTAGGCGTTATTAATTTTGTTTCTGGTTTATTCCAAAATAACAAAAAGATTGTCTATATCGATTTACCTTCTTTCTTAAATGATGTCGGTAGCAAAACATTTTATAATTGCACTAACTTGAAAGGTATTAGTTTTACTAATTCACAAATTACCAAAATTGGTGATGGTGCTTTCCAAAATTGTACGCAATTAGAAGATATTACTTTCTCTGATATTTTAACCGAAGTTGGTGATTATGCTTTCGCTAATACGGCGGTGGAAGATATTCCTGCTCTTCACAATGTGAAAAACATGGGCATTGGCATTTTCCAAGGCTGTACAAATTTAGAGACCGTTATTTATCCCGCGAACGAAACATTTACTTCTGTATCTGAGGCGATGTTTAAAGATTGCACTTCTTTATCTCACATCTATTGGGGAGATACCGATAATTCTGCGATTGATTACGTTAATAGCTTTGGTATGGAAGCCTTTAGTAACACCGCTTTTAGTGAATTTGTGGTTCCTAAAAATGTTACCAGTATCTTAGACATGACTTTTGAAGATTGTAAAAACCTTACAAAAGTATCTTTATATGGCAATCCAAATTATTTAGTTGATTTAGATAGTATCACTGTTGATGAAGAAGGTCATCCTATTTATGAAAGCGAAGAAGCAAGCGGTTCATATACATTATCTTCCAATAATTTCAGTTTAAAACTTAAAGGCGATTATGTTGATGCTTCTGTTTCCGCTATTGTGGCTAGTGATGGCTCATTAACATTTACTATCAATAATTTACCATCGCAATATGGTATTCCTTCCGCTACATTTACATTAAGTAGTGATGAAGTTGAACAATTAAAAGGTTCTTCTCCTGATTTATATATTGTCAGTGAGAAAAACTTCTATGAACTTAATTTATCTTCATCTGGTAAAGCCTATTTATTAACGCCGATGAATTATTATGTGGCTGATGATGGTGCCTATGGCGCTGGTACTTTGATTGGTGTGAGAGATATCCGTTCTAAATCATTTAATAATTGTGATAAATTAACCACAATTGCTTTATATGGTGATGATGGCAATCAATTACCAGGATGTGACGAAGGAACATTTACTTTCCCTCACACTCTTCGTACCACTCATAACGACTCTTATAACAACAATACTAATTACACATTTGCTAACACCAACGCCACTAAAATTAAATTAAGTGGTAATGTGCGTTCCATTGGCTCTTATGGATTTGCTAATGCCGCGAATTTAGAAGAAATTGAATTTGGTCCTTCTTCTATTCTTAATTCTATTGGCAATTATGCTTTCTTAAATGATACGAAATTAGATAATGTATCGCTTCCTTCTAAAGTTACTTCTTTAGGTAGTGGAGTTTTCTCTGGATGCACTAATTTAACAACTATCGATTTAAAAGATACGCAATTTAGAACTGTCGGTGCGCAACTATTCTATAATTGTGAAAAATTAGCACATGTTGATTTACCAGAAACAGTGACCGCTATTCAAAGTAATGCTTTCAATGGCGCTAAATCCTTAGATTATGTTGTCGTGCCAAAGAATGTTACGCAAATTTTAGACGGTGCTTTTGTCAACACTCTTCATGATGACAATACCCGTTTACCAATTTATTTCTGCCGCACTTTAAAAGAATTAGCAAGTGTCAACTTAAGTGATTCCTATATAGATAGTGAACAAGCTTATTCGGCTGTCATTTTAGGTGCTGAGGAAATTAAAAAACCTGGTGTAGCATATTGGAACGGAGATTCATCTAATCCTCAAGATATTCTTTTAACCAATTTGACTTATACGGGAACATTAGAAAAAACATCTTATGTTGCTGGTGAAAGTTTTGATTCCACCGGTTTATCTTTTACCGCCGAATATAGTGATTCTAATCCTATCACTATTGATGGCTTAAAGGATATCTTATGGGAAAAATTAGAATCTGGTATGACTTCTGTTAATGGTACATATGTAGTTGGTGATGTCACTTTGACAGTTACCATCTCCGGTATTACCGTTGAATAGTCGTTAAATCCTTAAAAATGGGCCGTTTGACGGCCCTTTTATTATGCAATGGTAAAAATACTGAGGAAGCTAGATTTGTTGATTTTCTCCCGTTTTATTTTTTCTTATAAAAGAATAAACTAAATCTTCTTTCATTAGACCTAATAAAACTAAATATATAATCGCGTCAATAAGGACGATGCTGATCAATTCTAAAATGCAGGAAATCGATTGTGATAAATGCATTAAGGACCATAAATTAAATAATGGTTGATAGAGCAATAATGAAACTACTAATATGGCCACATTCGCAATTAATAATTTTAATGAATTGTAATTAAAGATAGCTTTTTTGACCCATTTCCACGTTAAAGCTAATAAGAATATGATTATCAATAAATCTGTCACCACGGTTCCAAGAGCAACACCTAATGCTGGAGACATCCAATCTAACCTAGGCGCAATAACGCCACCTAAAACAATAGACAATATAGCGTTTAATACTGTTCCAGTAGCAATAGCGATTAAATAATATTTTTCTTTTTTCATCGGGAGTAATATTTGTCCATAGATAATATCACCTAAAGAATATGTGAGCATCATCGCTGATAGAGTGATAAGAACAATAGGCGCATCTTTATAGCTAGCATCAACACTAGAATAATCATATGTACCAGAAATCAATGAACATATCGGTTTAGATAATATAGACATTGTTACGATTGCCGGTAATACCACAAATAAACAAATGTTAATAGAATATTTGGTGAGATTATTAAAGAACCTTTTATCTTCTTTTTCATAATAATATGCCGCTCGCGGAATAAATACGGTGCTTAAAGAGGTAATGATACCAATAATAATATCAATTCCTTTTATACCAACAGAATAAGATGCAACATCAGATTTACTAGGATTAATGAAGCCTAAAATAAAGGTATCAGTTTGGTTATATAAAGAAAGTATTAAAGATAAAGAACATAAAATTAATAGGGGTTTTGCGTATTGTTTCAAAACAAAAGGCATTGTTTTTTTGAATGAAATAAATTTCCTCACATAAACCAAATTACAGATAGTGGTAACTACCGTAACGCTGACTGTAATTAAGGAATAAATGTAAATGTCACTAGGAGTGGTGACCATCACAATAATTAAAATGGCCGCAAGAGTTAATGTAACAATGCTTCTCACTGACATATAAAATTGTTTTTCTAGCGCGATGAAAATCCACTCAAATGAGAAGGCACCTACTAAAAAGTTGATAGATAAAATGAATATTAATGAAGCGGATTCTCTAATCGCTGGAACAGTAAAAACCACAATGGACATTAAACCGAATGATAATGCTGTAGCGATTAATTGTAGGAGGAAAAATCCTTGGGCTTTATTAGATAATTTTTCTTTATCATCACGGACTTTGACGCATTCTCTTACCGCTAAATTAGGAATACCGATTTTAGCGAGAATAAGAAAGTAGGAAACAAATGTGTTAGCCCATGTATATGCACCTACCGCTGAATCTCCTAGATAACGGCAGACCCATGGGAAGGTAATAAATGATAATAATGTAAGGACTAATGTTCTTATGACATTAACTATGACATTAATACGGATATTGTTTTTCATTTCTCTCATTATACTAATGATTTATAGATAATGACTAACGTTATTTATAAAATGCGAGTAAAATAGGAACATGAAAATTCTTGTTGTATGTCAGTTTTATTTCCCAGAAAATTTTGTCATATCGAAGATTTGTGAAGATTTAGTAAGGCAAGGTAATGATGTTACCGTTTTAACTGGTAAGCCCAATTACGGCTATGGCTATATTTTGCCTAAATATAAAGATATCAAATATGAAGAAATCAATGGTGTTAAAGTCCACCGTGTCAATTTAAGACCAAGAAAAAAGAATCGACTTTCGATTATCGAAAATTATTTATCATTTTGGAAAAATTCGAAAACATGGATAAAGAAATGTCGTGAAAATTATGATATCGTTTATTCGATGTCTTTATCACCAGTGACTATTTTAGCTGCCGGTAATTTGTATAAGAAGAAACATCACGTCAAACATGTTGTTCATTGTGTTGATTTATGGCCCGAAAGTGTTTTAGTGACTCATGCGGTAAAAAGAAAATCGCTAACATATAAAATTCTTTATGATTGGTCTAAAAAACTTTATAAACATGTCGATCATATCATTGTGGGCTCCCCCTCATTTAGAGAATATTTTGCGGATGTTTTAAAATTACCAAATAAGAAAATGACATATATTCCACAGCCATCTCTCGTGGAAAATAGTGATGTTCCACCATATCAATACCCTGACGGAACGAATATTTTATATTGTGGTAATCTTGGCCAAATTCAATTGACAGAATTAATTCCTGACGCCATGAAATTATTAAATACCGATAATGTCAAATTCCATATCATTGGTATGGGGCCAATGTCTGATTTATTAGTGGAAAAAATTAACAGTTTAAATTTACAAGATAAAGTGTTTTATCATGGGCCGATTCCCGCGAAACAAGCCGCTGCATATTTCCAAAGTGCGGACGCTTTATATGTTTCTTTAAAAGGTGAAGGCTATGTTGGCAAAACTATTCCTAACAAATTAGTGATGTCTATGGCTTTTGGTAAACCTATTCTAGCAATGTTAAAAGGCGATGGTAAGAAAGTGTTAGAAGAAGCAAAAGGTGGCATTTTTGTTGAAGAAAACGCTAATTCATTAGCTATTGGCATTGAAAAAATTGCCCGTTTTAGCAAAGAAGAAAAAGAAAATCTCGGAAATGCTAACCGAGAATATTTCTTGCATCATTTTAATTTAGAAAAAGTGGGAAAAGACATTAATCAAATCTTAATTGATGAATTGTCTTAAAAACTCATTTAATTTTTTATTAACGGCACTTAATGAATATAGTTCAAGTGCTTTCTTTTTGGCTTCTTGACCCATTTTTAGTTGTTTATCTTCATCCATTTTTAAAACTTTTTGCATAGCTTGTAATAATTCATCTTCTTTAGCGTATCCACACCAAATTGCCTCGTTATGAAAGTAATTTTCTAATATTGTGCTTTTGGCAGTAATTGTGGGCTTTCCAGAAATAAAATATTCAATTGTTTTACTGGGGATAGAAAATTTATCTAAGTCGTGGTTATATGGTCTTGGGTTGATATTGGCTAAAGCATTAGCTTCTAATTGCAAAACTTCTTTTACTGGGAGAATTTTTAGATATTTAATATTGGGGTTCTTATTAAAAGCCTCTTTTAATTTTCTTTCATCACCATGGTGACCACAGATGATTAATTTTGCATCATCACATTTTAATTTATTAAAAGCGGATACCAAATTATAAATGCCATATCTTTCTAATAAGGCTCCCCCAAAAAAGAAATATTTTCCATATTTATTTTCTTTGGGAATAATTTTATCTTCTTCCACAATTCCTTCATTAATAATTGATGGTTTTTTATTCTCGTTAAATAAATCATTAAGACCATTTGTTAAGGCGATATATCCATCTAAATCATTGCCTTGCTTTAACAAATATAAAGTGTATGATCTTCCCGTTCCACTAATATTACTTGGTGAATCTGTTAATATTCCAACCAATGGATTTCCATATTTTTTCTTGGCTTTATTGGCGTTAGTGATGACATTTGGATTGATGGTATCACTCAGGAAAATGGCATCAGTTAAATCCAATTTCTTTAATAATTTAGTAACTTCTTTTTGAATATTCGCGGGTCTAGTTAAACGATTTCCACGAATAGGAATATAATGCCAAGTTATATTGCCTTCGGTTTTTGTTTCCCCAATTAATCTTTTCACTTTGCAATGACGTTTAGAAAAAGGACGAATAGATATAACATCTACCTGATTATTTATGCCCAATGAACGAACCATCTTATTATGGAAATTTTGGTTCGATGGGTTAAGTGAAATATTCCATAATTTCACAAAATCACGGTAATCATCTCTTTCAATGGCAGTGGTGAAATATATGATTTTCACTGTTTTATTAATCCTTTCAATTTGTCCGCAATGGTTTTGGCTGAATTTTCGATGGTATATTCTTTCGCGCTTGCCAAACATTTATTTAGATCTATTTTACCAATATTGTTAATGGCAGACAAAATTTCCTCTTCCTTTTCTATAGAAACAAGGAATCCATTTTCGTTATTTTTGATAATCTGACGTGAACTAATTACTCT
Source organism: uncultured Bacilli bacterium (assembly GCA_905236715.1). Taxonomy (GTDB): domain Bacteria; phylum Bacillota_I; class Bacilli_A; order RFN20; family CAG-826; genus RUG13091. Next base: position 21,439 of record CAJOMQ010000006.1, on the reverse strand, counting down.
ATCTGAAGAGATCACTGGTAATCCATTTGCGAGCGCTTCTAATGTGGAATGACCATAAATGTCTTCTTTGGATAAAGTGATGAAATAGTCTGCTCCTTGTAAAATTTCATATAGAGTTTCTTTAGGAACAAAATCTCTTACAAAAACATTATTTATTTTCTCTTTTTCAATGATTTCTTTATATAAATCTTTTTCTTTTCCATCACCAATGAGTAATAGATTGGCGTTCACATTTTTAAATAAATGTATGAGATAGACATTATTTTTTCTTTCAATAAATTGTGAGGCCGCAATAAATAATGGAGAAGATGGGAGATTATATTTTTTTCTAATTGGTTCTTTGTCTTTTATTAAATTAGTTAAGTTATCTTTTTGCTCTAGTGTTGTGTATGGGTAGTGGAGAATATCTTCTTTTTTAGCACCATAAGTTAGTAAATATTCATCGGCTATATCTCCTGGAGATAAATATTTATAGGCATGGGAAATGAAATAGTTTTTCAGTCTTCTTTTTATCGCATTATTTTTGTGAGGAATTCCCCCATTAATTTGTAAAACATAAGGAATTTTCTTTTTAATTAGATATCTAATAGCACGCATTTCCGAAATAGTGCTATATCCATTCATGACAATCAAGTCATATTCCTGGTGATGGTGTTTGAGATATTTTTTTAGTTCTCCTGTATTTGATTGCTCATCCCCAAAACTACCTCTTTTTAAAAACATATGCGGAAAGTCATACTGGTTACAGTTATAAAAAGAAAGAGGTCTATTTTTCGCCTTGGTTCTTTCAAATATGACAAAGATATCGAAATATTTATTTAATTCGTTAAAAGTTCTGACTTTATATGGGGCAGGATGATTAAAAGCGAAAAATACTTTCATGGAAATATTATATATATTTTTATTAAACATTAAAAATGTTATCATTTTTCCATGGATAAAATACCTCTAACTTGGAACGAATTTTTTAAATCAATTCAAGGAAAGGAATATTCGCAAAAATTAAATAAATTTCTCGATTACGAATATGACCACTTCGAATGTTACCCGCCTAGAAAATTACTTTTTAATGCCTTCAAATTGACACCTTTAAAAAACGTCAAAGTGGTTATTATTGGTCAAGACCCATATCACGAACCAGGGCAAGCTATGGGCTTATCATTTTCTGTTCCTAACAGCGTTAAAGTACCTCCTTCACTAGTTAATATTTATAAGGAAATACAAGATGAATATGACACAAGCCTTGATTTAAATAGTGGTGATTTAACTTATTTAGCAAAACAAGGAGTTCTGATGCTTAACGCAATATTAAGTGTGAGAGCCCATCAAGCATTGAGCCATAATATACCCGAATACCAGATGTTTTTCCATGATGTGTTAGAAGTATTAGATAAACAAAATCATCCAATTGTCTTTCTTCTCTGGGGTGGCTATGCCCGCAAATTAAAACAATATCTTCACAACCCTAATCACTTGATTTTAGAATGTGTTCATCCTTCACCGCTTGCCGCTAACCATGGTGGATGGTTTGGCAATGGTCATTTCCGTAAAGCAAATGAATTCTTAAAAAATAATGGCTTGTCTCCAATAGATTGGTGCAAACAAAAATAGTGGAATTAATATTTATAAAAGCATAATATTGTTTTGGGAGCTGAGTGAACTCGGCTGAGAGGAATGGTGCACCATTCGACCTTGTACCTGATCTTGGTAATGCAAGCGTAGGAGATTTTTTTATTTGATGTCCTCCAGGTACAATACTTGGAGGTTTTTATGAAATTCAAAGAATTTATTAAGAAAAACTTAACCTATATTATTGCTTTTATACTCAATCTTGCAATTATTGGTTTTTTGTTTGCGCCACTTTTAAGCTATCGCACAAGAATTTACGTTGGTGAAGATAAAATTGACACTTATTTTAAAGTTAATATTATCAAGTTATTTGATGGCAAGATAACTGAACCATGGCTTGGTGTTTTATTTGTCTGTTTGATTGGTATTATTTTGCTTCTTCTTATATTTGCTTATATTTTTCAAAATCACAAAAAAGTGCACGATGTTTTAGTTACCGTTGGCTTAATTTTTATTGCCGTAGATGTTTGTTTTTTGTTCTTGAATAAGGAAATTTTTACAAGTTTTGCATATGAATTAGTGGAGAATTTTAAAGATGCTAGTATTGCCTGGGGAACCGCAGTAAGTATCTTTTTGTTGGCAATTGAATTTATGTGTTTTATCTCTTTATCTAGCTTCTCCAGTCAATCAGTTAGAGGCATTGCGGAAGACGCTATTTTAATTGCGGCGGCTTTTGTTTTAAACCTTATAACTTTCTTCCGCTCTCCAACTGGTGGATCAGTAAATTTACAAATGCTTCCTTTGATGATTATAGCCTTAAGAAGAGGACCACTAACTGGTTTTATTTGCGGTGGTTTTATATATGGATTATTAACCTGTATTTCTGACGGATATGGATTTGCTACTTACCCATTTGATTACCTACTTGGTTTTGGCTCTGTCGCTATTTTAGGATTCTTTAAACCTCTTATTCTTTCAAAAGATGAAAGCAAATATTCTACATGGAAATCACTTCTCTTTATTTTTGTTGGTGGTTTGCTTTCCACATTAGTGAGATATATTGGTAGTACAACTTCTAGCGTTGTCATTTATCATCTTCCCTTGTGGAGCAGTACTTCTATAGATGCCTTAGAATACAATTTATTGTATGTTTTAGTTTCTGGTGGTATTGCGATTGCGGGTTTAATGTTATTGTTCCCCGCGATTAGAGCTATTGAAAAGCGTTACCCTGTTAAATAATAAAATCTCTTACTTTGTAAAAATCGTGCTTTTCTAATTTAGTATGATATACTATTAGAAATCGAGGACTTTAATATGGAAGAAGAAAAGAAAGAATTAAATGTCCAGGAAGAGGAATTATCACAAGATGTTCCTGTATCAGAAGATGCTCCTGCACTAGAAAATGAAACTGAACAAAAAGAAAATCAAGAAGATTTATTATCACAAAAAACTCTCATTGAAAAATTAGAAGATGAACGTCCCTATGAAGAGATTATTGAAACCGCTCGTTTGGACTTCATCAAAAAATATAATAAGAGCCGTCGCTTAAGCTATATCATGATGGGTATTGTCATGGCGGTGGCTATTGCTTCTGTCATCTTTATAACGCAAGAGGCAATGGGTTTTAAAATTGCCGGTTGGTGTTTGATTGGCTCGGCGGTTGTTGGTATGTTGGTGTTTTATATCATTACCAAAAATAGAACCCCAGATATGACCAAAGAATATATCAAATTAGTTAACAAAGTTTTTAATTCTCATAATTTTATCGATAGCAACACCGCTGATGTTTATACCGATGAAAAAGAAAAATTTGATCTCGCCGATTTAATTGTTGAAGGTGCCTATACCAATTTAGGCAACATTGCTTCTCGTAATCTTGTTCATGGTAAATATAATGGCCAATCATTTGTGGTTGGTGATTTAGGCTTATACGACAATGGTCAAGGTCGCAAGAGATTATCTTTATTTGTGGGTAAATATTTAACGACCACTAATTCGTTACATTTTGAAGATCATTTCATTGTGACAATTAAGAATAAAGATAAACCAGTCGATTTACCAAATAATGTTGAAAATATGGTGGCTTTAGTGGATGAAGATAATTTTGTCATCTGTGGACCAAAAGATGCTGATGTGAAGAAGATTTTTGGTAATAAATTCCTTTCGGAAATCAAGAAAATTTCTCTTGATGAAAATCTCTTAAATGCGAATTTTGTCTTTTGGGCTGGTCATTCTTCCGCTTATTTATCATATAGTGATGAAATTATGACCTTACCTTTCCAATCTGTTTTTACTGGTAAAGCCAATAATAAATTTAGACAAGATTTGTATGATGTTTTAGCGGTATTTAACAGTATTAATAAATAATTATGAAATCTTTAGTGGGCCGTTGGCTAGGCATACAATGTTTTAAACATGATGGTACCATTCATCGTACATGGGATCGTGGTTTAGTATTGGAAAATAATGATGATTTTATCGTTGTTGCCTCAAAGAGAGCCAAGGTCATTGAAAATAACGGCCGTCGTTGGTTTACTAAAGAACCAGCGGTCACTATCTTTTCGAAAAAGGAATGGTGGAACGCTATTTGTATGATTAAAAATGATGGCATTTGTTATTATTGCAATATCGCTTCCCCATCTTTAATTGATAACGAATATATAAAATATATTGATTATGATTTAGATGTTAAATTATTTCCTAATGGCGACATTCGCCTTTTAGATCAAAAAGAATACGCTCATCATCGTGAAACATATCAATATAATGATGACTTAGATGTCATTCTCCGCTATCAAGCGAGAGTGATTGTTAAAAGAATGAAAGAACACGTATTTCCCTTTATCGATGAAGATATCTTGCGGTATTACAATCGATATTTAGAAATTGTAGATAAGAATAACGGCTAAATTTTGCTTCATATTGAAATATTATGGAAAAAGTTATTTTAACGTCGAATAAAGAAGAAACCATGAGACTTGGAGCTTACTTAGCCAAGGTGCTTCCTGTTGGAAGTGTTTTAGCTTTAACTGGCGATTTAGGCGCTGGTAAAACGACATTAGTGAGAGGTATAGCGGAAGGTTTAGGTATTAAAGAAGTGGTGCAATCACCTACTTTTAATATCATGAAAATATATGCTAAATATCCTAAACCTCTAATTCATATCGATGCTTATCGTCTCGCGGATGTTAACACTGATATCGGTTTAGATGAATATATTGGCTATGAAACAGGTATCACTGTTATTGAATGGCCAATGTATATTTCTTCTTTATTACCAGATGACTTGATTGAGATTGAAATAATCAATAAAGGCGGAGATAACCGTATGCTTACGATATCCGCGAATAAAGAAATTTTGGAGAAGATTTGATGGCAATATTATTTTTGGATTCTTCTAACAGAAATATGTCAATTGGTCTCGCAGATGATAGCGGGCTAATTGATTCTTTGTCTATGGATGCTTGGCAAACGCAATCCGAAATAATGGCTCCGGAAATTGATAAAATGCTTCAAAAGCATAATATTTCTCGTGAAAATATCAAATCTATAATGGTGGCTAATGGCCCTGGTTCTTATACAGGGGTGCGAATCACGGTAACTATCGCTAAGACCATTTGCACTGTCTTAGATTGCGATTTATATGTGGTTAGTTCTTTACATGTTTTGAAAGACAACGACAACCCATCTATTTGTTTAATTAATGCAAGAAGTAAAAGATCATATATCGGTGTTTATGAAGGCGATAAATGTTTATTAAATGATCAAATTATGACTAATGACAAAGTTATGGAATATATTACCGCTCACCCCGATTATTCTATATGTGGTGATGTGGAATATCTTGGATTAAAAGGTGTTGTTAGTGATATTCCTACTCAGATGTTTTCTTTATTGAAGACAACAAAAAAGTTGCAAAACCCTCTCGGTTTAGTACCTGTATATATGAAGGATTGATATGGAAATTCGCTTTGCTAATAAAAATGACATATCACAAATATTACAAATAGAAGAAGAATGTTTTGTCCAGCCTTGGAAAGAAAATGACATTCTTTATGAATTAGAAGGAAATCCAGTTAGTGTGATTTTAGTTTTAGAAAATGATGGATTAATAATTGGCTTTCTTGATTATTGGATTACATTTGATTCCGCAACTATCGCACAAATCGCCATTAAAAAGCAATATCAAGGTCAACACCTTTCCTATCTATTAATGCAAGAAATGATTGATGATTGCTTTGCTAAAAAAGTTAATAGCATCACTCTTGAAGTAAGAACAAGTAACACGAAAGCCATTAACTTATATCAAAAATTTGGTTTTCAGCAAATTGTGGTGAAAGAGCATTATTATAACAACGGCGAAGACGCTATTTATATGGTGAGACAAGAAGGAGGAAATATCTAATGGCAATTATTTTAGCTATTGAAAGTAGTTGTGATGAAACTGCGGTTGCTATTACAAAAGATGGCAAACTCCTTTCTAATGTCGTTTCCACCCAAATTGAAGTTCACCGTAAATATGGTGGTGTGATGCCCGAAATTGCTTCTCGTTTACATGCCGAAAATATCGGTGCGGTTTTAAAAGAAGCAATTGAGCAGGCTAATATCAAATTAGAAGATGTCGATGCTTTTGCGGTCACACGTGGTCCTGGCTTAATCGGCGCATTACACGTTGGTTTACAAGCCGCAAAAACATTGGCAATGTTATATAAAAAGCCTTTAATTCCTGTTCACCATTTAACTGGTCACATCTACGCCAATGAATATGTCGATGAATTACAATTCCCTCTTCTCGCGGTAGTTGTTTCTGGTGGTAATAGCGAATTGGTCATTATGAAAGACCATCTCCAATTTGAAGTTATTGGTGAAACACGCGATGACGCAATTGGGGAATGTTATGACAAAGTCGCCCGTGTTCTTGGTTTACCATATCCTGGTGGTTTACCAATTGATCAAAATGCCAAACTTGGTCAACACACATATGATTTACCAACACCATTAAAAGGTGAACATACTTACGATTTGTCATACTCTGGTTTAAAAACAAATGTAATTAATTTGGTTCACAATTTGGAACAAAGAGGAGAAAAGGTCAATGTTCCAGATATGTGCCGAAGCTTCCAAGATGTCGCTATTGGGATGGTCGTGGATCGTACTATAAAAGCAGTGGAGGAATTTGCTGTTAAAGAAGTGATTCTTGCGGGTGGAGTTTCCGCTAATTCATATCTTCGTAGTCGCATGAAAGAAGAAATGGATAAACGAAATATTAAAATAGTCATCCCTCCCTTATGGTGTACTACCGATAATGCGGCAATGATTGCTAAAGTTGCTGAGCATTTATATGAAAGACAAGTCTTCGCGGATTTAAGTCTTGGTGCGGACCCCAACTGGTTTATTGAAGATTATTTAAAATTTGAAAATTAAATGCATTTATACATTTACTTGCTATAATTTATGAAAGAGGATTTACCTATGGAACCTATTAAAACTACTAACTTTGAATTATATGATGTCGTGATTGCCAACGAACCTGAAGAATTAAAAGATTTTGCTTATGTTGAATTAGAAGGTTGGGTACGCACTAACCGCGATAATGGTTCAATTGGCTTTATTGAATTTAACGATGGCACATATTTTAAAAATGTCCAACTCGTCTATAACAACGAATCAAAAAATCACGATATTTTATCTAGTTTAAATACCGGTTCCGCGATTAGAGTTTTAGGTAAATTAGTGTTAACACCAGAAAATAAACAACCTTTTGAAATTCAAGTGACTGACTGTGAATTAGAAGGCGACGTTGCTGAAGATTACCCATTACAAAAGAAAAGACATAGCTTTGAATTCTTACGAGAAATTGCTCATGTCAGACCAAGAGCTAATACTTTCCAAGCGGTTTTCCGTGTCAGAAGCGTTTTATCATTTGCAATTCATCAATTCTTCCAAGAAAGAGGATTTATCTATGTCCACACTCCATTAATTACTACGAATGATGGAGAAGGAGCGGGTAATGTTTTTGATGTCGTGACTCATGATACCAAAGACCCCAATTCTTTCTATGGTCGTAAAGTTAATCTTACAGTTACTGGTCAATTACATGTGGAACCATTCGCTCTTGCGTTCCGCGATGTTTATACTTTTGGTCCTGCTTTCCGCGCTGAGCATTCTAATACCGTTAGACATGCCTCTGAATTCTGGATGGTGGAACCAGAGATGGCTTTTGCGGATTTAAATGACAATATGGATGTCATTGAAGATTGTGTGAAATATTGTATCAATTACGTCTTAGCAGCTTGCCCGGAAGAGATGAATTTCTTTAACACGATGATTGATACCACTCTCTTTGATAGATTAACTCATGTTGCTAATTCTAAATTTGAAAGAATGACTTATACACGCGGTATTGAATTATTACAAGAAGCCGTGAAGAATGGTCATAAATTTGACAATAACAAAATCGAATGGGGTATGGATTTACAATCTGAACACGAGAGATACTTGACCGAAGAAGTTATCAAAGGTCCATTATTCTTAACTGATTATCCCAAAGAAATCAAAGCCTTCTATATGCGTCAAAATGACGATGGCAAAACCGTTGCCGCTTGTGACTTATTGGTGCCCGCAGTTGGTGAACTCGTCGGTGGTTCACAAAGAGAAGAACGCTACGATTTATTAAAACAAAAAATGGAAGAATTAGGAAATGCCGAGGAATTAGCGTGGTATTTAGACACACGCCGCTATGGTGGATGCCGCCATTCTGGCTTCGGTATTGGTTTTGACCGTTTATTAATGTATGTCACCGGTATGCAAAATATTCGTGATGTTCAACCTTATCCAAGAACAAGTGGAAGTATAAAATATTAATATGGCAAAAGAGAAGATTTTGACACCTGAAGAAAAAGAAAGAAAAGACCGCTTAAAATTCCGTCTTTTCATTATTTTGATTGTCTTTGATATTCTTTTAGCGGGATATCTGGTTTATGAAATGGTTTCCGTCTTTACTGGTAATAACCGAAACAATTCTTCAACCACAATTGCTTCCATTCGAGAAATATTTGAATTTATAAAATTATTGAGATAAAAAAAGAACAATTCCGAGCGTGGAATTGCTTTTTTATTCCTGACCAGGATTATTGTTAACCGGTGGATTTTCTTGTGGATTTGCGGGGTTATTCAACCTTTGCGTTAAATCATCATTAGTGTTGAAATTGTCCAAATTTTTATCAAAGACACTTCTGGATAATTTGATCATTCTAATGGTACGGGCTATTAAGGATTGTAAGGCCCATAAGAACCATAGACCACCGACAAGCATACCGATAACAAATATATAAGCCGCCCATGCCTCTCCCACAAAATGGGGTGAATTAATTAATCCGGGCCAGGTGGATAATACTTTGATACCGAAGATACGGACATAATATTCATCATTACCAAAATCCCATAAGAACAATAAAGAAGAAAAGCCATTTTCTTTATTAATAGGATTATAAGAAAAATCATGCATAATAGCGTCTCTAATAATTAACACCAACGCAGAAGTTATCATGATAATAATAGGAATCCAGGCTTGTTTGAAAAAGACCCGCCAATTCTTTTTTCTAGCGTAAGAAATAAAATGTTTCTTTTCGGTAACCACTCGTGTTCTTAAAACATCAGATACAGCGTTATCCAATTTTTTGCCTTGCCATTTCATGATGCGTGTGATTAGCATGCCTAAATAGCCAATTAAAACAAAGACTAAAATTAACACCAAAAGGAGAGCTAATAATAGGCGCTTATCATTTTCGGATAATGAAATTAAATGAACTATCATTGCTTCTCCTTTCTATAATTGATAATCATCGGTGTCACTGTCATCTAATGGTGACTCTTGATCATTTGTTTTATTGATATATGTGATATCGTTTTCATTCACATAATCTTCTTCTGGTATTGTTTGTGGATTTTCATCTTGATTATTTTCTTGTCTTGGCTCTTTTAAATATTCCGGCACATAGAAAGGATCTTCATCCACATTAGAGGGATTATTATAAATTGATTGGTCAACACTGACTTGCCCAGTGGCGACTTCTGCGTTATTTTCGGGGGTAGTTTGTAAGTTACCACCAGCAGTGGCCAATAAGATTTCTTTCGCTTTCTTATCTTCTGGTAAATCATCGAATAAAGATCGGCCTGTGAAGAATAAGACCAATCCTTTGATTGACATGATAAGGAAAACAATGATGGCCTCGATTGCATAAAGCACTAATACTACCAGTAACACTGGTAATACGAGGACATATAAGATACCTTTACCAAAACTTTTAAAGAAATTTCCCATAACGTATTTAAATTGTATCTTTATTTTGTTTGTTTAACAAAGAATTATCGATTAAAACGATAATTGAAACAACAAAAAAGAAAATATTTAATAACAATAAACCAAGAGGCTCTTCGGCATAAGGATAGAATATGGCGAATAAGAAAAAGGAAAGGAAAAAGGAAATTGGTAAAACAATATAAATCCATTTCTTTTTCCTTTGTAATAATCCAGCGATTAATACACAAACAAAATATAGCGAGATAAGCATACTTGTATAACTTAATGGTTTATAAGTTAAAGCAAAAACCATTGTCACAACCATCGATGACCATAAGGCAATCAATAAGTAATATGAATTTAATTTTGCTTCTTTTAATTCATATCCAAATTTTTTAATTTCTTCATTTGTCACAATGAAAGATAAACTGCATTGAATTAGTGATAAGAAAAAGATAGATGCTGGAGCAATATAGTCAATATATTGATAACTTTGTAAACCAAAAATAGAGGCAAAAGTGATGACGATATCGCGGCCGAATAAAACAATAATTAAAGGAATAGCCAAGCAAGAAAAAATTAGTTGAATAATAGTGGTTGTAATAATTATCCATGGAGCGGATATTTCTTTTTCCACCATAAGGGCAAATATAAAACCAGTAATAATGGAGGGGATAATATAGAAAATCGTGTCATCAATTTTCCACATTGTACAAAGCATACAGATACCAATCGTGGCCACTGCATAAATGGGATAATATCTTTTCTTACAGTGCAAAGCCACAACCGTTGAAGTTAGTGGAAGCACAAAGACAATTAAGAAAAACAAGACAGGAACAAAAGTTGTTAACAAGACAAAGACAACATTAATCGCCGCCATTAATCCCATGTAGGCGATATTTTGTACAACAGTTTCTCTTTTCTTAAATGTGCTCATATAAAGAATTTTACCATTAAATAAAATATTTTTGGTAAAAATTACAATTTGTCTCCTATATGTATGATAGGAGGCTTTATGAAAAAACAATATTTGAAAATTTATCCATTAATGACCATTTTTATGATTTCGGCTTGCCAAAATAATACAAACACCATTTCACAAGAAATACCAAGCCACGATTATGATGAAATCTCTCATCTACTAATCAAATGGGAAGAATTATTTATCCAAAGCAATGAATTGTATCATTGCTATATTTATTCACCTTATTGCTCTCATTGTGAAAATATCAAAAACAATGTTATTGATATAGCATTAACATTAGACAATTTTTATTTTCTTACATATGACCATAACATTCCGATTCTTTCGGATGTTAGTGGCACGATTGGCGCTAAGCAAATCGAAGATGTTGGAATCCTTGGAACACCAACACTCTTAGAAGTTACCGAATCAGCAATCACCAATAATATCGCAGGAGAGAATAGCATCTTAAATTTCTTAAAAACAATAGCAAAAATGGCCTAAAAACAAATAATGAATGGTCAATATTGAATGTTTTTTGGGCTTATGATAATATATTGCTATGCAATATATAGACTTTGTCAACAAACTTAATAAAGATCAACTTGAAGCGGTAACTACTTCATATCCTCATGTTCGTGTGGTCGCTGGTGCTGGTAGTGGAAAAACCCGTGTTTTAACATATCGTGTGGCTTTCTTAATTTCCGAGATGCATGTACAGCCTTGGAAGATATTAGCTATTACTTTCACTAATAAAGTCGCTAACGAGATGCGTAAAAGAATTGTGGATATGTTACCGGAAGTTGAAAAAGATTTAACCATTAAAACTTTCCACTCATTTGCCGCTAATTTTTTAAGAAGAGAAATTGGTGTTTTGGATTACCCTAGTTCTTTTACCATTTTAGATGAAGAAGATCAAAAGAAGTTGGTGCAAGATATTGTGGTGGAACGTGGTTTTCGTCGGAGTGACAAGATTGTTGGTAAGACTTTAAGTTACATCGGTTCCAATAAATTAAAAGAAAGATATCCTGATGATATAACCATCATTAAACCTTCCTTTGAAGATGAAAAAGAATGTTTAGAAATTTATCGTCGTTATGAAGAAGAAAAAAACAAAATGTTATGTTTGGATTTCGATGATTTATTATTAAAAACCAATTACATTTTGGAGAATTACCCACTCATTCGTTCTCGCTGGCAAGATAGAATTGACCATATTCTTATCGATGAATTTCAAGATACTAATGATGTGGAATATAAATTAGTTAAATATCTACAAAAACCCTCTACTTCTTTATATGTTGTTGGTGATCCAGATCAAACTATTTATACATGGAGAGGGGCTAATCAAAACATTATTTTAGATTTAGAAAAAGAATATCGTGATATGGAAACGATTATTCTGGACCGCAATTATCGTAGCACCTCGCAAATCCTTGATTCCGCGAATAAATTAATTTCTAACAATAAGATGCGTGTAAAGAAAAATCTCTATACGGAAAACAAAAAAGGAGAACCCATTGTGGTTCATTCTTCTCCATCTTCACAAAGCGAAGCTGATTTTGTTGCGCGTGAAATTATCAAATTAAAACAAGTAAATAATATCCCCTACAAAGATATTGCCATATTATATCGTTCTAGTTATGTGACGATGGAATTTGAACATGCTTTAGTAGCGAAAAACATTCCTTATCGTATTTATGGTGGACAAAAATTCTATCAAAGAAGAGAAATAAAAGATGTCCTAGCCTATTTCCATCTTATCGTAAATAGCAAAGATGATATTTCTTTCTTACGCATTATTAATGTGCCGAGAAGAGGTATTGGCGATACGTCTATCAACGCTTTAAAAGAAGAGGCTTCTGCTGCAAATATGAGTCTTTATGATTATGTTAAAGACATCGATTCTGATGCCTCGGTTGTAAGTAAAAAATGTATCAATGCCTTAAAAACAATGATCACCGTTATTGAAACCGCCAAAGAAGATATCGCTAAAAACGAAGAAGTATTTTCAAAAATATTAGAAGATATGATTATTTCCTTGGGATACCAAGATTATCTTTTGAAAAACGATGATGACGGTGATGAAAGAGTGGAAAACGTCAAAGCTTTATTCCAAGATATCCGTCATTATTTAAAAGCTAATCCTGAATCCACTTTTGATGAATATTTACAAAACATCGCATTAATCAGCGCTCAAGATGAATTAGTGGATGGTGATTTTGTTACATTGATGACAGTGCACACCGCTAAAGGATTAGAATATCCTGTCGTCTTTGTTGTCCGTTTCAACAATGGTGTTTTCCCACATATTAGATCAGCCCTAGAAAGTGGCTATAAAGGTATTGAAGAAGAAAGAAGATTAGCTTATGTTGCTATGACAAGAGCGAAAGAAAGATTATATCTCACCCTGGCTAGCGATTATTCGTATGTTTTAGGTGGAGCTTTAACTCCTTCACAATTCATTAAAGAGAGTGGAAATGAAATTATTAGCACTAACGATTATTCACCGTTCCGTTCTTCAAATCCCAAACAGCCAAGAGTTTATCATTTTAACGATGGACCGAATGTTGATTTTGAAGAAGATAAACAAATTAGACAAGATTTCTCACAAATTACTAATGATGTTGATGATTGGAAGGTGGGAGACATTGTCATTCATAAAAATCTTGGTAAAGGACAAGTCATTGAATTAGAAGGTGATGGCATTATTAAAGTTAATTTTGAAAACCATGGTATAAAATCAATATTAGGGAATCATCCTTATGTTAGTAAAGGAGGCTATAAAGCATGACACCAAAACAAAGAGCGGAAGAAATTACCGCTTTATTAGAAAAATATAATTATGAATATTATGTTTTGGATAATCCTTCTGTGAGCGATGCTGAATATGATCGCTTAATGCAAGAACTTATCTTGTTAGAAAAAGAACATCCAGAATTAGTTTCTCCTTTATCTCCCACGCAAAGAGTCGGTGGCTTAGTGCAAGAGGAATTTAAAAAAGTCACCCACCAAAGAATGATGCTTTCTTTAGCTAACGCATTCAACGAAGATGATTTACGTGATTTTGATCGTAAAGTAAGAGAAGTAATTGGACAAGATAAAGTCACATATATGGCCGAAATGAAGATTGATGGTCTTGGTATGTCTTTACTATATAACAAAAATTTAGTTTATGCTGCGACACGTGGTGATGGCACCACTGGTGAAGATGTAACCGCTAATGTTATTACTATTAAATCTATTCCTTCTCATATTGATATTGACGGTGAATTTGAAATTCGCGGTGAAGTATTTATGCCAAAAAAATCACTGCAAAAACTCAATAAAGAGAAAGAAGAAAATGGCGAACCGCTTTTTGCTAATGCTCGTAATGCGGCGGCCGGTAGCATTCGTCAACTTGATAGTGCAGTAGCGGCTTCTCGTGGTTTAGATGCCTTCTGGTATTATTTTGTGAATGCTAGTGATTTCCATGTTAGATATCATTCTGAAGCCTTAGATATGGCGGATAAACTTGGCTTCAAAACAAATCCAGAAAGACGTTTGTGTCACGGCATTGATGAAGTCTTGCAATATATTGATGAATATACCGAAAAAAGACCGTCTCTTCCTTACGATATTGATGGGATTGTTATCAAAGTGGATGATATGTCCTTATATGATAAATTAGGTTATACCGCTAAAACACCGAGATGGGCCATTGCTTATAAATTTCCGCCAGAAGAAGTGCAAACAAAATTATTAGATATTATTTTTACAGTTGGAAGAACAGGTAAAATTACCCCTAACGCAGTTTTAGAACCTGTGAGAGTAGCGGGCTCAGTTGTACAAAGAGCCACGCTCCATAATGAAGATTTCGTCAATGAAAAAGGTTTAATGATTGGCGATTATGTCGTTTTAAGAAAGGCAGGAGATGTTATTCCAGAAGTGGTCAAACCTGTTATTTCTCGTCGTGATGGAACGGAAATTCCTTTCCATATGATTAATAATTGTCCTGACTGCGGATTCCCTCTTGTTCGTAAAGACGCCATGCATTTCTGCGCTAATCCACAATGTCCATCTCGCCAAATTGAATCAATCATCCATTTTGCAAGTAAAGATGCTATGGATATTGAAGGCTTAGGAGAAAAAGTAGCGGAACAATTCTTTAACCAAGGATTCTTCCATAACATTGTCGAAATATATTCTTTAATGGATCACCGTGATGAAGTTATTGCTTTAGATGGTTGGAAAGAAAAATCAATTGATAATCTAATTACGGCAATTGATAATAGCAAAGCCAATTCCTTAGAAAGAGTTTTATTTGGCTTAGGAATTAAAGAAGTTGGTGCCAAAATGGCGAAGAATCTCGCTAAGATTTATGGCAATATTGATGCTTTAGCACAAGCCACCGAAGAAGAATTATTAGAAATACCAGATGTTGGTCCTATCTTAGCCCAATCTCTTGTTAATTGGTTTAGTAAAGACGCCAACAAAGAGACAATTGCTAAATTAAAAGAAGCGGGTGTTAATTTCCAATATTTAGGTAGTACATCTCGTGCTGCTGATTCTTATTTCTCTGGCAAGACTTGTGTATTAACTGGAACCCTTTCTTCAATGGGCAGAAAAGAAGCCACGGAGATTTTAGAAAATCTTGGTGCCAAAGTTACTGGATCAGTAAGTAAAGCCACGGATGTGGTTATCGCTGGTGTAGAAGCAGGAAGTAAATTAGACAAGGCGCAAGCCCTTGGTATTACCGTTATTAATGAATCGGAATTCCTTGAACTAATTAAATAACCCACATATTCTTATTAATTAATTATTTTTAAAATCATCCTATTTTGGGTGATTTTTTCTTTTATTTCTATAAAATGAAAAAGTGTGATATTATGCAATCAAATTTATAGTTATGGAAAAAATGAATAAAGAATCATTAAAAGAAATAGCGCTTCAATTAATGTTCGAATTAAAAGAAAATGAATATGATGAATTGTTAAAAGAATTTGAAATTTATAATCAACAATTTGCGTTGTTAGATTTTATTGATGGTATTGATAATGCCTCACCAATGCTTTTTCCTTATGATTCAGTTGGCTTTTTCCGCGAAGATAATGATGCCAATTCTCCTAGTGAAGATGTTTTGTCTAATTGTTCTTCTATCAAAGACTATCAAATTGTCATCCCCAAGGTTATTAAATAATGAAATATTCTGAATTAAATATCGTTGATTTGCATAGACTTTTAGTGGACGGAGAAATAAATTCAAAAGATTTAATCGACCACGCTATTTCTCTTGCCAAAGAAGATGATAACAATTGTTTTGAATATATTTGTGAAAAAGAATCTTATCAACAATTAAATGAATTAGATCCTAGTAAAAAGAATTGCTTACTTTATGGTATCCCTTTTGTTTTAAAAGATAATTTTTCCACTAAAGATATTCCCACAACTGCTTCAAGCAATATTTTAAATGGTTATAAACCGATTTTTTCTAGTGAAGTATATCAAAGACTTATTGATAACGGCGCCATTTTGATTGGCAAAACTACTATGGATGAATTAGCCATGGGTGGTATGGGAGTCACTGGACATTTAGGTAAGATATATAATCCTTGGGACCCCAAACACGAACATATTGTTGGCGGCTCTAGTGGTGGAAGCGCATCTGCTGTTAGCGCTGGTATAGTTCCTTTTTCAATCGGTTCAGACACTGGTGATAGTGTCAGAAAGCCAGCAAGTTATAGTGGTATTGTCGGCTTTAAACCAACCTGGGGAAGAATTTCTCGTCATGGTTTATTTCCTTTTGCTCCTTCTTTAGATACTGTTGGTTTTTTCACAAAATCAGTGGCGGATTCCGCGATTGTTTTAGGAGCTTTAGCGGGAGAAGATGAAAAAGACACAACTTGTGCTAAACAAAAAGTGGATAAATATTTTGAAAACTTAAATGACAATATTAGTGGTAAAAGAATTGCTATCATTGATGAAATAGTGGAGCAAACTAAAGATGAAAATATCTTGAAATCTTTCAATGATTCAGTCGCATTGCTTGCATCATTGGGAGCGCAGATCAACCACATTACCATTGATAAAGAAATTCTTAGAGCTGTTTATCCTACCTATGTGATTATTTCTTGTTCTGAATCTTCATCTAACAACGCTAATTTAGATGGAATTAAATTCGGTAATAGAATTGAAGGAAATAGTTATGAAGAGACTGTTATAAAATCTCGCAGTGAGGGATTCTCCGCCCCTATCAAGAAGAGATTTATCATCGGGGGTTATGCTTTAAGTAGCGTTGAAGAAGATAATCTATATGTCAAAGCTCTTAGGGCCCGTCGCTTAATAGTAGATTCTATCAATAAAATTTTAGAAGATAATGACGTCATTTATTTACCATCTTCACCAACCACTGCCCCTCGATTTGATGTTTCCTTTGATAAAATGAGCGACGCTTTTCTTATAGGTGAAAATCATCTTCCTATGAATAATTTTAGTGGTCTCCCTTCTTTAACTCTTCCAATAGGGTTTAGTAACAATATGCCTTTCGGTGCAAACATTACTGGACGCGCTTTTGGCGAACAAACGGTTTTGAATGTAGCGTTAGCTCTTGAGAATAAATTAGGTTTAAAAGATCTTCAACCCAAAAAGGATAAAAAATGAATTTTGCAGTATCCATTGGTTTAGAAATTCATATTCAATTAAAAACAAAGACTAAATTATTTTCTTCTGCCTTATCTTTGTTTGGTGAGAAATCAAACACAAATGTCTCTAATTTAGATATTGGTTTTCCTGGCGCGATGCCCATTATCAATAAAGACGCCGTCATCATGGCAATAAAAGCGTGCAACGCCTTTCATCTTCAAATAGATCATCATTTATGCTTTGACCGCAAAAATTATTTTTATAGTGATTTAGCCAAAGGATATCAACTCACACAATATTATCGTCCGATTGGAAGAAATGGTTATGTTGAATTATTTAATGTTGATGGTAATAAAAAAATTCGTTTAAGAAGATTACATCTAGAAGAAGATACCGCTAAACAAAAGCATGATGATAAATATACTTATATTGATTACAATCGCTCGGGTGTTCCGCTAATTGAAATTGTTACCGAACCTGATTTTACTAACGCTGATGAAGTAGTGGCGTTCCTAAAATTATTAAGATTGGACCTCCTTTATTTAGATATATGTGATGGTAAATTAGAAGATGGCTCTATCCGAGTTGATATTAATATGTCTTTAAGTCCATATGGTGATAATAAATTAGGGCATAAAGTGGAAATCAAAAATCTCAATTCTTATGCTGATTGTCGAAAAGCAATTGAATATGAAATTAATCAGCAAAACGCCATTCTTTTGTCGGGACAAGAAGTAATTGAAGAGACGCGTCGCTACGATGAAATGAAGAAACAAACACTTCATATGCGAGATAAGGATAATCATTATCGATATATTCCCGAGACAAACTTATTGCCGATTCAATTGTCTGATTCTTTTATTGATGAGATTATTTTACAAATGCCATTAACCCCTGATGATTTTTATCAAAAATTTAGTAAGTATGGATTGTCGAATCAACAAATATTTTCGCTTTTAGAAAATAAACAAACATCTTTATATTTTGATGGTTTGGTTGAAAGTGGTATTAACCCCAAATTAGCGTTTTCTTGGGTGAGCCAAAATATCCAGAGCTATTTAAATGAACACAATATTGAAATAGACGAATTCCCAATTTCATTTTCTGATATGGTTTTACTATTAAAAACTTTAGAAGAAGGAAAAATAACACAAGTGCAGGCTAAAGAGATTTTTCTACAGGCTTTGACTGATAAAGAAAACATTGAAGTTTTACTAAAAAATTTAAATTGTGATTTAATTATTAGTGATGAAATTTTATTAGATTTTATCAAGCAATATTTAAAAGAAAACCCGGGTTGTATTAATGATTATCGGAAAGGAAAAACAAGAGTTATTGGTTTCCTTGTAGGAAAAGTTATAAAATCTACAAAGGGGAGTGTTAACCCCCAACACATACATGATTTGGTAGTCCAAGTCTTGGAAGGAGAAAATTATGCGTAAAATTTTAGTGACAGGCGGTTTAGGATTTATTGGTTCGACAACAGTTGTTTCATTAATTGAAAATGGTTATGAACCAATCATTGTTGATAATTTGAGTAATTCCAAAGAAATGGTTATTGACCGTATTAAACAAATTACTGGTAAAGAAGTCCCTTTATATATCATTGATGTTTGTGATGAAGAAAATTTACGCACCGTTTTTGCCAAGCATCATCCAGAAGGCGTCATTCATTTTGCGGGTTTAAAAGCAGTGGGTGAATCTGTGGAAAAACCACTTAGTTATTATGAAAATAATTTGCTATCCACTTTGACATTATTAAAAGTAATGAAAGAATTTGATTGCCGTAATATCGTCTTTTCTTCTTCCGCGACAGTATATGGTATTCCCCAAAGAGTGCCACTATATGAAAGTGATCCAGTTAATCACGCCACTAACCCATATGGTGAAACCAAAGTCATGATTGAACATATATTGATGGATACCCAAGATGCATGGCCTGAATTAAATGTAGCAATTCTCCGTTATTTTAACCCCATTGGTGCCCATCCATCTGGCTTAATGGGTGAAGATCCAAATGGCATTCCTAATAACCTCATGCCTTATATTACGCAAGTGGCGATTGGTAAACGCGAATATCTCCGTGTATGGGGAAATGATTATCCAACTCCTGATGGCACAGGTGTGAGAGATTATATTCATGTCGTTGATTTAGCTAATGGCCATGTCGCGACATTAAAAAAATTAGATACTAATCCAGGTGTAGTCATTTATAATTTAGGCACCGGTAAAGGCACTTCTGTCTTAGAAATGATTACGGCTTTTGAAAAAGCCACTGGTAAGAAAGTTCCATATCAAATTTGTCCACGTCGCGCTGGTGATGTCGCGGAAAATTATGCTAATTGTGATAAAGCCTACAATGAATTAGGTTGGAAAGCCCAATATGATATCGTTGATGCTTGTCGTGATTCATGGAATTGGCAAAGTAAAAATCCTAATGGATATAACAAATAGGAAGGTAATAGATTATGAGTGAAGCACAAAAATTTAAAACCACAAATAAAAATGGTGATATTCTCCTTGGCTTAGCTTGGACCGTTAAGGAACCAATTGCGAATGTCATTATTATGGAAGGCATGGAGGAACATGTTTCTCGTTATGATGATTTTGCCCAATATTTAAATAAAGAAAATTTTAACGTTTACGCTATTGATACCTACGGACAAGGTTTAAACGTGAAAGAGGATTTATCTAATATCGGTTTATGGCCGACATCTGGTTTCCGTAAACAAGTACAAGCCGTTGATGCTTTAGTGGAAAAACTCAGAGTGTCTTGTATCCCCACCTTTATTTTCTCTCATTCCATGGGTTCATTTATGTGCCAAGACTATATCCAAAGATATACTGAACACGTTAGTAAAGTTGTCTTATGCGGAAGTGGTTCAAAAAATCCCGCCGTTCCCGTTGGTTATTTCTTAGCTAAATTAATAGTGAACAAGAAAAATAGAAACAAAAAAGCGGGCTTATTAAACAAACTCATGTTTGGTAATTTCAATAAGAAAATTAAAAATCCTCGCACTCCCTTTGACTGGTTATCAGTTAATGAAGAAAACGTTGATAAATATATTGCTGACCCATTATGTGGCTTTGGACCCACAAATGGTTTCTGCCTCGAATTCGTCAAAGGTATGAACCGTCTATACAAGAAGAAATTCTTACAAAAGATCCGCAAAGACTTAGACATATTTATTATTTCTGGTTCTGAAGACCCAGTGACCAATTATGGCTCTTCGGTTGGCAAATTGCAGAAGATGTATAATCGTCTTGGTGTGAAAAATGTCCAAACTAAAGTCTATGATGGTTTAAGACATGAAATATTAAACGAAGATAGAAAAGAAGAAGTTTACGCCGATATCGTGAGGTTCTTTAAAGAAGATATCGAAAATAAGAATATTATTTAATTCTTCTTTTCAAAACGCGCCCGTAACTCAGCTGGATAGAGTACTTTCCTCCTAAGAAAGGAGTCGGACGTTCGAATCGCCTCGGGCGCGCCATAACCGTATACATACTTTGATACTCAAAGTAAAATATGCGGAAAACCGCAAAAATGGGCTGAAAAGCTCATTTTTTTGTGCTTTTTGAAGAAATCAGACCTAGAGTTCGAAGAAATTTTCGCTTACAAATTGAAAGACTTAAATTTACTAGAGGGATAAATATCTTGCTAGGGGGACATTTTTCCGTGCCGGGGGAACATTTCTCACTGCTGGGGGGTCACGACATCTCCCCTATAGGTGCCGTATTTGAATGGCTATTTCTATAATTCAGCATTTACATTAAGCAAAGAGAATTTAACTCATTTTCATCTCTTTATCACAATTAACATTTCATTAACATTTTGCACATAATTATTAACATTATGTTGACATTTATCTATTTTTTAATAAAAATTAAAAGTGTCAGATGGATGGAAAATAGATATGAATACACCTTTAGGAGTAGAGAATTATATTGATGCGATTAAAACATATTATGTTGATAAAACA
>CAJOMQ010000005.1 GCA_905236715.1 uncultured Bacilli bacterium | reverse complement strand
TCTATCTGGTAAATACATTAGAGAACCAGAAAGAAAAGAATTACCACAAGATATTCAAGAATCACAAATCGTCGAATTCTACAACAGAAAACTCTAATCAAAAAAACAAAAATCGGTGTTGCAAAGCACCGATTTTTTTATGCGTAAATCTTATAGAAAAAGAGGCAAAGCCTCTTTTGGTTTATCTTTTAATAGATTGGATAGGGAACTTTCTTTAATTTTGGATTAGCGTAATTAGCGCGTCCTTCTTTGGCTTGGTCTTTACCATCAAGCACCACTAAATCACCGGTAAATCCACAAGTCATATTATTGACAAAAGAAGTACCCACTCCATACATATTAACGGGGACACCTAATTTCTTCCATTGGGCAATTTTTTCGGCGGTAAATCCACTAGAGACGGTGATATTGACATAGTCAAAACCTTCATCATCAAGGGCTTTTCTTAATGCAAAGATGAGTTCCTTACAAACTCCGTGTGGATCAAAGCCAGTGGTATCTTTATCATCAAAATAATGGTCAATGAGGGATTTAGAAGTGTCAACACGAACACCTTTTAAATCTTTGCCTAAATGACGGGCAAGAATTAAAGAATCGGTAACGACATTATTATTGTAATCAATTAAAGCGGTGACTTTTTCATTGGGGAAAGTTTGATGATAAATATCCGCGGCTTTACAGACATCGCCATCACAAACTTGAATTAAAGCATGAGGCATGGTGCCCATACCTTTACCACCCCACCAGAGGCCTTGCGCATCGGTGGATACTTTATTAATACCCGCGATATAAGTGGCGTAGCCATCACCAACTTGAGTGTGGTAATCATCTTGACGATCCGCCATCGAGAAGATAGGGGTATCTCCCACTACTTTCATGACATTATAGACATTCGTGGCAACACTACTTCTTCTCGCTAAAATGCCATCAATCACGGATTCTAAAAAACCAAAATTTTCATATTTGCCCGTTACTTTTAAAACGGGTTCCATATTTTGAATGATGTCACCATCATTTAAAGCTTCAATTTCTAATTCTTCTGGATGAATGGCGAAGGTATGTAATAAAGCAATCGCTTCGTCAACACCACAGAGCATTGAATCATCTCTTCTTTGAAACCATTGCATGGTGACGATGTGATTAGGAGCTTTTTCGGCCACAATTTTTTGACTTTTTAAGAAATAATTCGCGGAATATAATCCTTCTCCTAGTGCTTTATCAAATTGAAAGGTTTTATTGGTTAAACGGGAAATTTTTCCTTGTTGTTTTAATTCTATTTCTAACATCATCTTTCCTCCGTGGTAAAGAAATCTTTACCATTTTCATCTTCTTTATCCAAAATTAGGGGTTCTTCACTATCACTGATTTGTAAATCTTTTTCATTACATAAATGGGCCATATCTTTGACTAATTGACCATTATTTAAGCGTGTTCCAATATTAGCGATAACGACTTTATCCCCGATATGCAAACGATTATCTGTTTTGATAAAAACATGATCTTTACCAATGTTAATAAGTGTTTGTTCACCATTAATTTGTTTGACTTCACCGATTAAATAACCTGATGATTTAATCATTTCTAATTGTTCAACGTTATTATTTTTCAAAATATTATTCACCACTTCAATTAACGTGGGTGAAGGCAAATAAATTAAACCACTGGTTTTAATTTTGACAATATTTCTTAAATGGAAAATGTTATAACCAATTATTTCTTCTTCATGATATAAAACGACAACATCACCTTTAGTTTCACTACGTGTGGTCTTTTTTTCATTATCAAAAACCACTAGTAAGACATCACCGAGAGTTTTATAAGAATAATAAAGCGAATAATTATTTTTCATTTTCATTTTTCCATTACCAAACGATAAATTGGTAATCCTTCTTTGCGGAAATCATCTTCATATTCCGTGGTCACATCAAAATCATCTAATTTTTGATAATTTTCATTTTGTTCAATGACATGAAATTTCGTTTGTAAAAGATTCTCTTTGGTGAATTCATATAAATCTTTTTGATCGGTTTTCATGACGATTCTGCCACCCTTTTTGAGTACGCGATAATAGGAAGATAAATATTGCTCCGCAGTTAACCTTCTTTTCGCGTGTTTTTTCTTGGGCCATGGATCAGAAAAATTTAAAAATATCATCGTCACTGATTCATCTTTTAATTCCATTAAAATACGATCGGCGTTTTCCCACATAATCTTGGCATTAGTGATTTGTTCATCCACTAATTTTTTGGCGGTAAAACCAGCGCAAGTTTGGTTTCTTTCCACCCCAATAAATAATTTGTCAGGATTATTTTTGGCCATATTTAAAATGAATTGACCTTTCCCGGAACCAATTTCTAGATAATAAGGTTTAGAAAGATTAACTAAAGCAGGAATATCAATTTGTACTTCTTGATGTTCCAATAAATATGGTTTTGTCCAAGCTTTATATTTGGTACGCATTATAATTTCTTTCCTAATTCGATGATAGCGTGAGCATAAACCGCCATACCTTTAATAAAATCGACTTTTCTTAATTGTTCACCTGGGGAATGCATCTTAGCATCCCAATCTGGTAATTGCATACCAAAGGCCACGGTGTTATCAGCTTCTTTGGCGTAAGTGCCACCACCGATAGCTAAAGGTTGACTGACATAATCTTGATATTCTTCTTGATACACTCTTAGGAGTGTTGATACTAAAACGCTATCTTTTGGATAATATAAGACTGGGTAAGAATCTCCGATGATAACATTAAATGGTGCACTATATTTTTTGATATTTTTCACTAATTCTTCTTCTTTACATGTTTCCACATAACGGAAATTAACAATCATGCTAAATTGGTTATTTTCATAATTGATAATGCCAACATTAAGGGAATTATGGCCCATTTCTTGACTATAGCCATCTGCATGAATGCCTTTTCCTTGTAAATCAGAATATCTCTCCGCTAACAAGAGGAGATTTTCATCATTTAAGAATTGACCTAAATGTTTAATAGCAATCATTCCAGCATTAATGCCAAGTTCGGGCAAAGCACCGTGCGCGGCTTTACCAAGGAAAGAAACGACATTACCATTAATTTCATATTTCACTTCTTTGTCTTTTAAATAATTGAGGAAGTCTTTGGCATCAAATAATTCCACATCACATTTTTCAATAACCGCGTTATGGGCAGCGCCACCATGGATGGATTTAACACCTTTAATTTCCCAATTATTTTTAACCTCAAATCCCATAATTGCTTTCTCGGCAAAAATGAGGGGATAATCGGAATCGGGAGAAAAGCCTAAAGTCGGTTGTGGCTTCTTTAGAGTCTCAAAATAATATTTCATTCCTAACGAACCACTTTCTTCATTACCACCGACGAGGAATCTAATTTTATAATTACCTAACAAATTATTTTCTTTTAAGGCTTTTAAGCCATAATAACAGGCTAATAATGGGCCTTTATCATCAGCGACACCACGGCCATATAAAACACCATCTTTTTCCACTACTTCAAAAGGATTTTGCTTCCATCCTGAACCAGCGGGTACTACGTCTGCATGTGCCATAATGGTGATATCTTTATCACCTTCACCAAATAATATTTCCACAATCATGTTTTTATAATTGGTGACTTGATAGCCATCTTTTTTAGCTAAATTAGTGATAAATTCTAAAGCTTTCGTAACACCAACACCAAAGGGGTTATTTTCATCCGCAGTGGTTTCATCATAAACGGAATTAATGGCCACAAATTGCTTTAATGTTTCTAAAGCTTCTTTTTCATATTTTTTGGTTAATAAATCATAATTATTCATTTTCTTCACCTAATAATTGTTCTAATCCATCGACACATAAATCACCATCATAAAGGAATTCATCCTTTAATAATTCTTTTAAGTAGATGGAAGAGCCTCCTGTTAATATTCTTTGGCAATGATAGCCAATTTCTTTTTCAATACGATTAATTAAGCCCTTGAGCATTTCCGCATGACCCAAGATAACACCATTATTCATCGCTTCAATCGTGTTATGTGCCAAAACGGAACTGGGCACTTTTAAATTAATTTCTGGTAATAAGGCCGCTTGTTTAGATAAAGAAGCAATCGACATGCTTAATCCGGGAATAATTAAACAAGAATCAAAAACACCATTCTTGTCTAATAAAAGTACTTTACTCGCGGTGCCTAAATCCGCGATGATTGTGGGACAACCATATTTCTTTTTCGCCCCCTCTAAAGCGGCGAGTAAATCGTCCCCTACCTCATTAACATCAATTTGACCAAATTGGATATCAAATTGACATTCTTTCACTCTTTTTATAGGGCAAGAAAAGATATTGTTTAAACGCGGTAATATTTTTTTATCAACATCAGGAACCACAGAAGAATAAATTATACGATTAATTTTATCGGGATTAACGCCATGATTCCCTAAAAGGGAAAGCAAAAGGACTTCATATTGATCATCATCCATATTGGAATCGACAAGAAAAAAATCTTTTTTGATTAATTTTCTTTTTTTATAAACACCCACGACAAAAGTGGTATTACCAACATCAATACATAAATCCATATTAGATTGCCACGATATTAATGATCTTTCCTTTAACAACGATAATCTTTTTAATTTCTTTGCCTTCGATATGGCGTTTCACACCTTCTTCATTTAAGGCAATTTGCTTGATTTCTTCTTCATTAGCATCCACGGATACTTCAATCGTCGCGCGTAGCTTACCATTGACTGATACACCCATTTTCACAGTGTTAATGGTGAGTTTAGATTCATCATATGTGGGCCAAGAAGCAAAGGCAATCGTGTCATCATGACCTAATCTTTGCCACATTTCTTCACCAATATGAGGAGTAATACAAGAAATCATTTTCACAAATCCTTCCGCATATTCTTTGGGTAATTTGCCCACTTTATAGACTTCATTAGTGAAAATCATCATTTGGCTAATTGCCGTATTAAAAGCGAGATTATTAAAATCATCCGTCACTTTTTTCACGGTTTGATGATAAATAAAATCTAATTCCGGAACTTTTTCTTCCGTTAAGAAATCATTTTCTAAAATCATTCGCCAGACACGTTCCAGATATTTATGCGCGCCTTCCACACCTTGATTGTTCCATGGTTTACTAGCTTCTAATGGTCCCATGAACATTTCGTATAATCTTAAGGTATCCGCACCATAATCGCGGACAATATCACTGGGATTAACGACAAATTCGGGATATCTTTTACCCATTTTGATGCCGTTGGCGCCTAAAATCATGCCTTGGTGCACTAATTTTTGGAATGGCTCATCAAAGGATATATATCCTTTTTTATATAAATATTTCGTCCAAATACGAGCGTAGATAAGATGTCCCACGGCGTGCTCAGGACCACCGATATATAAATCAACAGGGAGCCAATGATCCGCTAATTGTTTATCACAGAAAATATTGTCATTATGTGGGTCGACATATCTTAAGAAATACCATGATGAACCAGCGCTACCTGGCATCGTAGAAGTTTCTCGAAGACCTTTTCTTCCATCACTAGTGACATAATGTTTCCATTCCGTGGCGTTTTCTAATGGGGCTTTACCATTATGACCTTTATAATCATCTAATTCCGGTAAGATTAAAGGTAATTCATCATCGGGTAAGGTATAAACGCTACCATCTTCAAGATGGACGACGGGTACTGGTTCGCCCCAATATCTTTGACGGGCAAAAATCCATTCTCTAAATTTATAATTTATTTTGGCACTACCAATACCTTTTTCTTTTAACCAAGAAAGCATCTTATTAATGGCATCTTGTTTATTTAAACCATCTAAGAAATCAGAATTGATATGTAATCCATCACCTTGAAAGGCTTCTTTTGTTATATCTCCACCTTCTAAAACCGGAATGATATCGATATTAAATTTCTTCGCAAAAGCATAATCACGACTATCATGAGCAGGCACCGCCATAATGGCACCAGTGCCATAATTAGCTAAAACATAATCGGAAATATAAATGGGAATCTTTTTTCTGTTCGCTGGATTAATCGCATAGCTACCGATAAAGACACCGGTTTTTTCTTTATTTAAAGAAGTTCTTTCTAATTCCGATTTACTCGCCGCTAATTTGATATATTCTTCCACTTCTTGGGCTTTATCTTTTGTGGTGATTTTTTTCACTAATTCATGTTCAGGAGATAAGACACAGTATGTGGCACCGAATAAAGTATCACAACGGGTGGTAAAAACGGTGAATGTTTCTTTATTGTCCGCTACTTGAAAATCAATTAAAGCACCAGTTGATTTACCAATCCAGTTTCTTTGAATTTCTTTGGTGGATTCAGGCCAATCAATGCGTCTAATAATTCTTCCGCAAATTTGGGCTGATCAATAACCCATTGTTTGAGGTTTTTACGAATGACGGGATAGCCACCTCTTTCACTTTTACCATCGATAATTTCATCATTTGATAAAACAGTGCCTAATTCTTCACACCAGTTGACAGGCATATCGATATATTTGGCATAGCCATCTTCATATAAACCTTTAAAAATCCATTGTGTCCATTTATAAAAATCGGGGTCACTGGTGGCAATAACACGGTCCCAATCATAATCAAAACCTAATTCTTTTAATTGCTGCGAAAATGTTTCGATATTCTTTTTGGTAAAATTTTCGGGATGATGCCCTGTTTGAATAGCGTATTGTTCTGCGGGTAAACCAAAAGAGTCATAGCCCATGGGGTGTAAGACATTATAGCCTTGCATCCTTTTCATACGAGAAACGATATCAGTGGCGGTATAGCCTTCGGGATGACCAGCGTGAAGACCCACACCACTCGGATAAGGAAACATATCTAAAGCATAGAATTTAGGTTTAGAAAAATCCCAGACATCGGTTTTGAATGTCTTATGTTCTTGCCAATATTTTTGCCATTTCTTTTCAATATTTTGATAATCGTAGCCCATAATGAACTCCTTTTGCTTTTTATTTATTTTTTATCGCACGCTTATAAACTGCAAGATATTGTTGGGCGGATTTCCGCCAAGAGTTATCAGTTTGCATCGCATTAGCGATTAATTTTTGCATAATTTTGGGTTGATGATATTGATCAAAAGCATATAAACAAGTCCGGTTCATATCCCATTCACTATATTCATCAAAGCCAAAGCCATTACTTGTGGAAACATTGTTACCGTCATAATTAATGACGGAATCTTTTAAGCCACCAGTGCGACGGACAATGGGTAAAGTGCCATATCTTTGGGCAATCATTTGTCCTAAACCACATGGTTCAAATAATGATGGCATTAAGAAGAAATCACTCGCTGCATAGATACGGTGCGCTAAAGAATCGTTATAGCCAATGTAAATCGCGATTTTATCGGGGTATCGAGCGCGTAAATCTTCCCAACGTAATTCATAATCTCTTTCCCCACTACCGAGGATGATGACATTACAGCCTTTTTCCACTAATTGTTCCACTGCGGGGAAAACTAAATCAAAACCTTTTTGCCAAGTAATACGGGTGACCATTGAATAAAGGGGTTGTCCGTAATCAGTGATATTTAATTCTTCAAATAATGCTTTTTTGTTAGCTTTTTTCTTTTCATAGACATTTTCCAGGGTGAAAGGATAAGGAATTTGCGCATCGGTTTCGGGATTAAATTCTTCATAATCAATGCCATTTAAAATACCTAAGAAATCCCATTCACGGAAACGTAAAACATTATCTAATCCACGACCACCTTCGGGTGTTAATAATTCCAAATGATGCGTAGGTGAAACAGTGGTAATAATATCAGAATAGACAATACCCGCTTTTAAGGTGGAAACACGTTCTTGGAAACGAACTTGTCCATCATCATATAAATATTCGGGGAGATTATATAATTCACGAAGCGCGCTTCGATCTAAAAAACCTTGGAAGGCTGGATTATGAATCGTCGCGATAAATTTGGTTTTCTTAAAGAAATCACGCGCAAAAACATCTTCTTTGATCAAACATGGTAACATTCCTGGTTGCCAGTCATGGATATGAATAATGTCGGGTTTATCATTCATGCGATAAAGTAGTTCTCTAACCGCCAGGGTGAAGAAAGCAAATCTTTCCCCGTCATCACCATCACCATATAAATTGGGACGGTCAAAATAATGACTATTTTCGATGAAATAATAAGTAATGCCATCCGCACTAGAACGATAAACACGCGCTTCTTCTCTCCTCCAAGACATAGAGATGAAAAAATGCTCCACAAGACGAACACTCGGGTTCATGCGGGCTCTAATTATTTCATAAAACGGGAGAATGATAGAGACTTGTTCTCCCATTAATGTTAATTCTTTGCTGAGGGAATATGTGACATCGGCTAAACCACCAGTTTTACAGAAGGGTTTGGCTTCACTTGCCACCATGACAATGCGCATATTAGGCTTTCGCTCCTTGAGGAATGACTATTAAGGCGTCTTTTTCACCTTCTAATACCTTGGTGTTAGTAATAGAAGCACTTTTATCGGAAACGACATATTCTAAATGGACATTTTCGCCGACTTCGGTATGGGTAAAAATGATGGAATTTTTAATCACCGCACCGGGGGCGACTTTGACATCACGAGAAAGAATTGAATTTTCCACTTTACCGGCAATAATTGACCCATTAGCGATAAAAGAATTCTTCACTTCCGCCGTTTCTAAATAATGCGTAGGCGCTGTATTATGCGTGGTCGTATAAATCGGCCAATCATGTAAGAATAATTTATTGCGATTTTCTTCTTTAAGAAGAGATAATGATTTTTCTACATATCCTTGTAAGGATAAAACAGGAACCACATAACCGTTAAATTTATAACCTTGAATGTTATATTTCCCACTATAAATCGCATTATTGATGAGATTTCTTAAAGTGTAAAGAATAGAAAATTCACGACTTTCTTTCACTAATTCTAATAAGAATGATTTTTTGAAAATATAAGTGGCTAAAGAAATATCCGCAAAGCGTGAAGCACCACTATTCTTTTTGCTACTCACAATGCGATTGCCATCTAAAATTAAGGCATCACAATTGATGAAATCAGTATCCGCGTCGTTACGAGATGAATACATAATCATCATATCCGCGCCATTATGTTCAATCGCGTTAATCAAATTATTGAAATCAAATGAATAAATAAAGTGAGGGGAAGAGATAATGACATAATCACATTCAATATTCGCTAAGATGCCTAAATTAGCCACCATATTGTTAATATCGGTGTTCATTTGGGGATTGCTGAGAGCTTTTTCATTTAATAACAAACGCAAAAAGCCGACTTTTGTATTGTTAATCCAAATATTACCATCACGGATGTGGCTACGTACTAAACCAACATTATTTTCGACAAGAATTGGAATGATATTAATACCAGAATTGGAATAATTAGAAAGGATGAAATCCATCATCGCATAGCGACCTAAAAAAGTGACAGTGCCAAAGGGTCTCGTAGCGGTTAATTGATCAAGAGAAGGACAATTATGTAAATTACAAATACCAATCGTTTTACTCATTATTTTTTGCCTCCTTTAGAAATCAAAACGATTTCATCACTACCTAAATTCACTTTTTCGTTTTCTTCTACGATGGCGTCGGGAGCAATAATCGCGTTATGCACTTGGGCGCCTTTCTTCACGCGAGCGCCTTGCATGATAACACAACGTGTGCATATTGCGCCTTCTTCGACAACAGCTTCGTTAGAAACAACGCAGCTATCGATAGAACCTAAAATAATCGCGCCTTGATTGGCAATAGAACGTTTGACATCACCATTTTGGCCGATATATTGGGGAAGGGAATAACTATCTTCGGTATAAATACGCGTGGAATTATCAACATCGTAAAGATTTAATTCTTTCTTTCCTAAGGCGATATCCATGTTGGCTTCGTGTAAAGACGCTAAAGTACCGACATCTCTCCAATATCCTTTAAAGCGGTAGGCTTGCATTTTTTTACCATCCGCTAACATATTGGGGATGATGTTTTTACCAAAATCATGGTCACTATTTTCGTTTTTAGCGTCTTCTTTAAGATATCTTCTTAATGTTTTCCAAGTAAAACAATAAACACCCATCGAAGCTAAATTGCTCTTGGGATTTTTGGGTTTTTCTTGGAATTCCACAATGCGGTCTTTTTGATCAACGGCCATAATGCCAAAACGCGAGGCTTCTTTGGGGTCTACTTCAATCACGGAAATAGTCGCATCAGCGCCGGTCTTTTTATGAATTTCAATCATTTCGTTATAACGAGTTTTATATATGTGGTCACCAGAAAGGATAATCACATAATCGGGATCGGCTTTATCTAAAAAGTCGATATTTTGGGTGATGGCATCAGCGGTTCCTTTATACCAGTTAGCGCCTTCTTCCGTTTGGTGTGGCGCTAAAGAGGTCATTAAAGAGTGGACACCATTTAATCCCCATTTTTCTCCATTACCAATATAACTATCTAATTCTGTTGATTCATATTGTGTTAATACACCAACAGTGTTAATCCCACTATTAGCACAATTGCTAAGAGGGAAATCAATTATGCGATATTTAGCAGCAAAACTCACAGCCGGTTTAGCGGTCTTTTTGGTCAAAGCAAATAGACGTGTGCCTTTGCCGCCAGCAAGTATCATCGCCACCACTTTTTCGTTCATAGAATATTCCTCCACGTGTCATATTATATCACGCACGCGTGGAAGGACAGAAACAATTTGTTATTTCGGCGAAAAACTTTATACTTATGAATATGAAAGTCTACCCCCTAATCGGTAAAACAATGCTCATGATTATCTTCTCCATTTTATTCGTAGGAGGGTTAATTTTTTTAATGTTCATGTCATTATTTTTACGTTGGCCATGGGATTGGCGCCAGTGGTTTATTATCGCCATGTGGCTGGTAAGTGGAATTATCTTATCTATTCTCACTCCATTAAGCATTTATTATGAGGTGAACAAGAAATATGTCGAAGTGACGAAATATCGGAAAAAGACCGTTTATTCTTACGCGGATATTATTTATATCGATGAAGAAAAATCAATGAAGAAAAAGGTCATTCACTTCTACACTAATAAGGGGCATGCTCGTTATCTCACATTTGATCGCAAAGGTCTTTTATATAAGACAATGCTTGCTAATAGTAAGAACCGGATCAGCAAAGAAGAATTCATACGAACTTATCCAAATGTCAAACTTTGATTAAATCAATGTTGCATTTATTAATCTGGTTGTGGTATTATTGCACGGAACGAATTAGGAGGGCTACGATATGTCAAGAGTATGTCCAGTAACAGGAAAAGGACCAATGAGTGGTAACAACCGTTCTCACTCTTTGCGCGCTACACGCCGTAGATGGAACACCAACTTACAAACCAAAGTGGTCATGGTTGATGGCAAACCAATGCGTGTTCGTATGTCCGCCCGCGCCTATCGCAGTCTCAATAAAGAATATAAAGAGAGATAGACAAATCTGGATAAAAAAAGAAACTCCGACGCGGAGTTTTTTTCTTACCTTATAAAGGTAGATTAATAATCAATAATAGTATTTGAGAAACAAATAAAGAGAAAATAAAGATCCATTCGCTAAACGCTAAAACGAAATATTTTGGTCTCACTAAGACTTCTTTACCATCAGGAGTAACTTGCTTTTTCATCTCCAATTTGAAATTCAATTTTGGATTCATCATCACACCAAAGATAAATAAAGCGAAAATTGCAGAGATAATAGTCATCACTAAAGCGAAAATATTTTTATTATCAGCTTGGAATTGGCCAAAGGCGGAAATAGCAATGGAAGCGGGAAGGGCAAAAGCTAAAATACCCACAAATATCATTAAAAAGAGATGAAAACGAAGATATTTTAAATCCGCGAAGAAGAGGAAAAAGACACAAACGCTTAAAGCGCAGCCAGCGATCACAATGACAATATTGATGCCAGAAAGATTACCAATATTAAAAAAGATGAAATAGCCAAGCGATAAAGCAATCGCAAATATCAGAAAGGAATTTACCAAAATATTATCTAAAAATTTCGTTTGATAATTGATTTCGTAAGGAAAAGTATTGCGAATATCATATGTTAAGGAAAATTTCTTTTTATAAGTTAATTGGCCAGAAAGAAAAAAAGCAAAAAAGAATAAGATAGA
Organism: uncultured Bacilli bacterium; assembly: GCA_905236715.1. GTDB lineage: Bacteria > Bacillota_I > Bacilli_A > RFN20 > CAG-826 > RUG13091. The sequence continues at coordinate 72,283 of CAJOMQ010000005.1, read as the reverse complement.
TCCCGCCATTAAACCGAGAGATAAACCAAAATACATCTTTTATTCCTTTAATAAATTAATTCTTTCTTTGATATCTTCGTGGCCGAATAAATAAGAACCCGCCACTAAAATATCTACGCCCGCTTTTTTACATAATGTAGCGGTTTCATTATTGATTCCACCATCAACTTCAATGAAGCAATTGAGTTTTCTTTCATCGATGATATTTCTTAAATAGGAAATTTTATCTAGGGCGGAAGTCATGAATTCTTGACCACCAAAGCCAGGCTCCACAGACATCACCAAAACTAAATCAAGATGATTTATAAATGGTTCCACTACTTTAACATCAGTATTCGGCTTAATTGATAGACCAGCACGAGCCCCTAATTGATGAATCAAATGGATGATTTCGTGTACTTCATGATCATCTTGGCACGCTTCGTAATGGAAGGTTAAAATATCCGCGCCTGCTTGGATAAATTTTTCCGCATATTTATGGGGTTCAGAAATCATAATATGGACATCATTGACCATATGATGAGTGCCTTTAATACTTTTTAAAACGGGGACACCAAAGGAGATATTATTGACGAAATGACCATCCATCACATCAAAATGCAAGGAATCCGCACCGGAAGATTCCACTAATTGGATTTCTTCGGCTAATTTATTAAAATCAGCGGCTAAGATAGAAGGAGCAACTAAAATCTTTTTCATCATTGATACCTCTTTGCTTTATATATCATATCACTAGATAATTTTTTATAACATTCATATGCAATCTCGGGGATTTGCTTTTCGGCAATGGCTTTTTTCACGGCGCATTTATCTTCGCTGAGATGTAGGCAATTAGAAAAATAACAATCAGTGTGCAAATTATAAAAACCTGGGAAATAAATAGCTAAATCTTCTTTATATAGTTCTAAATCGAGGGAAGAAAACCCTGGAGTATCGGCAATATAGCCCCCTTGATATGGTAAAAGAATGACTTCTTTGGTTTCGTGTTTGCCTCTTCCTAAAGCATAAGAATATTCCCCCACCATGCGCGAGAATTCGGGGTCAATAGCATTCGCTAAAGATGACTTCCCGACACCGGTTTGACCAATAAAACATGAAATATGGTCCGCAAATAAGGGCTTAATTTGTTCAATACCATCGCCTCTCTTATTATCAGCAGCGTAAATATCGATGCCTAATGTTTGGAAAGTATCAAAAATCTCTTTTAATTTTTCTTGGTCATGGAATTTATCTTTTTTGGTCAAAATTATTTTGGCATTAATTCCATTCATATTGGCATAAGCCAAATATTTAAAAACTAATAAATAAGAAAATTCTGGTTCCACAAGGGAAGAGACGATAAACATTTGATCAATATTAGCAATCGGTGGTCTTTTTAAAAATGTAGTACGGGGAAAAACTTCTGTTAAAAGGAGATTATTTTCATCAAATTGGACTTTATCACCCACGAGTGGTTTCACTTTTAACATGCGAAATAGACCACGCGCTGGAGCTTTATAAATCACCCCATTAGCGAGAATGGAATAAGTTCCACAAGATATCGAAACAATACGACCTTCCATTATTTAAAACCAAAAATACGGGAAAAGAGTGATTTCTTTTCTTTTAATAATTCCGGATGATTTTTTAATTCCACTAAATCATCGTGTAATTCTTTAGCGCTAGAATATCTTTCTTTGGGATTTTTCTTCACGCATTTAGCGATAATTTTTTCGACTTCTTTGGGACAATTAGGCAAATATTTTTTAATGCTCGGGAATTTTTCATTAACATGGGCGATAGCGATTTCCACTGCGGTTGGCTTATTATATGGAACATGCCCCGTTAATAATTCGAAGAAAGTAATACCAGCGGCATATATATCAGATTGGGCACTCGCGGGATGGCCACGGGTAATTTCTGGCGCTAAATAATGGACAGACCCAACGATTTCTTTGGTGTCAACAGTTTTGGTGATATTGCTATCCATTTGCGCAATACCAAAATCACCTAATTTAATCGTGCCATCACTCATGACGTAAATATTGTCGGGTTTGACATCGCGATGAATGATGGAATGTTGATGAGCGTAATATAAAGCGCTTGCTAATTGAATGAGATAAGAAAGGGCTTCTTGTAAGGGTAAAAAGCTACGGAAATCGAGCATTTCTTTTAAGTTTTGCCCTTTGATAAATTCGTTAGCGATATAAGGGGCACCATCAACGGTACCATGGTTGTAAACTTTGACAATATTGGGGTGGTTTAAAGAAGCCGCGATGGTTGCTTCATTTTCAAAACGCTGCAAATTGATGGGATTTTCCATCACATCATCACGGATGAGTTTGATGGCAACTGTTCGTTTATTGATGACGTCATTAGCCTCATAAACTTCCGCCATACCACCATGACCAATACGCGCCGTAATCCGATAACGGCCGTCAATTAATGAACCGATTTTCACTGGCATTATTGATCCGCCTCCCATATTACGACCGCGATATTATCACTACCGCCATTGGCGTTAGCTAAAGCGATGAGTTCCGAAACTTTTTGGTTGACGGTGTCATTGCCTCTGACGACATTAGCGATATCATTTTCATTTAAATTGTTATATAAACCATCACTACAAAGTAATAATGTTTCTCCTTTGTAAGGATAAATATGCATATCTAATTCTAAGCTTGGATAGGAACCTAAAGCATTGATTAAGACATGTCTTTTGGGGTGCGTGGCCATTTCTTCTTTGCTGATTTGACCAGTGCGGTATAAATAGGCCACATAAGTTTGATCTTCGCTTAATTGTTTGAATTCACGGAGATAAGAAGTATAGCAACGAGAATCACCAACTTGTCCTAAAATCATATAATCACGGACAATTAACACTAGTGTTAAAGTGGTACCCATTCCTTCATAAACACGGTCAGTGGATGATAATTTATTGATTTCGGAATTGGCTTTTTTGATGGTTTTTAAAACCCAGTGCATGGCGTCCCCACGATTATAAAAACGGCTTTTATCGTCGAAAGCGTCACTGATGATATTTTTGGCTAAATTAGAAGCGTAATCACCTTTATTTTGCCCTCCCATACCATCACACACCAAGAGGAGAACATTACCACGGGAATTGACTTTGGCTAAAGCTTGGTCCTCGTTAGCGATGCGGACTAAACCGATGTCGGTTTGAAAGGCAAATCTGCCTGATAGATATTTATTTTCTTTCATCAATTACCTCTCCTTCCGTTTTCGCTTTTAATTGTCCGCAGGCCGCGTCAATGTCGCTACCAAATTCTTTTCTAATTGTGGCTTTTACTCCATGCTTAGTCAGATAATCCAAGAAGGCATGGACACGATTACCACTGCTACGTTTGTAATTGTTTTTGTTTGTTTCATTATAGGGAATCAAATTGACATAGCCATTAGTCCCTTTAATGAGATTCACTAATTGTTCGGCACATTCTAATGTGTCATTGATATTGCTGAGCAATAAATATTCATAAGTTACTCTTCTACCAGCGATATTTTCATAGTCCTTAATAGCGGACATCAAGATTTCTAACGGATAAGCTTTATTGATTTTCATTAATGAATTTCTTAATTCATCATTGGGGGCATGGAGGGAAATAGCTAGATTAGTCTGTAATCCTTCACGAGCGTATTTATGAATGCCTTCGATAAGACCACAGGTGCTGACAGTGATATGTCTAGCCCCAATAGCAAGCCCTTTTTGTGCGTTGATGATGCGGATAAAATCCATCACATTATCATAATTATCAAATGGTTCACCAGTTCCCATCACTACCGCGTGGGTGACATGCATTCCTTTGCCTTCTTCTTTAAGAAGATTATTCATCACGAGGATTTGTCCGACCATTTCTTCGGGTTTTAAATTTCTTTGTTTACCTAAAATGCCAGAAGAACAAAATGAGCAAGCCATATTGCAACCAACTTGGGAAGAAACACAGACTGAACAGCCATAATCATAACGCATTAAAACAGTCTCCACTTTCATGCCATCTTCTAATTCTAAAAGAAGTTTGACCGTGCCATCCGCGCTAACTTGTTTACGATATATCGTGGGTAAATTTAAACAATATTTCTCTTTCAAAACTTCGCGAAAAGAAGCGGAAATATCACTCATTTCATCGAAAGAGGTCACTCTTTTTTCATATATCCAAGTATATAGTTGAATAGCGCGATAAGGTTTTTGCCCTTCTATCAACATGAGGTTTTGCAATTTTTCTAAAGTGAGACCGTAAAGATTAATCATCCATCTACCTCTTTCTTTAAAATTGCGTAATAGAAAGTACTTTCAAAAGAATTGCATGGGAAGAATTGCTTTTCATCCACTAAAGAGAAGTTGTTATTTTCTTTGATAAATTTATCAATAATTCCATGTCCTTCTTTATTGGAAATGGTGTCAATCATATAGACGAGTTGACCACCCACTTCGACGAAATGACTAGCTTGCGTCAAACATTCATATTGATGAGCGATAATTTCATCTAATGCTTCTTGTTTGATACGTAAGAAGAAATCTGGTCTTTCTCTTAAGAGAGCAAAGTGGGAATTTTCTGGTAAAACAAAAAAAGTGTGAACGGGTTGCGACATCACCGTGATTAAGCCACTGACGGGGGCTTCAAAGGGTGAGATATTAGCAAAACCGGCGTTTTCAATGATTCTTTTAGTCTCTAAATATGCGACTGGTTTGCCCGCGATGAAATCATATTTGGTGAATTTATTAATTTTAGTGGCTAATTGATAGATGAGATAATGAGAAACTTCACTATAAACCGCTAAGCCACGGATGGGATCAAGATCCACTTGATTCAAAGCGTAATTAATTCCTGGTACCGTGGGATATAATTTTTCTTTATCAATTTGTACCTGTTTATCCACTAATTTATAAACACCTTCCACTTTTGTGGGAGCAAAACCATTAGAGAAATCATAATCTTCATGAGCGATATAAAATCTCGCTGGTGTTTTGGAATTAGTTTTTAATAAACGATAAGTTAAAGAATCACCATAATGTTTCTTCCACATCTTCACTAACCACATCGGGGTATTAAAACGTAAAGATAAAAATTCCACAGAATCGGGAACATAATCTTCAGGGATTAATTTATCAACAGCGATTGATGAGACAAATTGATTGAGATTTTCTAATTCACCCAAACGGGCAAATTCATCATTCACTTTTTGCGAATCCACCATTCTCACAAAATAGGCATTAGCCATGGCGATAAGGCCATACGCTAAACGGTCATTATTTAATTCACCATATTCCCTATTTAATCTTTCTTTAAAGACATAATAATGTCTTAAAGAGGCACCCACTAAAGCGGAGATATCATGACGATTAATCGTTTTATTTTTTTCTTGCTTTAAGGCATTAGAAAGAGCGAGGGAAAAAGTATATTTTTCTTCATCGAGGATATGTAATAAAACGGTATGCGCCAAGATGAATCGCTTCATGAATTATTTATCTCCAAAATTAGCGAAGATATCACCGGTATAGATTTGGTCTTCGCCTTCTCCTTCTTCCATTTCTTCATATTCTTCCCCTTCCACACCAACGATATTTTCTTCGGTGAGATAACGAGGATATGTAGGATCTAAATGAACAATGCGACTGGAGGTGTGGTAATAATTAAATTCCACGGTTTTATGAATGGCTACTTCGCCAATCCCTTTTAATAACAAATCAGCCGCTTGTGATTGCACAAGTGCGGCTTTTTCAGGAGCATCAACACGAATCAAGATATTCCAAGAAGTTTGTTCGGTGCCTTTATGAAACACCATCGCGGAAGGAGCGATAAAATTAATTTCATCTTCTTCCACTTCATATAATTTCGATAATAAAGGAGTCAATTCACGAGAGAGTCTGCCAACGACGAATTGATCAAGTCCATAAAATGTAATTGTAATCATAAAAAATTAGCCTCGTTGCTAATTATAATATATTTCGATACATTTTTTTACTAAAAATTGTATGGGTCGATATTTATAGATAAACTAAGGCCCGATTTTTGTCGATAAACATCGAGTAATTTCTTTAAAACATCATGAATTAAATTCTGATTGCGATATTTAATTAAAGCGGTGCGCATATAGCGGTTTCCTTGATAGGGAATATAAGGAGTGGTTGGTCCTAAAATAATCGCTTCATCTTGTAAATTGGCATTAAGAAAATCCACAACTTCATAGATACCTTCAATGACATGGTCTTCCGTTTTCCCTGAAAGAGTAACACTAGCTAAAAAAGTATAAGGTGGATAGGATTGAATTTTCCGCATTTCCATCTCTTTACGATAAAAGAGTTCGTAGTCTTGACGGGCCGCTAAAGTGATGGCGTAGTGACTAGGAATGTAGGTTTGAATAATCGCTTGTCCTTTTTTATCGCTACGACCGCTTCTACCGACGGCTTGCGTGATCAATTGAAACGCTCTTTCGTTGCTACGATAATTAGGCATTGATAAACCAATATCCGCTAAAACGACACCCACTAATGTGACATCGGGGAAGTCATGACCTTTCGCAATCATTTGCGTACCAATTAAAATATCAGCTTCTTTATTACGGAATTGCTCAATAATTTGCGGGATTTTTGTGCGGATTTTCGCCGAATCAGAATCTAAACGTAAAGTTCTCGCTTCGGGGAACAAACGATTAACTTCTTCTTCAATTCTTTCGGTCCCGAAACCGGTTTTCATCAAATATGTTGAACCACATTCGGGGCATATTTCCGGATTTTTTTCCACATAATCACAATGATGACATTTAAGCATCAAATCACTCTTATGATAGGTTAAAGCAATACCACATGTTGGGCATTTAAATACATGTCCACATTTACGGCAAGAAACGGAAGAAGAGAATCCACGTCGATTAATTAATAAAATAGCCTGTTCTTTTCTATCTAATACTCCTCTTATTTCTTTTCTGAGTCGCAAAGAAAACATATAGGAATCGCGATCTAAATTACGATAATCCGCCAGATTCACCACGGTGGTCGCGGGAAGAGGTTGAGCGTTAATACGATGTGGTAAACGCAAGAGGTGATAAACACCTTTTTGCGCTCTGGCTCGTGATTCTAATGAGGGGGTGGCACTCGCTAACAAGACTTTGCTATGGTGCATTTTTCCTCGCATAATGGCTACTTCACGAGCGTGGTAAAAGGGTGTGACATCTTGCTTATATGATTCGACATGCTCTTCATCAAGAATAATTAAACCGATATTTTTTAAAGGCGCAAAAATGGCGCTTCTAGCACCGACGACAATATGGGCTTCCCCATTAGCGATTTTACGATATTCATCATATTTTTCCGCGGGAGTGAGCTCACTATGCAAAATAGCGACATTATTGGCGAAACGTTTTAAGAAATATTCCACCATCACGGGGGTTAATGATATTTCCGGAACGAGCATTAAAACATCTCTTCCTTCTTTTAAAACCTTTTCGGATAAGTGAAGATAGACTTCGGTTTTCCCAGAACCGGTCACACCTTCTAAAAGATAGATTTCATCTTCGCTACTAGTGAATTCTTGCACCACTCTTTGTTGCTCATCGGTTAATTGAGGTGGTTCATGATAAGAATAATTGGGTAAAGAAAGTCTTCTTTTTTCCACTTTTTCAATACTGACTTTATGATATTCGATTAATTTATCTAAAATCGCTTTCGATTTAATTTCTCTTTTTAAGACTTTGTCTTCTTGGCTTAACAGTCGCAATAATTCGATTTGCTTTGCAGTTAATCCTTCTTCGTTATTATCGATGACTTTGACATATTGGTCATAAGCGATTTTCGGGGCTTTTAAAGAACCTCTTCTTGGCGACAAAGAAGGAGGGAGCATGGCTTGTAAAACACTGATTTTTGGGGCGAGATAATATTCGCTTACTTGATCCGCTAAAGACAATAAATCTTTATTCAATAAAGGAGATTCATCAATAACATCGATAATTTCTTCTAAATTAAAGCCTAAATCATCTTGTAATTCTTCTTTACTTTTTTCGGTCTCATAAGTTTTTAAAACATAGCCAACGATTTGTTTGTTATTGAAATTAATAAGTACACGAAAACCTTCGCTAATATTTTTCTTGCCGTTATATAGATAAGAAAAAGGACGATTTAACGATTGTATTGAGTATTCGATTAATACTTCTATTACTTTCATCTTCGTCCTATATTTTACCTTTTAATTTGCGTTTAATTAAGTCCTCAATTTCACGCGCCGCTCTTTCGACCTTATCATTTTTGATGATATAGTCATAATTTTCCGTCATATTCATCTCTTTTCGGCCTTTTTCTAAGCGGGCTTGAATTACTTCTTCACTCTCACTTTTTCTTTTTCTAATGCGATCTTCTAAGGCTTTAAAGTTCGGTGGCATCAAGAAGAAAGAGATCACGCGGTCATCATTGACTTTGCTAAATACTTGATTGGCGCCGTTGATTTCAATTTCTAATAGGACATTTTTGCCCTGATTACGTAATTCTTCCACTTTATCTTTGGGGGTGCCATAACGGTGACCGACAAAATCCGCCCATTCGAGGAAATTATCATTATCGATATTTCTTTGGAATTCTTCGGGGGTGACAAAATAATATTCCACACCATTGGTTTCTTTTTCGCGAATTTCTCTCGTGGTCATCGAAATAGAATAAACGAGGTCCACGCGACCCGCTTTCATAATTTGGTTTCTGACGGTGCCTTTACCAACACCAGAAGGTCCACTTAAGATGACGAGTAATCCTTTTTTCATTTGCTTGCATTATAAATAAATGCAGCCCTAACTGCAAAGAAAAAAATCAAATATGAAAAATACATAAATATTTTTGCTTAGAAAATGTCTTTTATTGCGATGTTTTGACAAGATGTTAGAATTTTAAATATGAAATGTAAAATTACTTCCGGTAACTTAAAAACGATTGCGAATGATTTAAACGAAAAATTACGTTTCAATCATATTTCTAATATTACGATGATTAATTCGCATGATTTTCTTTTTACTTTTTCCATGTACCGGAAAGGAAAATTATTCGTTTCTTTAAATCATCAATCACCTTTTGTTTCGTTAGTGAATGATATTGTGGCCACCGGCACAATCGTGGGTGCATTAAATGACACATTAAGAAAGATGGTCAAGGATGGATGTATTCAAGAAATACATACGATTAATAATGACCGTATTTTAGCCATTGAATATAGTAAATTAGATGATTTATACGAGAAAAGAAATAGAACTTTAATTCTCGAATTAATTCCGCATCGACAAAACCTCATTATTTTACAAGATGGCTTAGTAATTTTTGCCTCTCATTACGCTGGATTAGAAAATTCTCGTCCTTTAATTAGAGGAATGAAATATCAATTTTTAGAAAATAAAAAATCTAGTACCGAAGAAAACATCGATTTAGAAGAATTAGCCAAAGAAGCCGAAGAATATTTTTTAAAAAGTAAACAAGAGAGAAATTTAGAAAAATATAAATCTCTCATCACACATATCAAAACCAGAATTAAATCATTGAACAATAAATTAGGAATTTTAGATAAAGCGATTAACCAAGCTCATGAAGATTTGTCTTATCAAGAAGTTGGTACCACCCTTTTAGCGTTCTCTCAAGAGCCCGAAGAATTAAAAAAATATGTTGAAGAAAATCATCTTGATTATGATTATTCTCTTTCGTTAGGTAATAATGCGGAAAAATATTTTAAAAAATATAAAAAAGCGAAAAGAACTATCGAAATGGATCAATTAGAAATCAAAAAGACGGAAGAAGAAATCGCTAATTTGCAGATGATTTTAAAGCAAATCCCTTATCTTAAAGATGAAGATTTAGCCCAGGTTTATCAGGAATTATTCCCGAAAAAATATCGCCCCACTGCTAAGAAGATGCCGGTATCTACCTTTGGGGTTATCAATATTGAAAATAACAAAATATATTATGGTAAAAACGCCAAACAAAATGACGAATTGACTTTTAAAAAAGCTAAGAAAACCCACTACTTCTTCCATATCAAAGATAGTCATGGTAGTCATGTCATTTTAGAAAATGATCATCCAAATAATGAAATGATTTTGACCGCCGCGGAAGTGGCTTTATTAATGAGTGGGCAAGAAGACGGGGAAGTCCAATATACACAAATCAAAAATATCAAAAAAGGAAGTTTCTTAGGGCAAGCCTTATTAACTTCCTATCAAAGTATTGTGATTAAAAATATTCGTGAATCCACAAAGAAATTATTAATTAATGGTTAGAATCTACTTCCACATAATTAGAAATGAAAGTCGTTACATCCGTTTCTCCACAACGGAAAGCCACATCTCCTTTTAAGAAGAAATAGACTTCTGGATAAGCATCATTTTCGCCCCATTCATAATAGCCCACAGTGGCTTTTTTTACTTTATCGATACTTTCGCTATTTTGTAAAACATCGCGCATTTCTATCCAATATAAATTGCAGTGATAACCGGTTGCATAAGTTTTTAAATTATTTTTCACGTTATTGCACGCAGAACAAGATGATAAGCCAAATAAATAAATGGTCGATTTATGATTGGTGATGACATCTTCATATAATTGATCAGCATCCACTTGAATTAAATCGCCATCTTCACAATAATCTAAAACGATTTTTTCACCTTCATAGGGATGAAAATTATAGGAGGTTTTACAACCAACAAGAAATGGTAAACAAAGCAAAATGGGTGATATTTTTTTCATTGCTTTTGTTTCTCCTTAATTAAGAAATCTTCGCCTTTAATGGCTTCACTAGTGGCGAGATTAGGAAATTGTTGTTGTCTTAATATTTCATAAACAATTATCGCCACACAATTGGAAAGATTTAAGCTACGCGCTTCGGGCACCATCGGAATTCTTAATAAATGGTCGGGATGCTCTCTTAAAATATCGTGTGGAATACCAGTGGATTCTCTGCCAAACATCACAAATATATCTTTACTTGAATCCGCAAAAGAAAAACCACTATAGACCTTATTCGCGTAGCGGGTCACATAAAAGATTTCTTGTTCATGATATTTTTTAGCAAAATCTTCGTAAGTTGGATAATAAATCATCTTCAAATCATCGATATAATCCATACCGACACGTTTTAAATCTTTCGAATCAATGGAAAAAGAAAGGGGGCCGATAATGTGTAAAGTCGCGTGGATAGCTACACAAGTACGCATGATATTTCCGGTATTTTGGGGTTTTTCTGGTCGATATAAAACGACATTGATCATAATTTAATATCCGCGGGCATTTCTTTCCGCTTTAATTTTGGGTTCAATATCGCGTTTATAAGAAGAAAGAGATTTATTAATGATTTCTTTGGCCTCTTTAGCACCGAGAATATCACCAATTTCCGTATCTTTTCCTTCTAAGGATTTATAGACCGCGAAGAAATGTTTAATTTCATCCATGATGTGAGGAGGGATATCTTGGATATCTTTGAAGTCTTTATAAAAAGCATCATCCTGACAAACCGCGATGATTTTTTCATCTGGTAAGCCATTGTCTTTCATAATCATCACACCGATTGGGGTGCATCTAACAAAAGACATGGGCAAAATGGATTCCGAACATAAAACTAAAACATCAAGAGGATCGTAATCTTGGGCATAAGTACGGGGGATGAAACCATAATTTTGTGGATAAATAGTCGACGTAAATAAGACACGGTCAAGAATTAAATGACCAGTTTCTTTATCTAATTCATATTTATTTTTGCTACCTTTAGAAATTTCAATCAGGGCCACAAATTCATCCGCGGTAATGCGATTTGGTTGTACATCATGCCAACAATGCATACAAAATCCTCCAAAATTCAATATTACTTTAGCATAATTAAATAAAATTATGTCATAAAATATGGTATAGTACCTCTATGCGTAAAAGAAAATATCTCGTCTTTCCCTTATTAATTGTCACTTCACTAGTGAGTTGTAATCAAATTGATAGCCAACATAGTTTGGTCTCTTTGACTAATTATGCAAACACTTATAACAATTTAGCCAAAGATGAAGATTATTATGACACAATTTATTCACTGACTCCGTTAAGATTACATGAATTATTGGATAACAAAGAGAGTTTTCCTCTTTATATTTATGGTGAATATTGTTCTCACTGCATAAATTTCAAACCTATCCTAGGAAAATATATCCGTAACACTGGGCGTCAATTTTATAAGATTACCTTTGAAAGCGAAGAAGATTATTTATTTGTGAAAAATGATTATCCCGAAGTTTTCTCGGGCTATGAAGGCACCCCCGCGATGCTATTAATCAAAGATGGAGAATTAACCTATCAAGTTAGTAATTCAAAATTTGGTTCTTATAATGCGTTCGCCACGATCATCAATAAACATTTTTATTCCACCAATTTATATTGCGCCAATAATTTAAATACCGTAAAAACTTTTATAAACGACAATAAAAATTGTCTCATTTATTCTTATGATGATGCTTCTCTTATTTCTATTGATTTATATAAAACAATTTATAAAGCTTTCACCAAAAAATGTGATAAAAACATCCTCATTATTAATAAAAACGATTTAAGTGAAGATAATTATTTAGAAATCGCTTCTTATTTTGGTTTTGATTACACTGATAAATTCGCCTGCATATATGAAAATGGCGAAGAAAATAAAACCGCTGATTATACAATTAATAGCGGTTCTAATTTCCAATCATTTTTGACTAATTATCTTCAATAAGATTAATTCTATTAATGGCCCTTGCTAAGGCTGCTTTCGCGCGAGCAATATCGATTTGCTCGTTTTTATTATCTAACCTATCTTGCGCTCTTTGTTTTGCGGATTTAGCTCTTTCGACATCAATCTCATTTTTACTTTCAACAGAATTTAAAATGAGGGTGACATTACCATTTTCAATTTGGATGATTCCACCACCGCAAGCATAAAAATTATCCATACCACCTTCTCTAATTTTCATTTTACAAATCGAGACAGTGGAAATTAAATCCGCGTGATGTGGCAAAATACCAAGTGAGTATTTATCATTCCGCACTTCTAAGAATTCCACTTGACCAGAAAAATAACGGCCAAAGGGAGTTAAGATTGTTAAGAGAAAAGTATTAGTCATTATTCTTTAAACTTTCTGCTTTCTTTTTCACATCTTCAATGGTACCGACATATAAGAAAGCCATTTCGGGAATATCATCAACTTCTCCATCTAAGATGGCCTTAAAGCTTCTGACGGTGTCAGCGACTTTGACATAAACACCGGGAATACCATTAAATTGGGTGGCCACATGGAAAGGTTGTGATAAGAAATTACGGATTTTTCTCGCTCTTTCGACGGTCTTTTTATCTTCTTCAGATAATTCATCAATACCTAAAATAGCGATAATATCACTTAATTCTTTATATCTTTCTAATATTTCAATGACGCGACGCGCCACTTCATAATGTTCTTTACCAACAATATCTGGTTCTAAGGCGGTAGAAGAACTAGCAAGAGGATCCACCGCGGGATAAATACCTAAAGAGGCGGTTCCTCTATCTAACACTGTTTTCGCATCAAGGTGCGAGAATGCGGTGGCAGGCGCAGGGTCAGTTAAATCATCCGCGGGAACATAAATGGCTTGCACAGAAGTAATTGAGCCATCTTTTGTGGAAGTAATCCTTTCTTGTAATTGACCCATTTCCGTCGCTAAGGTGGGTTGATAACCAACCGCGGAAGGCATTCTGCCTAATAAGGCAGACACTTCACTACCGGCTTGGGTGAAACGGAAGATGTTATCGATGAATAAAAGAACATCGTTATGTTGTTGATCACGGAAATATTCCGCCATCGTAAGACCAGAAAGACCGACTCTCATACGAGCTCCTGGTGGCTCATTCATTTGCCCAAACACTAAAGCGGTTTTTGATAAAACACCACTTTGTTTCATTTCATAATATAAATCGTTGCCTTCACGACTTCTTTCGCCAACACCAGCAAAGACGGAAATACCACCTTTTTCGTTAGCGATATTGTTCATTAATTCTTGAATTAAAACAGTTTTACCAACACCGGCACCACCGAATAAACCGATTTTACCACCACGGACATAGGGGCATAATAAATCGATAACTTTAATACCGGTTTCAAAGATTTCTGTTTTGACAGATTGGTCTTTGAATTTAGGAGCGCTTCTATGAATAGACATTGTGGGGGCGTCATTAACGGGTTCTAGACCATCAATTGGTTCCCCTAAAACATTAAACATACGTCCTAAAGTCTTTTCACCAACTGGCACTTTAATCGGAGAATCAGTGGAAATAACTTCCATTCCTCTCACTAATCCTTCCGTTGGTCCCATGGAGACACATCTAACGACATCATCACCGATATGTTGGGCTACTTCAATGGTGAGAGATTTATCTTCACCAAGAGGAATAATTAAAGCCGTTAATAATTCCGGTAGATGGACATCTTTAAATTTGACATCGACAATTGGTCCGACGACTTGGACAATTTTTCCTACTGTTTTCTTTTCATTCATAAGGCATGACCTCCTATAAAGCGTTAGCGGCACCGACAATTTCCGTAATTTCTTGGGTGATGCTGCCTTGACGTGCTTTGTTAAATTGAATTTGTAATTCATCGAGTATATCTTGGGCGTTATCTGTGGCGCTTTCCATCGCATTACTACGTGCGGCTTGTTCACAGACTTCGCTTTCTAATATCTTGCTATTTAAGATCGTTTTAATATATATCGGCATTAAGGTATCCACTAATTCTTGGGGACTAGGTTCCATAATTGGCGGGAAGGCATTTCCTTCATCAATTTCTTTCATACCTAAAGGTAAAACGATAAAATCTTTGGGAATAAAAGCGAGGGAATTACGATATTCCGAATATATCAAATGAATCTTGTGATAATTTCCTTTGATATATTCATTGATGATGAAATTGGCTAATTGATTGATAAACGCGGGGTTTTGACTGCTGGCGTTTTCATCAAAATCTTCAATTTTGGTGAATTTACCATTAGCAAAATGTAAGATTCCTTTACCACCGATAATAATGGCGGAATCTTCTTCTTTGATTTGCGCATCCGCGAGACGGAAAATGTTGCTATTATAACTTCCACATAAACCAAGTGTGGAAGAAATGATGATATATAAATCCTTCGTGGCCTCATTAATCACGTTAAAAGGCGTTTTCACTTTTTTAGCAAAACGGAAAACAGTATCGGTGATTTGGTCAATACAACCACTATATTCTTTAAAAGAAAGCATCTTGTTTTTCCATTTTTTTAATTTGACGGTGGAAACAAGTTTCATCGCACTGGTGACTTTTAAAGCACTCGATACGGATTTGATACGTGATTTAATTTTGGTAACTTCTTGTGACATAGATTATTTTTGTCCGTTAAAATAGGTTTCCACAGCTTGTTTTAAAGCCGCTTCGATTTCGGGTAAGATTTGTTTATTTTTATTGATTGATGGGAATATTTCTTTGTTATTCGCGGCGATAAAATCATAACAACTATCAATTGTTTCTCTGACTTTATTGGGTTCAACATTATCTAAATAACGGGTATTTGATAGATATAATTCAAAGACTTGTTGATCTAATTGACGGGGTTTGTATTGCTCTTGACGGAGCATCGCTAATAAGGTTTCACCGTGTTTTAATACCGCTAAAGTGGATTTATCTAAATCACTACCAAATTGGGAGAATGATTTCATTTCCGTGAAATTGGCTAAATCAATTTTTAAAGATTTAGCGACTTGCTTGGTGGCTTTAAATTGCGCGGCGCCACCAACACGAGAAACGGAAAGTCCACTATCAATCGCGGGTCTTTGACCAGCATTAAATAAATCGGTATTTAAGAATATTTGTCCATCGGTAATGGAGATGACATTGGTGGGAATATAAGCGGAAATATCACCAGATTGAGTTTCCACAATCGGTAAAGCAGTAATACTACCTCCACCATATTCGGGGGCTAATTTGCACGCTCTTTCTAGTAAACGAGAATGTAAATAGAAGACATCACCAGGATAAGCTTCACGACCAGGCGAACGTTTTAATAACAAAGATAAAGTACGATAAGCGACAGCGTGTTTGCTTAAATCATCATAGACAATTAAAACATCTTTACCTTGGCTCATGAATTCTTCCGCCATGGCACATCCAGCATATGGTGCAATATAAAGTAATGGAGCGGGTTCACTAGCGGTAGCGGCTACCACCATTGTGTAACTAAGAGCGTGGTGATTACGTAATTTCTCCACGATTTGTGCGACCGTGGAATTCTTTTGCCCGATAGCGACATAAATACAAATGACATCTTTATCTTTTTGATTGATGATAGCATCAATAGCGATTGCGGTTTTACCGGTTTGACGATCACCGATAATTAATTCACGTTGACCACGACCAATCGGGGTCATCGCATCAATCGCGGTTAAACCAGTTTCTAAAGGAGTATCCACTGACTTTCTTTTAATAACACCGGGGGCAATAACTTCAATGGGGCGACGACTGGTGGTCTTAATTTCTCCTAAGCCATCAATTGGTTGACCTAAGGCATTAACAACACGGCCAAGCATCGCTTCCCCAACAGGGACTTCCATAACTTCACCAGTTCTTTTCACAACATCCCCTTCTTTAATCAAAGAATCATCACCCATTAAAACCGCTCCGACAGAATCGGTTTCTAAATTCATCACCATGCCATAAACATCGTGTGGGAAAATTAATAATTCTCCTAGCATCGCTTTATCTAGACCATAGATAATGGCAATTCCATCACCGACGGTGACCACAGTTCCGACATCATTAGCGTCGACTTTGGCATGATAATTTTTAATTTGTTCTTTGATTAAGGCACTTATTTCATTGGCATTGATTTTCATTTATTTGCCCTCCTTTGTTAAAAGGTCTTTTTTCATCTGTTCGAGATGATGTTTGATTGAACCATCATAAATACGGTCATGTACCACCACTTTGACACCACCAATAAGGTTGGGATCAATATGATTGATAAGAGCGATTTTATGATGCTCAATACTAGATATTTTTTCACTTATTTGATCAATCGTAGATTCATCTAATGGAACACTACTATAAAGGTATCCTTCTTCAATTCCTTGATATTCGTTACACAAAGAATTAAAAGCTAAAAGGATATTATTAATTTCATTTGTGCGGTGATTATTAATGGCGATTTCTAATAAAGAAACAATCTCGTTGTCCACTCCTTTTAAAGTGGTACGAAGCATTAGTTTTCTTTCTTCCATCGATAAGAAATCACTGCCTAAAACCATGATAAAATCCGCGTTCTCTTTAAAAGCACGCATTATTTCTTTTACTTCTTCTTGCCAAAGTAAAACCTTATCTTTTTCCAAAGCAAGAGAATATAAAGCTAAACCATAACGAGACGCGACTTCATTCATGTTTTACATTTCCTTTATAAAGTCTTCGACAATACGGGCATTGTCCTTCTCGTTAATTTCCCGTTTGAGAATTTCGCTAGTTGCCGATAAGGCCACCGAGACCATTTCATCGTGAATTTCATCGAGTGCTTCTTGTTTGGAACGCGCAATATCTTCTTCGGCATCTTGTTTCATTTTGGCAATTTGCATATTGGTTTGTTCTAACATTTGTTGCGCTTTTAAATCCGCGGTATTTTTCGCATTAGCGAGGATTTGCACAGCTTCATTTTGACTGGCTAAAACCGCTTCATGAGCTTGTTCACGATCTTGTTCGGCTTGTAATTTGGCGACTTCCGCATCACGGATGGAATTTTCCACATAATCTTGTCTTTTCTTGAGCATTTTCTTTAAGGGCTTATAACCGATGAGTATCACGAGGATGAGGACAACGATTAAAGCACCAAGTTGCGCAACAAAAGAAGTCCAATTGGGGATGAGTTTATTTATAAAACTATCTTCCGAAATGGGCGTTTCTGATTCCGCTTGCGCGAAGACAACTAGCCATTTACTTAGTTGAATCATCAATATAACCTCCTTACTAAGCGACAAAAATACATAAAATAGCCACTAACAATGCATAAATAGCGGTTGTTTCAACTAAGGAACACGCTAAGATCATTGTGGTACGAATTTTGCTATAATTCTCGGGATTACGAGAAATTCCATCAAGAGCGTGACAGCACACAAGAGCTTCACCTAATGCGGAAGGCATAACCGCCAAAATAGCAATTGCAGCAGCGAGTGCATTAGACATATTAATGACCTCCTTTCGTCTGTAATTCATATTCTTCATCTTCGGGGGCTTCTTGACCGATAAATAACATCGTTAAGAAGATAAAGACGGTCGTTTGAATGAACCCGGAGAATAAATCAAAATAAAGGTGCAAAACACCCGCCGGAATCGCGGGTAAAATAACCGAACCCCAACTAACCGCACCAGTGCTGGGGATAAAAGCGAAGATTTTTGCGGATAAATTTTCTAAAGCGTAATAAAGCATAGTCATGATGGTCCATCCGGCAATCGCGTTACCAAATAAACGGAGAGATAAAGATAATAAAGGGGCCCACATACTGATTAAATTAATCGGTAAGAATAAAGGAATTGGTTCCACATATCTTTTGAAATAACGGAATTTGGTAAAGCGAACACTAGTCGCGTGAATGAGCACAAATGTCGTTAAACCTAACGATAACGGAATAGCGATATAAGTCACAGGACTTGGTAAACCAGTTAGGCCAAAGATAAACGCTAGGAATAAATAAACAGCGATGGCCATCACAAACCCACCGAATCCTTTAAATCGTGGCCCCATTAAATCAGAGACTAGGCGGTCAAAAAATTCCACAAGTATTTCCCCGATGGCTAATAAACCTTTGGGCTTCTTTAAGGGATCATGGAAATGAGCCATGATACCAATAATCGCGAAAAGAATCACTTCAATACCCATGACGATGAGCGAAGAAAAAACTTCACCGGCAATTTCGGTGCTTAAGAATTTTTCGCCCATTTCAGGTAAAGAAATGTAATTCACTGAATTTTTTTCTCCTTTCCGCTGATAAGAATAAATGTTAATAAACTGATGAGATAGGCTCCCGCAAAGGCATAAACATTAAAGAGATGAATTTCGCCTTTGTAATACAGAAACGCTAACCCAATCACAGCGCCCGCGAATAATAGGAAGCGGGTAATTAATAAGATGACATCAATAATAAGACTTTTTTTGGTGTAATCTTCTTTTTGATTAAACCCCGCGATGAGATAATATATCCCACCAAATATTCCCCCTAATGCCAACCCTAATGGTAATTCCATTAAATTAAAGAAGAAAAGGGGAATGAGGCAGATAAATAAAGCGAGGGTAATGAGGATAGTCCAACATACCGTTTTAAAATAGGCATTTAATTGACGGTAGAATTTTTTCATTTTTATTTGACACGAATTCTCTTAAAGACCGCCATTTTGGCGATACCATCTTCATATTTTAAAGATACTTCGCCTTGTAAAAGAGGACGGATATAATCACGGAAGCTCTCATCCATGCGATGAACATCATGCATCATGGAAGAAGGAATGACACTTTCCGCATTCGCCACTAATGATAAGTCGGCTAATTGATATTCGATTTTGTAGGGGTTTTGGCTAATGCGTTTGAAAATAATCATTTTGCCAGTCACACCTTTTAAAGCGGATTGCACCGCTAACGTGCCAGTTTGCAGGGCTTCCTCTCTATCAACTTGGGAAATATAGGCGGGGAAAGCTCTTTGAACGAGTGAGAATTCCACTGCTCTCGTGGGTAAATCTAAACGAGATTCGATAATGCCACATAAGGTCGTCGCGGCGCCACCAAGTTGGGCATGGCCAAAGCCATCAACACGGACATTAGACATATCACGGGGAATATCTAATCCTTCCGAGATGGCCACTAAGGCATAGCCTTTTCGATCATAGACTTCTTTCACATCACGTAAGAATTGCTCAACATCAAATTTATTTTCGGGAATATAGAATAAATCAGGTCTTGTGTCTTCTGGCAAGATGTCAGGTGCGGCAGTGAGCCAACCAGCATTTCTTCCCATAATTTCAAAGACGTGGATTTTTCCCACTTTGAAGCATTGGGCGTCTTTGGCCATCGCATCAATCGCATTAATGACAAATTTAGCAGCGCTCGCAAAACCTAAACTATGGTCAGTACAAGCTAAATCGTTATCGATGGTTTTTGGTACACCAATAACCACGATATCATCAAGGCCTTTTTCCGCGACTAATTGAGAAATTTTATAGCAGGTATCCATGGAGTCGTTACCACCATTGATAAAGACGTATTTGATTTCGTGTTTTTGAATGTTTTCAATAATCTTGTTATAAACAGGATCGTGAATATCTTTGGGAAGTTTTCTTCTTGTGGTTCCTAAGATACTTCCGGGGGTTTGTAATAATAATTCAATTTGTTCAGGGTCCTCTAAACCTAAATCGATTAAATCATCATCAATCAAACCTTCAATACCATGTTGACTGCCATAAATGTGGTCAATTTGGTCTTTGTGTTTTTGGGCTTCCTTAATAGCCCCATATAGGGATGTATTAATGACTGATGTCGGTCCACCTGATTGAATATACACCATGTTTTTCATCGTAATAAATCTCCTTCGGCCTTTTATATTATTATAATAATTAAAAAATTTTTCAACACGCAAGCGTGCTTGTGCGAGTAAAAAAGATACATTTTCTTCTTAATTTGTTATGGATTAGCCCACAAATGTTATTGCTTTGAGAGACACCTTTGAGTAAAATCATTATTGCGAGTTTACATAGTTAGGAGGACACATAATGTCATTTCAAATTACTTTTAACAACGAAACAAAAACCTATGAGAATCCCGTTTCTGTATTAGATATTGTCGGTAAAGATAAAGATATTGTCTGTGCCTACGTCAATAGACGTGTGAGAGAATTAACATATATCGTCGATAAAGACGCCGAAATAATTCCTTTAACCACGAAAGATAGAGATGCCAAACCTCTCTATGAAGCGAGTTTACGTTTTTTAGTGGCGATGGCCATGCACAATATTTATCCCGATATCAACATTCGTTTCTCTTATAACGTTTCCCGTTCTATCTTCATGCAAATCTTAAATCCCCATGTCTGTTCAAATGGTATGATGGTTAGAGATTTACAAGAAGAAATGAATCGTTTAGTGGAATTAGATTTACCACTTGTGAGAAAAATTGTCTCTAAAGAAGAAGCGGCACGCATCTTTGATAAAGATGGCTATGATGATAAGAAAGCTATTTTAGCCTATCGTCCCGAAAAAACCGCGCATATTTATGAATGTAATGGTTACCGCAATTATATGTATAACCGTATGGTGCCGAGCACTGGTTATATCAAAAAATGGCGAGTGAGATATTATCACCCCGGCATCATCATTCAATATCCACGTACGGAAACTAATGGCGAAATTCCTCCCTTTGAAGACGCCCCCACTTTCGGCAAAACCCTCAAGAGAGCGCATCAATGGGCCAAAGCCACCGGATGTGACACGATTGTCGGTATTAATAAACGTATTGAAAAAGATGGTGATATCGATTTTATTACCTTGTGTGAACAAAATCACAACCGTCAATTATGCGAATTAGGCCAAATGATTGAAGATGGTCGCGAGGATATTCGTTTAATTTGTATCGCTGGACCTTCTTCTTCTGGTAAAACAACCTTCGCAAATAGATTGAGAATTGAATTATTGGCCAGAGGCATCGAACCCATCCGTATTTCGATGGATGATTATTATTTATCTAAAGATAAAGTCCCACTTGATGAATTTGGAAAACCAGATTTAGAATCCGTGGATGCTTTAGATATTCAATTGTTTAATGACAATATGGCGGATTTAATCGCGGGATTAGAAGTACAACTTCCGAAATTTGATTTCAAATTAGGAAAGAGAGTGCCGGGTCGTAAATTACAAGTACCCACTGATCAGCCAATCATTATCGAAGGTATTCACGCTTTAAATGAAAAGATGACGGCTTCGATTCCCAACCATCAAAAATTCAAAATCTTTATTGCCCCACAAGCACAAGTCAACATCGATGACCATAATCCACTATCACTCACTGATTTACGTTTATTAAGAAGAATTGTGCGTGATTATCAATTCCGTGGTTCTAGTGCTTTAGACACTATCAGCATGTGGTCCAGTGTCAGAAAAGGTGAATTCACCTGGATTTATGGAACCCAAGAAGGGGCCAATTTCGTCTTTAATTCATTCTCCGCGATTGAATTAAGTGTGATGAAAAAATATGCGATGCCATTATTAGAAGAAATTGATCCGGAAAATGAATTCTTCCCAGTCGCGGAAAGATTAATTCGTATGTTAAAATTCTTCGATGATATGCCCGATAAATGGGTACCATGCAATTCCATTATTCGTGAATTTATCGGTGGCAGTTGTTACGAAGACGCATAAAAAAGAAAGAGAACAGTTAGTTCTCTTTTTTGTTACGTGCTTGCCAATTTTTGAAATTGTTTGCTTCACGTTTATGAATATTAACAAGTTGTGAATAATAAACGTTTCGTAATTGTTTATATTGCTCCATTTGTTCGGGAGAAACACGTGGGGCAAATAAAGAAACAAATACTTTTTCTAAACGGAAAAATGATTCATATAAACTGAGCAAAGTAATGAAATAGAAATATTCTTTATTACTATAAATGAGCATTGGGGTCACATGTACGGTTTCACTAGATAATTCGTAGCGGTCACCATACATCGATAAACCAGCGATTTTTTCTAATCCATCACGGAAATTGAGTTTGAAATTCGGGTCTTCTTTGACACCCGGTATTTCATATAGCCAGCCGTATTCGATATATTTTTTAATATCTTTGCTCTTTAAACCGAGTTCTTGCATCTCTTTTTTCATATCAGCGAAGATTTTATTTCCTCTTTCATCTTCTTGATTATTGTTTTTAAAAACAATTCCGTATTGCATATGAATCAAATAACGGTTCATCACGGTTGTGCCATATTTTTCTAAAACAACCAATGCGCATTCACATTCATGTAAAGTTCTCCATACTGAAAAGGCTTCGGTTTCATAACCAGACACAAGTAGGGTCAAGATTGAACGGGCGATACTCACTGATTTCATAAGCATATCCGCTAATAAGGAGGACATTGGATCGTTCTTACGATAATTTTGTAAGATGTTCAGAATGAAATTGAGA
Organism: uncultured Bacilli bacterium; assembly: GCA_905236715.1. GTDB lineage: Bacteria > Bacillota_I > Bacilli_A > RFN20 > CAG-826 > RUG13091. The sequence continues at coordinate 49,112 of CAJOMQ010000005.1, read as the reverse complement.
TAGATGTTTAAGGAAGAAGTTGGCGGCAAATAGCGGTTAGCGATTTTTCTTTCCGTGTGGTTAAACATTGATAAAGAAAGATATTTATCAGCGATGACTCCGGCCATTGAAGCCATGAACTGTTCATTGCTTCTTAAACTTTCAATTTCTTCACTTGATTTATAACCTACTGAATAGATATATTCGCCTACACAATAATAGATAACTTCTAAAGGGTTAACAATGGGGGTGCCATTAAGCATATTGCTATCAGAAATTTGTTGAATAGCGTCGCTAGTTAAGACATAAGCATCATAAATAAAATCGCGATTTAATTTCGTGGAATTATTTAAATGATTGATGACTTTATCAAAATCTTCTCGTGAAAAACGATTAATAGTATTATTCAATTTTCTTTACCTCCCCCGTTATAGCGCTTATTAAATATAAATCAATTGGTTTATCAGATATTTTAGCGATGTAATCTCGATATGTATGTAATTGTTTAACATAATTTTCATCATCGATATTTTTTAATTTGAAATCAATAATATCAATGTGATCATCTTTTAACAATAGGCAGTCGATAATACCGTTCACATTATTATTTTCATCATAGAATGGGAACTCATGTCTCACCTGTTCATTTTTGATATTCGCGAATAATGGATTATCAATAATATTATGGACATATTTTTGTAATTTTTCCGATTTGATAAAGGATGTATCTTTAGTTTCAAAATTAGTAATTTCTAATAAATAATGGATTTCATTACCAAAATCTAATAATGATTGGTCAACCCCTTCACCTTTCTCTTTACTGGCTTTTTTATGTTCAATGAGAAGTGGCTCAACTTCAATATGTTCGAGAGTGATTTTCTTTTCTTTCTTATCTACATCAACAAGATTTAATTTTGGTGTTTCTTCACCAAAAACGACATCTTTCATTGGATAAGAAGAATACGTAATCAAATCATTAAAAGATTTAATTTGATCAGGTGTATAAATATATTTTGGTTCACCTTTAAATCCACGAATGAGAATTATTCTTTCTTTCGCTCTAGTTAAAGCGACATATAAAACACGAATTCTTTCGTAAAAATCTTCTTGTTTTGCATGCATTTTGTGCAAGGAAATACCTAAATTGGAATAAGGATAATCACCAAATGGCGGCATTAAAATCCCATATCTATCATCAACGATAAATGATGTTTGCGTATTAGATTTATCAAAACTAGTAAATAATTGTGGGAAATAGCATATTGGGAATTCTAATCCTTTAGAATGGTGAATAGTCATAATCTTCACCGCATTTTCACCAGAATCGTTATTAGCTAAATCAATTGATAAATCATAATTAGAAACATCGTCAAAATATTGGACAAAATCCGATAAATTATATCCTAACGAATCCATCGTTTTAGCTAAATTCAACATCACTTCTAATTTTTTATTATTTGATGAAACATTACCTAAGGTGATGATTTTGTCATAAATATCAAATGTTTCAAATAAATGTGAAAGCATCGAATATAAGGAGTGATGAGATAAATCTTCACTGATGGGTAATATTTTTTGAATGACAGGAGAATATTGATATCTTTCTTTCTTTAAAGCGTTATAAATTTCCTGGTCTGATTGTTTGTTTAAGAAGCTACGGTGAACACTGACATATGAATGTCTAAAATCCGCACTTTGCATATCGCCAATACTAATAAAATAGAGTAGTTTTACAAGGTTTTTGACCGTTAAAACCAATTCACTATTACTGATAGATTCTTCTTTACAAATTTCCGATACAATACCATATCCCGTTAAAGTATTTTTAATGGTTTCAAAATTATTGCTTTTCGAAATGATGACACAAAAATCAGAAAATTTCGCATCTCTTAATTTACTAGGAACTTTATCATCATAGACTTGGTAATGATTGTTGATTTTGTCAATTATATCTCTCGCGATGAGATCAGCTTCTGCTTGGCAAGCTTCGGTGGCTTTTTTATAAGAATATGAAATTGATTCCATTTGATAATCATGAGATTTATCCACAATTTGGGAATATTCTTTTCTGCCATATAAGAATTCATGGCCATCTTTATAATCAATAAGATTTAATTCTGGCACCATTAATTGAGAGAAAATGCCATTAATTGCATTTACCACTTCTTCACGAGAACGATAAGAAGTATTTAAATCTATTTTCATACCGCCATCGTTTTTGCCATATTTTAAATATTTATTAAGGAAAATAAGACAGTTGGCATTACGGAAACGATAAATCGATTGTTTAACATCTCCAACCATATAAATATTATTGTCGCCTAGTGCGTTAACTACTTCTTCTTGGATATCACTAGTGTCTTGATATTCATCCACCATGATATAGGTGAAATAATTTTTCATTTCTTCTTTAATTTGTGGATCTCTTAATAAAGTCACCGCCATACGAGCGATATCAGAAAAATCATAGGCATTGTGTTCTTTTTTAAATTCATCGAAACGTCTTTCTACTTCAATTGATAAAGTAGATAAAACATCAGCAAAAACCTTATATTTTGTGAAGAAAATTAATATATCTGCGCTTAATCCAAAATCATTCTTTTTGGGTTTAAGACTATCATAAGAATCTTTAATGTAACCTCGTAAATCATCATCATCACTTTTACCTTTTTTTAGCTTGCTAACAAAACTAATTTCATTGAGAGCAAGATAAAGAGAATCATAATCTTTAAATTGTTTAAAAGAATGCAAAAAATTAGCAATATTATCGCCTTCTTCAACATTGATAAATTCTTCCGTTAGTGTTTCTAATTCCGATAATTTATTTTGCATTAAATCATATTTTTCTTTAATCATCTCTTCGACTTGTTCGGGATTACCAAAATCAGTAGCAAGAGATTTTAAGAAATCGTATTTATCAATTTTGAGATTAGCAAAATCACCAATGCGTAAAACAAATTCCTTGATTTCCTTATCACTTTTAACGGAAAAAGTTTGAATTAATTGGATAAAATTGGGATCACCTTTGGCGTAATATTCATCAAATACTTCATCGCAAATCTTCTTGCGCTTAATGGCAAGGACCCCACCATCACAAATGCTGACATCATTAGAAATACCAAAATAGTAGGCATATTTTTTCACTAAGAATAAGGAGAAAGCATCAAATGTTTCAATATGTGCACTATCGATTTGATCAGCATATTTCACACATTTAGGATCTTCCATAAGCTTTTGACGAATACGGCTTTTCATTTCTAAAGAAGCGGCATTAGTAAAAGTCAAAACCAAGAATTTATTTAAATCTGTGCCCTGGGCCACAAGATGATGAATTCTTTCGGTTAAAACCGCGGTCTTTCCACTACCGGCACCAGCGGAGACAAGAATGTTAGAGCCAATTTCGTTAATGGCTTTGAGTTGTTGATCTGACCATTTCATTGGTTTTCTTCCTCCTCTATTGCTTCTTTAAGAAAAACAATTTGATTATTTTTGCGGAAACATAAATCGCGGAAAGGACAATATGTACAGGCGAAATTTTTGTCATCTAAATATTTAGGGGCAATCGCAAAATTATTCGCTCTTAATTCTTCGGCGCAATCAACATAATATTTTTTGGCTACATCAACAAAAGAATTCATCTCGTTTTCATTAACAATGGCATTAGATGAATAAAGGCCTCCATCTTTTTTGACTTTCACACCATTGATATATTCAGATTCTCCATGTTCGAAAGTGGAATCTAATAAGGTAATTAAAGACATATCATCAATCACACAGCCTTTTAATTTTAAATAAGAAGGAACACTATTATCACTAGCGGCTGTTTTGAGTGATTTATCTAAAATATTGTTAATAAATAATCCAATAATTTTATAACCTACATACTTCTTTTGTGACAATGCTAAATAAGCATAGGTTGGTAATTGCATTGAATAACCATATTCGAGCTCTTTCATATCGAAAGATTCACTATTAGTTTTATAGTCAACAAGAACTAAATATTCACCATTTATAATAATTGTCTTATCAATAGTTCCCTTTAATAAAGTATGTTTATCTATATCAGTGTATAAAGTTTCTTCTAAACGATATTTAGGATCCTTCACATGTGCATGATGGGACAAGCAAACATTCGAGGCACAACGGATTTTTTCTTTTAAGGCGTCAAGTAAAACCATTTCTGAACAAGACCATTCCTTTAGTTTGATTTGTTCGTCCCAAATAGTATCAAAATCAAAATCATCGTTATATTGACACGATAAAATAGCGTGTGCCACAGTACCTATTTTTGTATGAATATTCTCATCAAAAGTATCAAGTCCTAAAATCGTAGATGAATAATAAGCAAATGGGCAGCCATGATATGTCTTCATCGCAGAATAAGACAATTTTAAATCCGTATCATTGTCATAAACATGAACACCAGAAAAAGAATTATCATAAGTCTGATAAGGAATTTCAATAAGTGATTTTAACGCCAAAAAATCTTCGGATGCTTCTTTAAAAAAGACATATTTATCAGTCATGACGCCAAGGTAAAATTTGGCCATTTCCTCCGAATAAATAACTTCAGGAAAGTTCGCTTTAACAATTGAAAAATTATGTTTATAAACAAAAGATGAAGGATAAAATATTGCGGATAAACTTTTTAAAGGATAAGAAATCTTGAAATGATTATCAGAAGCTAAAAATGATAACTGTGTATCTTCACTAATTTTGGTATTAACAAATGAAGTATTTAAGCCAATTTTTTCTAGCTCTTCATCGTTTAAATATTTGCTGTCTTTGAAAGATTTAGGATAGACTCCCTGAACAAAGCCAATGACAAAAACATATTTACTAGAAAACGCTCTTGGAGCACTAATTACCTTCACGGCGTTTTTATAATGATTTTGTTCTAAAATATAATGCTTTAATTCATTGGTAATAAAATCTAGCTGATATGGAAAATCAAGAGATAATAAATCATCATTTAATAAATTTTCTAAAATGGAAATATCATCGTTTTGATGGCTATTTTTAAATAATTTAATCGTATTTTGCAGATTTTTTTCTTGTTTAAATAAAGATATAAATTCTTTGGCTAGTTCCGTTTGTAAATAAGATCTTTTTTCTGATAAATCGACAGTGAAATGAAAGCCTTTTGATAATCTATTTAAATAATATAAATATTCTTCATTTTGACAATAAATATAGATGTCATTAATATCGATTCCTTGGGCAATTAAAGAAGCAATATTATTTAAAACACCATAACATTCATCTTCCATGGAATCATATTGAAAAACATCCATTGAAGAAATATTTCTATTTAGATGATATATGGGGTGAATATGAAAATATTTTATCAGTGAATTTAACGAATTATCATCGTCACTATAACCATAAATTTCCACCTCATTTTTATCGAAAAATTGATTCAAATGATAATTACGTTTTGAGGTTAATTTATCTTTTAATAATTCAAGGTATCTTAAATGTTCAGTATCACCATGATTAACATAAGGTAAATAAGATAAAATTTCCTTGGCTAATTGATAAGTCATTCCCTCTTTCATTAGAGTGATAATCGCGGAATTATCATAATATCCCTTCCATTGTTCCAATAATTCTTCTTTGCTGATTAAAGAAACATCAAAAAAAGCATTATCTTGACGATATTGATTAATCAAATCTTGGTGCATGCTTGAAGGAGCAATAATGATTTTTCGCATATCAATATTTTAAGATTTTTCATATAAAAAAGCAAATAGGGGGTACTACCCCCTATTTGTTTATAATTCGATTTAATCTTATTTAAACACTCTTGTCGCCGCGACGGCTTTTAGCCAGCCTTCGTAATTCTTTTTTGCCTCATCATAAGGCATCTTTGGATTATATATCGCTTGATAAGCGTGAATGGATTTAATCTCATCCATAGAAGAGAAATATCCACTATTGAGGCCCGCTAAATAAGCAGCCCCTAATGCGGTAGTCTGTAAACAAACAGGCAATTTAATTTCACACCTCAATAAATCACTTTGGAATTGCATGAGGTATTTATTTTCGGTGGCCCCACCGTCAACTTTTAAGCAGACTAAGCGATTACCCATTTCTTCTTCCATCACTTTAAAAACATCTTTACATTGATAAGCCACGCCATCTAAACAAGCACGGATGAAATGATGTTTGTTAGTGCCTCTAGTCAATCCAAATACAGCCCCGCGGGCGTCATCATCCCAATATGGCGTGCCTAGGCCCACGAATGCAGGCACCACATATACGCCATGTGTGTATGTACATGCGAGCGCCTCCGTCTCGCTCTCGCGCGAAGTGCGAATCATCTGCATCTCATCTCTAAGCCATTGCACAATCGCCCCGCCAATAAATACAGAACCTTCTAAAGCATAGGTGACTTTGTCACCAATTTGCCAAGCAACTGTGGTTAATAAACCTTTCTTAGATAATACTGGTGTATCTCCTGTATTTAATAGCATAAAGCAACCGGTACCATAGGTATTTTTACTTTCACCTTTTTCAAAACAAGTTTGGCCAAATAAAGCAGCTTGTTGATCTCCCGCGACACCACAAATATTGACGGTTTTATTAAAGAAAGAAGCGGGACCATAGTTATATGAAGAAGGTCTCACCATAGGTAGCATATTCTTCGGAATGTTAAATAATTTTAAAAGTTCTTCATCCCAATCTAAGGTATGGATATTAAATAACAAAGTTCTGGAAGCATTAGAGACATCAGTGGCGTGCACTTGATGGTTAGTCATCTTATAGATGAGCCAAGAATCGATGGTGCCAAACATTAATTCACCTTTTTCCGCACGTTTTTGTCCATTGGGAATATGGTCAAGAATGAATCTTATCTTACTAGCGGAGAAATAGGGGTTGATTAATAAGCCAGTCTTTTCGTGGATAAATTCTTTTTGTTCTTCAAATTTATCACAGATGTCCGCAGATTGACGTGATTGCCAAACAATCGCGTTATAAACTGGCATGCCTGTTTTCTTATCCCAAATAACCGTGGTTTCTCTTTGATTGGTGACACCGATAGAATCAATAGCGTTCCATTTAATATTGGCCTTCACTAAAACTTCATTAGTAACATCAATGACGCTGACCCAAATGGCTAAGGCATCAGCTTCTACCCAACCAGAATGGGGGAAGATACAAGTGACTTCTCTTTGCGCCATAAAACAGGCTTTACCAGTATGGTCAAACAAAATTGCGCGAGAAGAAGTCGTGCCTTGATCAATAGCTAGGATGTATTTTTTCATGATTAGTTCCTCTTGCTACGGAATAATTTTTCAATATCCGCGATTTCTTTGGGAATTTCAATTGATAAACATTCAGCGTGGTCATTGTGGATGAGAACATCATCTTCAATACGCACACCGATACCTAGTTCGGGAATATATAAACCAGGTTCAACAGTGATAACATTACCTTCTTCTAATGGTTTTTCACGATTAGAAGCATCGTGGGTATCAAGACCGAGGTGATGGGAAACATTATGGAAATAATATTTGGTCACATCTTCTTCGGGTTTTAATAAATGCAAAGTCACTAATTCATCTTTCAATATTTCACGAGCACGATTTTGTAAATCCATAATGGTCAAACCAGCACGAGCATATTCAATGATGGCTTTATTGGTTTTTAAAACGGCAGCGTAAACATCTTTTTGCATACCTTCAAATTTACCAGATACAGGGAAAGTACGAGAAATATCAGCACAATAACCATCGTGTTTATAGCCTAAATCAAACAAGATTAAAGTATCTGGTTGAATGACACTTTCTTGGGTTGGGTAATGTAAACATGTGGCGTTTTTAGCGTTAGCGATAATAGTTGAAAACGCTAAAGAGTGACGGCCATGTTCACGACCATAAAATTCAAATATATCCGCTAATTCGTATTCAAACATACCGGGTTTTAAGGAAACGATTAATTTATTAATACCATTGTGTGTGGCCGCAATAGCGGAACGTAATTTGCCAATTTCATAATCGCTTTTCACCATTCTTAAAGCGGTAACCAGTGGTTTGACATCTAAAACGATGATATCGGCATAACGTGATGTTAATTCTTCCGCAAATGTCTGCGTGCTTTTGGTTTCACCGATTTTGACTTCTGGTGTTAAGTCAATGTAAACAGATTCAATACGTCCATATTGATTGCCGTTATTAGCCATCACTAAATTCAACATATTGTCAAAATTATTAGTGGAATAAACATTTTCTAAATGAGAAATATCACTGGCTTGTTGATAGGTCAGTCTTTTTCCAGTCCATTTCTCTTTCAATTCATTATATTCATCAACAAAGAGATATGTTTTTCTTTCTCCGATTCCTTTTATTAATAAAAGGACACTATTTTCTTGTTTAATTTCGGCGAGATAAAAGAAAGAATTGTTAACCACAAAAGGATAGGCTTCATCTTCACTAGCAATTTTGCTGGTTCCCGCAAAAATAATTGCCATGCTATTTTCTTTCATCATGGCGAAGAGTTTTTCTCTTCTTTGTTCTAATTCATTCATTAATCATCACTCCTTTTTAAAATGGCTTCGACAGCATTATTAATTTCTGGTAGAGAAACTTTTTCGATTTCTCCTTTATCCATTAAAGCGGTATTTTTGGGATTTAAAGGCAATTTGGCCAAGACTTGGAAATGTAATTCGTCAGCGAATTCTTCCACTTTAGAAGGGCCAAAAACTTCAATTTTCTTGCCGCAATCTGGACAAGATAGATAAGACATATTTTCAATAACACCTAAGACATTGATGCTCATCATGTTAGCCATTTTAATGGCTTTGGTCACAATGAGTTTCACTAAATCTTGTGGCGAAGAAACAATCACTAAATCATCTACAGGCAATAATTGGAAGACACTGAGAGCCACATCGCCCGTTCCTGGTGGCATATCGATTAATAGATAATCTAAATCTTCCCATAGGACGTCTTCATAGAATTGTTTGATGAGATTGCCTAACAAAACACCACGCCAGACAATGGGATCACTTTCATCTTCTAGTAGACAATTAGCGGACATGATTTTAATCCCACCACGAGAAATAAGGGGATAAATTAAATCATCTTCGCCATAGGCTTTATCATGGATGCCAAAGGCTTTTGGGATACTCGGACCGGTAATATCAGCATCGAGGATACCGACTTTAAAACCTTGGCGATTTAAAGAAACGGCAAGCATAGAGGTAACAAAAGATTTACCAACTCCGCCTTTTCCCGATAAAACCGCGACGATACGTTTGATATGGCTTTTATCATTTAATTGGGCTTTTTGTATTTTTTTACTTTCACAAGAATCCGCAGAAGCACAGCCACTGCATTGTCCATTACAATCAGGCATAAATATTTCACCTTTCTACTATCTCAGCGGCATTGATAACATCAACACCAGCTTGTACATAAGTTCTCAATAATCTTCCCGCTCCTAATTTGGTGCCGCCAAAATAGCGCACAACCACAAGAGCCACATTATCTAGTTCTTTTTTGAGCAATAATTCCATTAAGGGCCGACCAGCGGTGCCTTTCGGTTCTTGATCATCACAAGATTTGCTTTTGTTACCTACTTTATAAGCGTAGACAATATGTTTGGCTTTTGAATGCTCTTTTTGGAGATTTTTCAAAACTAATTTGAAATCATCGGGCTGGGAAAGAGGTATTAAGAAAGAAATGAATTTGGATTTCATGACTTCCATATTACTTTGATAAATTTGCGTAACTGTTTTCATAAATCACGATGAGCATTCACATAGTAAATGCTATATTTCATTTCATAATTAGTGTATATTGTTCATTAAAGGATTGAAACAAAAATGTTATTCGGTAAAAAAACTTGTGCACATTGTGACAGTGAAATTGACGTAGCGGAAGCCACTTGTCCCGTATGTGGGAGCGACTTACGCAAAGAGGGACCAAAAACTTTCTCTAATCAGATGACCTGGATTCCTTGGGTTAAGCAATTAATTATTTTTATTGTCGGTCTCCTTGGATTAAATATCGCCGCAACTGTATTCTCCGTCATTTTTATGGCGGCAAATGGCGACATTGATAACGCTGCATTAACTATTAATTTCTTGTCATATTTGGTCATTTTTTGTTCTTTGGCCGCTTTAGTGTGGATGCATTATAAGGGACTATTCAAATCCTTCAAAAGATGGAAACCATATGTGTTTGGTTTAGCAGGATTAGGTGCCTTGCTAGTTTTTAACATGGGGTATAACGCTTTTATTCAGGCGGTTCATCCCATCACCGACAACGCCAATGAAACAGCGGTAAATTCCTATATTTTGAGTTCACCAGTGATGGCCTTTTTTGTCATTGTTATCTTTGGACCAGTTGTGGAAGAATTAACCTATCGTGTTGGTTTATTTTCCTTATTATCAAGGGTGCATATCGTACTCGGTTATATATTAACAGCATTAACATTTGCGTTTATTCATTTTGATTGGAGCTGTATTATCAGTTATCTAGCTGGAGATATCGAAGCTGCCGTATTTAATGAGGTTTTGATTAATGAATTGTTAAATATTCCTCTATATATTGCCGCCGGTGTTGTCTTTAATTTCTTATATCATAAATTTGGTTTAGCATCGAGTTTAACCGCTCATATGACAAATAATTTATTATCCTTCATGTTGGTCTTTCTTGCGGGAGTGATAAATGGATAAAAAATTTACGATTCTTTCGAGCTTTTGGTTAAAGATCATTGCCTTAGTGACAATGACTATTGACCATATTGGTTGGGCCTTACAAGAATTTATCGGTAGTAATTTTTGGGCTGTCATACCTTGCCGTTATATTGGCCGATTAGCCCTTCCATTATTTTGCTTCATGATTGTGGAAGGTGTCATGCACACCAAAAGTTTTGCTAAATACGCTTTACGATTAGGCATTATGGCTACGATTATTTCTGGCGCTATGGTTTTAGTGGAATATCTACCTATATTTGAAGGATATTCGTTATGGGCGGAAGGGAATATTTTTCTTGATTTGTTATTAGGGGCTACTGCGGTCTTTTTATTGAAAAGAAAAGAAAATTATCTGAAAGCTTTAGCCATTATTCCTTTTGCTATTTCCGTCACAAGTTTTTGTGTCACGGCGTATGAAGCAAGCGGAGCGATTGTCTATTGGTTCCCCTTCTTTTTAAGAACACAATATGGTTGGTATTCATTCTTATTAATTGTCGGATTTTATTTTGCCTACATTCTAAAGGAATGGGCCTTAGATTATCACGAAAATAAAACGGGGATGAAAAAAGAATATTTAGAAGGTAGTTTCCTCGATCGAAATCTCACCAATGTTTTTGCTATTGGTGCCTTAATCGTGGTCACTACTGGTTTATATTTGTGTGGCATGCTCATCGATTATGATTATCTATTTTGGGATGTCGGTGTGCAAAATATGGCGATGTTTTCGGGAGCATTTATTTTGCTTTATAACGGCAAACGCGGTTATAATGCCAAGTGGTTTGAATATGGTAGTTATCTCTATTACCCGCTTCACCTTATAATTATTGTCGCGATTGCATTCTTGTGCGCTTAGGAGGGAGAAAACATGATCTTACATATTAATGATGAATTAGAATTTGACGAAGCCTTGAAACAAGGTCGTGTCTTTGTGGATTTTTTTGCCGAATGGTGTGGCCCTTGCCAAATGTTAGCCCCTGTTTTAGAAGAAATGGATAGAAATGGGGAATTTGGTGATATCAAAGTCATTAAAGTGGATGTCGATGAAGCTCCGGAAATTGCCGCGAAATTTAATGTGCAATCTATTCCTACTTTATTACTATTTGAAGATGGAAAGCTTATCGATTCCCGCTTGGGATTTATGCCTAAGCCAATGCTAGTCAAATTCCTCGGAAAATAAAAATTGATTATTTCTTCAGCAACGTTATATAATAACTACCGCTGACGCAGGTGTAGTTCAGTGGTAGAACACTAGCCTTCCAAGCTAGTTATGCGGGTCCGATTCCCGTCACCTGCTCCAACAACCGAAAACAACAGGCTTGCCTGTTTTCTTTTTACGCTTAATGAAAATCATCACATCTATAAATATTTTTGTGCTATTCTTAAAAAGAATATGGGATACAAATTAGTTTTAGCTACGAATAATCAACATAAATTACATGAGGTAAAAGAGATATTAAATCCCCATGGAATTACTGTTTTTTCTTTATCTGATTTAAATTTAAAACCAGAAGATGTGGAAGAAAACGCGGATACATATTATGGTAACGCTCTCATCAAGGCGCAAGCGGTGGCTAAATTAACCAATATGCCAGTCATCGCTGATGATTCTGGATTAGAAGTAAAAGCGATGAATAATCTACCTGGTTTACATTCCGCAAGGTTTGCCGAGCAATGCGGTGGACATGCTAATGCGATGCAAAAGATTCTTGCTGCCACTAAAGAAGAAAAAAGTGCGCGTTTTGTCTGCGATATTGTCTTATTAAATGAAGAAAAAGAGCCAATCTTATTTGAAAGTATTGTTGATGGCCAAATAGCGGAATCTCCATTTGGAGAAGGTGGGTTTGGTTATGATCCGATATTTATATGTCAAGCCACTGGTAAGACCTATGCGACGATGAGCGAAGAAGAAAAAAATCAATATTCACATCGCGGAACCGCATTAAAAAAATTAATTGATTATCTCTATGAGAAGAAAAAAATAAGCCGTTAATAACGGCTTTTCTTTAATTTTACTCTTAATATAGCTTGTACTATAACGGAAATAACAGAAACAAAAATTAAAACGGCACCGGTGATAAATAATGGCCAAAACACTAATTTATTATTAGTGAAAAATAAACCAATGATAATGAGGATGGTACCTATGGTACCTAAGCCGACGCCAAACACTAAACCAAAATTAACTATACGTGATAAGGCTTTATTACTACGGAAGATTTGATCCTTGATATACCGCAATTTACGATCATTTTCGTCTAAAGTTGAAGGACGATATTTTTCCACACCTGTTTTGACCATTTCATCCGAAGTAGAAATAAGGGGGTAATTATCAATTTCAAAAGTAATGAAACTATGTTTATGCCCGTCAGCGGTCACGAATTCATGGTGAACCATATCATCGATTTCTTCCGCTTCTTTATTCACCAAATCAAAAGATTCGGCCTCTTCAATTTCTGCTAATTCTTCGGCGAGGAATTTTTTAAATTTATGGATTTCATCCATTCTTAATACATATAAACGAATGCAATCAACATCATAAAAATAAGAACGGAATGTCAAAGATTTAAACATTCTGTCTTTATAATCATTGGCCATTTGATTAGCGCTTTTCAAGAAGTGCACATATTGTTCATGGCAACCATTAGCGTGGAATTTATTACTATCTAATGTAATTAATTGCATTGCATCGTAAAAGCGACTATGACGTAAGGTAGAAACCAGAATTAAAGAAGAGATACGGCCTAATAATGCGGGAACATAATCAGACTCATATTCCAACACATCAGCGTATTTTTGATAAGAAATATCTGGTAAACGAGCAATTTTAAAAGAAATATCCGCGCTGACTTGCATGTTTTCAATAAAGCGGTTGAAGTTATTGATAGCGACTTTTGGTTTATATTCCGCCATACAGCGGGGACAATAGCATTTGACCGCATCAGAGTTGACATTGAAAATATGACGCTTAGGATTAGTGCTGCGACATTTAATACAATATCCTTTCTTCATGCTCATATTTCAGTTATCTCTTTTCTTGAAATTCTCTTTCAATGCGGTCGGTCACTTGTTGACACTTTTGATAGATTTCATTCACGTCTTCACCAACATAAAATTGGCGGTCAGCATATAATATTTTGCCATTGATCATGGTCATGGCAATATTATCTTTGCTACCAGAAAAGACAATATTATTAATAATATTGTTAATTGGTTGCATATTTGGTCTTGATAAATCAATTTCAATAATATCCGCTTTCTTGTTGACGGCTAAGACATCACAATCTTTTAAATTCATAGCAATAGCACCATTAACAGTGGCCATTTTTAAGATGGAAAAAGCATCTAAAACAGTGGGATCTTTTTGTTGAATTTTATTAGAAGCATAAACTAATGTCATTTCTTTAAACATGTCTAAAGAATTGTTGCTAGCCGGACCATCGGTGCCGATAGCAACATTAATGCCTTGTTTCCAATAATCATAAACAGGGGCGATACCACTCGCTAATTTGGTGTTGCTCCCAGGACAAGTCACTACACTGAGATTATATTTTTTCCATAAAGCAGCGTCTTCTTGAGAAAAATAGACACAGTGATAACCACCACCACCAAAATCATAAATGCCTTTATCAATAAAGAATTGCACGGGGGATTTTTGATGACGATCATAACATTCGTCGACTTCTTTTTTGGTTTCACAAATATGGGTGAAAAAGCGAGCATTTTCTTCTTTGACAAGTTCATACATTGTTTGTAATTCTTCCGGAGAACAAGTATATTCAGCGTGAATACCAAAACAATAAGTGACTATGCTATCTTCCTTATCATTGAATCGATGATAAAGTTTTCGTAAATCTTCTTTCCCGTAAAGAGTGTTATATGTACCTAATAAAACGGTACGCATACCAATTTCTTCCGCGGCTCTACCGGTGCCTAATGGGAAATAATATTGATCAAAGCAAGCGGTGATGCCACTGGTGAGATATTCTAAAAACGCTACTTTTGCTAAAGCGCAAACATAGTCTTCGGTCAATAATTGTTCACGAGGAATGACCACTTTAAAAAGCCAATCTTGCAAGTTGAAATTATCGGTCTTGCTACGTAAGAAAGTCATGGCGCTATGAGCGTGGGCGTTTTTAAAGCCCGGCATCAAAAGATTGCCTTTGACATCTCTAACGATATCATAGGGAGCGTATTTATTTTCTTCAGAACCGATATAGATAATTTTATTATTTTCAACAACTATATGACCTTGGATAAGGTTTTCATTTTCCATCGTCAAGATACGAGCGTTTTTTAATAATGTTTTCATGGCTTTAATTTTACTATGTAAACGAGATTAGACAAGAAAAAATGCTTTCCACGACTTTTTCATCACCAATAAATATTGGTATTTACATAACATTTTTTGTAAAATAAGTGTGTATGGCAGAAGAAAAGAAAAAGAAAAGCATTGGCCGTAAATTACTTCCCTTGTGGATTATTTTAGGTTTGCTCGTTGTCATTGTGGGGACACCTGTTGTTTTAGTGGCTCTCGCTTATGATGGGAGAAGAAACGTCACTGATTATGGAGAAACCACTGCCCAAGAAGTTGGTAGTAAAGCCTTCTTACGTGGCCTTAATAATATCGATGATGATGGCGTCTTAGATGTCGCTATCACTAAGAAAGACGCTAACGGAGTGATTGCTACTGTGACCAAAGAATTTACTAATATCGATGGACCAGTAGAAAATATTTATATTTTAACCAAAGGTAATAAAGTCACGGCCTATATTGAAATAAGTGCTTGGAAATTTAAAACTAGACTAAGTGTGGAATCCACGATTGAAACCACAGATGATGATTTCGTCATGGGCATTAATAAATTTAAACTTGGTAACCTCTCTTTAAATAGAGAAACCGCGGTCAAAGTTTTGGGTTGGTTTGGTGTGAAATTAAACGATGAAAAAGATTTTGACCTCTTTGTTCTCGATTTGAAAAATTGGCAAATTAGATTATCCAAAGAAGTAATGTTTGATTCTTTGAAAAAAGGCAGTGACCAAAATGAATTTGTCAAAGACGTTTTCACCATTTTGGAAAATGAAAATCTCATTACCTTTGATACCTCCACGAATAATTTAATCGACATGAAAGTTGATTTGAAAAAATTGCAAAATAACGACAAATTAACTAACGATGATGATCACTTATTTATTAATAAACCATCTTCACCATACAATTAGGGGTTGATGAAATCAAAGCGGAAATCGGTGGTAAATTAGATAAATTAGTTCCATATTTACCAGAAGATAAACTTAACACTGTTTTCCAATATCTCTTTAATGGTTATGAATATTGTGATGAACAAACGAAATCCTACATACATAATTTTTCCATGAATCATCAAGCTCTATTAGAAGAGATTGGTATTCCTGATGTCACTTTGTATACATCATATATGGATGAATTAAATGAAGACGCTGGCACGATTTTAGGTAACGCGAAAGCACAAGTTAGCTATGCCGCGATTGGCAGTAAAAAAGTCTGCAAATTAAATGAAAAAGACATTAATAAATATCTCCGTAGCCGCGGCATCATCGGTTATAGCGATGTGGTATATCACGAAGATCAGAATGGTCAATTAGATTATGCTTACTTCCTCATTGATAATTTCTATTGCAATATCTTAGATGATTCACTCGTTTTTGTGATTGGCTTAAATGTGAACGGATTTGAAACTAATCTTGTCTTAACTTTAAAAGCCGCGGAAATGGAAGCTAGTTCACAAAAAACCTATTTTTGTGTTGAATCCGCACAATTTGGGGAAGTGGAAACCGACGCTTTAGTAGAGGAATTATTTGATATTTTAAATAGCAACGTCGAAAGTGATGATGTGGTTGGATTTACCAAAATTGAAGATAAGACTTATTTCTATTTTGATTTAGAGCCAGTAACCGACAAAATTAAAGAATTCGATGATAGCATCGATGAAACCAAGGTAAGCTTAAAAGCCAATGGAGAAAATTTAACTAGTGAAGGTTATCTCTCTATTGAAATTGCGGATTAATTTGATTAATCTATAACCAAAGCGAAGACGGAAACAAGTAACCTTTAAGCGGTTTATAGAGACAGGTTCGGTTGGTGAAAGAACTGAAACTCAATAAAGGCGAATACATTCCTGAGCTGCTGCCTGAAATCATAGTAAGGTAAGTCGGGTTCTCCCGTCATAGAGAAGTGTCAAGCACACACAAAGGGATAATTTGCGAAGATTATCCAAATAGAGGTGGTACCACGATTATATCGTCCTCTGCTCCGTTTTTGAGTAGAGGATTTTATTTTAGGAGGCAAAAACATGGGTATTTATGAAGAACTACAAGAAAGAGGCTTAATCGCCCAAGTGACTGATGAAAAAGAGGTTCGCGACTTGGTCAATAATGGAAAAGCCACTTTTTATATCGGTTTTGACCCCACAGCGGATTCTTTACACGTTGGACACTTTATGACACTTGTGCTCATGAAAAGGCTCCAAGAAGCGGGAAATAAGCCCATTGCTTTATTAGGTGGAGGCACCGGCATGATTGGTGATCCCTCCGGAAAAAGCGATATGCGCAAAATGTTGACCGTGGAAGATATTGACCACAACTGTGCTTGTTTTAAAAAACAAATGGAAAGATTTATCGAATTTGGTCCCGATAAAGCTCTCATCATCAATAACGCTGATTGGATTAGAGATCTCAAATATATGGATGTCTTAAGAGAATTAGGTCCTCATTTCTCCGTTAATAAAATGCTCGCCGCTAAATGTTATGAGCAGAGAATGGAAAGAGGATTATCATTCCTTGAATTCAATTACATGATTATGCAAGCTTATGATTTTTATGTATTACATGAAAAATATGGCTGCAATATGCAATTTGGGGGCGATGACCAATGGAGCAATATGCTCGCGGGTACCGAATTAATTCGTAAAAAAGCGGGTAAAGATGCTTACGCTTTAACCATCACATTATTAACTAATTCCGAAGGCCAAAAGATGGGTAAAACCGTTGGTGGCGCGGTCTGGCTAGACCCCAATAAAACTTCGCCATTTGATTTCTATCAATATTGGCGCAATGTCGATGACGCTGATGTCATGAAATGCATTAAATTATTGACCTTTATCCCGATGGAAGAAATCCGTCAAATGGAAAAATGGGATGATAGCCGTATCAATGAAAAGAAAGAAATCTTGGCCTATGAATTGACTAAATCAGTCCATGGACAAGAAGAAGCGGATAAAGCCCAAAAAGCGGCGAAAGCTTTATTTTCCGGAGAAGGCGACGATGATAATATGCCCACGACCGAATTTACTGATTTCCCTCAAGAAGGTGACCAATTATTGAACATCTTAGTTAAATGTGGGCTCACTACTTCGCGCGGAGAAGGAAGAAGATTAATTGAACAGGGTGGCTTATCCATCAACGGGGAAAAGGTTGACGATCCCAATATGGTGATATCTTCATCTCAATTAAAAGAAGGTATCAAAATCAAAAAAGGAAAGAAAGTTTTCCATAGAGCAATCTTAAAGTAAAAGGGAGTTGATACTCCCTTATTTTATGCTTATTGTTCTTCTAGAGGTGGCTCTGAAAGGCTTATTTTCCCATATACATGTAAGAATATTTCATTAATGACATAGAAAACCACAACGGTTAATAACGCACCCATAGAGACATCGCTTAAATAATGCGCACCAACGAGCATACGAGAGAAAGCGAGAACTAAATTCCACGCTAATCCGATGCAAAGCATGATTTCTTGTCTGACTTTAATTCTATCATTGATGACTGGTAACATCGCCATAATGGCCACCAAAGACATCGTATTAGACATATGACCAGAAGGGAAAGATTTGAATTCTTCTTTGGTGACGGTTAAGCCAGTCACAGCATCAGTTCCTTTGTCAACCCACGCTTCTTTGATGGCTTTTCCGGACATATCCCACCAGTTTTTAAAACCACTAGCGATAAGATCATTATTAGCAATAAAGCGATAACGAGGACGTGACATAAACGTTTTAGCCAATTGATTAATGCCGATAGAAACACCAATAACTACAGTTAAGAAAACAAGAATATAGAGTAATTGTTTAGTATTCACTGTGGCGTATTTAAATAAGAAATATCCCGCACCGGCACCCAATAAACCAATTAATAAACCAATAGCATATCCGAGTAATTGAATGGAATTTTTTTCAGTGTAATAAGCATTGATGTTAAAGATATGTTTACCTTGGAAATAAGTGGTAATTCCTAATGCTGCAATACCTAAGACGATGAGAATTAGTCTTTGCCACCACTTCTTATAATCTTTGCATAAAAAGACAAAACCAAAGCCAATGGTGCTCATAAAAGCGTAGACTGGTGTTTCCCCAAATGCCGCCATAAATAAGCCAAAGCCATTAGTGCGGTCATATAAGGCAGTGTTAATTTGTAAATCAAAGAAACTACCCAATAAGAGGCCGAGAATAAAAAGGCCAGCTAAGGGAATAAATATCCATCTTTTTTTCATAATAATCCATCCTTAAAGATTAACCTTTAATATGATAACACATTTTCATTTACTTAATGAGTAAGTTATTTTTTGCTATACTATATTCGTTATATGCAGAAAAAGACAATTATTCGCATTATTATTGCTTCTTTGATTTCTCTATTTGCGATTACCGCGACAGTCATATCTTTTACTAGTTTAAAAAAAGAAGAAACACAAATTAATGATGAAGAACAATCTCTTGAGGAACTAGCCCACTATGAATAAGAAAACAGCTAGACTCATTGGTGAAATTATGTCTTTAGTGGGATTAACTGTAGCCACAGGTGTTTCAGTGTGGTTTATTTTTACCATTGATAAGGGGAATTTTGTTCATATTTTCTTCACTATTATCATGTATTTATTTATCATTGCTACGGCGATTATTTCTATTATTTATTTCTTTATTAAAAAGAAAGAAAATATCCAAATTTATTATTGGATTTTATCAATCGGTTTAGTAGCGCTCACTACCTTACACATTATCTTGCGCACTACTTCTTTTGAAGATGGCTTATTAGGCTATATGTCGATGGCGTTACATCTCTCATTATTGTTATCTGCAACCGGCGCCATCATTCATTATCTTGGATTAGAAAATAAAAGCGCACAGTAAGTGCGGATTAATAACCATATTAAACAAAATATTAGAAGGAATTCTTATGTTTTTTTCCGTATGAATTTGTGTAATAGTCAACACGTTGATCGTTATCAAAAACAGGTTGATAAATATTTTCTTCTGGATCAATATTGGCTAATCGACAAATCGCATCATGCATACGAATAGTTAAATCTATTTCCGCATCTTTCGCTGCTAATTCTTGATTGGGGAAAATAGGTTCACCAATGGTTAAGGTATAAAAACCTGGTTGACCAATCATTTCTCTAAATTTATTCGGCTTACGATATGAAAAAGCGAGAGGAAGAATGGGTTTATTAGTTTTCACCGCAAAATAAGCCGCGCCTAATTTAAAGGGGCGGATAGGTGCGTAATATTCCCACATGCTACCTTCTGGATAAATATGTAACCAACCATGATCATCCATTAAAAAATTTTCAATTTCATTTTGAAACGCAATCATCGCTTTGAAATTATCATTAGGAATGGGAATACCACCGATAAGACGGACTAATTTGCCATTTTCGCCTTTGACATTCTTATCCCAAACAAGGACATGCATTTGCCGTTTTAAGGCGGCAGTAACCGCTAAAAAGTCCCACATATTGACATGATTAGAAATGGTAATGGCCCCATCTTTTAAAACATCTTTATATTTTTTCAGGTTCTCTTTTCCTTTGATTTTTAAATGCAAACGGACATAGGTCATTGGGAAAACTAAAGCTTTTAAAAGAAAACGCAAGCGTTTTTGTTTTCCGAGCATCTTCTTTGACCTATCAATATAGGGATAATTTTCATCAAAAACCATCCCATTATCTTTTTTAACAATCAAATAATGTTTATCAGTAATTTCCGGATAAGGAAATTTTTTACTCTTTGGATCAAAATAAATATTTGTTCGCATAGCAACGATATAAATTTACCACCCTACGCACAAAAGAAAAAGAGAAAAAGCAACATAGCGTAGCCAAATAATATGGTGATTCCACGAAAATTTAATTCTAATTACATGTTTTCGCAACTAATTTTAACATTGATAGATTCACTAAAATTGCGTTGTATGGTCTATTTTACCTCCATATAATAGATTTCAGATATATAAAGCACCCAGCAGTTGCGGAGGTTTCATATGACATTAGCAGAAAAAATTACACATTTACGAGTGACGGCCAATATGTCACAAGAACAATTAGCCAGTCACATTTCAGTTTCCCGTCAATCGGTCTCAAAATGGGAAAAAGGCGAAGCTAATCCCAAAGTGGATAAACTTGTTGAATTAAGTCAATTATTTCATGTATCTGTAGATCAACTATTAGATGATAATTGTCAATTAAATGTACGTAAAAGTGAGATAAAAGCGCCTATGAAAAATAAATATTTTGGCACTGATGGTTTCCGTGGTGAATCAAATAAAAACCTCACCGCTTATCACGCTTATCAAGTGGGAAGATTTTTGGGCTGGTATTATTCACAAGTTCCATTTATCGGTAAACACAAAAAGGGCGAACATGCGCGTATTGTTATTGGTAAAGATACTAGACGCAGTTCTTATATGTATGAATACGCTTTATGCGCTGGCATCACCGCTTCTGGTGCGGATGCTTATATTTTGCATGTTACCACCACTCCTAGTGTCTCTTATGTCACCAGAACCGAAGGTTTTGATTGTGGTGTGATGATTACCGCAAGTCATAATGTCTTTTATGATAACGGGATTAAAATTTTAAACGAACGTGGCGAAAAACTTGATGATGATGTTACACATCTCATTGAATTTTATATCGATGGAAAAATGGAAGAATTAGGTCTAGAAGGCGACCTTCCTTATGCCACAAGAGAAAACATCGGCTATGTGGTTGACCATGTAGGAGGAAGAAATCGTTATACAGGTTATCTTATTTCCACTTCCGCGACTTCCTTTAGAGATTTAAGAATCGGCCTTGATTGTGCTAATGGAGCGGCATGGATGATTGCCCGCAATGTCTTTTCAGCATTAGGGGCTAATTTAATGGTTATTGGTGATGAACCCAATGGCTTGAATGTTAATAAAGGAATCGGATCCACCCATATCGAAAAATTGCAGCAATTAGTGAAAGAAAATCACCTTGATGTGGGTTTTGCTTTTGATGGTGATTGCGATAGATGTTTAGCGGTTGATGAAAACGGTGAAATTGTCGATGGCGATAAAATCATGTATATTTTAGCGCAGAGAAGTAAGAGAAATGGTTATTTACATAATAACACTGTCGTTTCCACTATTATGTCTAATTCCGGTTTAACCAAAGCGCTAAAAGAAGCTGGTATTAATAATGTACAAACAAAAGTTGGTGACCGCTTTGTCTACGAAGAAATGATGAAAAATAATTATTGGCTAGGTGGAGAACAATCTGGTCATATCATCATTCGTAAATACGCCACAACAGGTGACGGCATTTTGACCGCGATTAAAATTACCGAAGAAATGATTGATAAAAAATCATCACTTTCCAAATTAGCGGAACCAGTCAAATTATATCCACAATATTTAAAAAACGTCCGTGTTATTGATAAGAAGATGGTGGCTAATAATCCATTAATTCAACAAAAAGTAGCCAAGATTAATGAAGAATTGACCAACAAAGGAAGAATTTTATTACGTGAATCAGGCACCGAACCAGTTATCCGTATTATGGTTGAAGCGGATGATGAACAACTATGTCTCAATTATATCGATGATATTTTTAATCTCATCAAAAAAGGAGGATATCTCGGTGAATAAGATGAAAACAAAAGATTTATTTTCTCCTAGTGAAATTTCACATATTGATGATTTCTTGTTTGACAAAGAATATCCTTGGGAATTATTACCTCTTTTAAAAGAATATATCCAAAAAATTATTAAAGAAGGTCTTCCTGGCTATCACAAAATCAAAGATGATGTCTTAGTGGGAGAGGACGTAAAAATTGCTGAAACCGCCACTATTGTTGGTCCAACGATTATTGGTCATAAGGTAGAAATTAGACCAGGAGCCTATATTCGTGGTTCTGTCCTTATTGGTGATGAATGCGTTATTGGTAATTCATCTGAATTAAAAAATGCATTATTATTAAAACATGTACAAGTTCCGCATTATA
This sequence comes from uncultured Bacilli bacterium, assembly GCA_905236715.1. GTDB lineage: Bacteria > Bacillota_I > Bacilli_A > RFN20 > CAG-826 > RUG13091. Next base: position 26,150 of record CAJOMQ010000005.1, on the reverse strand, counting down.
ATTATGTAGGTGACAGCGTACTAGGCAACTATGCCCATATGGGTGCGGGTTCCATCTGTTCTAATTTAAAAAGTGATGGTCAACCCGTTGTCATCCATGGAGAAACAGATATTGCTACCGGAATAAGAAAAATCGGAGCGATATTAGGAGATCACGCTGATATAGGATGTGGTTCTGTTTTAAATCCCGGCACTATCGTGGGTAAAAATAGTCAAATGTACCCGTTAACGATGGGACGAGGGGTTTATCCAGAAAACGTCATTATCAAAGCCACCAAAGAATTTGTGGAAAGAAAATAAACAGGAGACAAAGATTATGAAAATTGTCGTTGGAAACGAAAAAGAAATATCAGCCTTAATCGCTGAAGATTTTATTAAAGTGATTAACGAAAAAGAAAAACCGGTTATTGGCTTAGCCACAGGTACATCACCACTACAGGTTTACGCTGATTTAATTAAAGCTAATAAAGAAGGAAGAGTGTCATTTAAAAATGTCACCACTTTTAATCTTGATGAATATGTCGGTTTAGATGGTACTCATAACCAATCATACCGCTATTTCATGAATGAAAATTTATTCAATCATATCGATATTGATAAAGCTAACACCAATGTCTTATTAGGTGTGGGTGATTATCAAAAATTTATGCATGAATATGATGATATGATTGCTAAAGCCGGTGGTATTGATATTCAAATACTCGGTATCGGTAGCGATGGTCATATTGCGTTTAATGAACCCAATACTCCGTTTGATTCTTTAACTCATGAAACGGAATTAACTGCGCAAACAATTAAAGATAATTCACGTTTATTTAATGACATCAGTGAAGTGCCAACACGCGCGGTCACTATGGGTTTAAAATCCATCATGAATGCCAAAAAGATTGTTTTAATTGCGACAGGCAAAAATAAAGCACAAGCGGTTTATGGTTTGATTAAAGGACCAATCACTGAATCAATGCCTTGTTCCATATTGCAAAAGCATCCTGATTGCACAATTTATGTCGATGAAGATGCTTACTCTTTAGTGGGAAATAAATAATAAAAATACCATTAAATAAAACAGAACCCCTTCTGCTATTAAAGCAAAGGGGTTTTATTATTGAAAGTTCTTCGTTTTTTTTGAAATTTCTTCAGTGCTTCAAATTTTTTATAAAATAACCGCTCGATAATGTCATATCGCTTCTGCTCTTCATCAATATCTTTGCGGTAAATAGAAAAATCTGGGTGGATATGATCTAAATCAATAATCAGAGGATCATTCACATGGTTAAGCGTTTTTTCTTCTAAAGGCATGTCTCCATTTGGGGGAATGTGTAAGACACACTATTTTATTTTTATGCATTAATAATGATTCTCTTTGTCAGAGATACTTAAAATCATCCCCAAATGACTTTTTCTTTTTTATCAAAATATAAATCTTTATCAAAATCATGTACCAATTCATAAAATCCATTAAAAAGTTTTTCTAAATAGATTCCGGCATTAGATTCAATAATATCCTCATAATCTTCATTAAAAGAAATCCAATTACCAAGGGAATCACTCACTCGTTTATGAGTAACATCGATATAAAATATTTTATTGCTTCGACTGACGATCTTTTTTAATTCATTATTGGAGACTGGGAGAGATTGCTCAATAAGTTTCACCAAATAATAAGACGGACAAGTTTCTCCTTGTTCCCACTTTCTTAAGGTTGATAGAGGAATGTTTTGTGTCAACTGTGTGCTTTTTCTTAATTCGCGAATATTTTTCATATATATCCAGATTGGTTACCTTTTTTATATTATAACCAATTTGGTTACTTAATCAAGTTTAAAATTACATTTTTAATACAATTCCATTTTCATTATAAATGAAAATTAGGTAAATCTAATCATGAAATAGGAATTGATTTTATGAAAAATATTTATTTAAAAATTCGCTCTTTGATATGGGAAATGAAATCTAAGTTATGATTAAGCGAAACACCGACAAAGCATTCTTTTCCATCTTCGCTAGGAATAGTCCAACCGCGTTTTTCGCCATCGATAATAACTTTCATTTTTTTCTTTTTAAAAACAACAAAATCTTCAATTAAAGTAGAAACTGCTAATGGATCATGAAGAACGGGCCTAGTAAAAGAATAATGTTCTAGCCATTTATTCATCATATTTACTAACACCGATAATTTATTTGACTCAATTGACTTTAATAAGGCGATGTTCTCATCAGAAAGTGGGCACTGTAAAGTAACGTTACAACCAGTGGCGTATATTTTTACACCACTTTTATAAACAATTTTTGCGCTTTCCGGATCACAGACAATATTCCATTCTGGATAATTAATAGTGTCACCAATTGCGCCACCCATGATTCTAATTTCCTTGATTAAAGGAATTAAATCTGGCCTTTTATTGATGACAGCAGCTATATTGGTCTCTGGCCCAATGACACATAAAATAACTTGATTAGGGTATTTTTCAATTTCTGAAATAATGAAATCTACCGCATCATCGCCTTCATATTCTTCCTTGTCATAAATTTCTTCATATTGAGGAATGCAGTATTTTCCGTTTTTGTCATATTTAATTTTGGATTTAACTTCCATTGATAATAAATCTTCAGGATTTTGTTTAATGGGATTATCAATGCCAGCGTGAACAGGAATATCTTTATCAAAAGTTTTTATCAAATATTTTGCCATTCTCGCTCTTTGAGCGCTGTTACGAAAGACCGTGGTAACACCCAATAATTCTATTTCTGGTGAGCTTAATAAATATGCCAAAGCAAATGCATCATCGATATCATCACCAATATCTGTATCCAATATTACTTTCATTTTATCTTTAGCCATGTTTTTTCTTCCTTGTTTTTATTATTATCAAAAACGCAAACAAACCAAATGATATATTCAAAATAATTAAACCTGTAACAAAGGAATTTTCGCTGATTGGTAACAAGTGATTACTCCCATATGTTTTATTTGTATGTCTTTCAATTATTAGATTCCATTTGTAAGAAGCTAAATATAGTGTATTTTTGCCTTGCGAATGAGTGGTATCAATCGGTGAATAATCATAAATGTATGATGTGTTGAAATAATTCATAAAGACAGCGTCATCTTTCACTGCGTTATAATATGGCAAGATTTTAGAATAACTATGATATCCATCGGCGTAGGACGCACTACAAGAATCTGCATATTCAATTTTGTCAATTAATCCCACGACTGGAATATAAGAAATATTATTTCTAGTTATATTGATGGCTCCACTCCCCATATAATCTAAAATAAATCTTTGTGTTGTTCTTTCATTTGTTGTTAAACCAACTTGCAAAACGGGGTCAATAAAAACAAAACTGGTGCCAAAATTGTTAACCATATAAATATCGCCAACATCATAATTGGCGTAGCTGTCATAATAAGTTTGTATACCAAAATATATGGCGTAAATAGAACTCCAAGAAAATGTTCCCTGATTAGCATATGAAGGATCAGTTATTTGGTCATCTTTATTCATAACTAGCCAGCCATCAAAATATGGTTTAAGCCAGACATCACCATCCCATGTTCGATAGGCATAAGCATTCACTTCACCATTTTTGGAAAATAAGTAATATTGCTTACTTGAATCAGTATTATTTATAACTCGATACCGATAATCACTCGTGGAATTAAAAGCCATCCATATTGGAGTATCGACTCCAGTGTTGTTTCTTATTCTTATAGCAACGGCATTCCCGGAAGAAAAATCTCCCTTATCAGGCATAATTCTAAAAGTTGATAATTGATCTGGATTAGTAAAGTTATAGGTGATATTTGCAGACACATCAATATAATGGTCGTTTTCACTATTGAATATCCCTACTTGATATGAATATAAGCGATAGGTGGATAAAGCACCCCAAGTTGTGGATGACTCGGAAGCACCAGTCAATATAATTTCAAGTGATAACGGATTATTTAAATGCCCGTATTCATCTCTAATTAAGCCAGCATTATGATTTCTTTCTAGACCCGTTTTAGAAACGCCAATATTATCCACTACGACCCAACTACCAGAACTTGATAACAAATTTCCGCCAACAGAAGAATCGGATAAATTCTTGCTTAAAGAAATTAATTGTATTTCAGTAGCTACTTCTGGATTATTAGAGGAATTGGGGTGACTATCACGAATTCCATAAATTCTTCCACTTGCTTCATCATAGGCAAAATCCACATTGTTTAAAACGTAATCGGCGGATTTATTAATATCAGTTAATCCATTAACAAACAGATGTGCATTTTCCGCTAATTTGATCGGTGCATTTAAATTAGAAAAATCCCATTTTTCCACACGAACATAAGTTCCATCTCTTTCACCCGTGGTATAAGTCAATAAAATTTGGCCTAATTTATCAACAGAGATGATACTTGGTTGTCCATATCCCCATTCCCAGCCGCTATATCCAGTAGTTCCGACAAAATGACAAATGGGATTGATGGATTCAACTTTAGTCCAACCTGATTGTGGGTAATCACTAACCGCAATTCCCACTTCATTGTGGCTTGAATCGCTTGTTAAACACCCTAAATAAGCCATTAAATAATGATATTCATGGTTGTTGTAATTAAAAACTCCTTTAATAACACTCGGATCGCAATTATGTCGTGAATCCCAACCACTAGATGATGGTGATAATACGATTGTTTCTTCGCTCCATGTATAAGAACCGTTTTGTAAAACACCTTTTCGATATCCAATGTAATCCGTAACATTGCCCGCCACTTTATTGGTGCAATAATAAATATGTCTTGTTCCATCTTCTTCTTGCATAATAGATGGACAATAATTGTAATATTTATCCACTCCAATCGTGCCGTGAGAAAAAAGTATATCGGCCGATGCTGTTCCTGCTTCAGCAATTTTAAAATCTCCATCCAAAGAAGAAGGAACCATGAAGAGAGATAACATTGATATCAAAAGAATTGGGGTTTTATTTATTTTCATAAAAACAAAAGGCGATTTTAAATCGCCCATTTTTAAGCATTATTGATGTTTTCTTTTTCTTCTAATAAAGAGGAAAACAATTAAACTGCCGATAAAAGCAAATCCAGCGCTAAGAATAATAATGGAAATAGTATTATTTTTATCAAAAACCACTAACCTAGCACTTGCAAAACCACTTACACCAGCAGCATTCATAATAGCATTCCATTTGTCGGCAACAACATATTCTGTCGATTTGCCACCAGTGTGCCCGGTATCTCCACTTTCATAGTCGTAGACTAGGACATTATCAAAATAGGCTCTATTATCGCTATCTAAGCCATCAATAGCTTCATGATTATTGTTATAAAAAGTAGAACATGCAGCGGTATTGCAAACATCAACGTCAGCCACCGCTCTTGCTAATGTGGCACCAGAAACTAAGTTTTCATTATTGCGGGTAATAGATAACAAATCTGTGCTACCATCTCCAGTATCATTAATGTTATTTGTTCCATTGGCTTTAGTCCAATCAATAACGTGATTTACTTTATGCAAATAACCATCACTATCGATATTTGCGGTCCATAAATCGCCAATATCAAAATTAATGGTGTCAATTGTTGTTCCATAGAACATGAAATAAACAGCCCAAATATCGGCGTTCCAGTTTAAAGCATTACCAGTATTCCAATAATTACGTGTAAATCCTGTTTTAGGAAAACAAATCCAACCATCCATTCCACCCCAAATATTTGTTGGTAAATCAAAATCTCTTGTTAGCGTGTTGCTTAAGGCTGTCGAATTAACTGGGACAAAACGCGCACCTGCTTCAGCAACATTAAGAGAAATGCGATATGGATTACCAGCAAAATTAGGAATCATATCAAAATATGAGCCAGCGCTAGTAGGAGCATGAACTCGTAGAGCCACATAATCACCAGCTGACATATTACCAACAATGGCGCTACCGCCAACATAAAATTGGGCAATAGTCCAATCGCTTCTGGCTTCGCTGCTAGCCTTGACATTTATTCCAACATCAATATCGGGGTCAACGCAAACTTCAGAAACATAAGTTCCAACTGCTTCTACTTTTTGTATGCCTTTTTGGCCTGCAAAAGTTAAACCACCAAGCATCAAAGAAACGGCGGTTAATAATGTTGGAAGAAGATAATTCTTTTTCATAAGTAAAGTACCTCACTTTGCTGTATTTAACATTTACTAAAACGTTTTACTAACTTTATTATACACATATATTTTTGCTAAAGCAATTTATTAGTTGGTTTTTTACAAAGTTTTTTTAAAGAAGAATGTTAATCATTCAAATACGGAAGCATAAAGGTCGTAACAAAAATACGATATGTCTTTAAATAAGACATAGCGCTTGCGCTTCCATATTGAGAAGAAGTGAATGCAACACCGATGCGATCATTTTTAAACATCCATCCATATTCGTTGGTCACTAAACCAGTATTGTGATTCCTTGGATAATTGGATAAATTTTTGCCAATTGTGTCAACAAATATCCAGCTCTCACTCCCTTCTTCATCAAAAAATACATCAAATGGATTTTCGTATTGACTCGCATCAACGTAATATAAATCGACTTGGTCCGCAATAAAATTGGGGGTTAATCCATCACCACCAAATGGTGATCTACCTTTTGCCATTAAAAACTTTTTATGTGTAGAATCATAACAAAAATCCGCATTATTTACTCTTTTGTTGCTTCCTTGGATTCCACCGATAAATACTTTCGCTTCTCTTATTAATTTATATTCATTAATGTTGGAAAAATCATATTCTCTCACATCGGTAAAAGAACCAGTTGGACAACCAACTGTAGTAAAAAATAGCACTCTTCCCTTTTTATCAATAGACAAAAGAGATGGTTGACCAGTTCCCCAATTGCTTGTTTGGCAACCAAAATCAACATAAGGAACAATGGGGTTGATTGGCTTATTATCGGTGCGATTTCCATTGCACTTAATCCAAGGACCTTCAGGACTTTTGGCCACAGCTATTCCTGTTTCGTTTAAAGTGCAATCGCTAGGAACGCACCCCAAAAACGCCATTAAGTACGAATATGTCTCGTCGTTATAGATAAATTCTCCTTTAATAACACTAGGGTCACAAGTATGTCTTTCATCCCATGTATCCTTTGTGGGAGATATTACTATATTCTCATCAGAAAATTGCAATTTTCCATTAACAATTTTGCCTTGGCGATATCCGACAAAATCGGTTACATTTCCCCAAATTTGATTGGTGCAATAATAAACATGCTCAATGTCATTCTCTATTTTTATAGATGGGCAATAATTATAAAAATAATCTTCTCCATCATCACCAACGGTTTCTGTATCACTATGTTTGAAAAGTAATTTTACTTCTCCTACTTCTGGTAAAAAATCTTTCATTGCGTCTCCATTATCTTCTTCAGATGATGTTGATGGGCTAATTGGTTTGGCTGCACTACAGCCCATCAAACAAAATGTCCATATAAGGGCAAATATAATCTTTTTCATTTAATTTCTTCACCTTTTGGAATAGAAATAATGCTGCCTTTTCTAGAAACAGTTATGGAGCTAGCGCGAGAGGCTAAATCCATCGCCGAGGCGACGTCTAACCCACTGCATAAACCGCTAGCAAAATAGCCAACATATGTATCACCAGCGCCAACCGTATCCACTACTTTACTCTTATAGCATGGAACCGAAATTGTCTGGTCTAAGGAAGCAAATAGAGAACCTTTAGAGCCTAATGTCACTATTAAATTTTGAATTCCTTTGCTTAATAAGATATTTATTCCTTTATCAATATTTGGTTCTTTTGCATAAGATTGCAATTCAACCTCGTTGACGATGAAATAATTGATCTTTTCATAAAGTTCTTCACTCATTGGTCTATATGGAGCGGGATTATAAATAATAGGTATATTTAATGAATGTGCTTTTTTGATGATATATTCATTGGTTTTTTCTGGTATTTCATTTTGTAAAACAATGCATGAATAATCTTTGAATTCAACATCTTTTAAATCATCGGGTATCAATTCGTTATTCGCGCCAGAGACGACCACAATTTGGTTTTCTGATTCGCGATTGACAAATATAGTCGCGTTACCTGTTTCTACAGGAACTTTTTTCATTAAACAGTGCACCCCAATATCAGTGAGGGTCTTTTCAATTTGCTCACCATCATTATCGATGCCACGACAAGCCAAGAAATAACAATTAGTTAATCCACTTTTGCCTACGGCAGCGGCTTGATTAGCGCCCTTACCGCCTGGTTGAATAAATCGAGAAATACCAAAAATGGTTTCGCCATCTTTGGGAAATTTATCGCAATATATGGTGTAATCCATATTTAATGAGCCAATAACTAAAATGTTCTTTTTCATAAAATCAATCCTTCAATTCTGTAGATGGTAGAAATAAATTTTCTTCTTTTAGCATTCTTTCCTGTTCCTCTATAGCAATATTGGTAAACATTTTTCTATTAAATGCTTCGCATATAATAGCGCTAGCGCTAAAAGGGACAAAAGGAATAATAAAAGGGACAAGAAAACAAACAACTGCAATCGCTAAGAAAAACAAAACCATCAGCAAAGAATGCCATACATGCTTTTTGGTAATTAAAGCGCTTTTTCTTAGCATCATAAAAAAAGTGTCGTCGTTAATGTAATTGTTATAGGAAATAAAATTGAAATAAATGGTTATAAGAACCAATAAAATGACCGAAACAAATATTAATGAAAACCACACAAATAAATCATAAGAAATATAAGTTGCATAAATATAATCGCCAAAATAAAGAGCGCCAGAAATTAACAAAACACTCATAATCAACAATTCAAAACGCCACCCAAAAGACCATTGCTTGACAATTTCTACAAAAAAAGTCTTAAAGGGATTATCATCCTCATCATGGACTATTTGACAACAAACAATGTGCAATGAAATAAGACCGGGGGCAAAGAGAACAAATAATGATGTGATACTCATAAAAACAAAGATGAAATTTAAACATAGCAAAATGAAAAATCTCCGGCAAAAACGGAAGAATGGATTTGATAATGTTTTATAAAAATTCATCGCCATACGATTTTTAATTGAAATAGCTTTCTGGAATAGCAAAACTAGTCGCATAAATGCGGTAGGTATTTAAATAACTCCAGTTATTACCTAAGCCCTCATCACTTCGTGTAAAAGCAACCCCAATTTTAGTGTGATCAAACAAATGACCATAAGGGTCAGTAATTAATCCAGTATTATGGTTTCTTAAAAATCCAGTTAATTCTTGATTAATTGAACCAATTAATTTCCATGATTTAGCAGTGTTATTTCCGGCAAATAAAACATCCCCAACACCAATATCGTCAAATTCAGTATCATCGATGTAATATAAATCAATTGTGTCCGCCACAAAATTTGGATTTAATCCATCCTTACCGTAATATTGACGTGGCTTGGCCATAATCACTCTTCGATTTTTTAAATCATAGGCAAAATCGGCGTTGTTAATAAAGGAGTCGCCGCTGTAATTTTGTCGAATGCCATCACAAGTAAATTTGTTTTTTTCTTGTAATTTTTGATAATGGTCGATATCGGAAAAATCATATAAGCGGATATTGGTAAAAGTACCATTAGTGGCTCCAATTGTTGTAAAAATTAAAACCTTTCCTTCTTTATCCACAGAAACAACAGACGGCTGGCCGGTTCCCCAACTATTAGTGTCACAAGAGAAATCGCTATAAGGAACAATTGGATTAATTTTTGTATTATCACTACTATAATCGCATTTAATCCAAGGACCTTCCGGGCTTTTAGCCACAGCTATTCCTGTTTCATTTAAAGTGCAATCGCTAGGAACGCACCCTAAAAACGCCATTAGATAAGAGTATGTTTCATTGTGAAATTTAAATTTTCCTTTCACAACGCTAGGGTCGCAAACGTGGCGGGAATCCCAAGAGCCCAATTCACCATGTTCTAAAGCAAAATCAGTGTCAGAAAATTTAATTTCATTATCCGATAATGTACCAACGCGATAGCCGACATAATCGGTCACATTTCCTTCATCTTTATTTGTGCAATAATAGACATGCTCTTTGTTATCTTCGACAAAGATAGATGGGCAATAATTATAAAAATTGCTTTCCCCCATCGTCCCGTGATCAAATAGCATACGCACCTCTCCGACTTCTGGTAAAAAGCTTCTTGTTTTTTGGGGCTCCACAGAAGAGGAATTGGTGTTTGAACAACCAAGCAGCAATGTCAATAAAGGCAAAACAAATAGATGTCTATATTTCATAATTACAAATTCACCTCATAACTGGCTAGTGTTGAAGAAAATTTAGGTAAAGAACCCTCTTCATCAAAAGTACTGTATATTATCTCTAATTTGGTTTCAGAAATAATTTTGCCATAGGGGTCAGTAACAAAATCACCGGAATAAATTTCATCCCATCCTAATGATTCCTCATCTTCTTCATCCATTGTATCGAATGAATTAATTATTTTTAAAGAAGACCAGCTTTCATCGTGATTGGCAATGATTTCGGCATTGGCTTTGGCTACTTCTATCGCACTACTTTGATTAGGAACATTATTACTGACAGGAAGACGGTCTTTGACCATGTAAACTTTGCTTTTGTCCGCATTAAAAGCAAAACCAGCATTTAATATGACATTTAAATCTTGATTATCATTTAAACCGGTAACGGGCAAAGAAGAATATCCTCCTTCGATGACTGGGGCATCTAAATTGGAAAAATCATAAGTTTTTACAGCCCCAAAAGAGACATTGATTTCACCAACAGCATAAAATATATAGCCTTTGCCTAAATTATCATATGATAACAAACAAGGGGAACCATATCCATAAGCCGCTTCCTGGTTTTCTGGATTTTTCAACAATGGTTGATTACCCACTTTAATCCAAGTGCCTAAAACATCATTGCTCACAGCAAAACCTATATGGTTATTCGTATTGTCACTTGTATTGTTCCCATTATACGCAAGTAAATAGGAGTAATCATTACCCTGATATGCAAAACTGCCTTTAACAACGGATGGATTAGAAATATTTATATCCCATCCATTTTCGCTACCTTCCAAAACCAAATGTTTTTCACCATAAACCCATTGGTTGCCCTCTTTAACGGCTTTTCTTGATACAAAAATTTGCTTACCCTCTTTTTCTTTTTGCCCATCATAAATAACGTAACGCGCATCTTCTTCTTCAAAAACTGTTGCGTCTTTAGTGTTATAACCTAAATATTCATCAAAAATGGTTCCAATGCCTTTTTTGTTTTTAGATTCACCCGAAGTTGGCTCTGGAATAATTGACGGATCAATATTATTACTACCGCTATTGGAATTATCATTCTCATGACTGCAAGACATCAAAGATATCGATGCTAAGACAAAAAATAATGAAACAATTTTTTTCATAAGATCCTCCTATAAACCCATATTGGATTTAATGCCGTGGCTGTTATCAAAAAGATTGGCTTTATAAGTGTCATTGAAGTACACACCTATATTTTTAATAAGGAATTCCAAATCTTCGTAACGTGTATTATCACTAGTTAAATAAAATTCTTTATTGAATCGGCTTAAATCTAATTCTTGGTCTACACCATCGGTGCCAATATTCCAATCGGGAACTTGCAATTGATCAAAAGGAATTCTCACATAGCCTTCAAAGCCAACGGGAATTTGGAATTGGTCACTTTTAGAATAAAAAACATATTCTTCATTTTTGATGACGTCCCAGGCGTAATACATGGCGGGATAGCCTTTCATAATCCATCTTTCGTATGTGTTAGCTTGTGTCAATTCGTCAAATTGTAAATTAATGCCTATTTCTTTTCTCGAGCAATTCTTCACAAACATTGTCAAGCCTTTGGCATATGAAGTTTCCCCATCCACATCACGAGTGAAATCATAATCATCTAATGCATCACTATTGCTAATTTTCAAACACATATAGCTGCCATAGGTATGGCCAATTTCGTAGGGGCCAATGTGGACACGCATGGCATCATCCTCTTGCCAATATGAGCAAACATTATCTCCGCTATTCCACGTTACGGCATGTTGTAATTCTTCAGTGGATGCATAGTTTAATTCATTAATTATTTTAGCATCGCCCATCCAAGTGGCTTTGCCAGAATTTTTTACTTCGGAAATATTCATGTATTCTGGAAATGCAGTGATTGCGTAAATTTCATTAAATTTATATTCTGAGCAATCAAATTTCATTGACCATTTTCCATCATCATCGATAACACCTATGTCGCCAAAGCAGCAAGCAAAATCATAATCATAAAAAACGGCAATCGAAATTTTAATTTTTTTGATTTTTGTATAATCGATTGTCCCACTTAGCGGAATCATGCTATCAAGAGGGAAAACAAGAGTGCCACTCGTATTTGATTCATATTTAATGGTGTTGGGATTGCCACCTCTTAAACATTTGTAAACCACTCCGCTACTATCAACATGATAAATGCGTTTTGTGGAGTCGTTATTTGCTGGTAATTGGATAGAATTATCATTTTCATCAAAAACATTGAAAAAGAATGGAAAACCAGTGGAGATTGATTTCATTTTCATAGTAAAAGCATGTTGAGTGGAAAAATCTAACGCATTAGGAAAAGTCATCGTCATTTCCGAAAAGTCGTTATTTTCGGTATCTCGCGAACAGGTAATTTTCACTCCACCCTTAATATCATCATTGAAATCAACATTTAGATAATCGTTGCCGGGAGTAATGTTTTGTATTTGGTTTTTCCCTATACTTGAGCAAACAATAGAGGATGCTGATAAAGTGATAAGGCCTAGAATTTTTAATATATTAAGCATAATTGTACCTCTCTATCTATAGTAACTAGGATCACCATTAGGACCAGTTACTGGCTCCGTATAGTCTGGTCTATTAGATGGATAACCCCATTCAATACCTAATAATTCTTTTGTTTCTTTGTAGGACTCAGAATAGAAGGCGTTGACTTCTTCTAAGCCAATTCTATTGAGGTATTTTATTGCACTATCGTATTCGTTTTTCCAGTTGCTTCCTCTGAGAATTTGGACAATGAATTCCGCCCATTTGGTCTTGGTTTTGTCATATTTTGTGGCAATATCAAAATAATTTTCTTTCGTCGTATCATGTTTTAAAAAGGTGGGCTTGAAATTATACGCATAAGGAATCATTGGTCTTTTCAAATTATCGATATAGATATCGCTTGCTCTTCTACCATTAAGCGGTTTAACTTTGTTAATGTAAGCAAGATTCATTAGGAGAGTCATTTGATATAAGCCAAGTTCATTAATCCATGCTTGTGCCTCTAAATCACCATTGATGCCAGCAACATAACGATCAGTCCAGACAATGGCATCATGGGTATCATTCCAATTATAAGATTCTCCCTCGATACCAAAAGCCACTAATCTTTGTCCCTCTTCACTATATAAGAAATCCAATAATTTGATAACTTTATCGGGTCTTTTACAATTTTTCGACACCATTGTTAATAAATAACCATTGCCGGAAATATCTTGCAAAATGGGTGCCTGGCCATCTTTGTTCTTTAAAACAAGTGGTATATATTCCACACCATCTGTATAGCATTTGAGGAAAGCGGTTTGAAAATCTTGTGGTGTGACTGCACTAACAAATACTTTCCCACGAGAAATTTTGGTTCTAATTTGTTCGGCTTTATCGGAGAAATTTGCGGTTTTAACAATATCTTCTTTCACACAAGTGTTGAGAAATTCCAGCATTTCTTTATATCTATCCGTCAAACGGGTATCTTGGTAATTGCCTTTGCTATCTTCAAAAGCGGAACAAAAATATTGAGATAGCCAGTTTATAGAGGTATTACCTTCGGAAGTGAAAGAAGATAATTGTAATGGAATAATATCTGAATGCTGACTTGAAATATATTTGCACCCCGCAATGAATGATGTCGGAGTAGTCATATCATATCCGGCAGCAGCCGCTTCTAAATACCAATCTTTGCGGACTAATAAGCCACCGTTTGGTTCCATTTTATCGGAATCATTAACATATTGAGTGGAATAGGCAAAATTGGGAATCCCATATGTATTTCCATCAGATTCGGAAAAATATTTCCAAATATCTTCCTGTTCTCTGTTTTTGAAGGAGGGGGCCCATCTTTCAATCAAACCATCTAATGGATACAAATAACCTTGATCCGCCAATTGATGGCATTGGTTATACCAACATTGCACAGAAATTAAATCAGGAAGTTTATTTCCGGAAATTAAGGTAGATAATTTTTGTCCATCATCAGTTACTGGAACTGTAAATTTGATATTAACACCGGTTTTTTGTTTGATAATTTGGCTGACTCTGTCACTGCCATATGAGTTCCACGCGAAAGTCGAATCATTGACATACCATTCAATATCCCAGGACTCAACATTTCCGTTTTCATCTTTGAAATATTCCCAAGAATCTTTATCGTCTGGAGTCAATGGATAGTCTGGATATTTAATTTCTTTCGTGGGTCCTGTGCTACGAAAGCAACCAGATGTAGTACAAACAATGCCTGATAAAATTAAGGAAACAATAATTGATTTTTTGCTCATAAACAACCTCCTAATTACCCTTTTAAACTGCCTATAACAACACCTTTGGTTAGTGTTTTTAAAATAAGTGGATATAAAGCAAAAATAGGAATGACTGAAACAATGATAGCGGCAAGAGAAACAGTCTCTGGGGCAATCTTATCCAATAATTCTTGCGGTAAAGCAATGCCTGCTGCCGGCATAGATGATTCATTAATGACCTTCATTAAGTAGTACTGAAGAGTCCATAAATTGTTGTTAGATGTATAAATCATCGTATCAAAGAAGGAATTCCAATGCCCTACAGCAATCCACAAAGCAATTGTAGAAATAACTGGTCCACTTAACGGCAGTATAATTCTGAAGAAAATTTTAAATTCGCTAGCCCCATCCATAACGGCGGATTCATGGATTTCTTCAGGAATAGTCTTAAAGAAATTAACAAATACCAACATGTTGTAAACAGAAAATAAAGCTGGAATTATATAAACCCAGAAAGTATCGAATAGCCCCAGAAGATTGATTACCCAGAAATAAGGAATTAATCCGCCTCCAAAAAACATTGTGAAAACGAAGAAACGATAGATATGACTTTTGCCCATGAGATTTTTTCTCGACATTGCAAAGGCCACGATAGCGGTAAATAAGACACCAGAAATAGTTCCTAAAATGGTTCTTGCAATAGTTATTCCATAGCTCTTCCAAAGTCTTACGTCGGCAAGAACAACACGATAATTTTCAAGAGAAAATACGCGTGGAAATAGATATATTCCTCCAGCAATATAATCAGAACCCTGATTAAATGAACCCGCCAAAACATAAATAAGTGGATAGACACTTAATAAAGCAAAAATAATCATAAAGACTAAATTTACGTAGTCAAACACACCTTTGCGATGCTTTTTACCTGTTGTTCCAACCATTAGGCGGTTTTTCTTATATGATTTTTTTACTACCATATTAGATTACCCCACTTCCAGTGGTTTTCTTGGCCACAAAATTGCCAACACCTAAAAGTACAATCGCAACAACCGATTTGAAAAAGCCAACTGCAGTTGTGTAAGAATACATTTGTTCAACGGCGCCATATTTATAAATAAAAGTATCAAGTACTTCACTTCTAGATAAATTAATTTGCGTCTGGAATGTCCATATATGGTCAAAACCATTATTTAAGATTCCGCTGACTGACAATATAAAGAACAAAACAATAGTTGGAGCAATACAGGGGATAGTAATGTGGAAGATTTTATGAAACCTATTAGCACCATCCATGTTAGCCGCTTCATATAATTGCGGGTCAATACCAGCAATTGCCGCCACATAAATAATTGATCCCCAGCCTAAACCTTTTAATAAGGATGTAATGATAATTAAAGGCCAAAACCATTTCGCTTCGCCGAATTCGACAGGAGTGTTGACAATGCCTGTTTTCAATAAAATTGTATTAACAATGCCGTCACTATTAATTAAAGTAAGAATAATTCCGCCATATGTAATCCAAGATAAGAAATAAGGGAAATAGGTGATGGTTTGCATCGTTTTTCTTATTTTTTTCCATGGCAGTTCGCTCAATAATATGGCAAAGATAATAGGCGCTGGGAAATTAATTAAAAGTTGTAATGAATTAAGGCCTAATGTATTGAGCATGACATTAGCAAAATCAGGGTCCTCAAAAAAATGTTTAAAGTTATCAAATCCTGCCCAAGGAGAATTAAAGATAGCATCCATTATGTTGAGGTAGCCATCTCCTTTTTTAAATGCCAAAATTAAGCCAAACATAGGCAAATAAGCAAAGATGAAGATAAAAAAAACCATGATTGCTAATTGCATGCTACTTCTAGTAAGTTTTTTCTTTTTGTGCTTAGTAGCTAAAGGAGAAATGCTATCTAGAGTCAATTCATATGGGGTTTTCTTGTGAAACATTCTCATATTCTTATTCATCTCTCTCCACCAAAGTTGGACGCACTTTTATAGTTTCAATGACATTTCTTTTGTCAAACATTCTATCAACCGCAATTTGACACATTTCATTAATATTTTGTCCGACAGAAGTTAATTTAGGAGTAATTAAGGCTGAGAATGGGTTGTTGTCATAACCCACAACAAAAATATCTTCTCCTACTTTTTTATTTAGTTCTCCAGCCACTTCATAAACGGCATAAGCGGATAAATCATTAAAGGCGAAAATGGCATCAACATCATTTCTTTGAAGAATTAATCTAGCTTGTATTCTCGCTAATTCAGAATGATAATCGCCAACATAGATAAGGCTTTCGTCAAAAATACCATTTTGTTTGACAACCTCAAGATATCCCGCTAAACGATCATCACTAGATGAAACATTTTTTGGCCCAGTGATACAAGCAATTCGCTTAAAGCCTTTATTAACCAAAAATTGACAAGCCAAAGTCGCACCATAGAAGTCATCATTCACCACTTCAATATATGAATTTAAGAAAGTTTGTCTATCAAGAATAATTATTTTTAAACCACAATCATCGAGTGTTTTCTTCAATAATGGTTTGTTCTTGTCGGATAAGCCAATTGCTGAAGGAAAGAGAAACAAAGCATCAACCTGTCTCGCGGCCATTTGGTTAATATAGTCGACCTCTTTTTCAAAATTATTATCGCAGCTGGAAATTACCAAACTATAACCGCGCTCATAGAGAATTGTGGATATACAACTAGCAACACGAGAATAGTACGAGTTTTCTAAATCAGGCACAATTAAACCGGCTAATTTACTAACTTTGCTTTTTAAAGATGAAGCATTCATATTTCTTTTATAATTTAATGTGCGACAAGCATCTTTGACTTTTTCTATCGTAACATCAGGAATATTTTCCGCTTTTCCATTCAACACTAAAGAAACCGTCGAAATAGAAACGTTAGCTTTTTTAGCGACATCTTTAATTGTAATATTGCTCATATTAGATTAATTTCACTCCAAAATTAACATCAAAAACACCGATACTATTTATATCGAAATTGATAAGTACTGTTTCACCTACATCATGGCTTTCATTAGATTTTACAACGATTTCTTTATCGCCTATTTCAATACGATAAAATTTGCTGTGACTATATTCATATATATCCTTAATAATGCCTTCAATACCTTCACTAGCAAAACTAAATGATTCACAAGGAATAGTAAATTTAATGTTGTGTAAAGCAAACTTTTTACCTAAAAGAGAATATATTTTAATGATCGATTTATCGTTAGGAGTGTAAGTTTGGCCAAATATTTCATAGTCAAACACCTTCATATTTTTGATTTTAGATTTTATTTTTGTCGAAGAATTATTTATTTTTTCTTCCGCTTCTTCTTGATCGTACAATGTTCCATTTAGCAAAGTCATAGGTTTCTTAACCGGTACCAGTGTGCCATCAATAATATTTTCTTCAATCATTGCGGGAATCACACATTGGTATTTTTCATCGTAAACAGAAATTTTAGACCAATCCAAGGAAAAATCGGCGATATCACTGTCAATATATTTTTCCGAATAATAATTGAGATATCCCCCATCACTTTTCATAGTAATAAGCCATTTCTTATTGATACATTCTTTATTTATCATCGGCAAAGAATAATCTTTCCCTTCTAAATATGATGAATTAGGAATGTGCAAATAATATGTTCCATTAATGATTTCTGCTTTATATCTTTCCAAAATAGGAATTTTCTTATTAAAAATCTTGAAAAAGCCATTCAAATATTCCGCTTTAATCACCGAATTAGTGGGGACACGAGGCAAGAGAGTATTTTCACTATCAATATCAAATAAATGTATTTTTTCTAAATCGAATTTAACACAAATAGTATCTCCAACCTTTAATGCGTCATTTCTTAACAATCTGGCAGTAAATGAATGCTCACCATTCATCGTTTTTAAGAGAAAATTAGCTTCGTTTCCCAAAGATTCAATAATACTGATTGTGGCTTTAAAACTATTTTTTTCACCTTCATCAGCTAAAAGAATATGTTCAGGACGTATTCCGACTTTTACTTTTGTTTTTTGTAAAACATTAGCTAAATCAAGTTTTCTAAATAATGCCATGTCTGATTCAATGGAAAAATCACCAAAATCTAA
This sequence comes from uncultured Bacilli bacterium, assembly GCA_905236715.1. Lineage (GTDB taxonomy): Bacteria > Bacillota_I > Bacilli_A > RFN20 > CAG-826 > RUG13091. The sequence goes on along the minus strand of CAJOMQ010000005.1, from coordinate 7,488 downwards.
AACGTAGGAATTATCTTTAAAGAAAATATTTGCTTCCAAAAAATTCATTTGTGGAGTGCCAATAAAGCTTGCTACAAACAAATTTTCTGGATAATCATATAAATTCATTGGTGTATCAACTTGTTGAATAACGCCTTTTTTCATAACAACAATTCTCGTTCCCATTGTCATGGCTTCAATCTGATCGTGTGTCACGTAAATAAAGGTAGTTCCAAGTCTATTGTGCAGATTGATAATTTCGCTACGCATTGAGCTACGCAATTTTGCATCTAAATTAGATAATGGTTCATCCAATAAAAATACTTTGGGTTTTCTAACAATGGCTCTACCTAAAGCGACACGCTGACGCTGACCACCGCTCATTTCTTTTGGCTTCTTGGTTAATTGGTCTGCAATATCAAGCATTCTTGCCGCTTCTTGAACACGAGCATCAATTTCTTTTTTTGTATAGTGTCTTATGGTTAATTTTGGTGTTCCATCCTCGTTAAGAATTTCTTTGCCTTCTTTGTCATATGCTGGTAACAAAGTTTTATTAATTCTTAGACCAAATGACATATTGTCATAAACAGTCATATGAGGATAAAGAGCATAGTTTTGGAAAACCATAGCCATATCTCTATCTTTTGGCTCGAGGTTATTAGCTAAAATGCCATCAATTAAAAAATCACCGGCTGTTATATCTTCTAAACCCGCAATCATACGTAAAGTCGTAGATTTGCCACATCCAGAAGGACCAACGAAAACAACAAACTCATCATCGCCAATTTCTAAATTAAAATCATCAACAGCCTTAGTGCCGTTATCATAAATTTTATAAAGATGTTTTAAAGATAATTTGGCCATATGAGCACCTCACTAAAACGTTTTAGTAGACATAATTATTATATAATAAGGGTCATTTTATTCTCAATACCATTATTTATCTTTTTTTTAGTGAAAAACAAAAGTCTCATTTAACGATATTACACAATAAAATGCTCTATGTTATCAATAATATGGGGCTTTTTAATATCAGAAAAAATATCACTCCTCGTCGCCATAAGATGCAAATTTAGACACATTATTTCTACTAGGATAATATTTCACATATATATGGATTGGTCACCTTTTAAAGACTGTGACCAGAATGGTTGCTTAGAAAACAGGAAAGTCTCGCCTATTTCAACAAGACAATGTACTTTTAGACGAGAACAATATTTATTTGATTAAAGCGATGAATATCTGCCCATCTACAAAGGTTATAAAATATATGTCCGAAGACAACGGTATTAAAAAAGATATTTAAATTATGAAATTCGACCAAAAAATGAGAAAGTGGCTGTATTTCAAAACTCTAGATAACGAAAGCAAAATAATACGGGAGATATACAATATTGTTCTCAACCTTGATGTCGCCTTCATGAAGAACAATTTGTTTTCCGATTCTATCCGAAAACATTTCCTTTACTTTTTTTAAAGACTCGATATTGTTTGAATCACTTGATTTTGCTTCAACAAGATTAACTTTATTGTTTCTTCTTATAAGGAAGTCAATCTCTGCTTCTGCTTTTTTGGTTTCTTTGTTCACTTTTTTATAATAGAAAACCTTTTCTCCACTGCTCCTGAGCAACAACATTTTCAATTAGCATCCCTTCATTGATGTGGAGTTTATCAAATAAAATGGCCTTATATAGTTCGTTTTCTAGATAGTCTTTATTTTTAAAAGCTAATGACACCAACAACCCTGTGTCCATCAAATAACATTTAAAATAAGGATCGATTGTCGAAAGATTAAAGGCCGTTGAAATCTCACTGACGTTTTCTGACATATTAATTATCATGGCGTCATTAAGCCAACCCAAAGGGCCTTTATAATCTCTTATTCTTGCGTTAGGGTCGATATGAGATAAAACAAATTTCTTATCATGCTTAGATAATTCGGAAGGGATATGCCAAAAAATATTCTTTAATGTTTCAGGGTTTTCTTCCTCTTGCTCATCCATATCACATTCATATAGTGTTAATATTTGTTGTTTAGCAAAGTCTACTTCTCCAAAATCTTTTGTCTTAACATAAGCCAAAACAGCTTGTGGCATACCGCCAACTAACATGTATGTTCTGAATAATTTCTTTATTGCGCTATGGGATGACGCAAGTGGCTTTAATGATCCATAATGTTTTCTAATGATGTCAAAAGTGAAATCATCATCTATTGCCCAAAGAAATTCTTCAAAATCCAAAGGATAAACATCAAGCGGATATTCTTCAGATGGAATTAATATTTTTTTTGATTTTTTCTTAATAGATGCTAAAGAACCAGTTTCAATATAATCGTATCTTTTATCTTCTAATAATGTTTTAAGCGCTTGACGAGCTTCTGGAAATAATTGGATTTCATCTAAGATAATAAGCGATTCTCTTTTATAAAGTTTTGTTTTGTAGTGAACTTGGAGTTTTTCAAACAAATAAAGAATTAACGAAAAGGTTTTTAATTTCTTCTGGAGCTCTATCAAATCTAATTTCTATATATGATTTGTATTTATCTAGTCCTAATCTATTTGCAAGCGTAGATTTGCCAACACGCCTTGGGCCTCTTAAAAATAAAGCGTAATTGGGTGCTCTTTTTTCTTTCCATTCAATCATTTTGTCATATATTTTTCTCTTAAATTCAATTTCAGGCATTTCCATAAGATAGGCTCCTTTCACAATTGCGCCGGCTTTTTTCAATTAAATTTTCACAATTGCGCCGGCTTTTTTCAATTAAATTTTCACAATTGCGCCAACTTTTTTCAACTAATTTTTCACAATTGCGCCAAATTATATCACCAATGACAATTGTAAAAACATATATTTCCACCTACAGGTGATAGGAAGGAAATTTGTATAGGTACGAAGGTCATAATTGCTTAAAAAGCTTCTAATAAAAGTGGCGACAGTTTAGTTTAACCGCGTAGGAAAAGGACATACCGAATAATATTTCCTAATATTTAATTTCTTTTTGCTAAATTTTCGGCCAAACCAATATATTTTTGAGGCAATAAATCTAAAAGTGTATTTTTATCTTCTTCGTTAATTTCGAGATTTTTGACAAAGTCAGTTATTTCTTTTTGGCCAATTTTATTGCCTCTAGATAACGCTTTTAATTGTTCGTAAGCATCATCAACACCATTTTTACGGAGAATGGTTTGAATGGCTTCCGATAAAACTTCCCAATTATTATCTAAATCCGAAGATAATTTTTCTTCGTTAACAATAATCTTATTTAATCCTTTTAATGTTTGTTTATAAGCAATTAAAGAATAAGCAAATACACTACCGATGTTTCTTAATTTGCTGGAATCAGATAAATCTCTTTGCATCCTAGAAATGGATAAATTATTCACTAAAGCATCAATTAAGCCATTGGATAACTGGCAATTAGCCAAAGAATTTTCATAATTTATGGGATTAACTTTATGAGGCATGATCGAACTACCAACCTCTTTATCCACTACTTTTTCTTTGAAGTAATTCAAGCTGATATATAACCACATATCATTGTCTAAATCACTAATGACATTGTTGATAATTTTGATGATCGATAATAATAAGCATAAATCATCATGAGGTTCTATTTGAGTGGTAATCGGATTAAATGATAAACCTAAAGATGAAATGAAAGATTCCACTAAAGGGGGCCAATCTAAATGAGGATAGGCGATTTTATGAGCGTTATAATTACCGACTGTGCCCGAAAATTTCGCTTTAATTTCAATCTTATTTAATTGATTCAATAATGATTTTAAACGATAGGAAAATACTTTAAATTCTTTTCCCACGGTTGTGGGTGTCGCGGGTTGACCATGTGTATGTGATAACATCGGGATATTATAATAAGTTGAACTTAAATCATCTAATTTATCGATGATGTTATTTAGATGGGGCTTATAAGAATTATTTAATCCTTCTTTAATTAATAAAGCATAGGCGACACTATTGACGTCTTCACTCGTTAATAAGAAATGAATATAAGGATTTAATTGTCCGATATTTAAAGAAATGAATTTCTTTCTTAAATAATATTCCACCGCTTTCACATCATGATTGGTGATGGCTTCTTCTTCTTTAACTTTAATAGCATCATCAACATTGAAATCATTGATGATATTTTTTAATAAATTAATATCCGCTTTCACATTGATGATATTTTTATCCATTAAAAAGATGAGCCAGTTAATTTCTACGACCACTCTTTGTTTGGTTAAAGCGTATTCACTAAAATAAGAATCTAGTTCTTTGGTTAATTCTTTATATCTTCCATCAATTGGGGAGACATTTAATAATTCTTCTTTCATGAACGGACAATGATCTCCTCTCTACCAGGACCGACACCGATAAATTTTACGGGGACACCAGTAAATTGTTCAATCTCTTCAATATATTTTCTCGCGTTTATTGGTAGTTCTTCAAATGTTCGACATTTAGATATATCACCAAAATGACCTTTAAATGTTTTATAAACTGGTTTGGCATTATATAAATAATCCATATCCGCGTGGAATTCTGTGCTTATTTGTCCTTTATATTCATAGCCAACACACACTTTAATTTCATCTAATTTTCCTAATGTATCAAGGTGATTAAGCGCAAAAGCGGTATAACCATTAATCATCGCTGAATAATTGATGGCCACTAAATCGAGCCATCCCACTCTTCTGGGTCTTTTGGTGGTCACACCATATTCATGACCTAATTCTCTTATGGTAGAAGCTAATTCACCATCTAATTCGGTGACAAAAGGTCCTTCACCAACTTTCGAAGAATAGGCTTTGATGACACCATATATATCATTTAAATATTTAGGGGCCATGCCAGTACCAGTAAATACTCCCCCGATTGTGGTATTAGAAGAAGTGACATAAGGATAAGAACCAAAATCAATATCTAATAAAGCCGCTTGCGCACCTTCACATAGAATCTTTTTATTTTCTTTTAAGGCTTGATGTAACAAAGTGGTTGTGTCACACACATAAGGTTTAATTCTTTCAGCGTATTCACTATATTCCTTAGCGATACTTTCATAATCTAATGATTGAAAACCATTTTGTTTTAATTTCGCGTTGCTGCTTTCGACATTTTCTTTTAAAAGTGTAAGGAAATTATCGCTGATAAAATCACTGATCCTAATGCCACTTCTTTCATATTTATCGCAATAAGCGGGACCAATGCCTCTTTTTGTAGTGCCGATTTTACGAGATCCACGACTAGCCTCTAAAGCTCCATCTAATTCCACATGATAAGGAAATATCACATGGGCTTTATCGCTAATATAAAGATTATCCGCACTATAGCCATGAGAAATAAGGTCATTAATTTCATTAAATAAAATCTTTGGATTAATAACCACACCATTACCAATCACAGCTTTGCAGTTTTTATTCAAAATGCCACTAGGTAAGAGATGGAAAGCAAATTTCACACCATTCACTTCAATCGAATGACCAGCGTTATCGCCACCGGCAAAGCGAACGGTGTAATCCACATTGGTGGAAAGGTAGTCAATGACTTTTCCTTTTCCTTCATCGCCATAAAAGGCACCTAGTACAACATCAATATTTTTCATAATTTTTTCATTGCTGACATCAACACATTACAATAATACTCAACTTCTTTTAATTTATCATTATCTTTATTATCTAATAAAGCATTTTCTAAATCTTTGTATCGTCAATGCAACAAAACAAAAACGACGTCCTCGGGTTGGAGAACGCTCGTTTCAGTTATCTTTTGGCGGTCCGGGATAGTTCAGACTTGAAATTAATTGATATACATTTCTTAAGAAATGTCTTGCAAGTAAAAATTGAAATTATTTCTAGCTGGAGGAGGAGATATGCCTATTAAATAAACACTTAACAACAACACCAAAATACATTTCCTTTTTCCTTTTTCTTCTCCTTGATTTGACACAAATCTGGCCTGAAAGCATGAAACAAAATCAGCGCGAAAAACCGCCGATTGTATTTCTTTTTAGTAATTTTTTTCTTTATTTTATAAAGAAAAATATACAATTAAAACATAATTAAAGGATTAAGGCTCTGGCCTTTGTCATTATAATTTATTTGCTTTGTTAACAACTTATCCATATTTGTCTGAGACATAACACAAGCTAAGTGATATCTTGCTTCTTGTGCTGTCTTTGCATTGTTTCTTAAACGCATGTGAGCTTTATTGCTCCTTTTTACCTGTTCTTTCATTTTTGCCTCCAATTTATCTTGACTTTTAAATCATGATTCGTTTTAATATTTATACTTGCTTATGCAGGTCGCCACCCTTTTGGCCTTAGTCGCTTGGTGGCATTTTTTCTTTGTAACGTAATTTAGCTTTTTTAGTTCGTTTGGGTTTTCGCTGCTTGATTGTGTTTATTGTTGATTCATCGGAAGGATCAAACGCTAATCCGACTAGTTCTCTATCTCCATAGTCGCTTCTAACTCCCTCAACAGGTCTTTTATGAACAAAACTCTTTTCATATCCATTCTGAATCGGCTTAATAGGAGTCATGTCTGACCTTTTTGTTGTTCCAGTTTTAATTGATTTGTATGTTTTGTATTTTTTATCAATTTCATAAATTTGAGCTGGATGCGGTTTTCCGCCAAAAATGTAATAAAATTTGCCAATTTCTAATTTTGTTTTTTTCTTTGCCATATCAATCTCAGAAATTATTTGGATTTAAAGCATCCAAACCGGTAGTCTTTCTAGGGGTTGAATTCACAGGAACTTCTTCCGCTTCATCGCGATCTCCCCACATTTTGATAATCACGCATGCTAAAAATTGCGAGTATTCTGGCCTCCCATATTTATCGATGAAGTTATGATATTTAATAACATCTTCTAAAGCTTGATTTTCGCTTGCGGTCAATGATGTATGAACAGTTACAGTTTTTAATCCAGCGCCGCGATCAGAATTTTTTAACTTTCTTGGAATAGGTTCTCTAGCTATCTTTCCAACTTCAAAACGTGATCTATCGATTCTTCTGGAATAAGCTAATATAATCTTTTGCGTAATGAACACAGATACATCCAATATTGACATCCTCCAGTAATTAAAAATCTTAGTATAAGAGGAAGGGTTTCCCCTTATAATTCCTATCAACGCACTAAAGTGCTTGAGGAACACTATGAAAATCACGTAGACTTCTATTTGAACTTCGATGTAGCAGAACAAATTACCTTTGAACAAAGTAAGTATTATCTGGAAGTTGCTTTAAAGTAGTTTCTCCAGAGAAGCTTTTACTTACTTTTTTGCTTTTAGTTTTGTGTTTTGTTTTCATTACTTACCTCCGATTTTTCTTGATATATATTTAATAATTTGTTTTAATATTGATGCTGAGGCTAGATTCCGCGAAAGCGTTGAGTTATGAGCATTGCTCTGCGATCAGCTAAGAGCGCATTAGCGCTTTTTCTTTTTATTCAGTTTTTTATATGGCAATCCTCTTGTATAAATGGAATCTATGAAAGTTCCTTTCTGAACAT
>CAJOMQ010000004.1 GCA_905236715.1 uncultured Bacilli bacterium | reverse complement strand
CATTGTCATAAATGTATAGAACAAGACAATAAAGATAGAAATCCAAGCGACATTCCAACCACTGATACCATTAATAGGAGCACAGAATAATAACACTGTTACCACTGAAAATGGGATAGCTGCAACTTGCATAAAGGGAATTCTTCTTCCTCTTTTATTGGTGCTTCTATCGGATAATGAGGCAATAAGTGGATCAGTCACAGCGTCAAAGACACGGCTTAAGGCAGTGATTAAACCGATGATGGTTAAAAAGCCACCGATGATGAGACCCGGTTCGACAAATTGAATAGCGCCAAATTGTTCAATGTCGGAAATAAAAGGTCACCAACCACGCTGAGATGATGCCGCCTAACATAGACCAACCAAGTTGACCCAAGGCAAAAATAATCATCTGCTTTTTCGATAATCTTTTCATAATTAGTTTTTAAATACTTAGTCTAAATAGTATTTCCCCCAGTTTTTCTTTTTTTATTTTTGAACTCGTCTTAGACTACGAGTTTTTTAGCGAATGTAAGATGATGTTAATGAGATATTTAATTTCATTAACGCGGTCACTATAAATGTCTTGTTCAACCACAATTTGACCGATGGCTAATTTCTTGCACAACTCCATCATCGCGTGGGTGGTAGCAAAATAGAAAAGCTCAATATCTTTTTGTGGTTTTAAAGTTTTATCTTGTAAACCAAGTTGATAAGCGTTGATAAAATCAGCTTGGTATTTTTCTAATTCTTGGCCATATTCATGTAAGGCTGTGGGATCTTCACTATTCATAAAAGCATCAAATTCCTTGATGAATTTATAAAAGAGGGGTCTGTCGTTAAAGACATCGAGATAAGAATTATAGAATAATTCCATTTTCTCATAACCCGTTTTTCCTTTATCTAATTGGAAATAATTATCATTGACGATTTTTTGTAATTGTAAAACAGCCTCTAAGACGATGTTTTCTTTCTTGCCAAAATAACGGTAAATGGTTGCTTCACCAACACCGGCTTGATTAGCGATGTCTTTAATGGTCACTTCATTAATCGAGCGGGACATGAAAAGATCAATCGCTGTGTTAACAAGATATTGTCGCTTAACTTCTTTGAGATTCATAGGACAGTTGAGAGTGAAAATATCAAAATGATAGTTTGTCTATCAATATTATGAAATATTAAAACAATTAGGTCAATACTAGATTTATTCTTTATAACTTCTTGGAAAAATCTAAACGATTAACATGTCTTAAGGGGATTTCTTCAATCCACTTTTCCATGAACGCAAAATCATTATCGGATGAATAAAAATCAACGGGATTATGGGTGTCTAATCCAATGATGACTTTGATGTTATATTCACTCACGATTTTAAAGAATTCTTTGTTTGGATATTGTAAGTGAGTATCACCCTCGGAGCGGTTTCTTAAACCACCTAAATTTAATTCAAAGGGGATATTATATTCCGCAGCCACTTCACACATCTTGCGAAGATGCGCTTCAATAAATGGATTTATTTCATAGCAGAATCTTAAAACAAGATCAGGATGCGCTACATAGGAAAATAAACCAGATTTAATGCCCTTGATAACTTTTTCACTATATGTCGCCATTATCTCTTCTGGACTATTACCACATTGAGCAATCCAAATTAAATCGCCATGATGATAATCAAGGTGTTGTCCTAAAATAAGATATTCAATGCCTTTTTCTTCTTTTAAATAATGATAATAAGGTTCTAATTCTTCATCATATTCACATTCAAAACCTAAATGTATTTCAATTTGATTTCGATATTTATATTTCAATTCATTAATTGTGTTTATATAGTCATCTAATTCTAAATAGCTGCCACGCATACCAGGTTGTTCAATATTTGGTAAAAAGACGTGGTCGGTAAAGCCAATAACTTTAAAGCCTTTACCAATGGCGGCAAGAACATAATCTTCTTCTCTACCTTTGGCGTGTCCGCAGCGGTATGTATGAGTGTGATAACAATAATCAATCATGTCAAAATCTTAACACAAAAGAAAAATATTTGAGTGGAAATAATGTCAATACTGATATTAATAATCTTTTTGTTTTATACTATTCCCACGATGGAAAAACAAAGAAGTATAGCCGTTATCGATTTAAAAGCTTTTTATTCCTATGTCGAATGTGTCGACAGGGGTCTTGACCCATGGAAAACACCCCTTGTTGTTGCCGATAAAGAAAGAGGGAAAAATACGATTGTTCTTTCGGTATCACCATATCTTAAACAAAGAGGGGTGCCTTCCCGTTTAAGAATTAATGACTTGCCGAAGAAATATGACTACATCTATGCGGTTCCTCGTATGGAAAGATATATCGAAAAATCCGCGGAAGTGGTCAAAATCATGATGGAATTTGTTTCTGAAGAAGATATCCATGTTTATTCCATCGATGAGGCTTTTGTTGATTTAACCACCTATCTCAATTATTACAAAAAGACACCTCTACAAATGGTGAAAATGATTATTGACACCATTAAGGAGAAAACGGGATTACAAGCTACAGGTGGCATTGGTGATAATTTCTTTTTAGCCAAAGTCGCACTAGATATATACGCAAAGCACGAAAGAAATGGCATTGCCACATTAAGAAAAGATGATGTACCAACTAAATTATGGCCCATCACCCCTTTAAGCAAGATTTGGGGAATTGGCGCTAGAACAGAAGCTCACTTAAATAAATTAGGTATCTATAACATGGAACAACTCGCCCATAGTAATCGCGAATTTATGAGAAGTGAATTTGGAATTATTGGTGAACAATTAGTGGATCAGGCTAACGGCATCGATGAATCCGATATAAGAGAAGAATATGTCCCGAAAGAAAAGAGCCTTTCACAAGCGCAGGTATTATTTAAGGATTTTAATAAAGAAGACGCTAAAACCATTATTCGCGAAATGTGTGATGATTTATCAAGCCGTATGAGGAATGAAAATAAAATATGTGGTGTCGTTTCTTTATATATTGGTTATTCCAAAAACCAAGGGGGTTTTGCTAGACAAATGTCTCTATTACAAGAAACCGATGATAGTGAGACTTTATTTAACGCTTTAATGGAAATATATATGACCCACGTCAAAGATTTGCCCATCAGAAATATTGGCATTAATTTCGCCAAATTAAAGAACAATGATTTTAGTCAGTTAAATATCTTTGAAAAACCGGAAAAGCAAATACAAAGGCACGATTTACAAAAGACCATGGATCGTCTCCAAGATAAATATGGGAAAAATATTTTATTAAGAGCTTCCGCCTTAACAGAAAATAGCACTATCATAGAAAGACATAACCAGATAGGGGGACATCGTAAATGAGTGATCGTGGGATGAAAAAATGGGCACCATATAAATCCTTAAAAGAACAATGGTCCACCCTTGATAATGTACATGAAGAAGAGAAGAAAGTGGAAAAACCCACTATTTCTAATGAAGAGGCAGAAGAAATAAATAATATCTTAGTTAATTACCATGGCCAAGAAGTCACCATTACTTATTATCGAAATGGAAAAATATTAAAAGAAGTTGCACAAATTAAAAAAATCGATACATTCGAAAGAAAATTATACTTAATGAACCGAAAGGTAATAAAATTAAGTGAGTTAGTTTCTTTAATAGAAAACTAACAAGGGAGAGAAAAATGAATTCCATATTTAAAAAGTACGAATGGTTACGTCTAGCCTTTGGCATTCTTTTAACGATTATTGGCATCATCGTGATTGTCTTAGCGTTCACCAATAAAAACGGTGTCACAACCGCATTAAACGTCACTTTAGCCATTTCGTTATTTGTCCTTGGCGGTGTTTTAACTTTATTCTCAATTTTCAGTAGCACAAAATCCATGATGTCAAGTGGTCTCATCTATGGAGCCTTTTTGATTTCTTTAGGTATCGCCGTATTAGTGGTCCAAGATTTCGTTTCCGCTTTATTAGTTATCCTTTTAGCGGTCTTTTTAATCACATTCGGCGCGATTATCATTTTCAAAGGCGTTACATTAATTATTTATCGTGCGAGATGGTTCCAATATGTCGCACTCTTTTTATTAGGTAGCATTGGTATCGTCTTTGGCATTTTAGCCTTGAATTACCGAGATATTGCCTTTGTTGTGACATTCATTGTGGTAGGCGTTATCTTAGCGGCTACTGGTATCGCAATGATTATCATCGCGTTCATACACGGTAAGAAAAATAGAGATGAAGAAAAGAAAAAAATAAGTTCCCAAGAATAACGGGAACTTATTTTTCTATATTCGGTATTTTATAGAAGTGCGCGGAATGCTGCTTCGGTTTCTGATGCCACATCAGCACCACCAGCGGAAGCGACAACTTCAATAATAATCGCGGTAATAAAGAAGACAATAACGAAGATAAGAGTCATGATGGAGACGACCTTCTCGGCGCCTCTTTCTTTTGTCTTCACGAAAACATTTAATCCACCACCAGTAATCGCGCCAGAAGCACCTTCAGATTTACCACCTTGCAACAAGCAAAGAACGATAATCACAATGCCAACGCCCATTAAGAACCAGTCGTACCAATTTAACATAATGTTTTCTTTCCTTTCTTCGAGATTGCTTATCTATCTTATTAAAAATAAACTTACTTTACAATAAATAATTCAAAAAGCATTATTTATAATTCCGATTTCATCTCTAAAATAATGTCTCTTAATTCCGCTGCTCTTTCAAATTCAAATACCTTAGCGGCTTGTTTCATTTCTTTTTCTAATTCTTTAATCTTAGCCATGATCTGTTGACGAGAACCCTTGTGAGATAATTCAATCATCGCGGAAATTTCATCATCAGAATTATGAATAGGCGGACGAATTTCTTTGATAATAGTTCTGGGAACAATACCATTTTCTAAATTGTAATCGTTTTGAATTTGTCGACGTCTTTTGGTCTCGTTAATCGCATAAGTCATCGAATCAGTCATATTATCGGCATACATCAACACTAAGCCGTTTTGATTACGCGCAGCTCTACCAATAACTTGGATAAGAGAACGACCACTTCTTAAGAATCCTTCTTTATCAGCATCTAAAATACAGATAAGAGATACTTCTGGTATATCTAATCCTTCCCTTAGCAAATTGATACCCACAAGAACATCATATTTACCTTTTCTTAATTGATAGATGATTTCACTTCTTTCCAACGTTTTGGTTTCGTGGTGCAAATAAACAACTTTGATGCCATGCTCTTTTAAATAAGTCGTTAAATCTTCCGCCATACGAATAGTTAAAGTAACAATCATCGTTCTCTCATTTCTTTCATTCCGCAAGCGAATTTCATGCAAAAGGTCGTCTATTTGGCCCATAGTTGGTCTTATTTCTACCTTTGGATCAAGTAAGCCAGTAGGACGAATAATTTGTTCCACAATCGGTGCATCGGTTTTACTTAATTCATAATCGCCAGGCGTGGCTGAGGTACAAATTGTTTGGGGCATCAAGGATTCAAATTCCCCAAAATTCAACGGTCTATTGTCTAAAGCGGAAGGCAAACGAAAACCATATTCCACTAGGGTTTCTTTACGACTTCTATCCCCGTTATACATTCCTCTTAATTGTGGGAAAGTAACGTGCGATTCATCGACAAATAAAAGAAAATCTTTGGGGAAATAATCAATTAAACACCAAGGTCTTTCACCTGGTTGTCTTTTATCAATATGACGAGAATAATTTTCAATACCAGGACACATACCAAATTCTTGCATGCTTTCCATATCTTGGTTGGTACGAAGTTCTAATCGTTCCGCTTCTAGTGGTTTATCGTTATCTATGAAGTATTGTAATCTCTCTTTTAATTCTTCCTTAATTGTCTCACAAGCTTCTTTAATTCTTTGTCTAGTAGAAGCGTGATCATAGGCCGGGAAAATAGGATATGTGTGATATGTGTGTTTAACTTCTCCATTTAATAAATCTATTTCACTAATTTTTTCAATTTCATCACCAAATGTATCGACACGAATGACGTGGTTATTTTCCATGTTGGCAGGAATAATTTCGATAACATCGCCACGCACTCTAAAAGTGCCAGGCGCAGCGTCGAGATTATTGCGTTTATATTGCGCATCCACGAGTGATTTAAAAAGGCTGTTACGATCAATTACTTCACCAACGCGTATATTAAAGACAAGGTTTCGATATTCATCAGGATCAGTTAAACCATAAATAGAGGCCACAGAAGCCACAACAATTGTGTCTCTTCTTTCTAACACTGAATTAATCGCCGATGTACGAAGCATCTCGATTTCATCATTCATCACCGCGTTTTTATCAATATACGTGTCACTTTTGGGAATATAGGCTTCTGGTTGATAAAAATCGAAATTAGAAACGAAATATTCCACACGATTGTGAGGAAATAATTCTTGGAATTCAGAATATAATTGGCCCGCGAGGGTTTTGTTATGAACTAAAACCAATACCGGTCTTTGCTGTTGTTCAATAATATTGGCCATGGTAAAAGTCTTACCGGTTCCAGTGGCCCCTAAAAGAACTTGAAACTTTTTTCCGTTATTTAAACCATCCACAAGTTTAGCAATAGCTTGTGGTTGGTCACCGGTTGGCTGATATTTAGAAACAATTTCAAAACGATGAGAATCATCCATAATTATTTTTTCTTGTTCTTGTAAACGCTGTAATAAGTTTTAAATCCTTCACCAAAAGTGGCATGCGTTTGGGTATATGTCACAAAGGCTTTTGGATCGACTTCTGCAATGAATTTTTTCAATTTTTCATATTGTCTTTTATCAATAACCGCGCGGAGCATAATGCGATCTTGGCCATGGTATCCACCTTTAACAGGAATAATGGTAGCCCCTCTTTCTAATTCATCTTGCACATAACGAGAAATCTCTTCCCATTTATCGGAAATAATATCGGCTTGATAACTACTTGTCGAACCAATATAAATAACTTCAATGACTATCGATGTTATAAAAGCGGAAATAATACCAGACAAACAAGAGATTAACATCTTGCTATCCACAATAGTGAAAACGATTAAGCCAACCGCAACAATGGTGCCGTCGACTATAAAGGATGCTATTGATTGTTTAATTCTCAAATATTTTTCAATTAAGAAGGTTAAAACATCAACACCACCAGTTGAACCTCCACCCACAAAGGTAATGGAAACACCAGCACCAACTGATACGCCACCAAATAAGGCACATAAAATATAATTGCCTGCGGCTACTGTATCATTTTCTGAGCCTGCAGTTTTTAATATTTCGGATAAATAACTTATACCATCAGAAATTCCTGGAACAGCGGTAAATAATAAGTTTGCTAAAGGGAAAATAATCGTTGATAAAAGTGTTTTATAGGCGAATTCTTTGCCAATAAAAATTCTTCCTAATAACCATAAGATGATTGATAAACTCCATATGACAATGTTATAGACCAAAACTTTATAATTTTCTGGTACAAAAAAGCGAATAATAATAGCAATACCTGATAAACCACCGGCGTTAATATCAAGTGGTACAAGGAATAAAATATTACCAAAAGCCATTAAAATAGTGCCAATAACAATAGCAAAAACCTTTGATATAACGATTGCTTTATCTTTTTTTGATAAGTTCTTGAATCTAGACATTTTCTTTAGCCTCCATTTGCAAATAAGCATATAAGAAACCATCGATATCACCATTCATTACCGCGTTAACATCGGTAACTTCATAATTGGTTCTATTATCTTTAACTAAAGTATAAGGACAGAAAACATATGAACGAATTTGACTACCCCATTCAATATTTTTCTTCTCTCCAATTAAGGCATTTAATTTATTTTGTCGTTTTTCCAATTCCATTAAATAAAGTTTGGCCTTTAACATGTTCATGGCGGTTTCTTTATTGAGAAGCTGTGATCTTTCAATTTGGCAAGAAACGACAATTCCAGTTGGTAAGTGAGTTATACGTACAGCGGTTTCCACTTTGTTGACATTTTGTCCCCCAGCACCACCACTTCTATAGGTATCAATCTTTAAATCAGATTCACTAATTTGTAGGTCAATTGTATTTTCTTTAAATTCAGGAATAATATTGACACTAGCAAAAGAGGTATGGCGTCTTTTATTCGCGTCAAAAGGCGAGATTCTCACTAAGCGATGAACACCTTTTTCACCTTTTAATAAACCATAAGCGTGTTTACCACTTATTTTAATTGTGACGGATTTCAGACCAGCTTCGTCACCAGGTTCCAAAGAGATTAACGACATCTTAAATTTATGATTTTCCGCATATAAAACATACATACGGTAAAGCATATCAGCCCAGTCTTGTGCTTCGGTTCCACCGGCGCCAGGATGAATTTCTAAAATAGCATTTAAATCATCAAATTCCCCTGTAAAAAGGATTTGTAATTCAAATTCATGTGTTAATTGTTTTAACGCCAAAAAGGATTCTTGGACTTGTTCAAAAATAGATTCATCTTCTAAATCCAATAATTCTTCAATATCTTTATAATCGTTTTCTAATTTTTGACAAGTTTCGACAATTTCTTTGCAATAATTCAAACGTGAAATAATTGTTAAAGCTTCTCTTTGGTTATTCCAAAAATCTTCGGCTTCGCTTTTTTTGGTTAAATCAGTAATTTCACCACTTAATTTAGCGATGTCAAAGTGAGCACCTGAGTTGACGGATTCTTTCGCCAACTGCACTAAGATCTTGTTTTAAAGATACAAAGTCCTTCATTATTTTTCTTCCTTTTTGGTTAAATCAATGTCGGGATTTTCGACTTGATTGGCTTTCTCTTGTTCGGCTTTTTTGGCCATTTCTTCTTGCAAGGCTTTTTGCGCGGCTTGTTGTTCTTCTACTTGTTTGACAAAGCGGTCAATATTAACGAGATTCAAAACAGAATCAACCGACGCTAATTCTAAACATTCATTAAACATTTCATAGCCTTCATTAACGTAATCTTGTAAAGGGTTCACATTAGCATAGCTTCTTAAATGAATACCTTCACGTAATCTCGCCATGGCATCAATATGTTTGGTCCAGTTTTGGTCAATACAGTGGAGAATGACATCTCTTTCAATATTGTCACAAAGTTCTTCTGGTAATTTGGCTCTCTTACGTTGATATCTACGGAGAATTAATTCGCCTAAATCTTGTCCGCAGTTATCCACTAAATCATCATCATAAGATGCTTTACTAATAGTGCCTTCTGGTAAGAATCTTGGTTCGACTTGTTTGATTAATAAATCAGCAGAAATTAATTGTTGATTACTATCCGCGGGAACCGATTTTTTCGCCAAAAACATACCAGTAGAGGCAAAGATTTCATCGACAATGTCTTTAATGTCACGTCCTTCGATGATTCTATCACGTTTGTCGTAGACAATTTGTCTTTGTTTGGCTAAAACATCATCATAATCTAATAAGCTCTTACGAGTATCGAAGTTCATACCTTCAATTTTCTTTTGCGCGGAAGTAACAGCTTGGGAAACCACTTTGCTCTCTAAAGCTTCTTCACCGAAATTCTTTTCGATATAATCTCTCATTTTATCCGCAGCGAAACGGACGAGTAATGTGTCATCAAAAGAGACATAGAAACGAGAAAATCCGGGGTCACCTTGACGGCCAGAACGACCACGTAATTGGTTATCAATACGACGTGATTCATGTCTTTCAGTACCAAAGACACATAAACCACCTAACGCTCTCACTTCATCATTAATTTTAATATCGGTACCACGGCCTGCCATGTTAGTAGCTAAGGTAATATGGCCTTTTTCACCAGCGTGAGCGATAATTTCCGCTTCACGTGCGTGGTTTTTCGCATTTAACATTTCATGTTGTAAGCCCGCTTGGGTTAACAATGCAGAAATTTCTTCAGAAGATTCAACGGAAACGGTACCAATTAAAATTGGTTGCCCTTTTTCATGTCTTTCTTTGACCTCTTTAATTAAGGCCGCTAATTTGGGTCCTTTATGTGCATAGATGTAATCGAGCGCATCTTCACGTATAACGGGTCTATTTGTGGGCACACAAACAACACGCATGTTGTAGATTTTACGGAATTCTTCTTCTTCCGTTTTTGCGGTACCAGTCATACCAGCCATTTTCTTATATAAACGGAAGAAATTCTGATATGTAATTGTGGCCATAGTAACGGTTTCTTGTTTAATGGTGACATTTTCTTTAGCTTGCACCGCCTGATGTAAACCATCAGACCATTCTCTGCCTGGTAAAACACGGCCAGTGAATTGGTCAATAATTTGTACTTGTCCTTCTTTATCCACGAGATAATCAACATCTCTTTGCATCGTGTAATTAGCTTTTAAGGCATTGTGGATCCTATGGACTAAATCAAAATATTCGGGATCATATAAATTTTTGATACCAAACATTCTTTCGGCTTTTTTATTTCCTTCATCGGTTAAATTGACAGTTTTTTCTTTCACGTCATAATTGAAATCAACATCCTTTTTCAAGGCTTTGCAGAATCTATCCGCAACAGTGTATTGTGAGGAAGATGTTTTCACACCACCGGAAATAATCAAAGGCGTACGAGATTCATCGATTAAAATAGAGTCGGCTTCGTCAACAATACAGAAATTTAATCCACGCAAAACACGGTTTTTCATGCTCGTGGCCATATTGTCTCTTAAATAATCGAAACCTAATTCAGAGTTTGTGGTATAGGTAATATCGCATAAATAGGCTTGTTTCTTTTCTTGTGTAGATTTAGATCTTAAATTTAAGCCTACGGTTAAACCTAAGAAACGGTAAATTTGACCCATCCAATTAGAGTCACGTTCGGATAGATATTCGTTAACGGTCACAACGTGAACACCTTTACCCGCCAAAGCATTTAAGTAGGTAGCCATTGTCGCGGTAAGAGTTTTACCTTCACCGGTTTTCATTTCTGCGACATCACCATCGTGCATGACTAAGGAACCCATCACTTGCACTTTAAATGGAAATTCGCCAATGGTTCTTTTCGCGGCTTCTCTCGCCACTGCAAAAGCTTCATATTTGATATCATCTAAAGTTTCACCTTTAGCTAATCTATCTTTGAATTCTTGTGTTTTGCCTCTTAATTCATCATCGCTTTTACTCGCCATGACGGATTCGTATTTTAAAACCTTGTCGGCTTCTTTCTCATATTTTTTGATCGCCCTTCTATCGAAGAATCCCATAATAATCACCTACACATTGTTTTGTGCCTTTCTTTAATTAAATAAAGAATGTCAAACATTCGTTTTATATATTACCATTTGTCAGATTAACTGTCTAATACAAAGTATTTTGCCACTAATAAGTATCATTGTAATCTTTGTCATTTCTAGTTTTCGCCATAACCAATACTTTGATGTCTTTTGGTTTTAATTTTTCTAATAACTTAATAGCCGCTTTCATCGTGGAACCAGTTGTATAAACATCATCAACAAGAAGAATTTTGCTATGAGTAAGTGGTTTAGTTTCTATCAACTCCAAGTGCTTAGATATTTCCTTCCTCTCTTTCTTATTGTGATCAGCTTGTTTAAATGGAGAGGTTTTTCTAATTAATTTTTTGATGGGGATTTTTAAAAGAGAAAACATTTCCACAACATGGTTAAATTCTCTTTTTAAATCATCTTCTTCATAGGAAGGAATTGGCACCATCACATAACCTAAATATTTTAACCTTAATTCGTTAACATATCTTTCAAAAAATATTTGTTTTAATTCATAATCATAACAACCCTTAAATTGATAAAGCAAAGAACGGATATCACTATCGTAATAATATAGAGATAATCCTTTGTATTTATAAATTTGAAAGCTTATAAAATGAGGCCGAAGTCGTTTATAACAATTAAAGCACAATGATAGATGCGGCTTTATTAAAGCGCGCACACTATTATCTTTAATTTCCTTGAAACACAATTTACAAACTTTCGTTGGCATGTTTAATTTCCTTTATTGATTTGTTAATTTCAGGAGTTATTTCACCGCAAATATAGATTACTTTTCCAGTTGGCGATTCTTTTTTGCGGCCAACTCGACCAGAAATTTGGATCAATGCGTGACTATCATAAATAACGTTATCGGCATGGAAGATAATTACTTGTAACCCTTTAATAGTTACTCCTCTTTCTAATACTGCGGTTGTCACTAAAAACTTATATTTGCCCTTACGGAAATCCTCAATGACTTCACTTCTATCGGACTTTTTTGAATGCACATAATTGCCACCAGAAATAAATTTATTGATGAAAGAAAACGTTTCTTCGCACATATCAATTGTCGGGCAAAAAATAAAAACGGGTTTTGACCTACTTACAAAATCTTTCAGTTGTTTAATTAGTTCGAAATATTGTAAAAAACTTTTCCGAATAATGACTTCTGGAACAGGAAGTGGATAACCATGGAATCTCTTGTTTAATTCCAGTAATGCCATCCCCTTCTTTTGGAATTTCTTTAACACCTTTTCTGATGGAGTGGCCGATAGCATAATATAAGTTCCTTTAACCGCTCTTTGGAAGAAAGCTTCTAAGACTTCATTATCGTGATATGGGAAAGCATCAATTTCATCAATTATCAACAAATCAAAATATTGGTCATACCGAAATAATTGGTGAGTGGTTAAACAAATTAAATCCGCTTCAATAATTGATGTGTGACCGCCATAAAGAACTGCCACTTTATTGTTTTTAAAAACTTCTTTAAATCTTAAATATAATTCCGCAATAACATCGCGACGAGGAACCGTAAATCCCACGCGATGTTTATTCTTTAAAGCATAAGAAATGACCGCAAAGACAATTTCTGTTTTTCCGCTCCCACATACAGCTTTAACAAGAGAATTTATTTTATGTCGATAATTATCGACTAAACGATCCGATAATATTTTTTGTTCTTTAGTCAATTCATAATTTAGGAAATAATCGGCTTTGTCACATATTTGATAATCTTCACTAGCTTCTAAACCACGGAAAGATATGCATCTACGACAATATGGATGGTTGTTTCTAATGCCAATATAAGTTGGATCAAGATTGCCACATATCGGGCATTGGTATTTCTCTTGTGTACTCGTTTTTCTTTTCTGTGGAACTAACGACATAAAAAAGCCTCCCATTAAATACATAGGAGACTTTTATCGATTTTTGCCAAAAATTTTTTATTTTGTTTCAAGTGATTTAATCATATCAACCCGCAAAGCATGACGGCCGCCTTCAAATTCGGTATTTAAGAAAATATCAATTCTTCTTAAAACATCTTCTTCCTTCATGAATTTGGCGCCAAAGGCAATGATGTTACAGTCATTATGTTGACGCATTAATGCGGCCACACTGTCGTTATAACCAATACCACATCTTACGCCATTAATTTTATTCGCGGCGATGGCAATGCCTTCGCCACTAGAGCACATAAGAATACCAAATTGATATTCACCAGAAACAACGGCTTTTCCAACTTCCGCACCAAAAATGGGATAATTGCAAGATTCCGCACTTGAAGTACCAAAATCTTGTACCTTATGACCAAGTTCTTTTAAATGTTTAATAACTGCTTCTTTTAAGGTGAAACCACCGTGATCACTACCAACTGCAATTTTCATAATCTATGCCTCTATTTAATAATATAAAGGAAACGTGATTTTCCATACATATCTTTTCCAATTTTATAGCGAACTTCTTGAAAATATTTCTCCACCAGATCGGTAATTTGTTCATCCATGTTCTCACCAATTTCAAACGTGGCTAAAAAATGTGTTTGATTCATTACATCTGGCATCATTTGGAAAATTTCTTCATAAAATTTTGTGGATGGATTAGCTAATAACGCTAAATGTGGTTCGTATTGATAAACTTGTTCATCAATCGTGGAAACATCATCAATATAAGGTGGATTACAAATTAAAACGTCTAAGCGGATATTTTCTTTTTCAAAAGGCTCTAATAAATTTCCTTGTAATAAACCAATATCTAAATCTTTTAAATTGTCACCCGCAACCTCTAATGCTTCTTTAGAAATATCAGAAGCATATACCTTGCTGCCTTTAAATTGTCTTTTGATAGCACCAGCAATACAACCCGAGCCAGTACATACATCCCCCACAATAAAATATTCAGCTTCGCCAAAGAGTCTCTTTATGTAAAGCGTGGTTTCAATGACTAATTGTTCAGTTTCTTGTCTTGGAATTAAAACATTCTTATTTACATGATATTTTTCACCTAAGAAAAAAGCATAACCCAAGACATATTGTAAAGGTTCACCATTAGCCACTTTATCGACGTTTTGCTGCAATTTTTGATAATCTTTTATTTCATCATTAAAATGTGAATAGAAAATCATACGGTCAGTAAAATCACTAGCATCCATTAATAGAGACACCACGACCGATTTGCTGAGATATTTATTATTTCTTTTTAATAAATCAAAATATATTTCTCGATTGGTTGGCATGATTATTCACCCGCCATTTTCATTGATTGATCATAGTGAATTAAGGCATCAATAATTTCATCTAATTCACCTTCGATAACTCTATCCAATTTTTGAATAGTGAAACCAATGCGGTGATCGGTGACACGGTTTTGTGGATAGTTATAGGTACGAATCTTTTCTGATCTTTCACCCGTACCCACTTTTAAACGTCTTTCATTACCGATAGCTTCTTGTTGTTCCGCTAATTTGTTGGCGTACATTTTCGCTCTTAACATTTGCATAGCGATTTCACGGTTTTGAATTTGTGATTTCTCGGTTTGGCACGCCACAACAGTCCCTGTGGGAATGTGAGTAATTCTTACTGCGGATTCGGTTTTATTGACGTTTTGTCCACCAGCACCTTGTGAATGATAAGTATCAACTTGTAAATCGTTAGGATTGATTTCAATATCAATTTCTTCTGCTTCTGGCATGACTAATACGGTGGCGGTGGAAGTATGAATACGGCCACTAGCTTCTGTCTTAGGAACACGTTGCACACGATGCGCACCACTT
Organism: uncultured Bacilli bacterium; assembly: GCA_905236715.1. Lineage (GTDB taxonomy): Bacteria > Bacillota_I > Bacilli_A > RFN20 > CAG-826 > RUG13091. Next base: position 158,720 of record CAJOMQ010000004.1, on the reverse strand, counting down.
TCAAATTTTAATTTGGAATAAACGCTTTTTCCTTTAATCATAAAAGAAACAGAAGCAAAACCACCGGCTTCCGATGGGTTTTCATCCACTAATTGAATTTTCCAATCTTGCGCTTCGGCGTAGCGGGTATACATACGGAATAAATCACCGGCAAAAATATTGGCTTCATCACCACCAACGGCCCCTCTTATTTCAACGATAATATTCTTTTCGTCATTGGGGTCTTTTGGTAAAAGAAGGAATGTTAATTCTTCTTCTAATTTTTCTTGTTCGGCTTCTAGTCGTTTGATTTCTTCTTTTCCCATCTCGGCGATTTCGGGGTCACTGTCTTGTGCCATTTCTTTCGCACCTTCGATGTCTTCTTCGTTCTTTTTATATTTGCTATAAGCTTCTACTTGAGGTTCAAGGTTACTTCTTTCTTTGGAAATTTCACGAAAATGAGCAAGATCTTTCATGATGTCTTCACTAATTAATTCTTGGTCAATTTCTTGTAATCTCTTAATTGCTACTTCTAGCCTATTACGCATACTACTTTCCATAAAATAACCTCAATAAGCGTTTGTTATTGTATCATAACAAGAGAAATAAGAAAAAGGGCTTTATCTTTTTCCTTAATATTAATATTAATTCTTTAATGACTTTTCACGTTTGTGTATAATCTATCTAGGTGATTAACTATGGCTTATAAAGCACTATATCGAACATATCGTCCTTCTACATTTTCCGAGGTAGCGGGGCAACAACATATTGTCAAAACATTGAAGAATGCTTTAACAACAGGAAAGATTGCACATGCCTATCTTTTCGCGGGACCACGTGGAACGGGAAAAACCACAATGGCTAAATTGTTAGCCAAGGCTTTAAACTGCGAACACGGTATTGGTTGCCAATGCAATGAATGTAAAAACTGTCTTTCCATTAATGAAGGCAGCCATCCAGATGTCTTAGAATTAGACGCTGCCAGTAATAATGGTGTCGATGAAATACGTGAATTAATTGACAAAGTCAAATATGGCACCATTTTGGGCCGCTATAAAGTTTACATTATTGACGAAGTTCATATGCTTTCAGCCGGCGCCTTTAATGCTTTGTTAAAAACATTAGAAGAACCACCAGAACACGTTATCTTTATCTTAGCGACTACCGAACCACATAAGATTCTTCCCACCATTCTTTCTCGTTGCCAAAGATATGATTTTAGCAAAGTTGGTGAAGATGATATCCGCACTCGTATCAAAGTGGTATTAGAAAAAGAAAACATTACCTATAACGAAGATGCGGTTAATTTAATCATCTCTTTAGCTGATGGTGGTATGCGCGATGCTTTGTCTATTTTAGATCAAGTATTAGCCTATTCCGGCAATCAGTTAAATGTGGAAGATATATTAGAAATCTTCTCCTTAGAATCAACAGAAGAAAAAATTAATCTCTTAAAAAATATTGCCGCTGGTAACACCGGTGAAGTTTTAAAGAGAATCAAAAAATATGTTGAAAAAGGTACTGATATTAAACGATTAACCAATGATTTGCTATTGATTTTAAAAGATGTTCTCATCTATCAAAACAGCAATTCGTTTGAATATTCAGAAGTGTTAAAGAACGATGAATTAGTGGATTTATCCCAATCTTTCGATAACAAACTAGTCAGTCAAATGATTGACGCTTTGATGGATACCTTAAAAGACTATAAAAACGTTAATGATATCAATCCACTATTTGAAGTCACTTTATTGAAGTTGACCGCGATGGGAAATAATAAACCAGTCATCTCGCAAGAGAAAAAAGCGGAACCCAAATTAGATAGTGAAGAATTAAGACCACTACGTTATGAAACACCAGTGAAGAATGGCCCAGGAAATTCCATTGTAAATAAAATAGAGACTCCAAAAGAAGAACCTGTCATGGAAACTAAACCAGATCCAGAACCAGTTAAAGAAGAAAAGGTTGAAGAGCCAATTCCAACTCCATTAGACATTTCCCTTGACGAAAACATCCTTTATATCAATGGCACCGAGGGTATTGAATCCTTCTCTATTGATGATCAAACCATGATAGAGATTATGGTGAGCAGTAAAAAGGACATCAAAAATGAGATGTTGAGAAACTGGAAAAACCTCAAGAGATTGATGGCGCATCCAAGCCTTGGAAAAGCGGCCACAATGCTCATTGATGGTAGACCTCTTGTTGTGTCCAATAAGGTATTAATTTTGGAATGTCCAAGTAGTAATATCGTTGAAAAAATCAATCTAAACGAAAACCAAAAAGATGTGCAAAATGTCATTAAAAATACTTTTGGCAAAAAGATGTTTGTCTTTGCGGTCAATCGTTCTGAATCAGTCAGATTACAACAAAAATATATGAATTTATTACAATTAGGTAAATTACCAAAACCAGATACAATTGAAATTGATTTTGTAGGAGATTAACGAATATGAACATGCAACAAATGATGGCGCAAGCACAAAAGATGCAACGCGAATTAAAAAAAGCAATGGCTGCCTTAGCGGAAAAAGAATTTGTTTCTAATAAAGGTGGTTTAGTGACCGTTACCTTAACTGGTGATCACCGCGTAAAATCAATCGTCATCGATGAAGACGCTTTTGAAAAAGAAAACAAAGAGATGATTGAAGCCACAATTACTTTAGCTGTTAATGAATTAAATGAACAAATTAATGCCGAAGAAGCTGCTATTAACGAAAGAATTACTGGCTCTGCTGGAGGATTCGGAGGCTTTTAATGGAAAAGCTTAAGGCATTGCAACGTCTACAAGAATCATTAGCGAAGCTTCCAAGCGTTGGTAAAAAAAGCGCAGAGAGAATGGCTTTTGCCATGCTCGATATGGAAGATGATGATTTGAATGAATTTGCTGATGCTGTGAAAGATTTAAAAACATCTATTCACCGTTGTCCAATCTGTGGAAATTTCACGGAAGAAGATATTTGTGAAATTTGTAGTGATAAAGATAGAGACACCACAACTTTAATGGTGGTGGCTTCTCCAAAAGATGTCATTTCTTTTGAATTAAGTGAAGGATATCGTGGCCTATATCATGTTTTAGGCGGAACCATTTCTTTGTCAAAAGGAATGGATGTTGAAAAATTATCTATTCCTTCCTTGGTGGAAAGAATTGAAAATGGTCAAATTAAAGAAGTTATCATTGCCACAAATCCCACGGTGGATGGGGAAACCACGGCTTTATATTTATCTAAATTATTAGAAAAATATGATGTTAGTGTGACTCGTTTAGCGTATGGCTTACCGATGGGTGGCAATCTCGAATATGCCGATTCATTAACGCTCGCCAAAGCTATAGAGGGCAGAAGGAAAATTTAAGGGGGTTTTGCTATGTTTATAACATTAGAAGGTCCAGAAGGATCAGGAAAAACTACCGCTGTTGAAACCGCAGTAAATAAATTAAAAGAAATGGGTTATGAAATTGTGCGCACCAGAGAACCTGGTGGTACTCCTATTTCTGAACAAATTAGAAATGTCATCCTCGATAAAGAAAATACAGCGATGGATCCTCGTACTGAAGCCCTTTTATATGCCGCTAGTAGAAGACAACACCTGGTGGAAAAAGTTTGGCCCGCTATTAAGGAAGGTAAGATTGTCATCTGTGATAGATATTTAGATTCTTCTTTAGCGTATCAAGGCGGTGCTAGAGGATTAGGTGTTGATAACATTTTGAACATCAACCTTTTCGCCACCGAAAATACCTGGCCAGATTTAACATTATTATTTGATATTGATCCCCGATTAGGATTAGAAAGAATCGCGAAAAATTCCGCTCGTGAAGTTAATCGTCTCGATTTAGAGAAAATTGATTTCCATAATAAAGTAAGACAAACATTTTTGGATTTAGCCGCTCGCTATCCAGAACGTTTTGTCATCATCGATGCCTCTCAAGATAGAGACAAAGTAGCGGAAGATACTTTAAAAGCGATATTAGACCGCTTATGCAAGTAGAGAAATATTTAGAAAAATATCAACCAGTTATTTATAAAACATTTCTCCGTTCCTTACAAACTGAGCATCTTTCACATGCTTATTTGTTATGTGGCAACCCAGGCACACCTTTATTAGAAGTAGCAAAATTCTTAGCTAAAAGTATTTTGTGTGATGATCCCTCCCCTTTAGCGTGCAATAATTGCATAACTTGCTTGCGGGTCGATGATGAAAATTATCCTGATTTTATTGTCTATGATGGCAGTAAATCCACGATTAAAAAAGATGAAGTGGCAAATGTGGAAGAACAATTTGAAAAGACCGCTTTTGAAAGTAAAGGTATCATGATTTATGTTCTTCACCTGATCGAAAATATGACTGAACAAGCCATCAATAGCATTTTGAAATTCTTAGAAGAACCTGGTAAAAATGTCTATGCTTTTTTAACCACCAATAATGAGAACAGCATTTTACCCACGATTATTTCGCGTTGCCAAGTGATGCATTTGAAATTAATCGATAGACAAGAAGTGATTAAAGACGCGATGGAAAACGACGTTATAAAAGAAGATGCAGAATTACTTTCTTATTTCTATAACGATGGAGAATTAATCGCTGAAATATTAGAAGATGAAGATGAGAAAGATGCCTATCAATTAGCCAAAGAATCTTTTATTAAATTTCTTGAGGAATTAAATAAAGATGATGGGCGAGAAGTCATCTTTTATACACAAACAAATATCATTCCTTTAGTTAAAACTAAAGAGTCCGCGAGATTCTTTATTGATATGCTCACACAAGCCTTTAAAGATATCTTAACCATTCAAAATGGAGGCTCTCCTGTTTTACAAAGTTATGCTACAATTCTTCAAGAACTTTCAAAAAAGCTCGTCGATGTACAAGACATCTTGATTGAATTATTAAAAGATCGTAATTTAATCAACACCAATGTCAACATATCACTATTAATTGACCATTTGGTCTTACATATTATCAAGGAGTAAAACCATGTTAGAAAATAATATCGAAACCAATATAGATAATTCCCAATATAAATATTTTGTCGGGGTGAAATTCTTTAATACCCCACGTTCATATTTCTTTGGCATTGATGATTTACAAGTCAACTTAGGAGACAAAGTTGTTGTAGAAACAATGCGTGGATTAGAAATGGGCGAAGTTTCTATCGCTCCTATTGACATCGAAAAATATTCTTCTGAACTAGGATTAAAACCTATCTTAAGAGTGGCCACCGATGTTGATTTAAGAATGTATGAATCAAATCAAAAAGACGCGAAATTTGCCATGGATATTTGTAGTAACGAAATCCAAAGACTAGGTTTAAAAATGAATTTAATATCTTGTGATTACACATTAGATAAAACGAAAATTCTTTTCTCTTATGTCGCTGATGATCGTGTTGATTTCCGTGAATTATTAAAAGTTTTGGCCTCTCGTTTACACACTCGCATTGAATTAAGACAAGTCGGCGCTAGAGATAAAGCCAAAATTATTGGTGGTATTGGTATTTGTGGTTTACCACTTTGCTGTTCCACTTTCCTTAATGAATTTGATGGCATTTCCATTAATCGCGCGAAAAATCAATTATTAGCCATCAATATTCCCAAATTAAGTGGCCACTGTGGCAAACTTATTTGTTGTTTGAAATATGAAGATGATGCTTATACCGATTTAAGAAAAGAATACCCTGAACTTGGTAGTAAAATTTGGCTCGATAAAAAAGAATACACAGTGACATCTATCAATGTTATTTCCCATGACGTTAAATTAGAAAATGAAGAAGAAGTACAATTCATTTCTTTAGAAGATTTAAAGAAACAAACAAAATTTAAAAAGAGCAGACCCATCGATAATGAAAAGAACGAAAAGCTTTGATAATACCCATCCTGTTTTATATTTAATTTCCACACCGATTGGTAATTTAAGTGAATTTAATTCACGTGCTTTAGATATTGTTTCCCAAATGGATATCATCGCTGCGGAAGATACCCGTAATAGCGGACAATTAATCAATCATTTCGGTATGAAAAAGGAAATGTTTTCTTTAAGAGAACATAACGAAAAAGAAGCTTCCGAAAGATTAATAAAATTAATCAAAGAAGGCAAGAAAGTGGCCTATATGAGTGATGCTGGATATCCTGGTATATCTGATCCAGGTTATCTTTTGGTCAAAGCCGCGATTGAAAACGATATTGCCGTTTCAGTCATTAATGGCGCATCCGCGTTCATATCCGCATTAGTGGCCTCTGGATTACCCACTGATCATTTTTATTTTTATGGCTTTTTACCCGCGAAAGAAAATGAAGCAAAAACGATTTTGGTGGAAATGAAAAATCGCCAAGAAACCATTATCTTTTACGAAGCTCCACATCGTATTGAAAAAACGATTCACCTATTACAAGAAGTATTCGGTAATCGAGAAGTTGTCATTGCCCGCGAATTAACAAAAATTAATGAAGAATATATTCGTGGCCATCTCGATGAATTAATCAATATTGATTTTTCCACATTAAAAGGTGAAATGGTCGTTATTTTGCAAGGTAATGATAAAGAACAAGAAATAGATGAAAAACAAATAGAGGAACGCCTCAAATTCTTCCTAGATAAAGGATTAAGTAAGAAAGACGCCATCGAAATTGTTTCCGAAGAATATAAAATTAATAAAAATTTAATTTATAAATTAGCGGTATCGCAAAAGAGTTAAGACAACAATTATTTCAAAAGTATGCTTAGCTCTTTTTTATTAATGCGCATACTGATATAAGCATATCCCACCGCGGTAGAAAACATTAAGAAACTACCAATCGCGCTTAAATAGCTTCCTAACGCTAATCCGGGTGGATAAAAATCTAATTCATAATAACAATTACCTTTGCCAGAAACAAAACTCAAGAATCCTCCTTGTGTTGAAAAACAGGTGAGGTCTTGTTTTTGTCCTTCACTATCCACCATTTTCACCTTAAAACCATCTTCATAGGCTAAACGAGTAACAGTGATTCTTTCCTCAGTGAAGTTTGTTTTAAAATCAAAATGATTTGTTTTGTAATGTACATCAGTAATCGGATTATCAATAAATGGCTGAATGCGATTTAAATAATTATCATAGGTATCCCAATAGAAGGTAGAACCAACATCCACTTTGTTACTACGGGAAACAAACACGATCTTTTTCACCTTCGGAGCGGGTGTACTTTCATCGGGTCTACTAACATAGAAGGCACGTAAGTTTTTACTGCTCCAAGTAGATGAATAACGAGTGTCACTATGGTTATCAAAAGTGATGACACGACCTTCTGTATCGACAAAATAAACGTCCACACGATTATCGGTGTTGAAATTATTATTTATGTAATAAACCATGCCATTTTCATTATATTTTTCGGCATAAGTATCCACTGGTACATTAATTACCGCAATATAGCGGGAATAATCTTCTTGGCTAAATTTTTCTGGATAAGATGGTTTATCACTGGCTGTATATCCACCTGTTTCCACATTAAGCATTTCATTAACGCTGAGTGAAATGGCATTTTTATACTTTCCATCCTCTAATATTTTGCTGTGAATATCATAATATGTCAGCGTGTAGGCAGATGGGTAAATATAAGATGACACATTACAACTTATTGATGAGTAAGTAGATGGAATATAACTAACTTTACTGATTGATGGATATTTATTAGTAATAGCGTCAATAAGGGAAATATATTTGTTATTGGCACTTGGCATCCAAGCGGCATTGGTAAATAAATATTCATCTCCTAATGGTGAAGAAGAGTTCGCGGTAATTTTGTCATATGATAAAGCAAAATTAATATTATTTGTGTTCCGATAGACTCTAAATGGTGCGGTTTTACTAACTTCATATTGATCAGTGATATCTTCATAGCCAAAAGGCACATTATAACGGAAATAAGGGGAAGCGGTTTCCACTCTTTGGTTTCCATAATAATGGAAATAATCATCTTCTATGTAATAATATTTCACACCTAATAAGGTGTCAAAACCCACTCTTTTTTCGACATAAGTTCCTGACCAACTACCAGTGGAAATATATTCATTGTTTCTAATTTCATCAACGTTGTAGTTATATAAAGAATGGAAGAAAGTTATGCCATTATAGCCGTTACGCATGCCATCATTAACCGCGGAAGAGCCCGCTAAAGAGGAATAGCTACGATAATATTCCTTATCCATTTTATTTGTTTGAGCTACTAATGAATGTAAGGAATTGTTATTGTCTAATCCTTGATTGACATTTAAATAATTAGAAACGCCATGTCCTTCAATAACAAAAACACCCATGGCCGCAATTTCAACACCCAAAACCACTGTTAAAATAGTGTGCAAATTGGGCTTCTTTTTTGTAAAACGTAAAACTAAATATAAAGCAACAAGATAAGCACACATGATGATTGTGACAACGGTAATAGGTACTCTTTCGACAAAATAATCATTAGTGCCTTCACCATATTTTTTCACGATTGTCGAAGATAAGATGCCACCGATAATGGCTAGCGTCAAAGCGACACCGGCGCCAACATCAAGTGTCCATACATCATCATCTTTAAATTTGTCTAAATATAATCCAACAAAAGCAATCAAACACGCTACGGGGAATAAAAACCAACGGCTATATGGTTGTGTAAAGCCAAAGAAAAGATAATAGAAAAATGGCGAAACAATCGCTAAGAGGAACAACACTGTTCCCACAATAACGGAATAATGTTTCTCTCTAATGGCTTTGATAAATGCAGGAGTAAATAGCATCAAGAAGGGAGTAAAGCAGAATAAAGAACCCGCAACATTATCATAAGAACCATAAGAATTGACATATTCCACTAATGGAACACCTCTATCACTCATCACTGGATACATTAATTCGATGATGAAATATAGAGGTCTAGCCTTATCTCTTTGTGTATAAGTTGTGGAAGATAATCCATCCCAAGAAGTTAATAATTTAAATAATTGCTTGATATCAAATGTATTTAAAGCGGTTTTTAAATCGCCAAAATAGGAAGACGTCGCCGCACGAGATGAATTTAAAGCAATAACCGCGCTTGGAACGATGGCAAAACACGCCATCAATAAGCCAACAGCAAAACCAATAAAGCCAATACCTAAAAATAAGAGATTATCTTTCCAATGAAATTTTGGCATTCTTTGGAAGAATCTAAACATCGCATAGATAAATGCACAAAGGGTAAAACATATGCAGAAGAAATAATTCACAAAGCCCATTAAGCATATAGAAAGCATTAATGCCCATGGTTTCTTTTCTTTTAAAATCTTCTCCACTCCTAATAGCATTAAAGGAAAGACAATAGTGATATCGGTAAAATGATTAAACCATAAATACCAAGCGGTCCATCCGGAAAAGGCATAAGCAATACCTGATAATTTACTAGCACTTCTTGATGCACCCATATAGCGCATATATAAGAAGAAAGTCATTCCCGCACCGGCCATTTTAAAGATGGTCATAATGGCCATACCTTGCGCTATATATTGTCTTGGGAACAATAAAACGGGCATGAAGAATGGATCAAATAAATAATAGAAAGAGTTGCTACCAATGTTATTAGCCCCTAAGAATGTATTTGTGTCATAAAAAACAAATTCACCGGTTTTAAAAAAGTGCCACCAATCATCATATCCATTCGTGTAAAACGAGATTTGTTGAGCGCTATAATCACCAGTAAATGGGGTGGTGAAATAGTTAGTAAATAAACTGACTGCAAAGAAAATAACACCTAATAAAAGTAACAGTAAAAAGTAATAAAAAAGTGATTCTTTATTCTTTAACCAAGAAGGAAGGTATTCATACCATTTCTTCTTGTTGGTGGTTTTCTTTGCGCTCGCTTGCATATTACATACATTATAATACACACATGTAAGAAAAAAACGCGGTTTTTCTTGCATTTTATAATGGCCTTTTCTAACATAGAAAAGACGTTTGGAGGTAGTCTCATGAATATTCGTAATATTGCAATCATTGCTCACGTAGACCATGGCAAGACTACTTTGGTGGACCAATTATTAAAAAGTTCTGGTGCTTTTAGAGATAACCAAGAAGTATCAGATAGAGTCATGGATAGTAATGATTTAGAAAGAGAAAGAGGTATTACTATCTTAGCGAAGACCACTTCTATTATTTATCACGACACAAAGATTAATATTCTTGATACTCCGGGGCACGCTGATTTTGGTGGCGAAGTCGAACGTATCATGAACATGGTTGATGGCTGTCTATTATTGGTGGATGCCTTTGAAGGCACGATGCCACAAACAAGATTTGTCTTAAAGAAAGCCTTAGAAGCTCATGTCAAACCTATCGTTGTTATTAACAAAGTCGATAGAGCCAATATTAATATTGAAAGAACATTAGATGAAGTCCTTGATTTGTTTATCGAATTAGGAGCACCTGATGAGTTTTTAGATTTCCATGTCGTTTATACTTCCGCATTAAAAGGAACATCATCTTTAAGTGCTGATCCATCAACACAAACACCTGGCATGGATGCCGTTTTACAATCCATTATCGATGAAATACCGGCGCCACAAGTTGATAAGGAAGCACCACTACAATTACAAATTGCTCTTCTAGATTACAACGACTTCGTGGGAAGAATTGGTATTGGCACGATTAAAAAAGGCACGATACATGTTAACGATAATGTTGCGGTATCACGTTTAAATGGCACGATACAACAATTTAGAGTTATGAAATTATTTGGTTATCAAGGTATCCAAAGATTAGAAATTAATGAAGCTTCTGCAGGTGAAATTGTCGCGGTAGCCGGTTTAACAGATATTAATGTCGGTGAAACCATTAATAACATTGGCACTATTGATCCACTACCATTAATTAGATTAGACGAACCAACTTTGCAGATGACTTTTGGCACCAATACATCTCCTTTCTGCGGCAAAGATGGTAAATTATTAACCGCCCGAAAAATTGAAGAAAGATTATTTAGAGAAACACAAAAAGATGTGGCTTTAAAAGTCGAAAGAGTGCCCAATACAGAAACATGGATTGTCTCTGGTAGAGGCGAACTTCATTTAGGTATTCTCATTGAAAATATGAGAAGAGAGGGTTTTGAATTACAAGTCAGTAAACCACAAGTCATTATCAAAGAAATTGATGGCCAAAAATGTGAACCATATGAAGATTTGATGATTGATGTGCCCAATGAATATGTCGGTGATATCATGACCACGATTGGTGATCGTTCTGGTGAATTAATTAATATGGAAGCACGAGAAACAGTAACTATTTTAAATTACGTTATTCCTTCCCGTGGTTTATTGGGATATATGACTAATTTTATGACCTTAACCAAAGGTTATGGTATTTTATCTCACGTCTATAAAGAATATCGCCCAATTGTTCCTGGCACGAATACATTAGGGGAAAGAAACCTCGGCGTTTTAGTGGCCACAGAAACAGGAATGGCCACCCCATATGCGATTGAACACGTCGAAGATAGAGGCACAATGTTTATTGAACCCGGCACTATGGTTTATGAAGGAATGATAGTCGGTGAAAATAGATATGATATCGATTTAGCGGTCAATGTCGTTATCAAAAAGAATCTCACTAATGTCAGAAGCTCCACGAAAGATAACACTGTGGTTTTAAAGACACCAAGAAAGATGTCGTTAGAAGCATGCTTAGATTATATTAACACTGACGAATTAGTGGAAATCACTCCCAACACTTATCGTATGAGAAAGAAAATTCTTAATACTGTGGAACGGAAAAAATATGATGCCCACGTTAAAAGAGGGGAAATTGAATAGACTAAAAAAACCGGTCAAAACCGGTTCTTTTTATGAATTTTGATCAAATACATTTGTGGTGATAAAATCTACGCCAAGTTCTTCACATTGTCTTAAGGTTTCTTGTTGATCAATGGTCCACACATTGACCTTAAGACCTTTCTTGTGGAATTTATCGACGATTTCTTTATTCAAACAATTAAAATCGGCATCTAAACCAAAGCGATGACGATAGGCCCACTTGATAATAAACGGATGCGTGGGTTCAGATAATTGTTGAATGTGAACCTTCTTATGATAAAGAAATTGTAATTTAAATAATGGCCATGGATAAAAGGCAATAAATACGACTTCATCAAGTGTGAAATATTGTTTCACTTGTTTAATCATCTTCTTTAAATATTTAAAAGATGGGTTCTTTGGTTTTATTTCAATAACGGGTGTTTTACCACTTCCATGAATGGTTTTTAAATAATCATCTAAAGAAGGACAATATGCCTCATAATTCCACTCATTATCTAAAGGCATTTTTAATAAATCTTCGAATTTCTCATCTTTGATGACAATCTTCTTACCATTAGATAAGAAATCAGGATCATGATGCACAATCCACTGATGGTCTTTGGTTAAATGAATATCCATTTCCACACCCCAAAAATCACCATCTCTTGCCGCTTCAAAAGCTTGGATAGTATTTTCATAGCAGTGCCAATGGCAACCACGATGTGCCACACATAATGGTTTCATAATTAATCGTCAGAACCTAAAGCATCTAAACCTTTGGCGTTTTTCGCTTTGTCGTTTTTATGAGGTGCTTTCACAAAGAAGAAGACAACGCCAGCGGCCACCATTAAAGAGGCGGAATAAATAGGCATTGCACGCCAAGAAGTGTTTTGGAAAATTAAACCAATAACGATTGGTGTCACCGATTGCGCCAACATACTAGCGGTGTAATATAAAGCGGTAAATCTACCAAGTTTTTCACCTGTACAATAATCAGTAACCAACGGGAAAGAACAAATATGAATTAAGCTTGAACCCAAACCAATTGTTGGTAACAAGATAAAGAATATCCACGGTAATGATGATGAAAAGTCGGTTGCAGCTTTTTCTGCGGGTGGGACAAACGAATAACCAATATAACAGGCAGCCACAACACAAATGCCAATAAAGATAGTCCATTTGCGGCCGATTTTATCAGCAATTAATCCCGCGACTAAAAAGCCCACAACACTAGCGGCACCGGATATAACTGTCATAAGTGCGCCACCAGCTGATGAAGTATTAAGCCAGAACATACTGTAATTTGTTTGGAATGTTTCTACGGCATTTAACGACATAAACCAGAGAACTTCTGCAATCAAGATAAGAATGAGATTACGAAGATTCTTTTTTGACATCTTGCCACTATCGGTGACTTGTTCAGCTGATTCGCCCATGGCATCACCACGTTTGATTTCTTCGTCTAATTCAAGGTGTAATTTATTTTCTCTTACTTTCCAAAGCAATAAGCCTAAAGAAATTAGTAAAACTAATGAACAAACGATAAAAGGAATCTCTAACATCCATAACGATCTATTTGTGCCGTCAATATAACTGGTAACAGGTATGACAATTGCGAAGACTGAACCAACAGCACCACCAACATAACCAACGATATTAATAATACCGTTAGCTTTACTACGTAATGGTTTCGGCGTTAAGTCCGGCATTAAAGAAACAGCAGGAGAACGGTAACTCATCATAAAGACAATAATGACCACCATTGTGCAAATTAAACCAACAATCATGCCCACTAATTTGGCTTCTTCGTTTCCCATACCAGAAGAGAAGAAAAATGGAATAAATGGTAAAGCAATCGCAGTGACTACTGAACCAATAATGATAAAAGGCATTCTTTTTCCTAATTTAGAATGGGTTTTATCAGACCAACGGCCAAATAAAGGCATAATGAATAAAGCAGCAATATTATCAAGGGCCATGATAATACCAACTTTCCATTGCACAGATAAATAATCTGGTTCTGAGAGACCACCATAAACAAGAATATTAATCATGTTTATAACAGGTTCCTCACCAGCAGCTATCATTGCCACTCTTGTGTCTTCGATTGCACTAGGAAAATCATGTTTAACAAAAAGAAAAGTTAACATTGGTGAACAATATGCGTTATATAATTGCCACACCAAAAGGATACCGAAAAAGGCTAAACCAATCCAAATTGTTCTTTTTAAATATGCTTTGTTAAATTTAAATCCGCTTGTTTTTTGCGGGGAATTTTGTGCCGCTTCCATATTAATATAAGCCTTTCTTATAAGCACCTTGAGCGGTTAATTCCGCTAAAGCTTTAACAACTCCAGGCTTATCTTCTTTATATGTCACACCAAACCAAACAGATGGGGTGGATAATAATTTTAATGTGGCTCTACCTTGGTGAACCATGTCATCCACGACTGAGGGAATAAGATATTCTGATTTTGGCACATTGATATTATCTTTGAGCCATCTGGGGAAATCTTCTTTAAAATATTCCAATAAATCGACATTGAAGCAGAATAGATTCATTGATACTGGAGTATCTGGAGTCACACCAAATGGAGTGGATCCATCTAATGGAGAAGCCATAATCTTACCATCAACTTTTTCAATACTTGATTCCACTAATTTTGTAAGAAAATGATTGTTATCTTCAAAAGCTACGCCTCTTTTGACAGCACCATTTTCTGTCATGGTGTTTTGTACTTCAAAGGCCACGTTAGCGTATTTTCCACGTGCGCCTTCTGGCAATTCTTTTAAATATTTATAGGCAACTTTGTATGTTTCTTCACCATAAAAGTCGTCGCCATTGATAATAATGAAATCTTCTTTAATCAATTTTCTTGCGGAGTAAATCGCATGCGCGGTTCCCCATGGTTTTTCTCTTCCTTCTGGTACTTGGAAACCTTCTGGTAAATCATCAAGTTCTTGGAATGCGTATTCCACTTTGATGATATTTTCCACTCTTTTACCGATTGTTTCTCTAAAAGCTTCATAAAATTCTTTTTTGATAATAAAGATAACGCTATTGAAGCCCGCTCTTTTAGCATCATAGATTGAATAATCTAAAAGAAAGTTCCCATAATCATCCATGGGTTCCATTTGTTTTAAGCCGCCGAAACGTGAACCCATTCCAGCTGCCATAATAACTAATTGCATATGATTTATGCCTCCCAAAAATCGATTTAATTATAAACCAGGCAAACTATTCTTAAAAGAATAATGAAATAAATAGTGTGAAAAGAAACATTGAAAAATGCTGCTATCTTTGGCTTTATTAATTGCTATTGCCGCATTAATATATATGATATTAATAGAGAAAATATTAAGAAAATGGCAACACATCTAACCGAAAACCCAAGACCGCAACTTCGTCGGGAAGGATATATATGCCTTAACGGCACATGGGAATACGCAATTAGTAAAAATGTTGATATCCCTATCTTTTTTGATGGGAAAATTCATGTCCCATATTCTCCTGAAACCCCACTTAGTGGTCTTAATAGAAATATCAAACCTGATGAATGGTTATTTTATCGAAAACAATTAGAAATACCAAATGGCTTCATAAAAGATAAAGTCATCTTACATTTTGGCGCGGTTGATCAAATTGCCGAAGTTTTTATTAATGATGTTTTTGTGGGGAAGCATGTCGGTGGCTATCTACCCTTCAGTTTTGATATCACCAATTTCTTAAAAAAGAAAAATAATATTCTTGTCGTAAGGGTGAAAGATTTTTCCGATACTTCTTATTATTCACGCGGTAAACAAAAAACAAAAAGGGGCAATATTTGGTATACCCCACAAAGTGGTATTTATATGCCTGTTTGGATGGAAAGTGTTTCTGATGATTATATACAAAATATTAAAATGACCCCTGATTTACCACATAATTCACTAAAAATTATCGTTTATACAGACGCTAAGTCGGTCAAATGTGAATTAAATGGTAAGACCATTAATTTAAAACCAAATGAAGAAAACTTAATACCAATAAAGAATCCACATTTGTGGTCTCCTGAAGATCCTTATTTATATTATTTCACCTTACAAACAAGACACGATAAAATACAAAGCTATTTCGCGATGCGAGAAATATCTGTTGAAGAATTTGATGGAATTAAAAGAATTTGTCTTAATGGTCGACCTTATTTTATAAAAGGCATATTAGACCAAGGTTATTATCGCGATGGTTTCTTAACCCCTTCAGCGGATGCGGATTATATCAACGATATTATGTTTGTGAAGGAGATGGGTTTTAACACTATTAGAAAGCACATCAAAATTGAATCATTGCGTTGGTACTACCACTGCGATAGATTAGGCGTCTTGGTGTGGCAAGATTTTGTTAATGGTGGGGAAAAATATAATCCTATCGCTATCAGTGCGCCCCTTATTTTTAATTCACATGCCAAAGATAATAAATATAAGAAATTAGGACGTGCAAGCGAACAAGGAAGAAGAGAAGCAGAAAAAGAATTTGTCGATACGATTAATTTGCTATATAACACACCTTCAATTGTCTTGTGGACTATCTTTAATGAAGGATGGGGACAGTTTGATGCTAAAAGAATATATGAGAAATTAAAGAAAATTGATAATACCAGACTTTATGACCATGCTTCTGGTTGGCTAGATCAAGGCGTTAGCGATGTGAAGTCTGTCCACTGCTATTTCAAAAGATTTAAGATGCCAAAACCTAAAGACATCAAATCACGAGCGGTCATCCTATCCGAATGCGGTGGTTATTCCTTAAAAATACCTGGTCACACTTTTAATAACACCAATTTTGGTTATAAAAAGATGAAAGATAAAAATGAATTATTAAAAGAATATCAACAGCTTGTGGACTTAGATATCAAACCTAATATTCATAATGGTTTATGCGCTTTTATATACACACAACTGAGCGATGTTGAAGATGAACTAAATGGCTTTGTAACCTATGACAGAAAGGTCGAAAAGATTGATAAAAAGAAAATAAAATTGATCAACGATTCCATTAAATACTAAAGTATTTAGATTTTTTTCTTAGCCTCTTGCAAAAGAAATAAAAAGTGCTAAGATATTTGCTCACATAGAGAGATACCTCCGTCCCAAGCAAGACGTTAAACCGCTAAGGAGGTATCTTATGTCTCACATCTATACTCTATCCGGAGTGATAAACGGAAAAAGAATTATATTCAATAAAAAATTTGCTAGCAGAGATGCAGCAATCAATTACATGTTTAGATATTATGAAGACGAAGGTTTTTATAATTTTCAAGTGCAAGAAGAAATCATCAAAGATGAGCACGATATTGAATATGTCTATAATTTCAATAATAGATTTGAAGTCGCGAGAATTTTCTAATTATTTACCCGCCATTGTTTTGTAAAACACAAAATTATTATCACCATCAATATAACCAACTTCTTTGTTGTTTATAATAATGGAACCATCATCATCGATATAGCCGAGATATTTATCGCCAAAAGATATTTTCCCATCATCGGTAATATCCGCAAATTTTCTCCCGTTGATATAAATGACATTTTCGCCAATGTAACCGACGAGTTTTTCATCGATATAAACGTTGTGATTAAAGCATTCAATAATTAGCATTATATTTTGCCTTCTTTTCCAATTATTTTGGCAAAAGGACCGACAATTTGATTATCTTCAATCGTGGTATCAGAAATCCAAGCTTGCATTATAGACACTTCGTGTCCTATAACGGCATTATTTATATGGACGTCTGGGCCAATACGGCAGCCTTCACCAATAGTGGTATTACCCATAATCGTAGTGTTAGGATAAATAATCGTATCTTTACCAATTTTGACATCAGAACCAATATATGCGGTTGCGGTGTCTTCAATGGAGACACCAGAAAGCATTAATTGGCGGTTGATTCTTTTACGAATAACTTTGCTAGCGTATGCTAAATTAACGCGGTCGTTGATGGAAAAGATTTCCACTGGATCTTCGACAACGTAAGAATTAACAACATAGCCATCATTAACAATCATGGCGATGATTTCCGTAATATTAAATTCTTTCCCTTTACGGGTCGCTAAAGCTTTATTCAAATATTTAAAAAGTAATTCGTTATCAAATAAATAGATACCAGAATTCACTTCATGGATTTCTTTTTCGTATTCATCGGTGTCTTTTTCTTCTCTCACTGCCACAACACGTAAAGAAGGTTTTTCACGAATGATACGGCCATATCCTTTAGGATCCACTAAATAAGAAGAAACCACCATCAATTTGGCATTTTCTTTTTCATATTGATGGAAAATAGCGCTGATAGTTTCAGGTCTAATAAGAGGTTTATCACCCGCAATCACTAAAGTGACACCTTTTTTATTTTTTAATAAAGGCTCGCATTCTAAAGCGGCATAACCAGTGCCTAAGATTTCTTTTTGCCAGACTACTTGGCTTCTATCTTCCACTAATTTTTTGGTCGCTTCTCCACCAAATCCAACAACAGTGATTGTTTCTTTGGCATTCACCACTTCTAAACAATCTAAAACATAATTGATAAGAGCTTTGCCAAGAATGGGGTAAGAAACTTTAGAGTGGTTAGGATCACGGGAATTCATCCTGGTTCCTTTACCAGCGGCTAAAATCATAACGTATTTATCCATAACGAGCTCCTTATTTTAAGACTTTTGTTACTTCCACTAAATATTTGTCTTCTATTTTTTTAGCAACGTTCAAGAGGGCTTTTTTATCGGTTGATAAGGCAAAAACAGCGGAACCAGAACCAGTCATTTGCACTATTTTTAATCCTTCATCAAATAATCTTTGTTTGATAACAGCAATTTCTGGCACCAAAGAAATCGCGGGTTTTTCTAAAGCGTTAAAGATAGATTTTGCTAATAATTCATCATCACCTTTTTCTAAAGCTTCGATGACATTTTCAACATTACCAACTGGCAACTCCATTTGATCAGAAACTTCATAGACACCTTTGGTGGAACAACCCTCATTAGGTTTAACAATTAAAACGTAATAATCATTTTTAATATTAATAAAATCTAGTTGTTCGCCAATACCACGGCATCTCGCTGGTTTACCCATGATGAAGAAAGGAATATCCGCGCCTAAATTTTTACCAATTTTAATTAATTCTTCTTGGTCACAACCTAATTTTAAACGATCATTAAGGGCCACTAGAGTGGACGCAGCGTTAGAAGAACCGCCACCTAAACCAGATTGCATGGGGATAACTTTATGAATGGTGACACGGAAAGAATCATCGAAAGGTTTTTCTTCTTTTAAAACTTGAATGGCTTTGGAGGCCAAATTATAAGTGATTGGGCCCATTGAATAATCATCAACGGTGACGAAATTATCTTCGTCTTTTTTAAGACGTTCAAAAAGCATGCTGTCATGCATCGCAAGAGGTAAAATCACCATATCAAGTTGATGGTAACCATCATCTTGTTTACCAACCACATTTAAACAAATGTTAATTTTAGCAGGGCAACGAACTACGAACTTTCTCATATCAATCTAATTATAATTTCCTTTCTTATAAATATATAGATAAACCATTATATCGCGCGATATATTTGTAAAAACTTCTCAGGAGAAATTTGCTCTGGTCTAGTGTTAGGAGCGATATGACATTCTTGTAAAATAGAGGTGGACTTATCTTTATTTTTTAAATATTGGCTAAGATTGTTATAAATAGTTTTTCTTCTATTTAAAAATAATTGTTTCGCTAATAAATAGACTTTCCCGGCTTCATCAAAATTACTAGATGGATTAATGTCAATAACAAAGACAGTGGATTGACATTTTGGTACAGGATAAAAAGAACCGGGTTTTACAGTGAATTTTTTATGGCAATCACCTAATAGATGTAATAATACAGATGCTGGTCCATATTCTTTTCCTTCAACATCATTAAAATGTGGAAAGGCTTCACTTTGACACATAATCACTAAGCGAGAAGCATGACGCGCATTTAATAAAAGATAAGTAATTGTTTCGGTTGTAATGTTATAAGGGAGATTACCAATAATTTTATCAAAATGGGAAACATCTAGTTTTCTAATGTCTTCATTGATGAAGGTAATGCCTTTTTTATATTTTTCTTTAAGAAAATCAATCATTCTTGCGTCAATATCTACGACGGAAATATCACCACTAGATTGATGTAAAAAATGTGTCAAAGAACCAATACCTGGTCCCACTTCTAATATTTTTTCGTTTTCTTTAATATCTAATAAGTCGACGATTTTTTGACAAATATCCGGTTCCACTAAAAAGTTTTGCCCGTAATCTTTATCGGGTTTGACATAATATTCCATCATGATTTTGTTGATGTTTTGTCGATTAATTTCCATAACCTTTTAGCGCTTCTTTTATTGTTCCTTCATCAATTTGCAAAAAATTTAATCTTTTTAATAATGATTTATTATTACATTTACCTAAATGCAATTGTTGACATAAATAATGACGTTTCTTCTGACTATCAATTCCTAATTTTAATAACGTGGAAGATGTTAAATTAGTTTGTGGTTTGCTATCTGTAAAATAGGGCGACAACACTCTTAGGATCTCATCTTCTTCGCATTCCGCAACACCATGTTTGTCTTTTTTGTGGCATTTATCAATATCCGCTCTTACATTCTCTACATTTGTTAATAATGAATTTAATCTTTTGCGGATGTTTTCTCCTGCTTCATCAGAATCAGTAAGAATGATAATTTTTTTATTTTTAGGAAGGTGGGTAAGAAAATCTATTTCTTCTTTTGGTATCTCATAACCATTAGTTTGAATAAATAAGGCGTCGATATAGGTAGAAAGATGGCTTATATCTCCTGTGCCTTCCACGACGATGACATCATTGATGATTTTCTTCATTTTCAATACCAAACAAACGACAACTATTTTTATAAAGAGCGTCGATAATATGCTTTTTTGATTGTTGTCTAACGCGAGCGATTTCATCGATGATTAAGGCAATGTTTTTTGGTTCGTTAACTGTGCCTCTTAATGGGTGTGGCGATAAATATGGGGAATCAGTTTCCACCACTAATTTATCTAAAGGAACATCTTGCGCCACTTCTTTAGGTGTTTTTGCGTTTGTGAATGTCACTGGTCCATCTAAACCAATATATAAACCTAAATCTAAAACATCTTTTAATAATTCCACACTACCGGAATAACAATGCATCACCCCACTATATAAAGGACGATTCTCTTTTAAAATATTTAAGCAATCCGCAAAGGCTTCTCTGTTGTGGATGGAAATAGGCTTTTGATGGAGATTTGCGTATTTTATTTGTTTAATAAACCATTCTTTTTGGTGCTCTTTTAAGATAGGATCCTGCACCCAGTGATAATCTAAACCAATTTCACCTAAAGCCACAACTTTGGGATCATCTAAATGCGACATGACATCTAAAAAATCTTCTTCACTCACTCCTTCAATGTTACAAGGGTGAAAGCCAATTGCCGCGTAGCATTCTGGATATTGATGTGCGATATCAATAGCTAAAAGAGAGGATTCTTTATCCCAACCAACCACTAAGAATTTATTAACACCAACTTTTTTGGCGTTTTCCATTACTTCATCAATACGATGATATAAGGCTTCGTCATTAAGGTGGCAATGTGTATCAAAAATCATATTATTTACCAACACAAAAGCGGGAGAATATTTCCTTACTCAAATCGACTTGATTGGTTTCTCCTAATATTTCTAATATGGCGGAATAAGCATCTAATAAAGAAACAGATATTAAATCCACTGTTAGATCACTGAGTGCATCTTCTTTAGCTTTCAATAAAGATTCTTTCGCTCTTTTTAATAAGCCAATTTGTCTAGCGTTGTTTAAAGCGGGCCGAGAGAAAGCTTGTTCATCTAAACCAATGTTTTTATATATCTCTTTTACTAAAGGTGAAATATCGTTCTTTAACGCGGAAATATAGATGTTTTTATCATCTTTGTTTTTGATTTTATCCGCTTTGTTATAGACAATAATACGATTCATATTTTCTGTCATTTCTAAGATTTGTTTATCTTCGTTTTCTAAAGTCCCACTACCATCTAAAACAACAATGACTAATTCAGCTTCTTTTAATGTTTTTTTCGAACGTTCCACACCAATAGATTCCACTTTGTCTTCTTAATACCTGCAGTATCTAATAGATGTAAAACAATACCTTTTAAATTAATTTCACCTTCAACGACATCTCTGGTGGTTCCGGCAATATCAGTAACAATGGCTTTTTCTTCACCGATTAAAGCATTTAACAAAGATGATTTACCAACATTTGGTTTACCAACAATTGCCACTTTAATACCGTCTTTAATAATGCGGGCCTGTTCGCCTTCTTTGATTAATTTATCGATGGAAGAATTAATTTCATCACAATATGACACAATCATATCTTTATTAGCTACTTCAATATCTTGATATTCAGGGTAATCGATATTGACTTCAATTAAAGACATGATGTCCGCTAATTTGGTTTTAATAGGAACGATTAATTTACTGGTTTCTCCAGATAAAGATAACATCGATAAATCTTTGGCTTCTTTCGTGGTAGCGTTAATCGCATCATTAATGGCTTCGGCTTGAATTAAATCGATCTTTTGATGGAGAAATGAACGAGAAGAAAATTCGCCATTCGTGGCTAATCGAGCGCCTTTTTGCAATAAAATTTCAATTATTTGATGTGATATTAAAGTCGAGCCATGGCAGATAATTTCAACACTATCTTCACCAGTAAAACTCTTAGGCCCTTTATAAGCGCATAAGACAACATCATCAATCTTTTTATCACCGTCGACAATTGAGCCCACTAACAAGGTTCTTTTATCAATATTTAAGATGCTTTTAGAAAAACATTTTGAAACAACTTCAAAACAATCATCACCAGACAATCTGACGACGGCTAAAGCGGATTTCATTGGCGGTGTAGCTAAAGCAACAATTGTTTCAAACATACTTTTCAAAAAGCACCCGATTGGGTGCATTTATAAATTATTCAACGTAAATAATTTGGACTTGGCGGTGTGTTCCTTCGCCAATGGATTCGGTGCGGATGTGATTCATTCCACTACAAGCGTTATGAATGGCTCTTCTTTCATCCGCCGGCATTGGATCAAAGGTATATGTGGCCTTTGTCTTTTGTACTTCACGTGCACATTTTCTGGCGACATGGTTTAGACGATCGTATTTGTTATCTTTATAACCATTGATGTCTAATAAGATTCTAAATCTCTTTTTGAAATAATTAGATGTGGCAAGTTTTACTAATTCGTTTAAAGCTTGTAATGTCTTACCGTTTTTACCAATTAAAATGGGGTTGTGTGTGGAATCAATGGTAATGCGGATGATGTCATCATCTAAACGAGAATTGACTGAACTTTCAATACCGAGAGAATCGGTGACGTTTAAGATATAATCTTCAGCGTATTTAATAACGTCGGAAAGATCATAGACATCAACAATAAGTTTTTTATTAAAGATACCTTTCTTTTTATCGCTGACTGAATAAATCAATTCATCAACAGCAATACCTAATTCTTTTGAAGCTTCTTCCAAGGCTTCTTCTACTGTTTTACCTGTATAAGATTTCATAATATCTCCTTTTGGTTAAGCCTATTTTTTCTTTTTCTTTTCCATATAGGCGTTGGTGATTAAGGTTTGCGCAATTGAAATTAAAGCACCAACCAACCAATAAACCACCATCGCGGAAGCAAGAGAGAAGCCCATGATTATAATCATAATCATCATGATATAGGTGAACCATTTCATTTTGTTTGTGCTTTCTTTTTGTGCGGGGTTTTTCCCTAATTTTTGTACTTTTTTCATTTTGCTCTTTTGCAACCATTGAGGGAGCAACATAGCCACAACTTGTGCACCCGACATAACTAAGAACAAAATTAAAGCAGTAATAACACCAGTGGAGGCCGCATGACTCCAGTTAGACCAAGTTGTTAAAACACTGCTAATTGAATCAGAAAGGTGTAAACCCAAGACAGCATCAGAGGATAGCCAAGCACTACCTTGCATAGCACCCCAAACACAAATAAAGACGGGGAATTGAATAAACATTATTAACAAAGAACCTAAGGGGTTTATGCCGTGTTTTTTGTATAATTTGGATGTTTCTTCCGCTAATCTTTGCTTATCATAATTGTTCGTGTTGGAATTAGGATATTTTGCTTGAATCTTCGCGAGTTCTGGTTGCAAAGCTTGCATTTTACTATTAGCAGCGGTTTGCTTAAATGTTGCTAAAAGCAATAAACCTCTCACCACAACGGTGACGATTAAAATAGCAATTAATTGCGCCCAACCTGTACCAACACCACCAATCATGGAGGATGTTAGCCAGTCAATCGCCGCACCGATGGGGTAAACTAATAAACCAGATAATGGTCCTGTTTTCCATGCATAACCCCAGTTTTTTCCAGAAATAAAG
Source organism: uncultured Bacilli bacterium (assembly GCA_905236715.1). Taxonomy (GTDB): domain Bacteria; phylum Bacillota_I; class Bacilli_A; order RFN20; family CAG-826; genus RUG13091. The sequence continues at coordinate 134,494 of CAJOMQ010000004.1, read as the reverse complement.
ACTTTTGTTTTGTCTCCATTACTACCGTAGTTACCATAATAACCATCGTTTAACGCGATACATGAACGATAGGCATTCGTGCGTGAATTCATTTGTGATTGATAATATGACACAAAGTCAGTTGTGGGACATTCATCAATATCAACCACTCCTTCCATGCGGATACTGTTGTTGATAGAAGCCCATTTGACCCAAATTTTATCTGATTGTTTTTCATCTGATTTTTCATAGAATTTTAAAAATCCATATTGATCTAACAAGCCAGCAGTAAGAATTTCTTGGTTGTTATTCTTGTGAACACCGGTAATGTCTTCGGCGTGCAAATTATCAAATTCAACAGGTTCGTCTTCACTTTCGTTATAGGCTTTTAAGGCGAGGTCTAATACTTTTTTATCAAATTCAATGTAATAGTCGAGGGTGGGTGTGGCGTAAGAACTCTTTTTGGCGTTATCAATGATGGTTTTCAAAGTGGGAGCAACATCAAACGATGCTACTGCAGTGACGTTTGTATTAACAACATAGGATTGATAGCCAGAATTAACAAGATTGCTAATTTCTTCGGCATCTTCTACGGTATCGTAATATAAAGAAACACCGTGATCAAAAGCGTATAAAATATGCGCTTTATCTGTTTTTGAGCAGAAAGAGTTTGTACACCCAGTCAAAACCACCGCGCCTAAAGCAAGAGCGGCAAATCCTAAACCGATTTTTGTACCTTTTTTCATTTATTTAACCCTACCTGTAAGTTAACTAGATCTGTAAATTGTGATTTGTTATCAGCGAATGTTTTTTGCAAAAATTCACTTCTAGCTATGATAACAATATCTAGAGCCTGCTTGTCATAATCTATGACACTATCGCAAATGGCTCTAATTTGTCTTTTGACACGATTACGCACTACTGCATTTCCAATCTTTTTTGAAACAGATATACCTATGCGAGTATGTCCTATTTCATTATCCACGACGTGAACACGATAGGATTTGCAATAATATGTCTTTCCATTTTTAATCGTTTTAGCGAAATCTTCATTCGCTTTTATTCGATTAATGACTTTCATTTAAGTCTCCGATTAGGCAGTTAAGACTTTACGACCTTTAGCTCTACGGCGAGCTAAGACACGGCGACCATTAGCACTGCTCATTCTGGCACGGAAGCCTGCTTTGTGAGCGTGTTTGATTTTACTTGGTTGATATGTACGTTTCATAAATAGGTGTACCTCCTTATAACATAGCGTTAAAGATTATAATGGCATTTATAAATAAATGTCAAATAATACTGTTATCGACCTTAAAATTATTTTTTGAGCAAAGCAAAATTTACACATGGTGAGTTTTTCCTTTCCACAGTAGAAAAAATTTTCCACCGTTAAAATTGTGAAATGTGTGGAAAACTACCTTAAAATTGGTGGTAAATAGAAAAATTTCGGTGGAAAACTAGATTTATTTAAATTATTCATAGGCAAAATATGTGGATTAATTTATAATGTTTTCCATAATTGAGGTGTGGATATGATTGGGACTTTATCGGAAATTACCCAGCTATGGGATAGAGCGTTAATAAAAATTGAAGAAAGGCTGGGAGAAAAACAAATTTTCGATTCCTTTTTCAATAATAGTTACATAAATGAGATTACAAATAATGAAATCGTCGTTGTGGTTAATTCAAATTTAGCTAGTCGTTTAATTTCCTCAAAATATAACGACATTGTGGCTGATGTTATCAAAGAATTAACCGGTACGAATTATCGTTTTAAATATGTGATGGCCACTGAACTCAAACAACCGAGAGCGGATGTTGGCACCCCAAATATTGTTCAATCACAGACATATTTTAAAGATTCATCCCTCAATAAAAATTTAACCTTCGATAACTTTATTGTTGGTGACTTTAATAGAGAAGCTTCTCAAGCCGCTTTATATGTCGCTACAAATCCTGGGAAAACATTCGCACAACCACTATTTATTTATTCCAATTCTGGTTTAGGTAAAACTCACTTACTGCAGGCTATTGGAAACTATATTGCAAGAGAAAAACCACTTTGGAAAATTCTTTATATTTCCGCAAGTGATTTCGTGGAAGAATTTGTCAAATATGCCCGTGGCTCGCAAGAAGCCGAATCAATGAAAGATTTCTTTACCACTATTGATGTTTTATTAATAGATGATGTGCAGTTAATGGCAAATAAAACCGCTACCCAAGAAATGTTTTTTGCGATTTACAATAAATTAATTGCTAGTAACAAACAAGTTGTTATCACAAGTGATAAGCAACCAGCCGAATTAGCAGGATTAGAAGATCGTCTAGTAACAAGATTCTCTAAAGGTTTAACTGTGAGTATTAACGAACCAGACCAAGAAACATGCGTCAGAATTTTAAGAAAGAAAATATCATCTAGTGGATTTGATCCCGATAGATTTGATGATTCTGTTTTATATTTCTTCGCTGAGAAATTTTCTAAGGATATTAGAGAATTAGAGGGCGCTTTAAATAAGTTAATGTTTTATATAATCACCAACAAAGAATCAGGAAGAATTACCATGGATGTGGCGATTGACGCTATTCAGTCTCTTGTTGGTGGTAAATCCATCTCAACACAACTCAGTGAACAAAAGATTATTAACGTCGTTGCGGACTACTATAATTTAACCTCTTCTCAATTAACCGGGAAAATAAGAACCGGGCAAATTGCTCTTGCCAGACATATCGCGATGTATTTAATAAGATATAAATTAGATGTCTCGCTAAAAAAGATTGGTGACATGTTTGGTGGTAAGGACCACACAACGGTGATGTCCGCCATCTCTAAGGTGGAAAAAGAGTTGAAAACTAATGAGACTTTAAAAACCGCTGTTGAGGAGTTAGAAAAACGACTAAGCGGGCAATAGATTTTATTTAAAAAATAAATATTCAATTCACAAGTCACTGTGGTAGAATAAAAAATGGCATAGGAAAAGATAAGAAAAGCACAAGTTATCCACCGAATCCACACATTTTATTAATATTATTATTTAATAATAAAAAGAAAGGAATAAAGTATGAGATTTACAATCAAGCGTGAAGAATTTCTGAAAGGATTACTAACTGCATCCAGAGCAGTAGGAAGTAAAGTCGCAGTAGCGGTTTTATCCAATTTAAAGATTGAATTAGATGAGAACGGTTTATTTATTACTGGCTCTAATTACGATTTAACAATCAAAACACTTGTTCCTTATAAAGAAAATGATGTTGATATCATCAGAAATTACAAAGAAGGTGCTACTTTAATTAATTCTAAAATCATTACTGAAATCGCACGTAAGATGGAGTCAGAAGAAATCACCTTAGATGTAATTGATTCCACTATCGCGGTTATTAGTGATTCTCGTTCCGAATATAAGTTAAATTGTGTTAAAGCTGAAGAATATCCAGATATCGATTTAGAACCAAATGGAACCGAAATCATTCTCTCTAAAAAAGATTTCGACGCTTTAGTGTCACAAACCGCTTTTGCGGCCTCAATGAAAGAACAACGTCCTATTTTAACGGCGATGAATTTAGAAGCCTCTAATGGCGTATTAACAGCCACCGCTACCGACTCCGCTCGTATGGCTCGCAAAGAAATTAAGATTGAAGACGGCGTTAATTTCGTCGCTAATGTTCCTGCCAAAATGATGGTGGAAGTTGACCATTTATTAGAAGGATGTGAAACATTAAGTATCGCTTTTAGCGATAAGAAGGCATTATTTACTGTCGGAAGAAGTATTATTGCCTCTCGTTTAATTGCGGGAGATTATCCAAATACCAAAAATATTGTACCAAGGATTACAAACTATTTATTAGAAGTCAGTGCTTCTGATTTATTGAAGGCTATCGACCGCGCTAACATCTTATCTTTGGATCGTGAAAACGTTGTCGACTTAACCATGTCTGATGAAGGTATTGAAATATCAGCTAAGAGTTCACAAGTTGGTTCCGCTGTGGAAAAAATCGATGTCTTTAGATATGAAGGACAAAGTCTTAAAGTCTCTTTCAACAGTGAATTTGTTAACGCTGCTGTCAAAGCTTTAGATGCGGAAGATGTGACCTTTGCATTTGTAGGCGAAATGAAGCCTTTTGTGATAAGAAATGCCTCAGATGACTCCGTTATTCAAATTGTCACTCCAGTCCGCACATATTAGGCCTTTTTACCCCAATTTAAAAACTATAAAAATCAAGGGAATTATTATTCCCTTTTTTATTTATATAATGTATAATTAGCACAAAGGAGATTTTTTGTGGACCAAAATACCATTTCTTTAAAGCCAGGCGAACAATTTATTACCCTTAACATCTTATTGAAGATCGCGGGGCTAATCTCGACAGGAGGAGCGGCTAAAGCCTTCCTATTAGAAAACTCGGTTTTAGTAAATGGAGAGGAAGAAAAAAGACGCGGACGTAAATTATATCCCGGTGATGTAATTGAGGTCTTAAACGACACATTTGTTATCGAATAATTATGATCGTTAAAAGCCTCACGGTGAAAAACTTCCGTAACCACACTTATTTAACTTATGAATTTTCCCGCGGATTAAATATCATTACTGGTCCCAATGCCGCTGGAAAAACAAACGTTGTTGAAGCCACCTATTATTTATCTCTAGCAAGGAGCTTCCGTGGTGTTGAAGATATCGACTTAATTCAAAAGAATAAAGAGAAAGCCGAAATCAACGCTACCATTGAAGAAGGAAAAATTAATCGAAAATTCCAAATAATCCTTACTAAGGATGGCCGTCAAGTATTCATCAACGGTAAACCGATTGCCAAAATATCGGAATTAGCGAAATGCTTCAATGTTGTCTTATTTGAACCGAAAGACGTGATGCTCTTTCGCGGATCTCCGAAAGAAAGAAGAAATTTCTTAGATATTAATTTATCAAAGAAAAGTTCTCCTTACTTGGACTATATATCCCGCTACGAGAAGGTTTTAAAAGAAAGAAATGAAATCTTAAAAGCGGATAAAATAGACCCCATTTTATTAGAGACGACCACCGAAATGTTAATAAAATTAAGTGGTCCGATTGTCAATTATCGACAAATGTATGTCAAGGATATCAGTGATATCCTTAATAAAATAACGCGCGCGCTCACAGGCGAGGAAGCCGTTATTGAAATAATCTACAAACCGTTCGTGGATTATGATGCCGAATTTGTAAATAGGGCAAAAGAGGCATTTAAAAAGGCGGAAGAGAATGATTTTAAGAGGAAGGCAACAACTATTGGAATCCACCGAGAAGACTTCTCTATCAGCCTAAACGGAAGGGATATCGCCCAATTCGGTTCTCAAGGTGAAAACCGTATGGTGGCCTTAGCCCTCAAACTCAGTCCTTACTTCTTAATTGAAGACAAGGATAAACGACCCGTCGTGGTCCTCGACGATGTGATGAGCGAATTAGATCAAACCCATCGTCAAAGATTAATTACATTTTTAAAGAAGCTAGACCAGGTATTTATTACTGCAACTAGACTCGAGGTAGAAGGCGCAAGCCAATACCAAATAAAAAAGAAACAAAAGGAGGTCTTCTAAATGGAAGAAGAAAAGAAAGTTGAATCCGTCGTAGAAGAAGCAAAAGCTCCAGAAACTCCTGTGGCACAACCAATGCCAGATATCAAAGTTTCGGAAATGAACGAGGAAGAAGTTCAATTAGAAAAAGCTGATGCCAAATATGACGCTGGCAACATTCAGGTCTTAGAAGGTCTGGAAGCTGTCAGAAAAAGACCAGGTATGTATATTGGTACGACATCATCCGCTGGTTTACATCACCTCGTTTGGGAAATCGTCGATAACGCTATCGATGAAGCCTTAGCGGGATATTGTACAGATGTTCATGTCACCATTAATCCTGGTAACACCATTACCGTTACTGATAACGGCCGTGGTATTCCTGTTGACGTCGTGAAAAAATCCGGATTATCAGGTGTTGAAACTGTTTATACCGTTTTACACGCTGGTGGTAAATTCGGTGAAGGCGGAGGTTATAAAGTCTCCGGTGGTTTACACGGTGTTGGTGCTTCCGTTGTTAACGCCCTTTCTGAATGGTGTGAAGTCACCGTTCATAAAGAAGGTGGTATTTATTACATTAAATTCCAAAACGGTGGCAAAATCGTTGACCATTTAAAACGTATTGGTGATTGCGATCCAAAAGTCAATGGTACATCTGTTACCTTTAAGCCTGATCCACTCATCTTCACTGATACTACAGAATATAGCTACGACATTATTCGTGACAGAATGAGACAAACAGCCTTCTTAAATAGAGGCATCAGAGTCACTGTCAGAGATGATCGTGGTGAAGAGAAGAAAGAAGAAAGCTTCTGCTATAAGGGCGGTATTAAAGAATTCGTTTTATTTATTAACGCTCATAAAACCAAACTATTCGATGATGTCATCTATTGTGAAGGTAGTGTACCAATTACCTTAGAAAGTGGCTCTACCGCGCATGTTTACGCTGAAATCGCCATGCAGTATGATGATGGTTATTCTTCAAACATCTATTCTTTCTGTAATAACGTTCATACTCACGAAGGTGGTATGCACGAAACAGGTTTTAAAGATGCCATGAGAAGAGTTATCAACAATTATTGCCGTGATAACAAATTCTTAAAAGATGGCGAAGACGATTTAACTTTCGAAGATATTACTGAAGGTTTAACATGTGTTATTTCTGTCAAACACCCCAACCCTCAATTTGAAGGTCAAACGAAAACCAAATTAGGAAATTCCGAAGTAAGAAAAATTGTTTCCAGTATTGTTGGAGAACAATTAAATAGATTCTTATTAGAAGACCCAAGACTTGCCCGTACGATTATGGAAAAAATCGTCATGGCAGCGAATGCCCGTATGGCCGCTCGTAAAGCTCGTGAAGATATCCGTCGTAAAGGCGCTTTAGAACTTACTACTCTTCCTGGTAAGTTAGCGGATTGCTCCAGTAAAAACCCTGAAGAATGCGAATTATATATCGTCGAAGGTAATTCCGCTGGTGGTTCCGCTAAAAACGGTCGTAACCGTAATACACAAGCCATCCTACCACTACGTGGTAAAATCTTAAATGTCGAAAAAGCACAAGCCAAGAGAATCTTTGCTAACGCCGAAATCGGCAATATGATTACCGCCATTGGTGGTGGTATTGATCCGGAATTTGATGTTTCCAAAATCAGATATCATAAAGTTGTCATCATGACCGATGCTGATGTTGACGGCAGTCACATCCGTATCTTGTTATTAACTTTCTTCTACAGATTTATGCGTCCTTTGATTACCGAAGGTTACGTTTATATCGCTCAACCTCCTCTATATAAAGTCGAATATCATGGCAAACAATATTATGCCTATACTGATGAACAACTCGAAACCATCAAAACTAAACTTAAATTAAAAGCAGGTTATCCATTCCAACGTTATAAAGGTTTAGGTGAAATGGATGCCGAACAACTTTGGGAAACCACAATGGATCCTAATAATAGAAAAATGTTACGTGTGACATTAAATGACGCCATTAAAGCGGAACAAGTATTCACCGATTTAATGGGTGACAATGTTGACCCACGTAAAGAATTCATTCACGAGAATGCCAAATTCGTGAAGAATTTAGATATTTAATAAAAGAAAGGAGTTTTACATATGTTTTTCGAAGATGAAGAAATCAAATTAGAAGAAACACCTGAAGAAGAATCTGAAGAAGAAAGTGTTTCTGAAGAAGAACAAGAAGAACTTAAAGCCGGTATTGATGCTGGCTTAGAAGATGTCGATACTGTTCCCTTAGTAAGACAATCCTTCCTTGATTATGCGATGAGTGTTATCGTCGCCCGTGCTATCCCTGATGTCAGAGATGGTATGAAACCAGTTCATAGACGTATTGTTTATTCCATGAGCGAAACGGGCAATACGCCTGATAAACCTTTTAAGAAATGTGCGCGTATCGTTGGTGATGTTATGGGAAAATATCACCCTCATGGCGACGCCGCAATTTATGGCGCTTTAGTCCGTTTAGCGCAACCATTCTCCATGCGTTATACCCTCGTCGAAGGTCATGGTAACTTTGGTAGTATTGATGGTGACGAACCCGCTGCTTATCGTTACACCGAAGCCCGTATGGCTAAATTAGCCTTAGAAATGGTAAAAGGTATTGACTGCAATGTGGTCGATTTCATGGATAATTATGATGGCGTTGACCAAGAACCTGTTGTTTTACCATCGAGATTCCCCAACTTATTAGTCAATGGTTCTAGTGGTATTGCTGTTGGTATGGCCACCAATATGCCTCCACACAACCTCGGTGAAGTTATCGATGGTGTTGTTGCTTTAGCCCATAACCCTGATATCGACGCCGTTGGATTAATGGAATATATCAAAGGCCCTGATTTCCCTGGTGGTGGTATTATCCTCGGCAAAGGTGGCATTAAAGATGCTTATGAAACCGGAACCGGCTCCATTGCTATTCGTAGTAAATGCCACATTGAAGAACGTGGTGATCACGGTTTAAAGAGAATCATTGTTGATGAAATACCTTATGGTGTAAATAAAGCCCAAATGATTGAAAATATGGCAGGTTTAGTCCGTGATAAGGTCATTGAAGGTATTACTGATATCCGTGATGAATCCAACAAAGAAGGTATACGTGTTGTTATCGAAGTAAGAAGAGACACCATTCCTGAAGTTTTGTTAAACCAATTATTCAAAATGACACAACTTCAATCTAGCTTTGGTATTATCAACCTCTGCTTAGTGGATAATGCACCTCATGTCTGTACCTTAAAAGAATTATTACAACATTATTTGGATTTCCAAATTGAAGTAATTGAAAGAAGAACCAAATTCTTATTAGAAAAAGATATGGCTAGAGACCATATCGTCATTGGTTTGATTAAATGTCACGATAACATTGATGATATCGTAGATATTATCAAAGAATCGGAAACTCCTGATGACGCTACCAATAGATTAATGTCTAAATATGGATTTAGTGAACCACAAGTCCAAGCTATTTTAGGTATGACATTAAGAAGATTAACTGGTATCGAAACCGAAAAATTAGAAGCTGAAAGAGTGCAATTAGAAAAGAACATCGCTGAATATAATCACATCCTTTCTTCTCGTGAAAACGAAACCGAAGTGGTTATTTCCGAATTATTAGAAATCAAAGATCGATTTGGTGATGAACGTCGAACCGAAATTTCTAACGATGCCGCGACAATTGATGATGAAGATTTAATTCCAGAAGAGAACATTGTCATCACATTATCCAAAGGTGGTTATGTGAAGAGATTATCCGCTGATACATTCCGTGCCCAAAATAGAGGTGGCCGTGGTGTTCGTGGTGCTTCCTTAAATGACAACGATGTCGTCGATTTGTTGGTTTATACAAAAACCCATACAGATCTCCTCTTCTTTACTGATTTAGGCAAAGTTTACCGTATCCGTGGATATCAAATTCCCGAATACCAAAGAACTGGTAAAGGTATCCCTGTCATTAATTTAATCAATATTGAAAAAGGCGAAAATGTGAAGTCCATTATCGCTGTTGATGATTATTTACCATATCGTTTCTTAATGTTCTTCACTAGAGAAGGTATTATCAAACGTACACCCATGGCGGAATATGAATCCATTCGTCAAAATGGTAAGATCGCCATTACTTTAAGAGAAGGCGATACTTTATTAGCGGTCAAAGAGGTCCAAGAAATTATTAGAACACCTGATGTCAAAGTCATGAAAGATAAACAATATTATCTTTTAAAGATTGACGAAGAAACCAAAGACCACGAAATCATTCCTATTTCTGATCCAAAAGATGAAGAAATTAGCACCTATTATGAAGATATGAAAGTTGGCATTGCCGCCAGTAATGGCAAAATGGCTAACTTCCCTGTCGCCGAAGTAAGACCTATGGGTCGTAGCGCTTCTGGTGTTAAAGGTATTGAATTATATCCAGGTGAATACGCGGTTGGTGTTATCGCGCAATATGAAGGCAGCAAAGTCTTAGTTATTACCGATAAAGGTTATGGCAAAATGACCAATTTCATCGATGAAGATGGTGAACCTTGCTACCGTGTTACCAAACGTGGCGCTAAAGGTGTTTCCACATTAAAATCCAGTGAAAAAGTGGGCCATTTAGTGGATGTCCGCGCCGTTGATGGTGATGAAGACCTCATGGTTATTACAACCGCTGGCATTGTCATTAGAACGCATCTTAACCAAGTTCGTACCACTGGCCGTAATACTCAAGGTGTCAAAATTATGAACCTTGAAGGTCGCCAAAAAGTTGCTTCTGTCGCTATTGTTCCATTTGAAGAAGATAGTGAAGAAGTAGCAGCGGAAGAACCTACCGAAGAAGTTCCAAGCGAAGAAAATAATACCGAAGAATAATCTTTATGAAGGTTTTGGTCACATTTCAACCTCATAACAAAGTTCCTGATTTCGAAGGAGCCCGTTTAAGAAAGTCTATCAAGGGCTCCTTAGAAATGGCTAATGTGGAATATACAACAAGCATCGTTGATAAATTTGATATTATGCACCTATTATCTATCGAAGATGATAATAAGGCTAACGACGCTATTGAAAATGATATTCCATTAATTATTAGTGCGCTTTATTGTGAAGATGATCCTTTGGCTAATTATCTAGACTATAAGAGTAAAGATGGAAATCGTGTTACTTCTTTAAAATTACGTGGACTAAAATTTTTAAATAAAGCTGATTTAGTTTTAGTTCCGACTGCATCCACCAGAGATTTTTTAATCGATAGTGGAGTTACTTCAGATATTCAAATCGCTTTACCAGGAGTTAATATTGCTCGTTTTGATTTCTCTAGAGCCGACGAAAAAGATATTTTCTACCGTTATTTTGGTGAAAATCGTTCTAAAAAACTAGCGGTCGCTATTGGCGAATACGATAACAACATGGAAGGCATAGGAGCCTTTGTGAATGCGGCAAAAAAATGCCCAGATGTGTTGTTCTATTATTTTGGTAGAGAAAGTGTTCCGGGTATTACAAAATCATTTAAAGTTCGTCGCTTAATTGATATCGCACCCAAGAATGTTAAATTCAAAGGTATTATTCCCGATGATGTATATCGTAGCGCGTTAATGAACGCCGATATATTTATGTTACCGGGTTATAAAAAAGCTGGTGTGGTGACCATATTAGATGCCATGGCCGCGAAGTGTCAATTAATTGTCCGCAAAAGCGCAATCTTCGATGGTTTATTAGAAGATGGTAAGACTGCCTATTTAGCGGACTATTCGGAAACTTTAACCTCATTGACCAAAGATTATTTCGATGGAAATTTAAAGAAAACAACCGAGCAAGCTTATCAAGAAGTATTAAAAAATTCATTAAAAAACGCTGGTGAAAAATTAAAATGGATTTATCAGCAACAAATTAATATAAAAGAATTATAGGAGGATAGTTATGCTAGACATTAATCTAATTCGTGAAAATCCTGAAAAAGTAAAAGAAGCACTCAAAAAGAAATTATGGGATGCTGATTTTACTGAATTATTACAATGGGATGCCGAAAGAAAGTCTCTTATCCAAGTCGTAGAAGCTAATAAAGCAGAAATTAATAAACTATCTGCTTCCGTTCCACAAGTTCGTAAAAATGGTGGAGATATTAATGAAATCTTTGCAAAAGTCAAAGAAATCAATAAAATTAACGCCCAAAAAGACGAAGAATTAAAACAACTTGAACAAAAAATTAAAGATTTTGTTAGTTGCTTACCAAATATCCCTGATGATGATTTAGTGGGTGGTGGAAAAGAAAATAACAAAGTCATTAAAGTGGTAGGTAAAAAACCAGAATTTTCCTTCAAGATGAAAGATCATATGGAATTAGCTACTTCTTTAGGATTAGTGGATTATGATCGTGGCGCGAAGATTGCTGGCCGTGGTGCTTGGGTATATACAAATCTCGGCGCTAGATTAGAATGGGCCTTATTGAATTTCTTTATTAGCGAACATTTAAAAGATGGTTACGAATTTATCTTACCTCCACACTTATTAAATGAACAATCTGGTTTTGGCGCTGGCCAATTCCCTAAATTCCGTGAAGACGTGTTCTGGTTAGATGGTTTAGAACCAAAAAGATTCCTCTTACCAACCGCGGAAACCGCATTAGTAAACCTTTATCGTGATGAAATTTTAAAAGAAGAAGATTTACCAAAGAAATTCTTCGCTTATACCCCTTGCTATCGTCGTGAAGCCGGAAGTTATCGTACCGAAGAACGTGGCATGATTCGTGGTTATCAATTTGATAAAGTGGAAATGGTGCAATATACCAAACCCGAAGATAGTGATGCTGCTTTTGAAGAATTAGTTAATAAAGCCGCTTCCTTAGTAGAGAAGCTTGGACTACATTTCCAAATTTCCAAATTAGCCGCTGGCGACATTTCTCATTCCATGGCGAGAACTTATGATATTGAAGTCTATTTACCAAGCATGGGAATTTATAAAGAAGTTTCTTCTGCCTCTAATGCTCGTGATTATCAAGCTAGAAGAACGATGTGCCGTTATAGAGATAAAGCGACCGGTAAAACACGCTTTGTGCACACTCTTAATGCCTCAGGCTTAGCGACTTCTCGAGTTTTCCCCGCTATTTTAGAGCAGTATCAACAAGAAGATGGCTCGGTGAAGGTGCCAGATGTCTTAGTCCCATTTATGGGTGGCATTACTGTTTTAAAACCAGTCAAATAATTAATTTTATGAAACTAGACCATTTTATGGTCTTTTTTCTTATTTAGAATTAATACTTAATTATGCTATAATTACTCCGCCATCGCGATGAATGAATACGAACCAGGTCAGGACAGGAATGTAGCAGCCTTAAGTAACTTGTTCATGTGCGGTGGTTTGTTTCTATGATTAACGAAAAAGAAAAATTCATGCTTGAAGCTTTGAAAGAAGCTAAAAAAGCTTTGGCTATTGATGAAGTGCCAATTGGATGTGTCATTGTCAAAGATGGCAAAATTATTTCTCGTGGTTATAACAAAAGAGAATCCAGTAATGACGCCACCAGTCATGCGGAATTAAAAACGCTGCAAAAAGCATGTAAAAAATTAAATTCCTGGCGGTTAGTTGGTTGTGATTTATATGTCACCCTTGAACCATGCATCATGTGTAGTGGTGCGATTATTCAATCACGTATCGCTAATGTATATTTTGGAGCTTATGATCCTAAAGGTGGTGCTTGTGGTTCCTCGATTGATGTGTTCTCCGCAAATAACATTAATCACCACCCAAATGTTGAAGGCGGAATATTAGAAGAACAGTGTTCCAAAATATTAAAAGATTTCTTTAAAAAGAAAAGAGAACAATAAAAGAATTAACTTGGACTTGAGATAAAAGTCCAAGTTTTTTATTATATTCGTATGGCGCACGAAAAAAGAGATACCTTAAGATATAATCCTGATGTGGCAACTGGTCTTACTAGTGAGCAAGTTAATCAAAGAGTATCTGATAAATTAACTAATTTCACAACCAAAACAGTTGGAAAGACATATATTCAAATTATCTTTGATAATGTTTTAAACTTCTTTAACATCCTTTTGTTTGTCATTGCTGGTTTTATTATTGCCGCCAAAAAATATGATTCATTATTTTTCTTAATCATCGTTATTTTAAATAGCGGTATTGGTTTATATGAAGATATCCACGCCCGTCGATTGATGGATAAATTGAGTATCGTTACCCAACCAAAAGCATATGCAAGAAGAGATGGTAACGTTACGGAAATCCCCGCTAAAGATGTGGTGTTAGACGATATATTAATTATTAAATCAGGCAACCAAATAGTGGCGGATTGCAAAATTTTATCAGGAAATTTATTGGTTAATGAATCACTATTAACTGGTGAATCAATGATTATTAACAAAACTGTTGGAGATATTCTCTATTCAGGCTCTTTTGTGGTGAGTGGTAATGCTGAAGTTATCGCGGACAAAGTCGGTGATGATACTTATGTGCAAAGTTTACAAGCATCCGCAAAGAAATTTAAAAGAGCGCCTTCACAAATTTTAAAATCATTAAAAGTTCTCTTCCGCTATCTAGGCATCGCTATTGTCTTTTTAAGTGTGGTGATGATTGTCATCTATGGTGTACAAGGATATTTTTCTTCTTACCGTGAATTCCAAACCATCATGGGTTCAATTTCTGGATCATTAGTTTCCATGATACCTTCTGGTTTATATTTATTAACTTCTGTTGCCTTAGCCACTGCGGTTATCAAATTAAGTAAAGAAAAAGCTCGCGTTCAAGATTTTTATTCAGTCGAAATGTTAGCTAGAACCAATATTTTATGTGTGGATAAAACAGGCACAATTACTAATGGCAGCATGACCGTCCATAAAATTATTTCTTATGGTGCGGTTGGTGAAGTAACAATCACTGGCATTATGTCTGATTTTGTCAATTGCTCTCATGACGAAAATGCCACTATGCTTGCATTAAAAGATTATTTCAAAAACCCCAGCAAAATTAAGGCGAAAGAAGTTTTAGATTTCAATAGTGACAATAAATATTCTGCAGTTACTTTTGAAAGCGGAATTACATATGTTTTAGGTGCCGCTGAATACATCAATCTTGGTAAAAATAAATCTGGTGTTTTGCATAGAATTGGTGAATATACATCAAAAGGTTATCGTGTTTTAGTTTTAGCAAAAACTTCTACTGGTATTGTTCACAATAAAGTTGCCGGTGAATGTGAAGCTATTGGCATGATTGTTTTGCAAGATCACATTAGACCAGACGCTATCAAAACATTTGCTTGGTTTAAAGAAAATAATGTCGAAATAAAAGTGATTTCAGGAGATGATGCACAAACTGTATCGGAAATTGCTAAACAAGCCGGTATTGATGGCGCTGATAAATATATTTCTTTAGCCGGTATGTCGATTGAAGAAGTGAAAGAAATAGCATCTCACTATAATGTCTTTGGTCGTGTCACTCCGGAACAAAAAGAAGCCATCATCATGTCGTTGAAAAAAGATGGTAATAACGTTGCTATGACTGGTGATGGAGTAAATGATATTTTAGCTTTAAAACGTGCGGATTGTTCGATTGCGATGGCTAGTGGTTCTGAAGCTGCGAAAAACGTGTCACATATCGTTTTATTAGATTCTAATTTTGATCACTTACCGTCGGTTGTTGGCCAAGGAAGAAGAGTTATTAACAATTTACAAAGAACTGCCTCCTTGTTTTTAACTAAGACATTCTTTGCTATCACATTAACTGTTGTATTCTTAACTGCTGGTTTGTTCCGCAAAGAACTTAAATTCCCATTTGAAACCAATAACCTTTATATTTGGGAAATTGCCTGTATTGGTGCTGCTTCGTTCTTCTTAGCGTTAGAGCCCAATGCCGAAAGATTAAAAGGAAGTTTCTTAGGAAATATATTCCGCAAGAGCATACCTGCTGCTATCGCCACTGTTTCTAGTGTCTTAATTATTTTCATTTTGTATATCATGCAAAACCATAACGCTATTTACGTTGGTATCTATTCTATTGATGCGGTAGTGGTTATGTGTACAATTGCTTTTACTACCATATCGGTCGCGGTTTTATTAAAGATATGTCTACCATTCACAAAATATCGCGCCATTGTCTTTTCGGGTTGTGCCTCAATCGCCGTAATCGGATTTGTTTTATCCGCTATTTTATCTATTTATGTTGATGAAAAATTTAATATCTTCCATCTCAAATTTAGTGAGATGAATGCGATAAATTATTTAGTTACAGGCATTGTAACCATATCTATCATTACGTTTTATCTAGCTATTTCTTATATCGTTGAAGTCTTAAAAGGAGAAAAAAATAATGCTCAAAATTAATCCAGAAGTGCAAAAAGCCTTATTAGAAAATAAACCTGTTGTCGCTTTAGAAAGCACAATTATTTCGCATGGCATGCCTTATCCTCGCAACGTTGAAACAGCTTTAGCGGTGGAAAAAGTTATTCGTGATAATGGTGCGATTCCCGCCACTATCGGCATTATCGATGGTGATGCAATTGTGGGCATGACTCCAGAACAAATAGAAGAATTCGGTAAAAGAAAAGGTATTATTAAAGCTTCTAGAAGAGATTTGCCTGTCATTTATGCGAAAAAATTATGGGCTGCGACCACGGTTGCTTCCACGATGATAATTGCCAAGCAAGCTGGCATTGAAGTATTTGTTACTGGCGGTATTGGTGGCGTTCATCGCGGTGCTCAAGAAACAATGGACATCTCTGCAGACTTACAAGAATTAGCCAAAACCAATGTCACAGTTATTTGTGCGGGTGCCAAAGCCATTTTAGATTTACCCCTAACGTTAGAATATTTAGAAACCATGGGTGTTCCTGTTCTAGGCTTCCAAACTAATGAACTCCCCGCTTTTTATTCCCCCAATAGCGGATTAAAAGTGGATTATCGTGTTGATTCATATTTAGAGGCGGCGCAAATAATAAAAGAAAAACGTGATAATAACTTACAAGGTGGTATATTAATTACTAATCCTATTCCCAAGGAATACGCTATGGATGATACAATTATTAATGCAGCGATTAATGAAGCAATCGAAAGAATGAAAAGTGAAGGCATCCACGGCAAGGAAACTACCCCATATTTATTAAAAACAGTTACCGAATTAACTGGTGGTGATTCTTTGGATTCTAACATTCAATTAGTTTTAAATAATGCCAAAGTAGGCGCGAATATCGCCAAAGAATATTGTCAAATGAGAAAATGAAAACAGAACACAAATTAGCGGAAACATTAAAGCAAATGATGTCGGTGATGCCATTAGATGATATCTCCGTCACCACACTCGTAAAGAAGTGTCATGTTAATAGACAAACATTCTATTATCATTTCCACGATATTTACGATCTTTTGACTTTGGTGTTTTTAGATGAACATATTCCCGGCATTGATGATGTCAAAAATATGGATGAGTTAATGAAGTGCATTTTTACTTATTATCAAAAAAATAAGAATTTCGTTGATGCCACAAATAATTCCGCTGCGAAAGATTTGTTTGAAGAATTTATTTATAACGCTACCTATAAAACAATTTTAAAAATTATTAATGAGCAAAAAGATAGCAAGAAATTACATCATAATGACCGTAAATTGATTGCGAGATTTTACGCCCAAGCCTATTCACATTCCATCGTTTATTATTTATCCACTCATAAAAACAAAACATTAGAAGGACTATTATCTTGTTTTGCTTTTGAAAGCGAAGATAGCTTTGCTAACGCGGTTGATAGAATGTGTCGTATAAGAGGCAAAGAACAATAAGATTAATTAAAAAGAAGGACAATATATGAAAAAAGAAGATGTATCAGGAATCATTGTGTATTTATTAATAATGGCATTAGCGGTGCTATTTGGTTTAAATGTGCTAAGAGTGCATTATACAGAATCTGGCCTCGGCAATTATTATTTCTTGTTTGTCATTGGTGCGATTCTTGTCGGTGTTTTATTTAATGCTATCTTATTTGAAATGGCACATCTTCTCGGCGCAAAAGCTGGTCGATATAACGTCATATCAATCAATATTTTAGGTTTGCTTTGGTATAAAGAAGAAGGAACTTTACGTGTGAAATTCTCTTCTTATGATGGTCTTTCTGGTGAAACCAAAATCACTCCTAAGCAAGACGCTAAAAAAGAACCCAACCCATTAGCGTATTTATGGTTCGGCACCTTATTTTATGTTATCGAATTATTAATTGTCGTTATTCTTTTTATCATTCTCAATGGTGAGAAGATGCCAACCGCAGCTTCTAATACTGGATATTTCCTTTTAATTATTGGTGTTATCGGTGGCATGATTCTTGTTTATAACATCCTCCCATTACATTTAGATTCCACCACTGATGGTTATCGTTTAACCATGGTGAGTAATGCCGCTAATAGAAAAGCCTTTAATGAGCTTTTACGTGTGGAATATGAAATCAGCCAAGGTGCTACTGATGTGGAAGTGGCCACCTTTACTGATATCACTAATTTCACTGCAGAACTCAACTTAAATAAGGTTTATTTATTGTTAGATCAAAGAAATTTCAAAGAAGCAGAAGCATTGTTAGATATTATTCTTGCTGGTAAGGCTACTTTATCAAATAAAGTTTATATTCGTGCTAGAGCGCAAAAGATTTATATCAACATCATTTCTAAGCCATTAGAAGAAGCTCGTCAATTTTATGAAGAACAAGTATCGATGCAAGAAAGAAGAGAAATATCTAACGATCTTTCTATGGCGTGCATTCGTACTTATTTATTGATGTCTGGTGTCTTTGATAAATCGAGAAGTGAATGTCTTATCGCGGTGAATAATGTTAACAAAGGTTTAGCCAGAACTTCTAAACAAAGAAAAAATACCGAAATTGCCTTATTTAATGACGCTCTTGATAAAGTGGATGAATTACATCCAAATTGGGAATTAAAAGAATATCGCATTAAACAAGAAGAACCCAAGGAAAAGAAAAATAAGAAACAATAAGACTTATATAAAGGAGAAGAGTATGTTAGCTTTAGGAATTGATATTGGTGGAACATCAATAAAAGGGGCTGTCGTAAACGAACTTGGTGAACCAAGTGAAATGTTCTCTTTTCCTGTGTTAAAAGAAGATAATCAAAATACCGTTATGGATAAATTAATTTCCGCGATTGATGATTATCTAACTAGCCATCATTTTGATGAACCGATTTCCGGTATTGGTATCGGTATCCCCGGATCAATTGATGCGATAAATGGAATTTGTTTATATTCCAATAATCTTAATTGGAAAGATTTAGAAATAGTTAAAATTTTAAAAGGTCATTTCAATATGCCAATTAGAATTACCAATGATGCAAATGCGGCAGCGTTAGGTGAAGCCGCTTTTGGTGCTGGTAAAAAATATTCAAATGTTATCATGCTAACTTTAGGCACAGGCGTCGGTGGTGGCGTCATTATCAATAACAAAATTTATGAAGGATCAGATGGAACCGGAACTGAATTAGGACATATGACAATTGTTAAAGATGGTGTGATGTGTACTTGTGGTAGAAAAGGATGTTTAGAACAATATGCTTCCGCTAATGCGTTAGCTAGAGAAACTAAAGAAGCCATGGAAAAACATCCCGAATCATTAATGCACCAAATCAGTAAAGAAGAAGGAAAAATATCTGCAAAAGTACCATTTATTGCCGCGCGGAAAGGCGATAAAACCGCTAATGAAGTTGTCGATCAATATGTTGAATATTTAGGTATCGGTATTTGTAATTTGTGTAATATTTTCCGTCCTGATTGTTGCGTTCTTTCTGGTGGTATTTCCAAAGAAGGAGACTATCTCGTTAATAAATTAACCGCCTATTGTGAACAAAATAATTATGGCTTTCCATATGCGAAAAAATGTGTCATTAATATTGCTGAACTTGGTTATATGGCCGGCATTGTTGGAGCGGCCTCTCTCATCTTGAAATAATATGAAATATTACAATTAATATCGTTTATCGGGGGTAAGTTTATGAAAAACATTTTAGAAGCACCTTTTATCAAAGAAATTAGTGACATTACCGCGAACATGTACCGTTTGGGTTGGGATGAAAGAAACGGTGGTAATATCTCTTATTTGTTAACAGAAAAAGAAGTTAGTGAATATTTAGATATTACAAAAGTTATTCGTGAAATCCCATTAGGATTCCAAGCCGATGAGATAGTTTTAAACAAATATTTCTTAGTCACTGGGACCGGTAAATATTTTAAAAACGTTAAGGGCGACCCCGAAAATAATTTAGGAATCGTTCGTATTTCAAATAAAGGCGATAAAGCGGAATTGCTATGGGGTTATAAAGATGGTGGTAAATTTACCAGTGAATTCCCCGCGCATTTAATGAGCCACGCGGCAAGATTAAAAGTTGATCCACTAAATAGAATTGTGATGCACACGCATCCAACATACACCATTTGTATGGGTGCTTGCTTACCAACTGATGAAAAGATATTCACGAGAAAATTGTGGAAATCAAATACGGAAGCAGTTGTGGTTTTCCCAGAAGGTATTGGTGTTCTTCCTTGTATGATTTGTGGCACGAACGAAATTGGTGAAGCAACGGCGGAAAAAATGAAAACCTTTAGATTAGTATCTTGGACCAATCATGGCATTTATGGTGTTGGCCACAATATTGATGAAGCTTTTGGTTTAATTGAAACCGTGGAAAAAACCGCGCAAATATATATGTTAACTCTCGGCCATGTTGTTAACGAGATTCCTGATGAAGTGATCATTGGCTTAGCCAAATTATGGAATTTAAAAATGATGCCAGGTGTCATTGATGAAAAGTAATCGCAAATATTATTTGGCCATTGATTTAGGCGCATCCAGTGGACGCGCGATTGTTGGTTATGAAAACAAAGGAAAAATTTGTTGTGAAGAAATTCACCGTTTTCATAACGTTATGATTGATGGGCCTGATGGTTTGGTGTGGGATTATGACGCTATTTTTAATGAAGTAAAAACGGGCATTAAAAAAGCTTTTGCCCAATATCAAATAACATCTATTTCTATCGATACTTGGGGTGTTGATTATGTATTAATGAATCATGACGAAATTATTCGCCCTTTTTTTGCTTATCGAAATATTAGAACCAACGATGTAGTTGATAAAGTTCACAGCATTATTCCTTTCGAAGAATTATACAAAAAGACTGGTATTCAATTTGCATCCTTTAATACCATCTATCAACTCTATGATGATTATTTAAAAGGAAGATTAGATACCGCCACTGATATGTTAATGGTGCCACAATATTTTTCTTATTTATTAACCGGCATTAAATCTTATGAATATACCGAATGTTCCACTGGTGGCTTTGTTAATTGTGTTACCAAACAATTTGATGAAGACATTATCAACGCTCTTCATTTTGATTTTTTAAAAGGCAAAAGAATTAGTCAACCTGGTGAAATTTTAGGAGAATTAATACCCGCGATGCAAAAAGAGTTGGGTGGTAATGCAAAAGTTATATTATGCGCTAGTCATGATACCGCCAGTGCTTTTGAATCTCTTGATACACCTGATGATGCTTTAATTTTATCAAGTGGAACTTGGTCATTATTAGGTGCCAAAATTAAAGAACCAAATACATCAATAAAATCATATGAAGCCAATTTCACTAATGAAGGTGGTGTGGGATATATTAGATATTTGAAAAATATCCCTGGTATGTGGATTCCCAATTCTATTTTCCGTAAAAAGAATGTATCCATTTCTAAGTTTGATAGTTATTTATATTCTTCTGTTTATAAAGAGACTTTCGATGTTAATGACCCATCTTTAGTGGCACCTAAAGATATGGAAAAAGCGGTCTTAAAATTATTAAAACATAATCCACCTAAAACAGATGTTAGCTTACTTGTGTCCATATATAATTCATTAGCCTTATGTTATAAAAACAATATTGAAATTATTGAAAACAATTTGAATAAAAAATTCCATGAACTATATATCATTGGTGGTGGTGCTAAAAATGCTTATCTTAATGAGAGAGTGAAGGAACTAGTAAATATTAAAGTTATTCCAATGCCTATTGAGGCAACATCAATTGGCAATATCAAAATACAAATCAAAAGCAACTTATAATGAAGATTAAAAATAACGGCAGAAGGCCGCTATTTTTGTAAAATTTCGATTAAATCTACAATTGAATTTCTTATATATGTCGGCTTTTGCTTAGCCTTTTCAAATTCCTCTTTTGTGGTTTCACCGGTCAAAACTGCGAGAGTATCAATACCAGCGTTAATCCCGGCCATGATATCTGTGTAATGTCGATCACCGACAAGAATCACCTCTTCTGGTTTGACGTTAAAAATTTCTTCTACTTGATAAATCATTTCTGGTGCGGGTTTACCGAGGAATAGAGGTTTGACACCAGTGCACATTTCCATCCATTTGCAAAGTCCGCCACAATCGGGGATATATAAACCATCTTCTATTGGGCAACGCCAATCCATATTTGTGGCAATGAATTTACTGCCTTTTTGTAAATATAAACAAGCGACGGATAGTTCTTCATATTTAAGTTCTGTATCAAACGAAGCTAAAACAACATCGACTGGATGTTTAGGATCAAATGTATCCACTAATGTGAAATATTTTTCTAATTGTTTTTTAAAAGAGGAAACACCTAAGACACAAAGAGTTTTGTAGTTGTGGTCTTTCAAATATTTAATCGTGGTTTCTACTGATGTATAGAAATTATGTTCATCACAGGTGACACCCATTTTATTCATTTTATTTCTATAAAAATCGATAGAATGAGATGAATTATTTGTGAGAAAAACAAATTCAATATTGTTCTGCCTAAAAAACTTAAAAACATTTAAAACACCATCAAACAATTGGTCTCCTAGATATACAGTTCCATCCATGTCAAGTAACACTAATTTCTTCATTGCTTAATCAGTGTATCACAAAGTTGAAAAAATTGATTACATTTAGAAAACGATAAACTAAAATATAGTCCATATGGAAAATCGCTTGCCCTTTAATAACGAAAAATATTTAACTATTCAAAAAGAAAATATTCTTAAAAGAATAAATCAATTTGGCGGCCGTCTATACCTCGAATTTGGAGGTAAATTATTTGATGATTATCACGCAAGTAGAGTGCTGCCTGGCTTCCAACCAGATAGTAAATTACAACTCCTTTTATCTTTAAAAGAACAAGCGGAAGTTGTCATCGTCATCTCTTCTAATGATATTAAAGCACGTAAGGTGCGCGCAGATATTGGTATTACTTATGATGTGGAAGTAGAAAGATTAATCTTGGCTTATAAAAAAGCCGGATTATTCGTGCAATCAGTGGTCTTATCTTTCTATGAACCTAACACCGAAGTTGATAAATTTATTCGTCGAATCAAAAGACATAAAGTTAATGTTTATAAGCACTATAAGATTGCGGGCTATCCACAAAACATTCCCCTTATTGTTAGTGAACAAGGATTAGGTAAAAACGAATATATTAAAACCACTAGACCTTTAGTCGTGGTGACCGCTCCCGGACCAGGAAGTGGCAAAATGGCGACTTGTTTATCGCAACTTTATCACGATGCTAAACACGGCGTTAAATCTGGCTATGCTAAATATGAAACTTTCCCCGTTTGGAATCTTCCTTTAAATCATCCTGTTAATATGGCTTATGAAGCGGCAACAGTGGATTTAAACGACGTCAACATGATTGATCCATATCATTTAGAACGTTATGGCGTTATGGCGGTGAATTATAACCGTGATATTGAAACATTCCCATTGTTAAAAGATATTTTGGAACACATTCAAGGAACTACACCCTATTATTCTCCTACCGATATGGGTGTTAATATGGTGGGCTTTGCGATTGATGATGAAGAAGGCGTTATTCAAGCCGCAAAAGATGAAATCATTCGTCGTTATTTCGCTACGAAAAAAGGCCGTTTATTAGAAGAAGCATCAGAAGAAGCCGTTTTAAAAAGCGAATTATTAATGAAGAGATTAAATCTCACAGAAGAGGACAGACTTTGTGTCAAACCCGCTTTAGATTTATCAGCGAAAAAAGGATGCCCAGTTTTATCTATTCAATTAAAAGATGGACGTATTGTCTGTGGTAAAAGAAGTGACTTATTAACCGCGAGCGCTGCTGCGTTATTAAACGCTTTAAAAGCTTTAGCGGGTATCGATGATAAAATGCTCTTATTATCAAGAAACGTCATTGAGCCAATCCAAAATCTCAAATTAGGCGCCCTTCATAATACAAGCACCAAGATTCACGTTGAAGAAATATTAATTGCTCTTGCTATTCAAGCAAATACCAACCCAATGGCGGAGATGTGTATGTCGAAAATTCATGAACTAGAAGGTTGCGAAGCACATTCATCCTGTTTATTAGCCCCTATCGATTTAAAAACATTAGGAAAATTAGGCCTACGAGTTACCGAAGAAGCACAGAGCTATTTCTATAAGAAATAAAGATGGCATCAAGTCATCTTTTTATTTTATAAATTCTTTTATAAATTCTCTTAATTGCACAATATCTTGGCTATTTTGACTACAATAATAAATCTTAATTTTTGGTTCTGTGCCACTAGGTCTAATCGTCATTGTGGTGCCATTTTTAAAGAGATATTTCAAAACATTAGATTTTGGTAATTTAATTTCTTTTTCTCCCTCTTCATTTTTAGCAATTGATAAGAGGTAATCGTTTTTTTGTTTTAATCCAGTAAGAGGGAATTGGACATCGTTTTCACGGAAATATTTCATTAAATTATCCATTTTTTCTTTGCCGGTTTGTCCAGGGAATTCAAATGAATCAGTCAATGTTTGATAATGTCCATATTCGTCATAAATTTCTTGGGCACGTTGATAAACGGTTTTGCCATTAGCTTTATTAAAAGCCACCATCTCGGCGATGAGCATTGAAGCATTAACCGCGTCTTTATCTCTTACTTCTGTATTGGTGAGGTAACCGCAACTTTCTTCAAAGCCTAAGAGATAATCGTTTTCTCGGCCTTGTTTTTCTAAATTAGCGATGACTTCGCCGATGTATTTAAAACCCGTTAAAACATCGACGCATTCAACGCCTAATTTGTCACAGATGACATTCATTAAATCGGTGGAAACAATGGTTTTCACTAATACGGGATGTTCTGGTAATAATTTTCTTGTTTTTAATGTGTGATAAACATAATCAAAAATTAACATGCCGGTTTCATTTCCGGTGTAGTAGTGGAGACCATCTTTATCTTTGGAAACAAGGGCCACTCTATCACAATCGGGATCAGTGGCAATTAAGATATCACCATCGATATCATTCAATAATTTCACACCCAAATTTAATGTTTCTCTAATTTCTGGATTAGGATATTTACACGTTGTGAAATAGCCATCTGGTTCTTCTTGTTCTTTAACCACTTTAACAAAATTAAAGCCGTCGAGTTTTAAAATGTCTTGCACAGGATAACGTCCAGTGCCGTTTAAAGGTGTATAAGCAATTTTGATATCACGAGAAACACTCTTATCTAATAAAGATTTTTTCATCGTGCTTTGTAAGAAGGCTTGATAGACTTCTTCTTTGACTGATTCCACTAAAGAATCATCATCATATTTAATATCTTCAAAAATATCTAAAGCATCGATTTCACGAGAAACAGCATCGGCAAAATCGCCACTTATTTGACAGCCATCATCTCCATATACTTTATATCCATTATAAATTGATGGATTATGACTGGCGGTAATCATAATGCCAGCTTGGCAGTGTAAATACCGGACTGTATATGACAAAACGGGTGTTGGTTTTAATACATTGTATATATAAGCTTTAATACCATTAGAAGAAAGCACTTTTGCGGCAATTTCTGCAAATTCGGTAGAAAATAAACGAGAATCATAGGCAATAGCCACAGATGCTTTTTGATATTTTTTATTTAAGAAATTAGCTAACCCTTGGGTGGTTTTTTTAATAGTATAAAAATTCATTCTATTAGTGCCCATTCCAAGAACACCTCTTAAACCAGCTGTTCCAAAAGCTAGATTACGATAAAAAGCATCATTGATTGCGGATTCATCGTTTTTGATATTTTCTAGTTCTTGTTTTTCTTGTTGGTTTAATGATGGGTTATGCAACCATCTTTGATATTCTTTTAATACTTTGACGTCCATATAGTTTTTTTCTCCGATAAAATATTATAACAATTTTTAGAAATTTGTTATTATATTTGAGAACTCTGTTGGCAATCCTTTGAAATATTAGTAATTTGTTTCATTAATTCATAGAGTGTTATTAAGTTAGATTGTGTTTATGGATGATGTATTAGAAATCATTAAGCATTTTTATGGCAAAGGCGAATTATTAACCGTGGAGCCATATGGTAATGGTCATATTAATAAAACTTTTTTAGTGACCACCACGGAACGGAAATATATTTTGCAGAAAATTAACACCAACGCTTTTAAGGATGTTGATTTATTAATGAATAACATTATGGTGGCCACCAAGCACCTTTTGAATAAAGGTATTTTCACCATTAAGTTTTTACTAAGTGATAATGGCAAATATTATTATTTTGATGGGCAATCATATTATCGCGCTTATCGTTTTATTGATAAGACGATATGGCATGAAAAAATATCTTCACCAACATTATTAAAAAAAGTTGCGGAAGCTTTTGGTGATTTACATCATAATTTCGTCGATTTGGATGGTCATCTTTTAAAAGAATCGATTCCTCATTTCCATGACACACCAAAAAGATATAATGATTTGCTTTTAGCGATTAAAAACGATAGCAAAAATCGCTTAAAAGATTGCCAAAAAGAAATTAAAGATATTCAAGAAGTACAAGAATATTTCTCTTTAATTACCGATGCTTTGGCCAAGGGTGAAATTCATTTAAGCATTACTCATAACGATCCCAAAATTAATAATGTCTTATTTGATGAAGAAAGCGAAGAAGTGAAATGCGTGATTGATTTAGATACGATTATGCCAGGCAGTTTCCTATATGACTTTGGTGATGCTTTAAGAAGTTTATTTACAGGTGATAACGAAGATAACATCGACCCCACTTTATGCCGTGTTGATTTAGACACTTATCGAAATTATCTTGAAGGTTATTGGTCTAAGATGAAATCTTCTTTAACCGAAAAAGAAATTGAATTATTACCTTATTCTCCCCTTGTCTTATCAGCGGAATGTGGCATGCGCTTTTTAGAAGATTATTTAAAAGGCGATGTTTATTTCCATACCGCTTATCCAGAGCATAATCTCATTCGTGCCAGAACACAAATCCATCAAGCTCACGATATCTTGCGGTATATTGATGATTTAAAAAAGATTACAAAAGAGATAACAAAACGATAAAAAACACTTTTCTTTAATACTATTGCTGACAAGATTTTCATAAATAAATCAATGTCGGCATTTTTTTGTTATATATTTTGTATTATTCAAAATATCTTTGCTAAAATAATTACTTAGAGGGTAACCTATGGAACTTCATCATCCAATTGTTTATTTACCTAAAAACCGCAAAACAGGAAAAGTGAAATATCTCACTATTTGTGCTCATCAAGATGACAATGAAATTATGGCTATTGATGGTGTCATGAAGGGATATCGTAGCCGCAAATATTCTTTTGCTTGTGTGGTGACCGCTGATGGAGGTGGATCAGCACGCACTGGTAAATTTGCTAATTATAGCGATGAAATGATGAAAGAAGTTCGTATTAAAGAACAAGAAAAAGCTGCGGAAATTGGCCGCTATAATTCTTTGTATCTTCTTAATTATTCTTCCAAAGAAATCAAAGACCCGGAAAACGAACAAATTGTGGAAGATTATGTTGCTCTTTTAAAAGAATTCAAACCTAAGGTTTTATATACCCATAGTATTTTAGATAAACATCCAACCCATTTAGGTGTTGTCACCAAAGTCATTAGAGCGTTAAGAATGTTGTCAAAAGAAGAACAACCAAAAGTTGTTTATGGTTGTGAAGTTTTAGATTGGGTAGCGGATAATAAAAAAGTTTGCTTTGATGTCTCATCTAACGTGAGACTACAAAAGAAGATTCTTAATGTTTTTGAAAGTCAAATTGCGGGTGGTAAATCTTACACTAATGCGACTTTAGGGAGAAGATATAATAATGCTACATATGCACAATCTCATTCTGTCGATAGTGCCAAATTAGTGAGTTATGCGATTAATATGAACAAATTATTAAAAGACCCCGAATTACCAATAAAGAAATTTGCTTTAAGTTTTGTCGATGATTTATATACCGAAATAAATGATGCAATGGATAAGATTTTATGAACACGATTATCACGGAAAAAGATTTTGAAAATTATTTTAATCAATCACCGGAATACCAAGTGCGTTGTGGTGGGCGTTTTGAAATATTAGGAAATCACACTGACCACAATCATGGTTTATGTTGCGCAGCGACATGTGATTTACAAATTTATGGCTATTTAAAAGCCCGTAATAACAACACCGTGGAAGTGATGTCGGTTGGTTATTCTCCTTGCCTTGTTGATTTAGATGATTTAGAGGTATTACCTGATGATTTTGCTAGTTCCAAAGGATTAGTCAAAGGTGTCGCGAAATATTTTCTTGATCATGGCTATGCGGTGGGAGGATTTTCCTTATACACTGATAGTTCTATTTTCCCAGGTGCGGGGGTTTCTAGTTCTGCGGCATTCGAATCTTTAATCGCGCAAATCTTCAATGTTTTATTTAATGAAGGCAGAATTAATAAAATTTTCTTAGCGAAATCTGGTCAATATGCCGAGAACAATTATTTTGGTAAGAAATCCGGTTTATTAGACCAAATCGGTACTGGTTTTGGCGATATATCTTATATTGATTTTGCTAATATTAATAATCCGCAAGTGGAAACAATTGATTTTCCATTTAATGATTTACACTTCATTATTGTCAATACCGGTGGTAGTCACGCTGAATTAAATGATTTATATTCTTCTATTCCAGAAAATATGTGGTCCGCTGCGCATAAGGTTGGCCATGAATTTTTAAGAGAAGGAAGTTTACAAGAAATTAGTGTGTGCTCGTCTTTAACCAAAATGGAATATAACCGCGCGAAACATTTCTATGATGAAAATGAACGTGTCTCAATCATGAAAAGAGCGTTATTAAATAAAGATAAAGAAATGTTTTTAAAACTTATTAATGAATCTCGTAAATCTTCTACTGAATTATTGAAAAACATGATGGTGGAAGATAAATATGAAGGCTCGCCTTTACAAGCTTGCGATCGTGCGATGAAAATTATGGAAGACAATGGTGCTTGTAAAATTAATGGTGGTGGATTCGCGGGATCCATCATATGCGTTGTCCCTGACAAATATTTACAGAAATTCATCGAACAAATGAATGATTATTATGGTGAAAACAACGTCAAAGAAGTCCATGTAAATAAAAATGGACCAGTGGTGGAAAGATTATCTTAATTATCATAAAATGAATAAGTGATGTTTTATTGAAGCATCATAGTGAACAAAAAAATACATATATTTCGTGATAACCGAATTGGAGGTCATAACATGAAAACATTAATCGTTCTTTCGGCAATTCCTGCCAGTGGGAAGTCAACTTGGGCTGCTCAATATCAAGCCGCCCACAAGAATGTTTATATTGTCAGCAGTGATGCCATTAGAATGGAAGTCACTAATGGCGATTATAGAGACCATACTCGTCAACAAGAGGTGTGGAAAATCTTTTCCGAAAGAATCCATGAATATGGAGCGATTAATGATTGCACAGTCATTCTTGACGCTCTTAACGATTTAAATGTTTTAAGAAGAAAATATGTGGAAGAAAATCCCGAATTTGATAAATATGTTCTCGTTTTATTCCCCACTAATCCAGAAAGAAGTAAACATTATAATTCTTTAAGACCTTCTAATGTTTCGGTTCCGGATTTAGTGATGGATGAATTAATTCATAAATTTGAACAGCCAACCGAAGAAATAAAAAATCTCTTCGACGAGATTTGGGAAATTCGTTGGAGAGATAGAATTTAATTATTGATTATTTCATCACCTGTTGGGTTAATGAAGGAATAGCCAATATTCATTAAGTGATCAGCGACACGTTCTAATTCGCTGACAAAAGTGGAATAAAATGGTGATAATTCAACGTGACAGGTATTAGTGACGATACGATTATAATGAGCGGTGGAAAACGCCGCTTTTAATTTATCCATTTTATCTTCATACATTTCTAATTCATCGGTTTCATATGAAGCCCCGTTTTCTAAAGAGGTCATGGCAATTTCCATCATCTGTTTGATGACTTCATACATTTGTTCAAATTCTCCCTTTGCGGTGTCACTATATTGGAGCTCGTTTTCTTCCATCTTTAAAGAATTTTCATAGAAGTTATAGGCATGGTCACCAATTCTTTCAATATCGTTAATCACGTGGAAATAGATACCAATTAAAGTTTTATCTTCGTTATCAACTTTATTAGTTAATTGAATTAAATATTGCGTTATTGCGTTGTTTTTATAATCGATAACATCTTCTATTTCCACTAAAAGTTTTTCTTCTGATTTATCCTGATAGACCATTTCTTGATAACCTCTATCAAAATTTTCTTTAGCCAAATTAAACATATCGATGATTTCATTTTTCACCGCGATAATCGCCGCGGAAGGTGTCGCTAATAATAATCTATTACCAATGTATTTAAGACTCTTTTGTTTCTTTTCTTCATCTTTATCTTTCACGAGTTTGGTAAATAATTTTTCGATTGGTTTGATTAAAGGAAGGACCGCAAACATGAAGACAACATTATAAATAACTAAGAACATTGCTAGCGCTAATTCGGTATTACTAAAAGCAGTGGTAAGACCTTGCGCAATATAATGTTCTAATGGCCAGACAATAGCCATCGCAATTAAAGCGGTTAATATACGAATAAATAAGCACATCCAAGCGGTTCTTTTGACATTAATATTTCCACCAATTGAGGCTAGCATCGTGGTAATGACAGTTCCTATGGTGGCGCCCAATACTAAATAAAAGCCACTTTCTAAGGTAATCGCGCCACTTCCAACTAAAACAATGACAATACCTGAAGTCGCGCTAGAAGATTGCACTAAGGCGGTAAAAATGGCCCCAATTAATAAAAGTAATAATGGGAAATTAACCGCTGTAAAAATATTTCCTAATCCATCTAATAATTCATGAGAATCAGCAGTTCCTTTAATCGCCCCACTCATCGTGACTAAACCAAAGAACAATAATCCTAAACCAGTAAATATTTCCCCGATGTTTTTGATTTTTTCTTTTTTGAAAAACATCATGACCACGCCTAATACCGCTAATAGGACTAAATAATTAGAGAAATTAAAAGATGATAATGATGCTAATAATCCTGTAACAGTGGTGCCAATATAAGCACCTAAAATAACGGTGACACCTTGATAGACAGTCATCGCTCCCGTGGCAATAAAACCAATCGCCATAACACTTGTAGCGGCGCTTGATTGTATTAATGCGGTAGCGGCGGCACCAATACCCATCCCCGCTAGAGGATTATTTTGTGTTTTTTTGAATAATTTTTTAATGCCTTTTCCAGTTGATTTTTTTAATCCGGAAGACATGAGGTTCATACCGACGATAAATACCGCGGCACCAATTAATAAAGCGATAATACTATTTGCTAATTCCATACCCTACTATTGTAAAACAAAAAAAGAAAAGGCCGTTAGATATTTCTAACAGCCTCATCAATAATTTGTTTAGAAAATTATTTCTTTCTTGGGCTTCTAATAGCAGCTTGTGCAGCAGCTAAACGAGCGACAGGAACACGGAATGGAGAACAAGAGACATAATCTAATCCCGCATCGTGATAGAATTGGATGGAATTAGGTTCGCCACCGGTTTCACCACAGACACCGATGTGTAAATTAGGTCTGGTTTTTCTACCGTTTTCCACGGAGTATTTGATTAATTTACCAACACCATGTTGATCAAGAGTCTTGAATGGATCTTCTTCTAAGATCTTGTTGGAATAATAATCTGGTAAGAATTTGCTAGCATCATCACGGCTGAAACCAAATGTTAATTGGGTTAAGTCGTTAGTGCCGAAGGAGAAGAATTCAGCATCTTCTGCTAATTCATCACTCAATAAAGCAGCGCGAGGAATTTCAATCATGGTACCAACATGGTATTTCATGTTAACGCCAGCTTCTTTGATGACTTCATCAGCAGTTCTAGTGACGATGGCTTTGACATATTTTAATTCTTTTAATTCAAGAGTTAATGGGATCATGATTTCTGGTTCGATGTTGATACCCAATTTCTTGTTGACAGCAATCGCGGCTTTAATAATAGCGCGTGTTTGCATTTCACCAATTTCAGGATAAGAGACATCCAAACGGCATCCACGGTGACCCATCATTGGGTTGAATTCGTGTAAATCCGCAATTCTCTTTTTAATGAATTCGACACTGTGACCAGTGGCTTCGGCTAATTCTTCAATCTTATCTTCTTCTTGTGGTAAGAATTCGTGTAGTGGTGGGTCTAATAAACGAACGTTAACATTGAGTTCGCCCATTTCTTCAAATAAACCTTCGAAGTCTTTTTGTTGTAAAGGTTCGATTTCCGCTAAAGCGGCCACTCTTTCTTCTTTGGTTTCCGCTAAGATCATCTTACGGAAGTGGAAGATTTTATCTTTATCGAAGAACATGTGTTCAGTACGGCATAATCCGATACCTTGCGCACCGAATAATTTAGCTTGGTGAGCATCTCTTGGAGTATCAGCGTTAGCGCGTACTTTTAAGTCACGAGCTTCATCAACCCACGCCATTAAACGACCGAAGTTACCAGAAGAGAGATCTGGTGCCACTTTCTTAATGTCACCAACATAGACATTACCAGTGGAACCATCTAAGGAGATGACATCACCTTCACCATAGACTTTACCATTGATGGTTAAGGTCTTGGCTTCTTCATTGATTAAAGCAGCAGCACAACCAGTGATGCAGCATTTACCCATACCACGAGCCACAACCGCAGCGTGAGAAGTCATACCACCACGCATGGTGAGAATACCTTCAGAAGCAATCATACCGATTAAATCTTCTGGGGATGTTTCCGCACGGGCTAAGATGACTTTTTCACCATTTTGATGTCTTCTTTCAGCATCTTCAGCGGTAAAGGCTAATTTACCAGTGCCAGCACCTGGGCCAGCGGGATTACCTTTAGCGATTAAGCGATCTTGCGCAGCGGCTAAATCATCTTTATCGAAGTTGGGTAATAATAATTTATCAAAGGAAACAGGGTCAATTCTTAAAACGGCTTCTTCTTTAGTGATTAAGCCTTCATCAACCATGTCACACGCCATCTTTAAGGCCGCCGCAGGAGTTCTCTTACCACTTCTTGTTTGTAAGAAGTAGAGTTTTCCTTCTTCAACGGTGAATTCCATATCTTGCATATCGCGATAATGTAATTCCATTTTCTTAATGGTTTCGACAAATTGATCGTAAACTTCTGGCATTCTTCTCTTTAATTCATCGATGTGTAAGGGAGTACGAATACCAGCGACGACGTCTTCACCTTGAGCATTTGGTAAATATTCAGCGGAAATAGCTTTTTCACCAGTCGCAGCGTTTCTTGAGAAAGCCACACCGGTACCAGAAGTTTCACCTTTATTACCGAACGCCATAGATTGCACGTTAACAGCGGTACCCCAAGAATAAGGAATGGAGTATTGCATACGATAGACGTTAGCACGTGGATTGTCCCAAGAACGGAACACCGCGGCAACGGCTTCTAATAATTGCACTTTTGGATCAGTTGGGAATTCTTCACCAAAGACTTTTTTGTAATATTCTTTGTATTTCTTAACTAATTCTTTGAGTTCTTCGGTGGTGACTTCTGTATCTAATTTATAACCACGAGATTCTTTCAAATCTTCTAACATCTTATCCATATCGGTTCTTGGATGACCTTTGGCGATGTTTGTGAACATAAGAATGAATCGACGATAAGAGTCCATCGCGAATCTTTCATTGTTTGTTTCTCTTGCTAAAGCAGCACAAGTGGTTTCATTTAAACCTAAATTTAAGATTGTATCCATCATACCAGGCATACTCACACGAGCGCCGGAACGAACTGATACTAATAGTGGATTATGATCTCCACCGAATGTTTTTCCAGTTGCTTTTTCGATACCAGCAACGGCGTCAAAAATTTGTTTTTGCACGAATTCGGGGATTTTTTTGCCACTGTCATAATAGAGTGTGCAAGCTTCAGTTGTGATTGTAAAACCTTCGGGAACTGGGACACCAATATGGGTCATTTCCGCTAAGCCAGCACCTTTACCACCGAGAAGTTCTTTGCCTAAGCCGTAAGCTTCTTCAAAGGGGTAAACATATCTTTTTTCAGCCATATAATTCCTCCTAATAGGCATTGATGTGGGCGTGTCAATATGCCCACCAGCGTTATTTATACTAGCACACATTTTGCACGCTTACACGCGAAAGTAAAAAAATGTTTGAAATATTTTTTATTATTAAAACTAGCCTCAGAAAATTATTATTCGTTCTCGAATTCTTTCTTCATGAGGATATATTCTTTGAATCTTGGAAGTGACAAAGTAATTTGGCCTCTTGTTTGTACGTCAACTAAGCCCGCTTTGGACAATCTATTTTTATAAACCTGTAAAGCGGAATTTGTCATATTGGTGCTTTTCAATATGTCATCCACCTTTCTGTTACCATCGGCGATCGCATACAAAATTTCCTTGTCCTTCTTTGAAAGAGTTTTCCAAATAAAGGAATAAACATTTCCTTCAAGAGTTGAATCATAAACATTGAGCAACTCTTGGTCTAGTTTCTTTTCGTTTCGATAAAGCAAATTACCTAAAAGCTGGAAACCATAAGCATATCCCATTGTCATTTTGGATAGATTTATAGCGGTTTCTTTATCAACACCCAAGATACGTGTATAGGTGTTGGCAATGGAGATTTGGCTGAGTTTTTCTAAATAAATCTTTGGCGCTCTCGCTAAGAATGTTAGCCCTTTATCATTTTCGATATCACTGATATTTTCATATAAAGCGGACGCTAAAAGGAACAAATCATATTTCTCTCTAATGCAGCTTTGATAGGCATGAATGAAATATTGAACATTCTCGTTTTTAAGAATGTCATCTATGGTGACTAAGACTCTATACTGCTTCTTTTTAAGAAAAAATAGCATCTTATCTAACAACGCCTCTGTATTGCTGACGGGATTATCTCCTTGGATTGAAAATCCTATTCCTTTAAAAGAAAAATTAAATTCTGTTTTGATGAAGAGGTGTTTGATTTTGCCTTTTTCATATATTCCGGCGCATAATTGCTCAATCATGTTGCCGTATGGGTTTAAATCCACAACAATCCATTTTTCTTTTTGATCATATTCATGTTTGATTTGTGATAATAAAACGGTCTTGCCACTGCCTCTTGGCCCAGTCAGCACAAAAACCTTGCTCTCGGGGATATCACTATCAAAGGAATTCTTAATCTGATTTGTTTCGGATATCCTTGAGATATAATTCTCTGGTTCCTCACCAAAGGTAATGTTGAATGGATTATTCTTTTTAGACTGCATAATAACACCTCACGCATTAATAATAACACGCATTTTTGTCATTTCAAAAATTTTTTGTCATTCTTTGTCATTCTTTGTCAATCTTTGTCATTTTGAAATTCTTTTGTCATTGATAAAATTGCCCATATATTTATCATATTTTCCGTAGAATGTTACATTCGAAAAGCACTTCTATTTCATGAGATTCGGTAATAATTGATAATCTTAAGATTGAGGTTGCTGTATCATGAGCCCAAACCGCTCAAAGTAATCCTTATTAAAAAAAGATAAATTTGTAGTAAAATAATCAACAGGTGAAAAATATGAAAGAAAATCCATTAGTATTGACATTTGACTTTGGTACTCAATCTGTGAGAACCGCATTAATTGATAAAAAAGGCAATATTCTCGCTATTACAAAAAAAGCCTACGATCCAGTATATTTTTCTAAAGAAAAAGGATATGCCGAACAAGATCCTGATTTATATTGGGATTTTGCTATGCAAGCATTAAAAGAATTAATTTCCAAAAATCAAGCCTTTGCCAGTGACATCATTGGCGCTTCAATAACGACATTTAGAGATAGTTCAGTTCAATTAGATGAAAATAATAAACCAATTAGACCATGTATCCTTTGGCTTGATCAACGTATGGCACAAGCGAAAGAAAAATTACCTTTTACTAGCAAATTAGCCTTTGCGCTTGTTGGTATGACCAATACTATCGATTTAAATCGTAAAAGAACAGTGGCTCATTGGATTAAAGAAAATGAACCAGATATTTGGTCAAAAACCAAGAAATACGTCAATATTTCCACCTATTTAACATATAAATTAACCGGCGAATTAGCGGATTCACCATCTAGTTTAACTGGTCACTACCCATTAGATTTTAAACACCGCAAATGGTATAAAAAAGGCGCTTTGAAAGGTGACATTTTTGGTATTAATCCAAGAATGTTACCGTCTTTAAAACAACCTGGAGAAGTCATTGGTGTTATTAAAGATGATGTCGCGGATTCAGTTGGTTTACCACACGGCATTAAACTTTATTCCACTGGTTCTGATAAAGCTTGTGAAACAGTGGGTTTAGGTGCTTTAGCTAAAGATGTCGGTGCGATTTCTTATGGCACCGCTTGTACTATTGAAGTGTCTAATCAAAAATATCATGAACCCGAAAAATTCTTACCTGCTTACCCAGCGGCGGTGCCTAACTGGTACAACATGGATGTGCAAATTTATCGTGGTTATTGGATGCTCACTTGGTTCACCAAAAATTTCGCTAACGAATTAGTGGACGAAGCCAAATTACAAAACACCACAAAGGAAGAAATTCTCAATTCCCATTTATCTGATGTTCCCCCGGGAAGTGATGGTTTAGTTTTACAACCCTATTGGGGTCCCGGATTATCTCGTCCTTTAGCAAAAGGTGCAATTATTGGTTTCTCTGATATTCACACTCGTTCTCATTTGTACCGCGCGATAATTGAAGGTATAGCCTATGCTTTAAAAGAAGGCTTAGAAGGTATTGAAAAATCACAAAAACACAAAGTAAAGAGATTAATGATTTCTGGCGGTGGTAGTCAAAACGATCAAATTTGTCAAATCACCGCGGATATATTTAATTTACCAGTTTCACGAGTACAAACTTATGAAACCACTTCTTTAGGCGCGGCAATTGCGACTTTCGTGGCCGCGGGTATATATGATGATGTGGATGACGCGATCGCGGCGATGTCGCACACCACAACCACATTTGAACCCAATCCTGTGGCTTCACAACAATATAAATACCTTTATAAAAAAGTTTATTTAAAGATGTATCCACAATTAAAAGATGTTTACAAAGACATCAATATATTTAATAAAAAGCATCGTTAATCATGAAAAACTTTATTCTTATTTCCCCGCATTTCCCTGATACTTATTTTCGCTTTGCGGAAGCGTTAAAGAGAAATG
Source organism: uncultured Bacilli bacterium (assembly GCA_905236715.1). GTDB lineage: Bacteria > Bacillota_I > Bacilli_A > RFN20 > CAG-826 > RUG13091. The sequence continues at coordinate 97,423 of CAJOMQ010000004.1, read as the reverse complement.
GTTTTCGTGTTTTAGGAATAGGCGATGCTTCATATGAAGAATTAAGTCAGGCATTAAAAGATAGTTTGGATGAATATTACCGTTGCTATAACATGGAAAATTTCGATGAAGAAATTAATGCGGTAAGATATTTTGAAAATAAATATGGCCATATTGATTATTTAGAAAGTAATAACGAATATTGGCTAGAAAGAGATGCTAAATTAAGAGATATTTTCCATATCGATACAGGTGTTGGCTATAACGCGATTCAAATGTATCAACATAAATCGTTGATGAAACAAGGATATGCCAAAGCGGGTGCGAAAACCGCAGATTTTATTCTTATTGATACTTATGAAAATGCTATGGCTTTCGCGAAAAGGGTTGGCTATCCAATTTTCATTAAACCCGATTATGGTGTTGGTGCGGAAGGCGATTTTAAAATTCAAAATGAAGATGATTTAAAAAATTTTTTCGCCGTAAAAAACCCGCAAATCACATATATTTGTGAACAATATATTACTGGCAATATTGTTTCATTTGATGGCGTTGCTGATTCTCATAGCAATGTTGTTTTTGCCACGACAAACTGTTTCCCACCTTCGGTTGCGGATGTGGTTAAAGAGCATAAAGATATCTTTTATTATACGATGCCCAAAGTGCCTAAAGATTTATTGAAACTAGGGCAAAAGGTAGTGAAAGCTTTTAATGTCCAAAAAAGATTTTTCCATATGGAATTTTTCCGTTTGACACAAGATATTCCCGGTGTTGGTAAAGTGGGGGATTTAGTTCCTTTAGAAACGAATATGAGACCTGCGGGTGGATATACACCTGATTTAATCAATTTTGCTAATTCCATTAATTGCTATCAAATTTACGCTGACGTCATGGCGTTTGATGAAAATCGTCAAAAAGATATTTATCCCCATTATTATGCTGCTTGTGCATCACGCAGAGATGAACATCAATATCGTTATTCGGATGATGAGGTTATTAACAAATATCGTCATAGATTATGCGCAAACGGAAGATATCCTAAAGTATTAAGTGGTGCGATGGGAGATCGTTATTTCATGGTGAAATTTGATAAAGAAGAAGAGATGGATGAATTCCGTCAATTTTGTGAGGAGCGTCTCTAATGGATGATGAATTAGAACTACTAAAAAGAAGAAGACGCCGGAAGAAAAGATTTATGACAGGCGAAGACATTGATATGTTTAATGAACGTGAAGCGGATGAAAGAAAGAAAAAAGAAGAGCCGATTTGCGATCGACATATTGATGGAGCATGAAGTGGTGATATCTTGATGTAATCTCCACTTTTTTATTTTCTTTAATCAAATTAAATAATATTAATTAACAAAAAGATACATGTGTCACTTTATTACTTTTTGTTATGGAAATTTCATTAATGGTTTGTAAATATTAAACACGGAAAGAGGTTACTGAATATGTCAAAATTCCAAATTTTTACTGATTCATGTAGTGATTTAACCCCATCTTTGCGTGAAAAATACGGCATTGAATTTTTCCGTATGAATATTGTCGTAGATGGACAAGAAAAACCAGCGGATTTAGACTGGCAAGAATACACTTATGAAGAATTTTATGGTTGGATGTACGCTGGCCGTAAAATTAAAACTACTCAAGTTCCTATTACCGAATTTGTGGATAGAGTTCGCCCATTTTTAGAAAAAGGTATCGACATCCTTTATCTTTCTTGTTCGAGCAAATTATCTGGTTCAATCAATATGTTTGAATTAGCCAAAGAACAATTATTAGAAGAATTCCCCAAGGCCAAATTAATTGGTGTTGATTCAAAACGTTCCACCGCTCCAGAAGGTATCTTAGCGATTAAAGCTGCCTTGATGCAACAAGAAGGAAAGAGCCTTGAAGAAGTGGCTAAATGGTTAGAAGATAATCGTCTTAAAGCGGCATTCTGGGCCACCGTTGATGATTTAACTTATTTGAAAAATGCTGGCCGTATTAAAGGAAGCAAAGCTTTCTTTGGTAACTTATTTGGTGTTAAACCAATCTTGGTTTCTGATGCTGAAGGTAATAACTTAGCCGTGAAGAATGCTCGTGGCACTAAAGCGGCTTTAGATGAAATCGTTTCTGGTGTGAAAGAATGGATTACCGAAGAAACAGATGTTTTATTCCTCGGACAAGGTAAAGCGGAAGGCTCCGCTGCTAAATTAAAAGAAAGATTAGCCGCGGAAACTGGCTTACCAATTGAAGAATTCCCCATTGGCCCGATCATTGGTACTTCATGTGGGCCAGGCGTTGTCTGTGTTGGTTGGTTCGGTAAAGAAATGACCATCAAAGAAGAAAACAAATAGCAAAATTAGGTGGATGAAGAAAAAATCCACCTTTTATTTTATTTAACGTTTAATTTTCTTTTTAAAATCTTTACAATAGTAAACGTATGAAAAATAGATGGTTAAACGCTCTTATTAGTAGTTCATTATCAATCGTTCCAATGATAGCGATTATTTTGATACTTTCTTTTAGTAAATTATCACCATTAGATGCTGGTCGTGGAGACTATACTCTTTTGTTAGTGGGCATGGTGATTCTCATCGTTGGATTATCTATTTTCCAAATCGGTGCGAGTTCCAGCTTATCCAAAGTTGGTGAATATATGGGCGCATCTTTATCAAAGCAAAAGAACTTATTCATCGTTATTCTTTTCTCCTTTACTTTAGGAGCGTTGATAACCGTGGCGGAACCAAGCATTCTCATCGTTTCCAAACAAGTGAATATTAATCCCTTCCTTTTGATTGGTGGTATTGCCGTTGGTGTCGGTTTATTCGTGGTTATCGGTGTAGTGAGAATTATTGTCCATAAACCATTAAAAGTTTGGTATTTGTTATTCTATTTCTTAACATTTGCTTTATTGATTTTAGTGGTCATGGATCCTAATAAACGTATTTTCTTACCATTCATCTTTGATAGTGGTGGTGTGACTACTGGTTCAGCGACCGTGCCTTTTATTCTATCTTTAGGTGCTGGAATTGCGATGGTTAGAGGTGGCAAAAACGCGAGAAATGATAGCTTTGGTTTAGTGGGTATGGCCTCAATCGGTCCTATTTTAACTGTTGCTATTCTTCTATTATTCGCTCCTGTTTCTGGTGAATTTGATCCCACAAGCACATATACACAACTAGGTTCCACTAACCCTTGGATGATGTTCATTAATGTTTTGATTCCTCATAACGGTAGTACTGGCACAATAGTGGATGTTTTAATTGCCTTATTACCTACAATGGCTATTTTCCTTATTTATAATTTTATTTATATCAAATTACCCAAAGCCAAATTATTAAAGCTCCTTGTTGGATTTGCTTTTACTTATGTTGGCTTAACTATTTTCTTAACTGGCACTAGTGCGGCAATGACACCGATTGGTTTCTATGTTGGTCAACAACTAGGCGCTCAATCCACATGGTTGATTATCCTCATTGCTTTCATTATTGGTTTAGTAACCATTTTATGTGAACCAGCGGTGCACGTATTAACCACCCAAATGGAAGATATTTCCGATGGCCGCACAAAGAAATTAACTGTTTTATTAACTTTATCTTTGGGCGTTGGCGCCGCTATCGCTCTAGCGGTGATTCGTACCATCTTTAATTTCTCCATCATGTATTACATGGTGCCTGGTTATGCTATTTCATTAGTGTTAATGTTTATCTGCCCCGATATTTTTACAGCTATGGCTTTTGACTCTGGTGGCACTGCTTCTGGTCCAATGTCCTCCTCCTTTGTCTTGCCGATGATTGTGGGTATTACCGTGGCTTTAAGTACCAAAAACGGCACCGATCCCAATTATTATGAACAATCTTTTGGTGTTATTGCTTTAATTGCATTAACCCCTGTTATTGCTATTCAAATTCTTGGTGTGGTTAATAACTACAAGAGTGTTATTGCTCGTTACAAAATGCGTACACATACTTATAGCAAAGAAGATGCACAAATCATTTATTTTAACTAGGAGGGTCTATGGGATTATTTAAGAAGAAAAAACAAGTTGCAAAGACAAATAAAACCGCTAGTGAAAATAATGAAACAGCCAAATTGAAATTATTTGTCACCATTGTCAATAAAGGTTTAGCGGATCCTGTCGCTAAATTATTTCAAAGTGCGGGTAGCAGTGCCCAATTTATTGAAAGAGGTAATGGCACCGCGAGTAAAGAAATTCGTGATATTTTAGGTATTGAAGATACCAGCAAAGATATTATTTTTGCCATTATTACCGAAGAAAGAGCCCAAGAAGTGAAGCCTGATTTACAAGCTTTTTTCAAAGCTAATAAATATAACAAAGGAATTGGATTCATTATTCCGATGACTAGTCTCATTGGTGTGAAATTATATCAATTCCTCACTGATTCTTTATAAGGAGCGTTTTGTTATGGAAAATCAATTTGAAGTTATTATCGTTTTAGTTAATACAGGTTACGCCGATGTGGTGATGAATGCCGCACGTGAAGAAGGCGCCAGAGGCGGCACCATTGTCCACGCTCGTGGAACCGGCACTCCAGAAATTGAAAGAAAATATAACATCATCATTACTCCTGATAAAGAAATGATTATGATCTTGGTGAACAAAAATATCAAAGACCAAGTCTTACAAGCGGTTTATAAAGCCGCTGGGTTAGGAAGTAACGGACAAGGTATTGCTTTCTCCTTACCCGTTGATGATGTTGTTGGTCTCAAATTTGAATAATATGTATGGCCTTATAATCCATAATCAAGAAATAGGACATAATGCCTATAAAATAGATAGATTCAAAGAAGAATTTGTTAAATTAGGAATCTCCTTAGATGTTTTTGTTAATGATGGAACATTAGCCATCATCAAAGATAATAATGTACAAATCAAACTGCCTAAAGCAGACTTTGTTTTATATCTTGATAAAGATATCTATTTAGCCCGTTTATTAGAAAAAGCGGAATATCGTTTATTCAATAAAGCAGATTTTATTAAATTTTGTGATGATAAAATGCTCACCTTTATTGGCTGTGCGAATATGGGTATAAAAATGCCCAAAACTATATCTGGCCCTCTTGTTTATTATGATATAAAAGAATCTAATTTTTCTTTTCTTACCGAGGTTGAAAAACAACTTGGTTTCCCGATGGTGGTGAAAAAAGTTTATGGCTCTTTAGGAGAAGGCGTTTATTTAGCGCATAATCATGAAGAATTAAAACAAATATATGCAGAAATCGCCACTAATCCGATTGTCTTTCAAGAATATATTCCCTCGAGTTTTGGTAAATCAATCAGAGTGCTAATTATTGATGGCAAAGTTTTCGGTGCGTTTATCCGTGAAAATAAAACTGATTTCCGTAGTAATTTTGGTGACACCGCAGGTAGTGAACAATTATTTAATGGTGAAAAATATCTCGCTTTTGCGCAAGATATCGCTGATAAATTAAATATTGAATATGCTGGAATTGACTTATTAATTGATCAAAATGATGAACCCATTTTATGTGAAATTAATTCCAATGCCTTCTTTGAAGTATTTGAAAATGTCACCCATCTCAATGTCGCTAAAGCGGTGGGAGAAATGATTTTAAGAAAATTAAGTTAATATGAATAAAAACCAGGATAAAACCATTACGAAAACCAAAGATTATAAAGACATCAAGGAATATCCAGTTAATGAACCTTGTGAGCTTTTAACTTTCTTATTAAAAACTTTCTCTTCGCAATCCCGTAATTCAGTAAAGTCTTTATTATCTTCCCATCGCGTTAGTGTCAATGGTGCACCTGTCACCCAATTTAATTTTCAATTAACACCGAAAGATGTAGTGATCATTACCAAAAATCCCATTAAGAAAAAAATTAGACATAATTTACCTATTATTTTTGAAAATGATGAATTAATTGTTATCAATAAACCATCCAAATTATTATCGGTTCCTAGCGATAATGAAAAAGGAAGCACCGCTTTCCGGATGGTGAATGATTATTTACAACAAAAAGATAAGCATAATAGAGCGTATATCGTTCATCGTATTGATGAAGATACTTCTGGTGTTTTAATGTTTGCTAAAAAAGAGAAAATTGCCCATTTATTAACTGATAAAGATAATTGGAATCAATTAGTCACTAAGCGGGGATATTATGCGGTCGTGGAAGGGGTCATGGAAAAACCAAGTGGCACGATTAAATCATATTTAAAAAAGAACGCTCAAAATATGATGTATTCTTCCAAAAAAGCGGGTGATGGTCAACTCGCAATTACCCATTACAAAGTCATTAAAAGTAACGATAAATATTCTTTATTAGATGTTGATATTGATTCCGGAAGAAAGAATCAAATCCGTGTCCATATGGGGGATTTAGGCCATTACATTATTGGTGATGATAAATATGGTCAGCCATCTAATCCGATTAAAAGATTAGGACTTCACGCTTATTGTTTAGAATTAAAACACCCGGTGACAGGCAAAAAATTATCTTTTAAAGCACCGATGCCAAAAGAATTTAACGAATTATTTAATAAATAATTATTTTCTTTTTAATTGTATTTGTTGTTCGTACTGTTTAACGATTGGTAACCAATCTTGTTCGCTAGGAACATTTTCTTGTTTTAAAAATTCATTCCAAACTTCTTGCCAAGGAAGTGTTTTTATTTCTTCTTGTAATTCTAATACGCGTGTATGGTCTTGATTATCTTGGGCTTCTTTAAGAAGATTCCAAGGTGTTAATAACGCTTTTAAAAGGGCTTTTTGCATATTTCTTGTGCCAATGACAATCGCGGCGATTCTGTTAATGGAACCATCAAAGAAATCTAAGCCAATTCTCGCTCTTTTTAAGGCATCAAGTTTCACTAATTCATCTGCGACTTCTTGTAAATCATCATTTAATTTAATAACGTGATCGCTATCCCAACGCACTGGGCGAGAGACATGGAAAGCGACTTTCTTATTAAACAACAACCAAGAAGAAATCTTATCAGCGACGACTTCTGTGGGGTGGAAATGACCCATATCTAATAAGTAGATAATATTGTTCTTTTGGGCATATTGAATATAGAATTCGTTGCTTCCCACAGTATACGATTCAATACCGATACCGAAGACTTTTGATTCAACGGATACATCGACTTTCTTTTTATCATATGGATAGGCTAATATTTGGTCTAAAGAATCTTTCAATCTTTCTCTTGGCCCCATTCTATCCGCGGGTTGTTCTTTTAAGCCATCAGGAATCCAAATATTACATAAACTGGAAGAACCTAATTCGGTAGCAAAATATTCACTGACTTTAATGGAATTAATGCAATGTTTAATCCAATAATCTCTAGTAGCTTTATCAGGAGAAGATAATGATAATCCATCATTCATACGAGGACTGGAGAAAATCGTGGGATTAAAATCTAATCCTAAGTTTCTTTCTTTAGCGTATTTTACCCAATCTTTATATTGTTCTGGTCCCGCTTCACCGCGATCAGTAACATTATTAGTTTGATAGCAGGCGTGGACATTAATTCTTTTGGTACCTGGGATTAATTTTAAAGCCACATCCATATCAGATTGCCATTCTTTAAAATTACGGGCTTTTCCGGGATAATCCCCTGTTGATTGAATACCACCTGATAAAGAATCAGCGTTTTCAAATCCTTGCACATCATCTAATTGCCAACATTGAATGGAAATGGGGGTGTTTTTCAATGTTTTTAATGCTTTATTAACGTCGATACCATATTGATGGAATAATTGTTTGGTTTCTTTTCTCATTATCGAGCCCTCGCTATTTTCTTAATTATTATATTTGTTGTAATAAAAAACAACAATGGTTCAACCAATGTTGCTTTTTAATTATCTATTTATTTACCACCGACATTAATTTTCTTAATTAACACTGATGGACAGCTGACGCCACTTGGGAAGACAGTTTCATCATTTCCCACTTCTTTAATATCCATGAAGACATCCACTAAATTACCAGAAACAGTGATAATGTCTAATCCTCTATCACGTTTACCATCCTTAATGAGATAGCCAGTTGATTGTAAGGAGAAATTACCAGATTGAGGATTCATACCAGCATGTAATCCTTGAACATCAGTGATATAAACGCCTTCACCCACTTCTTTGAATAATTCTTCTTGGCTCTTCTTACCGGGTTTCATATATAAGAAGTTTGGGGCGATACCAATTAATGAACCGCCACGAGAAGCATTACCAGTGGATTGGACACCATCTTTGGCAGCGGTGGTTAAATTATATAAATAGGTTTGTAAAACACCATTTTTGATAATGGGTTTGTTATAAGTGGCAACGCCTTCATCATCAAATGATTTAGCAAAGACATTTTTTGATAATGGTCTATCTTCGACGGTGACTTTACTTGATGCCACTTTTTGTCCTAATTTACCGATAAATAAGGAAGAATGTTTTTGAATTTCTTCAGCATCTGCGGAATTGACATAGAAAGACATTAATGATTTCACAACTTCGGGAGATAATACTGCTTTATATTTACCAGATTTGCATGGTTCTCCACCTAATTGATCGACAGTGGTTTTGCAGACTTTTTTGGCTAATTCATCAACGTTGAATTCCGCAAAATTATTACCTAAGAATAATTCATAACCAGATTTAACTTGTTCGCCTTCTTTAGCGACCGCGGAACCAACATAAACAAAATAATTGGATTTTTGTGTTAATTTTAATCCCTTGGTGTTAATTAAGGTGACACTTTCTTCTGATTCGCTATATTCAACACCGCCCACTTCAATAATACGTGGATCACCAACTTGAATTTTTTGTTCTAATTGGTGTAATAATTCTAATTTTTTATCGATACTAATTTGTCCTAATTCTTTATTATAGGAATGAACTTTTTTGTATTTTGGTGAACCTTCAAAAATGAAAATAGGATCATCGTTTTCAATGACTTTCGCATTCGCGGCGATAGCATCAACAAGATATTTGGCTTTTTCATTATTCCAGACATCGCATGTGGCGGTACCACATTTGCCATTGACTAAACCCCTAGCCAAAATGGTGTAACCAGTATCATCGCTATAATTATCGACTTCACCATGGAATAAACTAATGGATAAGCTCTTTGAACATCCAATATATAATTCGGCTTCTTCAATACCCGCTTCTTTAGCAAGGGTGAAAAATTTATCGTATTTCATATTACTTTAATTCTCCTCCGCGGCCACCGACGGTGACTTCACTAATGCGTAATGTTGGCTGACCAACATTGGTGCGAATTGAACCAGAAGCGGCTCCACACATACCTTGACCTAAATCTAAATCATTACCAACCATGTCGATATTTTTTAAAATTTCGGAGCCTTTGCCAATTAAAGTAGCACCTTTGACTGGTTCACAAACTTTACCATCTCTAATGATATAAGCTTCGCTACATCCGAAATTGAATTCGCCGGTGGTGGGATCAACAGATCCACCCGCAAAGCCCACCGCGTATAAACCTAATTTAGTGGCTTTGATAATTTCTTCGGGTGTGGATTTACCGTTTTCAATATAGGTATTGCTCATTCTGGAAGTTGGGCAATAACGATAATTTTGTCTACGACACGCTCCATTACCTTCACGATTCATACGACGACCATTGAAGTCATCAATCATATAATCGGTCAATTTACCATCTTTGATTAATTGACGTTTGCTACCTAAATTACCTTCATCATCGATATCGATGGAACCCCACGCTTGTGGAATGGTGCTATCATCGACCGCACTGACAAGGGGTGAAGCGATCATCTCACCATATTTACCATTGAAGCATGATAAACCTTTAGCAATAGCGCTAGCTTCTAATGGGTGGCCACATGATTCGTGGAATAAGACACCACCCCAGCCATTACCAATAACGACTGGCATTTTGCCACTTGGGCATTCTTTCGCGCCTAAATTTTTCAAAGCTTGTTCCGCAGCTTTTCTCGCAGCTTTTCTTGGATTAACTTTTTCCGTTTTGAAATAGCTGATATCTTGTTGCGCACCAGGACCTTCAAAACCGGTTTCAAAACCAGTCGCATCCGCGGCGACAACACTATAGACTAAACGGGCAAATTCACTGTCACGTTGGAACCATTTGCCTTTGGAATTAAAGACGGCGACAAAGCGATGATTATTAGCGAAACTACCGATGTATCTGACGATACGTGGGTCTTTCATGCTTTCAATTTCATCAATACCTTCTCTTACTAAGGCTATTTTTTCTTCGCGAGAAATATTGTCATAACTATTAGTAACGGGATTTCTATTTTTACTTTTAATCATCGTGAATTTTTCCACGGTCAATAATCTTTTATCGTGGAATGATTTATTTAATGATGATGCTAAAGCAAGTAATCCTTTCTTACTTAAGTCATTTGTGTAACCATAAACACATTGATTTTGTTTCAATAAACGTAAGCCAACACCACACATGGAATTAGAAGAACTAGTTCTTACTTTTCCATTTTCAATCATTAATGAATAAGCAGTGGAATCTTCATAAAAGATTTCTGCATAATCCGCACCGGTGGCGAGTGCTTCGTTAATGACTAATAAAGCTAACTTTTTACTAATCATAAGTTGCCTCCTGTTAATGTGATGATTATATCATAAACACATTAAAAAGATAAAATAATGCATTTATTCGTGATAATTTTTCCTATTTGTCAATTGATAAGAAAAGAAAAGAGCCATTGGCTTGGCTCATTCTTATTCTTTTGCGGGTTTAATCTTTTTCTTATCCCGCCACTTTTCTAATATTCTTGGATAATATTCTCGCCAAATATTTTTGACATGTTCTTTGCTATAAAAATCAGATATGACCTGGCTTCCTTTTGCGTAGCTTTCGTAATACTTTTTATCGGAGGCTAATTTTTTCACTTGTTCATCGAATTCCTCAACATTACTTCCTACCGCATAACAATTTTTATCTTTGAATAATATTTCTTCATATAATTTCAAGTCTCTTAATAAAACCGGCTTTTGGCTATTAACCGCTTCTAAGATGGACATCGGGAATAATTCACTTAGTGATGGCATGAATAACATGTCGCATAAATTGAAGATACCATTCATTTCGGTTCGCGGAATAATACCAATAAATTTCACATTTTCGGGTGGGTTATCCATGATAGCTTTTAATTCTTTATACCCGTCAGTCATTTTTCCGAAAGAAAAACCACCCGCCCAGACAAAGACTTTATCGGGATTTCTTTTGGCGACTTCCACATAGTCTAGGACACCTTTTCTAGTTTGTACTTGTCCACACCCCATGACCACAAATTTGTCGTGAGGAATATTATATTTATCTCTTAAAGCATTTCTTTCTTCTTCACTAATTTTATGGAATGTTTCATGATCAACAAAATTAGGAATATAGGTGATGTTTTCTCTTTTAATTCCTAATTCCATAAGTGGGGGAATAAAAGAAGGATTCACAACGACAATTTCATCCGCTTTACGATAAGTCTTGATGACATATTTTTTAAAAACTTTAAAGAATAATTTGGGCATCTTTAAAGACCCATCTAATGTGGAAGGTATGAAGTGAACATAAGCGACATTGACATGTTTTTTGTTAAAACGCATACGATATGATGGGTTCACTGTGTGCATGTGATAAATATCAAATTTACTACTTTTGGAATTCGTGGCAACCGTAAAGATATCATCACATTCCTTGACAAGAGCGACCATTTCTAAATAAGCGGAACCCACACCTTGTCCATCCACTGAGGTGGCTTGTGAAAGCATATTAATGCGAATTTTAGCCATGTTTTTCTACCTGTTCTTTTATCTTTGCGAATGTTTCATCGGATAAATCGTGTTCAATTTTGCAAGCATCTTTCGCCGCGGTTTCTTCATCTACACCCAATAAGACAAAACCCTTGGTTAATATCTTATGTCTTTCATATATTTTTTCCGCGATCGCGTAGCCTTGTGGGGTTAATGTTAATGCCCCATTTTCGATAACGATATAACCATTATCTTTTAATTTTTTCATAGCAATAGAAACGGAGGGTTTAGAAAAACCCATATCGTTAACGATATCTATTTCTCTCACTTTTTCTAATTTCTCCGAAAGGATGAGAATTCGTTCTAAATAATCTTCGGCAGATTCTAACACTTGCATGTTTTTAGTATACACTAACGAGCAAAAAAACAATTAGAAAAAAAGAAGATGATTACTCATCTACCTTTTCTTCAATTACGATATTATTCTTTTTGTTTTTGTTTATTTCCACTAATGATTCAATGCCACCCACAACCACATAATATAGGGGAATAGCGAGAAATACCGCCCACATTGGATGCCAGAGTTTTTGTTCAGGGAATAAAACTAAACAGATCAAAAAGAAAACAAATAATGATACAAATGTAATATTGAATTCTTTTGGTCTTTTGTTTCTGATGGCTTTATATAATGAGAGAATGATATCGGGCACAAAGAACAATATCCACATCGTGGACCACATGTTCAATAAGAAGCCCAATAAGAGATAAGCGGTAAGCGCTAAAGCATAAAGAATACCACTTAATGCGCCATATATAATTCTGTCTTTTCTTTTTTGTTCATCGGTGCGATTGTCATTTGAAGGGTTGATATGAATACCAGAACCATTGATATTTATTTCTTGTCCATCTTCATCAACGACATGAATTTGATTTCCAGAGATGTGAACCTTTTCACCTTTTTCGGTTTCCACGTGAATTGCGCCATTACCTAAATCAATAGACTTTCCTGTCTTATTGTTATTATCTTGTTTTGGGTTTTCATCATCTTTCTCTTTGCCCAATAACAATTCATCTAAAGAAACACCATATAATTGGGCTAACGCTATTAAATTATCAGTATCAGGAGAAGCTTCTCCACACTCCCATTTACTGATAGCTTGACGAGAGATACCTAATTTTTCCGCGAGTTCTTCTTGTGATAATCCCGCTTGTTTTCTTAATTTAACTAAACGATTAGCAATTTCCATGTTCATAACGTTGTGTCCATCCTCTTTACAACATCAATGTAGCAATTTTCTTTTTGGTTGCGCCACCAACTCTAGTTAGAATTTGCGCAACTTTCGGTTGCAAGTGACCTTTTTATCGTTAAATTATGCAGTAAAACCAAAATAAAACCAAGACCAATTCCCACGCCATACATCGCTAATAATGAAAGAGGAGCAAGCCATAATTTACCACCAAAAGTAAAGCCATAAAAATCAGGCCAAGTATTAGTTAAAACACATGGTGTATAGATGAAAGAATAAATAACAACGGTGATAGCGCACATCAATGCGTGTTTCCAATTTAAGCGATGATAATTTAATAAAACAAGAATGAGAACTAACGCTAAGACGGGATTTAAAAAATGTAAGAAGAATAGATATCCCGCAAAGAGAGTGAAATAACCATTTCCCATCGCTGCACTGATGGGTGACAAAAAGAAAGTAGTGGTCAAAAAGGTGACTGTCGTTCCGGTCACACCCACTAAAAATAAAACAATCAGCCACAAAGGCATTTCATCTTTCTTTTTGATAATGTTTTGTAAGCAATAAACAAAAATAATCGTGGAAATAATAGCCACTAAAATATTGGAATCAGAAGTGTAATAACGAAAGAAATTCACACCAATCGCCGTTGCTGATTCTGGATCAGTGCCCGTTTTCTTAAAAACATATGTCAAAGTAATGATAGTGGTGGAAATCGCGATGAACGCGGCGATGATCATTGCGATGATATTTTTTATGAAGGCTTTTTTCATATTCCAAGAAATTTTAATTGCTATTCATAATTGTATTATGGTAATATCAATCTCGCAAAACTTTCTTTGGATAAAGTAAATTCCAAGGCGGAAGGAGAAACATTTATGAAAAAAGGAATCCATCCACAATATAATCGTTGTGTTGTCACATGCATCTCTTGTGGAAATACCTTCGAAACCGGTTCAACATTAAAAGAAATTAAAGTTGATACATGCTCTAATTGTCACACTTTCTATACTGGCAAACAAAGATATGTACAATCTGATGGCCGCGTAGCGAAATTCAATCGTAAATACGGTTTAGAAGACAAGAAATAAGATAAAAAGTCTCGTTTCAAACGAGATTTTTTCTATTACGTAATATGTGCAGAGCTTGGGCAAAATATATTCAAGAATGTAACGTTGACAATGTTTTCGTTTTGACCCCATATCTCATCGATGATAACTCTATTCATCCCTGCGCAATTATTTGCCCCGGTGGTGGATATAAGATGGTATGTGATTCAAAAGAAGGAAAACCAATTGCGGAATACTTAAATAGCAAAGGTGTTAACGCTTTTGTTTTGCGCTATGCCTTTAGAAAAAGAGCCCATTACCCCGGGCCACAAGATGATTTAGCTCACGCCATTAGGATGTTAGTGGAAAACCAAGATCAATGGCATATTGATGTATCTAAATTATCTCTTTGGGGTTTCTCTGCCGGTGGTCATTTGTGTGGCACCATGGGTTATGAATACGAAAGATATCATTTACCAAAGCCCCACGCTTTAGTGCTTGTTTACCCCGTTATTACTTTTGGTAAACATACCCATTTAGATACGAAAAAATTCCATATTGGTCTAAATGCCACCAAAGAAGAAATTATAGATAGAAGTGTCAATAACCACATCACTTCCAACTACCCAAAAACCTTTATTTGGTGTGGTGATAAAGACATCTCTGTTAATCCCATCAATAGTGATTTGATGGTCGCGGAATTAGAAAAAAATAATATTGAATATATCTTCCATAAATATTCAGGTGTTAGACATGGTGTTGGATTAGGTATTGGCACCAATGCCGAAGGCTGGGCGGATGACGCCATCCATTTCTGTCTCGATTAGATTCTCATTAATTTATATAATATTCACATCAAGGAGGCTCATTTGCCATGGAAAAGAAAAGATTTTATATCACCACCCCAATTTATTATCCAAGTGCGAAACTACATATTGGACATGCTTATTGCACGACATTAACGGATATTTTTGCCTGTTATAAACGTTTAAGAGGATTTGAATGTTATTTTCTTACTGGTGCGGATGAGCACGGGATGAAAATTGAAAAGAACGCTGCGGCGGCCGGAAAAACCCCACAACAATTTGTGGATGAAATCGTCGAAGGTTTCCATTCTTTGTGGAAATTATTAGAAATTTCTAATGATGACTTTATTAGAACCACTCAAGAAAGACACGTCAAAGTGGTGCAAGATGTTTTCACCAAGATGTATAACAAGGGTGATATTTATTTAGGTAAATACAAAGGTTGGTATTGCACTCCTTGTGAATCATTCTGGACTGATACCCAAGTAGGTGCGGAACATATTTGCCCTGACTGTGGAAGGCCCGTTCAAGTCGCCGAAGAAGAAGCTTATTTCTTTAAAACCAGTAAATATGTTGATGATTTATTAAAGTTTTACGAAGATAATTCGAAATTTTTAACTCCAGAATCTCGTAAAAATGAAATGATCAATACATTCATCAAACCAGGATTAGATGATTTGTGTATTTCTCGTACCTCTTTTTCATGGGGTATCCCAATTAGAGAAAATCCTAAACACGTTATTTATGTTTGGTTAGATGCTTTAACTAATTATATTTCTGCGTTAGGTTATGGTAGTGATAACCCGGAATTATTTAACAAATATTGGTCAGATGAAGAATGTGAAATTATTCATATCTTAGGCGCGGATATTACGCGTTTCCATGCGATATATTGGCCGATGTTTCTCGAATCATTAGGTTTAAGAAAACCTGACCGTGAATTAGTGCACGGTCTATTAATGATGAAAGATAGCAAAATGTCGAAATCAAAAGGTAATGTCATTGATCCCTATCCCCTGGTGGAACGTTATGGTGTTGACGCGGTGAGATATTATTTAGCGAGAGAAATCACCTTTGGCCAAGATGGTAGCTTTTCCCCAGAACAATTCGTGGAAAGAATTAACGCGGATTTAGCTAATTCCTTTGGTAATTTGCTCAATAGAACTGTTTCCATGATTAATAAATATTTCCAATGTGTCATCCCCACTTATCAAGGACAAATAACCGCATTTGATAAAGATTTAGAAGCGACGGTCAATGCCTCAATTAAGAATTATGAATATCTTTTAGATGATTTAAAAATAACCGAGGCTATTACCTCTGCGATGGATATCGTTTATCGCGCGAATAAATACATTGATGAAACTATGCCTTGGGCATTAGCCAAAGATCCCGATAAACAAAATGAATTAGCCAGTGTGATGAATCATTTAGCGAATGCGATTTATACCGCTTCAATGTTGTTAAAACCAGTCTTAGTAAAAGCGAGTGATAAAGCTTTTGCCCAATTAGGTATTGATGGCGATTTATTAAATTATGAAAATATTTATCATTTCGGCGCTATCGGGGGACAGACGGTCAATAAAGGTGAACCATTATTCCCAAGATTAGACGCGAATATTGAAGTGCCATTCATTCAAGATTTAATGAAATAAGAAAAAAATTGGAAGCGTCACTGCTATCCAATTTTTCTTTAATCAATCACAAATGTTATTTCTAATGAATTTAGGAATACTCTTCCATCTCCGGTAGAGAAATCTAAGGTATTAACATAATCATTAAATACATATTCTTTAGTTACTACTTCACTATTTTGTCCTTCGGTAGTGGGCAAATTGATTATTTCATCTTGTCCTTGCACTGATAAAGAACAATTATCATCTACACTCCAAGAATCAGAATAGGGAATATATTTGCAATATCCTTGCGCTTCCACTTTGATTTTATAAATTTGACAATTGAATTGTAATTGTAAGCGGCCTTCTTGGCTTTGCGATCCCAATATCATCGTGGAGAATCTTCCTTCTTGACCAGCGTTACCTATGTAATTTATTTGGGCAAATCCACCGGGTGCGGAAGCATTGGTAATTAAAGAAGAGCCTTGATACATAAAATATGATTGCACAGTGGTGGTGAAGGAAGTAGAGGATGAATCACCAGTAATCGCACCGGAATCATTCACGGAATAAAATTGTCCTTTATATGTTGTTGTTTGGGTGGGCTGACTTGAAGAAGTTTCTGATGTTATAGATGATGTGCTTTCAGAAATAGAAGATGATGCACTTTCAGAAAAAGAAGATTCGCTTTCTTTTGGTTGATTATTTTGACATCCAGTTAATATTAATGTTGCGATAATAACTAATAATTTTTGTGGTTTCATATTTTCGTTTCCTCGCAGTTATTATAATAGTTTTATTATAAAATGTTCCATAACAATACAGTTTTTCTCGTTTTTGCTTTATAATCTATCTGATAAATAGGAATTAGTAATATGAAAAAAATTAACAATCAAAGTTTTGAAGGAGAAAGATCGTTATTTGCGTTAAATGACGCAGAGATTGATCGATGTACTTTCTTAGAAGGGGAATCACCACTAAAAGAAAGTAAAAATATCAAAATACATGATTCAACTTTCTCTTGGAAATATCCACTTTGGTATGCCTCCCATATTGAAGTAATAAATACCACTTTCAAAGAAATGGCCAGAAGTGGCATATGGTACACTAAAGATATCAAAATGATGCATTGTCAAATTGATGCGCCGAAAATATTTAGACGTAGCGAAGATATCTTTTTATCTGATTGTCAAATGCCCAATGCTTCTGAATCTCTATGGGGTTGTAAAAATATCAAAATCGAAAATTGTTCCGCAAAAGGGGACTATTTTGGTATGAATGCCGAAAATATTGAAATTGATAATTTACATCTTGATGGCAATTATTGCTTTGATGGTGGTAAAAACATCGTTGTGAGAAATTCCGTATTGAATAGTAAAGATTCATTTTGGAATTGTGAAAATGTCACTATAGTGGATTCCGTTATTGATGGAGAATATCTGGCTTGGAATACGAAAAATATCACTTTTATCAACTGCAAGATTAAATCCCATCAAGCTTTATGCTATATCGATGGTTTAAAGATGATTAATTGCCAATTGATTGATAGTGATTTGTGTTTTGAATTTTGTGAAAACATCGATGCGGAAATCAATAGCCGTGTTCTCTCCATTAAAAATCCTTATTCCGGCACAATTAAAGTCAATGGTGTTGATGAATTGATTTTAGATGAACAATTTATTGATAAGAACAAAACAAATATAATTATTAAAGATGAACAAATATAACTTTGATAACATTGTTGACCGTCGAAACACTTCTTCTCATAAATGGAATGTGAAAGAAAATGAATTACCGATGTGGGTAGCGGATATGGATTATGCCGTTTTACCTGAGGTAGTAACTGCAATTAAAGATAGAGCGGATATTTCCGCTTATGGATATACGGAAGTACCAGAAGAATTTTTCTCTTGTTATTGTGCTTGGTGGAAGAAAAGACATCACGTTATTTTTTCACCTTATAAAATGATTTTCTCCACGGGAGTTGTTGCCGCGCTTGATTCGATATTTAAGCACCTTTTACCATCTCATAGCGGTGTGGTCTTATTAACTCCGATTTATCACACCTTTTTTCATTGTGTAGAAAATAACAACCACCAAGCGATATCGTGTCCACTTATCAATAATGGTGAACAATATTTTATTGATTTTGTCTCTTTAGAAAATCTATTAAAGCAAGATAATGTAAAAGCCTTTTTATTATGTAATCCTCATAACCCGATTGGTCGTATATGGGAAAAGGAAGAATTACGAAAAATCGCTGAATTATGCTCAAAATATGATGTTTTATTGATTTCAGATGAAATACATT
Organism: uncultured Bacilli bacterium; assembly: GCA_905236715.1. Classification (GTDB taxonomy): domain Bacteria; phylum Bacillota_I; class Bacilli_A; order RFN20; family CAG-826; genus RUG13091. Next base: position 78,686 of record CAJOMQ010000004.1, on the reverse strand, counting down.
GCGATATTGTGGAGCCAGGTTATCAATATGTTCCCATATCTTCCGTTTGTGATAACGCAATTACGTTAATTTCCCCCACAAAAGCTTTCAATTTAGCGGGCTTACAAACTTCTTGTATTGTTTGCCCTAATATAGAAATACATTATGCCTTACAAAAAGCGGTCTATATGGATGATGTTGGTGAACCAAATTATTTCGCTTGCTCCGCGAATATTGCGGCTTATACATATGGAGAGCAATGGCTCGATGAAATGAATGAATATGTTTATCAAAATAAAAAGTATTTTATAGATTTTATTAACAAAGAAATACCCCAACTAAGTGTGTGCGATAATAAAGCCACATATATGTTATGGGTAAATATTTCTTCTATCAGTCAAAATAGTCGACAATTCTGCGATGAATTAAGAAAAGAAACAGGATTGTTTGTCTCTCCCGGCGCACAATTTGGCTTAGGAGGAGAAGGGCATTTCCGCATCAATATCGCTACTTCTTTAACCAATGTCAAAGATGCTTGTTTACGATTAAAAACATTTGTTCAAAATTATGGGAAAAATCATTAAAGGTACTTGCACTGATATTTCTAGCGAAGGTAAAGGTGTTGTTAAATACGTTAAAGATATCATCTTTTGTGATGGCTTATTTCCTGGTGAAACTGCGGATATTGAAATAATGTATCATCGTGCGGGTGTCTATTTTGGTAAGGTCAAAAAATTACACAATTTATCACCAGATCGTATAGAACCAAAATGTAAGGTCTGCACGATATGTGGTGGTTGCCAATATCAACAACTCTCTTATCGCGCACAATTAATATATAAAAGGAAAAGAGTAAAAGATGCTTTAGAAAGAATCGGCCATCTTAAGGATGCTGATGTCCTTCCTTGTATTGGGATGGATAACCCATATTATTATCGTAATAAAATCCAAGTTCCTTTTGGCAAAGACAAAAAAGGGAATGTGGTCTATGGCTTTTTCAAAGAAAATAGCCACGACATCATCCCAATTAAAAAGTGCTATATTGAAAACGAAAAGGCCGCTTCTATTCTTTGGGATATTAAAGAATTGATAAAACAAATGAAAATCCCTGTTTATAACGAAGATAGTGGTAGAGGAATACTTCGTTATGTTTTGATTCGCACTTCTTATCATTATGAAGACCTCATGGTGGTCTTAGTGACCACAGAGTTAAATTTCCCTGGGCAAAGAAATTTTGTTGACGCTTTGATAAAAAAGCATCCAGAAATAACCACAGTCGTGGAAAATGTTAATTCTCGTCACACAAATGTCATATTGGGAAATAAAGAAAAAATATTATATGGGAAAGGATATATTCAAGATTCTATTCTTGGATTAACTTTCAATATTTCCGCATCAAGCTTTTATCAAGTTAATCCTAAACAAGTGGAAATATTATATAAAACCGCTTTAGATTTAATTGATTTCCATCACAACGAAGTTGTATTAGATGCTTATTCTGGTGTCGGCACCATTGGCTTAATCGCCAGTCAAAACGCTAAGAAAGTTTATTCGGTAGAAATTAATACAGACGCGCACAAAAACGCGATTGAAAACGCAAAAAGAAATAACATCGAAAACATTGAATTTATATGTGGTGATGCGGGCGAATACATTTCTTCCTTTGTGGGTGATTTAGATGTTGTCATCATGGATCCACCAAGAAAAGGTAGTGATGAAAAATTCTTATCCACACTCATCAATAAAAAGATCAAAAAAATTATTTATGTCTCTTGTGATCCTGAGACATTAGCTAGAGATATCAAATTCTTGTCTCCCTATTATTCATTGACCTATATCCAACCCATTGACAATTTCCCCATGACCGCACACGTTGAAACAGTTTGTTTGCTGACAAGAAAATAGTCCAAAATAGCTAAAAATAGGGTAAAAATAGCATATTTTAAGGCATTTTTACTATATTTTGAAGAATTGGACTCTGTAGAGAATCAATTGATAATTAAAGTTTGTCAGCACTTAAGTGGTTTCAACTAAAGGTTGAAACTAAAAAACGAGATGTCTTAGGAAACATATTTTAGGCACTTGTCAGCACTAAAACTCTGTTTTTATTGAGACAAGGATAATGTATTTATAAACATAATAAAGGATTTTAAGAGTTTTTCTGATAAATCCTTTTTTTGTAATTTTTAAACTTGTTGGTGACATATAGCACTAGTAATAATTATTGAACTTGTTGGTGACATGTGTTATAAAATAGTTGATAGGAGATGAATAGTATGAATTATAGAATAAACGAGGATTTAAAGCTTATACGTGAGATGTTAGATATGTCACAAGAGGACATTGCTAACAGTATCCGTGTTCAAAAAAGAACAATAATTAGAATAGAAAATGGTGAAAACTATCCATCTGATAATACAATAGAAAAAATATATGATTTAGCATATAAAAAAGGAATAAAACTTAATAACATAAAAGAAATGTTGTATAAGGAAGAAATTTCAAATGAAAAAATAATATTTCATGGTGCTAGAACTACAATAGAAGGTACTATTTCACCATTTTGTGGCAGAGAAAATAATGATTTTGGTAGAGGATTCTATTGTGGAGAAACGAGTGAACAAGCTTCATCCTTCGTTTCAAGATTTCCTTCATCATGCATTTATATGATTAAATTTAATGATAAAGATTTAAAAAAAGTAAATTTTGATGTGAATCAGGAATGGATGTTAGCTATTGCATATTATCGAGGAACACTTGATGCATATAAAGAACATCCGCTTATAAAGAAAATAATTGATAAGGTTAATAAGGCTGATTATATTTATGCTCCAATAGCAGATAATAGAATGTATCGTATAATTGAGCAATTTATCGATGGATTAATAACTGATGAGCAATGCAAACATTGCTTAGCAGCTACAAATCTAGGTAAACAATTTGTTTTTTTGACTGAAAAAGCAACATCAAATCTAGAAATAATTGAGAGGTGCTATCTTTCTAATGCAGAAAGAGAATATTACCAAAATATAAAACAGTCAGATATTAATGATGGAGATAATAAAGTAAAACTTGCCATGATTAAATATAAAAATCAAGGTAAGTATATTGAGGAGATATTAGCATGATTAAAATTGACAGGGATGGAAAAAGACTATGTGATATTCAAGCAGAATTGTTTGAAAAATCAGTTTCTACTCAAGATATGAGTTCTGAGGTGTTTGTTAGAAGATTTATGAATTCAAAGATCGCTAGTGAATTAGATAGTAAAGCTTTTTTAGATGATAGTAAGACAATTAATGATATATTTGCTGACTTAAATTTACAATATGGTAAAAGTACATATGGGTCTTTAAAATACAATAAGGATATAATGTATTGGGTTGGTTATTTATATAGATATTTTTGCTATACATATGATGTTTCTTCAAAACAAGCATATAAATACTTGCCTTTAAAATATGTCGCATCTACATTTATTTCATATCATTCTTTAGATGTTTCCCAAGCTATTGAAAGATTACTAGAAGCGAAAAAGATTTCTTTTAAAGAAGAAGACATTTTGAAAAGAGGAGTAGATATTCTTAGAGTAATAAGAAATGTTGATGATCCATATCAAAAATTTCCGGTTTTCGGAAACGAAAGATTTCTTTTAAGAAAAATCGAAGAAAGTGATGTTAAAGATTTATTAGAAATATATTCTGATGAGAAATCAGTTCCTTTTTTCAATAGTGATAATTGTAATGGAGATGATTTTCATTACAGTACAATTAAGCGTATGAAAGAAGTAATCGATTTTTGGGAATATTCTTATAAAAATAGATATTTTGTAAGGTGGGCAATACAAGATAAAAGTAATAATTCTATTATAGGTACCATTGAGCAATTTCATCGTGACTCAAATGATTATTTTACTAATTGCTCATTGCTTAGATTAGATTTGAGAAGTGACTATGAGAAAAAAGAATATATCTATAGTATTTTAAAATTAATAATTCCATCATCGTTTAATTTATTTAATTGCGATAAGATAGTCACAAAATCATTTGAGGACGATATCGAAAGAGAAAATGCCTTATATGAATTAGGTTTTAAAAACCCAAATAAAGAGCTTATTGGACATGGTGGAGAGAATTATTTAGGTTATGTTGAATTAGTAAAATAAAGTATCAGCATATAAGCAGTCGCATACCCTGAAAAATAGGGGTTTGTCAGCATTTATTACAACTGCACCCACGTAGAAAATGTCGCTTTACTCTGCAAAAAGTAATTCAAAATATTTAATTTTGTAATTCACCAACATAGATTATGGAATAAAACCCATATTTGCTCTTGATAATATGGCGCAAAACCCATAAAATAATAGTGTGAACCAAGGAGGAAAGCGCATGCCTACAATAAGCACATTTTACGGAATTATCATCATGATGTATTTAAAGGACAAAGAGCACAATCCTCCACATATCCACGCATTTTATGGGGATGAGGCGGCCTCTTTTTATATTGCTAACGGCGAGATATATGAAGGATCGTTTCCCAGCCGGGCTAAAAAGATGGTTAAAGAATTTGTGCTGAAATACAAGGCGGAGCTTTTGGAAATGTGGGAGACCGGCGAATACAAGAAGTTGAAAGGACTCGAATAATATGTTTATGCAAGCAATAAAAGTTGAGTTTTTGGAAGATGTAAAATTGGAACTGACCTTTCAAGACGGGAAAATAGTTCGATATGATATGTCTAAATTGTTTTCAAAATACCCCCAATTAGAAGAATTAAGGCGGAATCGCGAATTATTCTTGGGCGGTCGGCTTGATGCTGGTGGATATGGCGTCATATGGAACGATGACTTGGATATTGATGCTACCAGCGTCTACGAATCTGGTGAGGTCGTTGGTCGGGCAGAGACAACAATCAACCAACAGATAGGAGTTCTTTTAGCGCGAACAAGAGAAGAGCAAAACATCACACAGGTTGAACTTTCAAAACTTTCCCACGTCGACCAAGGGGATATCTCGAAAATTGAAAGAGGGCTAGGCAACCCAACCATGGCCAAAATCAGCAAATTATTCAATGCCCTCGGAAAAAACATTTCGCTTACCCTGCTATAACGGACTTTTTCGGGCCCAAGTTGAGCCGCAACCAACGTCACGTGTTGCAACTATATGAATTATTCGTTCGAAATTTCTCAAAAATGTTCCAAAACGAACGCAAAAATGGCAATGAATCATCAAACTGGCATTGATGTTGTGTTTTCTAAAATGAAACACTTTTGGAAAACAACCACTTTTTTGGCTCAATTCCAATATTTAAAATAGCTAAATAAGAAGGTTGTAACTGGTGAATTGCTAAACCAAGCAAGTTGGTTATTTAATAACTAAAACAATAATTTGATAAAAAATTACTTTTGAGTTTGTGTTATTTTCTATAAACAGATGATTTAAAAAACACGATTACAAACACTTTAATGTTTGTGGGGCTATATTTGATTCAATACCATCTCGCTTTTTTGGTTCGCATGATGTGAATATGATTTCTATATGGCCATATTAAATATTTTTTTACATTTTTGGGATTTATTTTTTTACATTTTTGGGATTTATTTTTTTACATTTTTGGGATTTAGTGTTTTTTTCAATGGGTCAATAGAGTATTATATAGGTGGGGTAAGAATTATGCCAAAAGATTATATTCCTAGATTATTTGATAAGACTTTAGAATTTTCACTAAAATCTAAAGGCGCCGTGTTGGTAATTGGTCCAAAGTGGTGTGGCAAATCCACAACATCGGCCAGACAAGCCAAAACAATTATCGATTTAACAATTGAAGAGACAAAAAAACAATACATTGCACTCGCTAAGGCCTCTCCTACTATTTTTCTTCAGCAAGGTGAAAAGCCATTGCTTATAGATGAGTGGCAAGAGATTTCATTCATTTGGAATAGTATTAAAGATCAAGTTGATAAAAGTGGCTCATTTGGGCAATTCATATTAACAGGAAGTGTAACCGATAAAAAAATTTCAAAAGAAAGCGACGAAAAACACACTGGAACAGGAAGAATTGTTCGAAAAATGATGAGACCGTTGTCTTTATACGAAAGCGGAGAAAGTAACGGCAAAGTGTCTATCTTAGATTTAAAAGAAGGAAAGTTTACACCATGTTTTTCTGATAAAACAATTGAGGATTATGCATATTATATTTGCCGTGGTGGTTGGCCATTAGCAATTGGCCAAGAAAAAGATGTTGCTTTACAACAATCGATTGATTTTTACGATGCTGTAGTTAACGAGGATTTATTTTCTTTAAAAGACATAAAACTTAGAAAAGATGTTGCTAAAGCTAAAAAATTAATGCGCTCATATTCGAGAAACATTGGTTCCCAGTGTGCTGATAGCACAATTATCAATGATATTTCATCTAACGATGATTCTTTCGACACTAAAACGTTTGACAAATATACACTTGCTCTTGAGAGATTGTATGTAATCGAAGAACTTGAAGCGTGGAATCCTAATTTAAGAAGCAAAATTGCAATTAGAGAAAAGAACACGAGACATTTTGTGGATCCTTCAATTGCTGCTGCCGCTTTAGGCGTTGGGCCGGAGGGCTTATTTAGCGATATGAACACTTTTGGTTTTTTGTTTGAATCTTTAGCTATTCGCGATTTGAGAATCTATTGCGATACTTTTGGAGCAAGCGTTTATCATTTTAAAGATCAAACAGATCGTGAAGCTGATGCAGTTATTCAATTTAGAGATGGTAGTTGGGCATTAATAGAAGTTAAATTAACAGATCAAGAAGATATTGATAAAGCTGCGAAAAAATTAATTAAAATATCAAATGACATAGATGAGGAAAAAACTGGAAAACCAGCCTTTTTGATGGTGATAACTAAAGGTGTCGCGGCGTTAAGAAGAGAAGATGGTGTCTACCAAATACCTCTTGCCTGCTTAAAAAACTAAGAATGTAGGAATGTCATATATCGTGGAGAAAGCACCACGTATAAAGTTATTAAATATCTCAAAGTTGAGGAATATTTGAAACAGTTATAACTATTCTAGGTTATAGTTAAGTAGACCTCAATCAGGCTGATAAAAATTCTTGAATACTAAGATTAAATTGGGAAGTATTTTTTCCCTTTCGAAGTTTTTCCATTATCCTTAACAAAAGAGTTTTCTTTCAGTTTATTTAACAATTGTCTAGACTTTTCTTTTGAACTGCATTATTAATTCCAACAATTTTAGGAATTCCATTTTCTTCTTCTATTCCAAGGTAGATAGTACCTCCAAGTGTATTTAAAAACGAAGAAAAGGTTTCATACAAGCTAAGTGGTATTTTATCTTTTCCGGTTTTGAATTCTATCTTGTTGCTTTCTCTTAATTTATTTTTCTCCAATAATCTCCAATTTTTTATTTTTTTCTCCAATTTTTCTCCAATAATCTCCAATTTAAAAAGTTTTGTTCTTAGTTATAATCCCCATCAATATTAATATTGGGCGGGGGATAAATCTTTAAATATTTCGCAAATTAATGTCTTGGTAGAAAAACGAAATAATTCATTTGACATACAGCGGAAAAAAATAAATTTACCTTTAATTAATAATATTAAGTTATAACCATATCTTAGATATCCACAGTATTAATATTATTAATAAAGGTAACTTTAGTGGGTCACTTGACGACTCTTTTTTGTTATGGAAATGTATATAACGAAAGGATTAAAAACCATGAAAAGATTTATTATCGCTGATACTCATTTTGGGCATGAGAACATCATCAAACATGAATCTCGTCCTTTTGCTAATGCCGATGAAATGAATAATCGGTTAATCGAATTGTGGAATTCTGTCGTAGGTAAAGATGATTTAATTTATGTACTTGGCGATTTGACATTATCAAGAAGAATGAATGTTATTAAGAATCTAGTAAATTCATTAAACGGTAGAAAGATATTAATTATGGTTAATCATGATACTAGAAAGCCAAGAGATTACGTTGAATGTGGATTTGAAGTAGCAACTAGAAAGCCAATGATGGTGCAACCAGGAGTGATATTGATGCGCGAACCATTTGATGATTCATCGCTTATCGCCCCTAACTATTTGTATTTCTTTGAACACGTACACCGGAATAAAACGCTTATGGATGAATATCCTAACTGTATGTGTGTATCAGTGGAAAGAATTAATTACAGACCTATTGATTTAGATGAATGTATTAGAAAGTTGAGGAAGAAGATATGAACAAAGAACCGATTAACGTAGAAGAATATGAAATGGTTGCAAACAAGATATTTATGTGCCGAGATATGCCGGTTATGCTTGACAGCGATGTTGCTGATTTCTTTGGTGTAGAGGTAAAAAGACTGAACCAACAAATGAATAGAAATAAAAATAGATTTCCTGAAGATTTTTGTTTTCAACTAAACTCTAGTGAGTTTAAAGATCAAAGGTCACAAAATGCAACCTTTAAAATAGCAACAGATAATAGAAAATATGCCCCATATGTCTACACCGAGCAAGGCGTAATTGCACTTGCCGGCGTTATTAAAAATGATTTTGCGGTTAGCATGTCTATCACCATTGTAAGAGCCTTTATAGCGATGAGAAAGTTTATCGCTGCGAATGGCGATGTCCTTTTAAAGTTAGCGCAACTACAAAACCATCAAATCAACTTCGAAGTAGAAACAAATAAAAAGTTTGATGAAATAATCAAAATGATAGATAAAGCTGATCTTCCTAAACAAGTGCTATTTTATGATGGCGAATATTATGATGCCTATGACTTTATCACCTCGATTATTAAAAAAGCTAAAAAGTCAATTGTATTAATAGATTCATATTGTGATAATCGAACTTTATCGTTTTTAAAAAGTAAGAATAAAGGTGTTGATATTACTATTATTAGGTCTAGCAAATCCAAACTCACCCAGGGAGAAATAGATTTATTTATTTCTCAATATGGCGATATCACTGTATGCACTAACGATACTGTACACGATCGATTTCTCATCATCGATGAAAATGAAACATATATGTTAGGTTCATCGCTTAATTATGTGGGAAAGAAGGCTTTTTCTGTTATGAAAAGAGAAGACAATTTCTCAATAAAAGATTTTTTAGAAAGGATTAACAAGAATGGAAAAAGAGATGGTTAATGTTGAAATCTACGATTTATATCAATTTTTAATTGGAGAGATGCGTTATGGCTATACACGCAACAACCATCTCATGCCAGGTGACGGCTATGATAAATGTAAAAAGTATTTGCCTCTTATGTTAAAAGTTAATAAAAGTTGGGCGATATCAACCGCAAAACAATTATGTGATGAGTGCATAAGCGACGAACTTACTAGGTGTTTTTATAGTGGCGATGATGATGAATTTGGTAATAGAGAAGGCGCAATTAACTTTATTAAATGGTTATTAGCCTGGATAAGTGATAACGGAGATTCTTATTATCGTCCATATAATTATGATGTATATTTACGCAACACAGCCTTTGATGATAAACCACAATATCTGATCAGCGAATTATTTGGATACGATATCGAATCTAACACCTACAAAGAAGCAAAAGCACTGAATAAAGACAAACTATTAAGCCGTAATGAATATGCAAATTACCTTTTTATGGATATATGTGGGGCTAGAAAAGGAGAAACGATTTTATATAACAAAATCAGTCTCGACAAGAACAACGAGCATCACGGGAAAATGGTCAAACATTATTACCACATATATGAACCTATCAATAGGTATTTTCTTATTGAAAAGGTCGAGGCAAATAACGATGATCATCAAAGCAACAGGCGATATTGATGCATGAACCATTCAATGATGATGAGCTTATCGCACATAACTATATTTATTTCTTTGAACACGTACACTGGAATAAAACACTTATGGATGAATATCCTAACTGTATGTGTGTATCAGTGGAAAGAATTAATTATAGGCCTATTGATTCAGATGAATGTATTAGAAAGTTGAGGAATGAAAATGAAACTAATAGAGAGTAATATAAGTGATTTCAAATGGCGTTTTAGAAGCAATGATTTTAACCCGGGTAGCACAAGCAAAGAAGCGATGAGGAAAATAAAATCATTTTTCGAGTTATTAAAAAATAATTACACCAATATATCAAGTGACAAAGATGCTGAAATATATCTTTTGTATTTTCGAGCACCAAAAGGTAAATATGAAGATGATGAATCGTATAAATATTATCTTAAGAATAAGGAAATTGAGGAGAGTGATTATATCCGAAATAATTGGGATTTTAATTACCCAAATAAATACAAGTGGTTTGAATTTTATTTTCAACACTCGTTTTATAGAGAACAAAATTATTACTCGTTCTATCTAGATAACGAGCAGATATTCTGTTTATCTGATGAAAACTATGATTCATTCCATGGTGCGATTCATTCAACAATGCTTAAAACAGCATTACAAGTAGTTAATAATCATATAAAGCTTTGCAAGAACAATAAATTTCAAAGAATATTTGATAAAACTTTCGGATACGGAAAAAGGCGCGGGATTATTGAATATAAAGACGCTTGGAAAATCTATCCAAATTTGAAAAGAAGTTACCGAATGAGATTAAAAGGAATAGATTTAGATTACGTTTTTAATAATGCCGAAAAAGAAGAAATAACTTATTTTGCTAGTCTGACTTCACGAAAATATTACGATATTTGCAAAATCGGTTATTTAGCAATTGATAATAAAATTGATAAAGATATAGATTCTAAAAAGCTATTTTATAGCAAGGCAGATGGTAGAACACATGGTCTTGAAAATATTAACTTAGATAGCGAAGAAGAATTTGATGAATGGTTTCAAGAAAACGGAGAACATCCAGACCATGCCTTTGAAATATTAAGAGGGAGATCATTTTATCGTGGCCACCTTTGGATTGATAAAGATGATAAAGGCTATTATTTAACTCTTTCTGGCAGCAATTACCATACGCAAATAGAAATACTAAAAATATATAATGCCTTATTAAAAAACGATATAAAAGTTAAGCTTTCAGGCAAAGAGCTATTTAAATCTAGACTTGATGGCACGGCTATTTTCGCTATCGAGAACGAAGATAATTGGTGTTATGGATACACTCATGTATTTAACGAATATTATCTTGATTCTATTCACATTGAGGATTTTCCTAAACTTATCCCTTATGTTAAGTGGGAAGACGTCAAAATGTCTAAATATATTGGTGAATTAAAACAATGATTTATATTACTGGTGACACGCATGGAGACATTGATTATGAAAAGCTTCTCATTTTGAAAGAGAAGAATGTTTCTTATGATGATTATCTCATTATATGTGGAGATGCAGGTATATGTTGGTCGCCTCAAATCTTTCAATATTTTTTAGATTTATATAATGATATTGGCTGCACGATTATTTTTATCGATGGCAATCACGAAAATTTTGAAATGTTAAATAATATGCCACTTGTGGAATATAAAGGTGCATTAATGCATCAAATAGGTAAACACATATTCCACGTTTTAAGAGGAGAAATAATGACAATCGATAAAAAGTCCTTCCTTTGTCTTGGAGGCGCTATATCAATCGATAAAATGTATAGAACCCCTTATGTTTCTTGGTGGCCAGAAGAAGAAATAACTTATCATGACATTGATAACGCATTAAACAATTTAGAAAAAGTTAATAATAAAGTTGATTATGTTATTACTCATTGTTGTGATACACATACCGTTATAAAAGCGTTTGGATTTAGAAGAGATATATGCACTGATCAATTAACATTTATTGACAAAGTAGTAAATTATAAACATTGGTTCTTTGGACATTATCATTTTGATAGACAAATAGATGACAAGAAGACATGTCTATATAACGAAATAGTGGAGCTATGGTGATTATAAATCCTAGATACTCATGATAAAAAGTAGAAAAAGTGCGAAAAAATATAAAATTCGCAGTTTGTCTATTGATATAATTAATCTATTTTTATATAATCTATTTGCATGGATATTAAAAAAGAATTAATTGACGCAATCAAAAACAAGGAAATCGTTTCTAGGACTGAACTACTTAACTTGATTGACAAATGTTATGGCGGAATTAGCAGATCATATTTTTATCGAATAATTTCTGAATTAATGAAACAAGGAATATTGACTAAACTAGATTCGTATACATATTCAACAAAGATAAGTGTCTCTTTTTCTTATTTTCTTTCTGATGACAATATAGAATCGACCATCAAAGGTTATAGCGATTATACATTGTGGGACACTAATATCATTAACAAATGGATGAATCATCTCCTTAATAATGTCATCACATTTGTTGAGGTTGATAAAGATTTAATGCAATTCGCCGCTGAAGATTTAAAAAATGCTGGATATAGCTATGTGTTAGTTAATCCAAGTGTCACTGAATTTTACAAATATTTTGGTAGACACACAATTGTTATTAAACCATTAGTTAAATCTTTGATAGAAAAAGATCACCACATTTCTATTGAAAGACTAATAGTGGAACTATATTCAAACAAAATTGCTAAATCATTGTATAGCGATAATGAACTTATAAGTATGCTTAATGAGATATTTAAAACATACAATATTAATCTAAAGAAAATTTATCATATCGCTAAAAGAAAGAAGATTTACGATCAATTTTATTCATATTTAGCAAAAAATATCGACAGAAGGTACATATATCATGATTGATAAACAAACATTCACAAAAGAACATTTTGACATTTTGAAGAATCGTAGGAACGTTAACCCTCCTATTTTAGAAAGAGCAATTTTTGCGTTAGGATTACTGGAAGCTTTGCGTAAGGTTGATATGGATTTTATTTTCAAAGGCGGCAGCTCGTTGATGCTTTTGTTAGATAAACCAATGAGACTAAGTACAGACATTGATATTTTGGTGGAACCTGGATATGACGTTGATGATTATATTGCTAAGGCATCAACAATATTTCCATTCTTAAGAAAAGAAGAATCTGTTAGAAAAACCAATAAGAATATCGAAAAAAGGCACTTCCGTTTCTATTTCAAATCAATCCAAAATCAAGATGATGAGTTATCGATTCTTTTAGATGTTGTTTATGAAAATAATCCATATCCATCACTTGTTGAAAAAGAAATAATGAACGATTTACTAATCAATAACGGAGAATCGTTAAAAGTAAAAATGCCTAGCGTTGATTCTATTATTGGTGATAAGTTAAATGCTTTTGCGCCACATACGACTGGTGTTAATTTCTTTAATGCAGATTTATCAAACGATAAAAGATTAGAAGTCATTAAGCAATTTTATGATGTGGCCACATTGTTTGATTTTATAAATGATTTCCAAATCGTTAGAAACAGTTATTTATCAGTCAATGAAAATGAATTGAAATTTAGGAATTTGTCAATTGATTATAAAGAATGTCTATTAGATTCTTATAATTCCGCCTTAACCATTTTGTTAAGAGGAGAAAACGGAGATGAAGACTATCCAAATTTTCTTGAAGGGATGAGAAGAATTAGTGGACACATTTATGGCGAGAACTTTTCCAGCGAAGTTGCTAGGTTGCACGCTCCCAAAGTGATGTTTTTAGCCGCTTGTCTTTATAACGATGTTGAACCCAAAACTATTTCTTTTGATAACATTCAAATTCCTAGAAACCCATATTACAAAAAGATCAGCGCGTTAGGAAAGGCAACAAAAACCAGAAGAGCGTATGATTTAGCGGTAACCGCAATGTATATGATGAATAAAAGTAATTTATAGTAGCGAAGCAATAATTGAGATTAATTCTTGCCGATATTGAAAGACTATATTTTTCTAAAATAATGAACTTTTCTATTAATAGGCAACAACTTATAAAAGAGACTAAATGCCATTCAACAGAATTAACCATGTGGGTGATAAAGTGGGTGATAAATTTTTGGTGGAAATTCAAAATAACCGAGATTTTACCTTGTTTGAATTTTCAGTTAAGGTTGAAAAAACCCTAGTATTGATGAAAATGTTGTTTTTCAATGAAAATATATTTGAAAAATAATTATCATCATAACTAAAACTATCTATAATATTTTCATCCTTAAAGGAGAATAAATATCCATATGAAGAAGAGAAATATCATTCTATCAATATTATTAGGCTCACTCTCAACAATCAGTGCGTCTGTTTTATTTCTATCAAATATCAATAACAAACAAGTTAATGAAGTATCCGCCTCTAGTCTTTATCCAATTCCCAGTGGAAATTTTATCGTGTCACGGATGCCAGTGATATAGTCGAAGGTGGTAGTTATATTATCGTTTCCGAAAATGGATACGCCATCAGTGATGTATGGGGTAACCCCGCTGCTGTATATGGCACTAATGAAGGAGTCATCAATAGTGGTAAAGGTTTAGTCACCTTAAATAATTCTCCCGCCTCTGTCTTTGGTGTGGAAAAAGTTGATGATAATTTTGCTTTTTATACCAGTATGAGTGTCACTGGTCAATTCATGAGCAAAGTCTATCTCGCCTATAACGATAAAACCTATTATGATGATAACACTTTTACAAATATCGCTTCTTTCTATGGTGATAAAACGGGTGTTGATGTTAATCGCACTAATGAAGCACTTTGGTCATTTAGATATGATGCAGTAAATGGTAACTATCTCACCAATGTCAGTAAAGGTGGAGATTTAGGTTTTACCTTTACTTATGGGCAAAGATTCTGCCGCGCTCAAGGTGCTTATCGCGTTGAGATTTATAGAGAATATACATCATCGGAAGAAATTATCAGTGTCGTAACTGACCCAATTAAAACTGATTATATTGCTGGGGAAGAAATCGATTTATCGGGACTATCAATCGATTTCCATTCAGCAAAACATAATAATTTTTATAATTACAACGATAACCCAGGATTATTCACTTTTAATAAATACGCGACGAAAAATTCAACTTTAGAAATAAGTTTTATGAAATTGTTTGATTTCACCATTTCATTAAACATTACCGAAGTGGAGTATTATGCTTCAAAAGTAACTTCCCCTTTAGCGGATTATCGTGGTCAATACATGTTAGTAAGCGACTCTGGTCGCGTCTTAGATGGTGATGATATTGATGAAGTTGTTACTCTTTTAGATGGACCAAATGGAAAAGTAAAAGTCAAACAAGCTTCTTATGAAGATTATGTAAAATTTGTCGTTGAAAAAACGGGCAATAATTTGTATTTGAAAAATTGTTATGGTCGTTATCTTTATCTAACTAATGGTATTGAATTCACCGAAGGGAAATCCAATACAATCAAATTAGAATATAATCAAGGTGGTATCAGAATTAAAAGTGAAGATGGTTTATATCTTAATTTTAATATAACTACCTACAAATTCTCATTAGGACCTGAATCTAGTGATGAACAAGAACCAGTATTCTTATATAAATATGATTTATCTAATGATGTATTAAATGAATTAAATACATTCTCGGAAGGTTTTTTGAACGCCACAATGGTGTGTGATCCAGAAGGTCAAGTTAATAACATCAATAGTGATATTTGGAACGCACAAACAAATAAATTCAATGCCTTATCTGAATTCGCAAAAGCGGAATTAATTAATAAAACATACACAAGTGGATCCACTAGTGGTGATATCATCGCTAGAGCTATTGAAAGATATGACTATATTGTTTCTAAATATCAATTAAATGATTTTATTAGTAGAGCAGCCGCTGGTACGTTACAACCCACTGGTGCATCACAATCTAATAAATTAAATGATATTGTCATCTCCAATAGTGGTATCACTATATCCATCATCCTTGTCAGCGCAATATCCATTACTTCTTTATTTGTCTTTGTTGCTTTAAAAAAGAAAAGAACACATAAATAAATATTGAGTTGACTAAGTATTTGATTAAGGTCAGATAACGGGTTTACAGGTGATTTTGAATCACTCGAATCTATACCATCTTTTGTAGTTGATGTTCTAAAAGGTGCAAACTGCTTATTTGAATGTAATACTACAAAAGAATTTGCAAAGCGGTAATCCGATAAGTCTTTTTATAAGGTTTAGATTGCGCTAAAATATTTCAAAAAGGAGAAGCCTCTTTATGAGATAATTTAGCGTTTTTAATTGCACAAAAATAAAAGGAGTTTAAACATGAAAACAATTACACAATTTAAGAGTGTCCAAAGCATGGATGAAAAACAAAAAAAGCAATTTGTTGAACTTGTATTTAAGAACTACCAAGGAGATATTCAAAAGTTCTTACAATCAAACAAAGATTACATTAAGGGCAATCTCTCAAGAAGCATGGGAAAGGTGTTTGAAGAAGAGGTCCTTAAACAGAAAAAATTAAAATCAGAATTCCTAAGACAAATATTAGAAAAACTTGATGAAAACCATTACAACAACTTTATAACAAGAATCATTAAAACAATATTTAAAGCAAACAAAGAATTAAGTGATGCTGTTGCGGTTGAAAAAGAATTTGATGAAGAAAAAGTCGCAGAGTATCTGGTTGGGGTAGATGAAAACGAAAAGAAAATAATATTTAAATTTTTTGACTTCTTAGAAGTTGATTTAGGTGTGTCTGAAGAGCAAGTTCAAGAAAAAGAAAACGATCATTGCCGATGCAATGCAAAAAACATTAAAAGACAAAGAAGAAGAAATTAGACGTCTCAAGCAAGAAGCCAAAGAAGCAGAAACAACGCATAAAAAAGAAATCAAAGAACTGAAAGCTGAAAATGCTAAAGTCATCAAAGAAAAAGATAAAAAGATTTCTACACTAGAAGAAAAGGTTACTGAATTAAAAAACAAAGAACCAGCTATTAAGATTGTGGAAGTTGAAAAGACTCGAAATGATGAAAAACCAGTAGTTAAAGAACCGGTTTTAGAAAAAATTGAACCAGAAAAAAATGATTCGCCAGTTGTTGATAAAATCGAAATAGATTTTGAAACGGCCCTAGCGGATTTAGAAGATAGAGTTTTGATGGGTGTTGTTAAAGCTGAAGGCATACACCCAGATAAAGGCTTTGTTGTTGTTACTCCAATTGTCCCAATTTTAAGTGAAAATTCAAATATTAATAGAGAAGAATTCGTGAATAAAGTCGATTATAGAAGCGACTATTCTTCATTTATGCTTTTCTTAAATCAAGAAGTTCTTTCTATTGCTTTATCGGAAGATGATTGTGAAGAGTTTCCTTATTTCACTAACGATCAAAAATTTAATTGCTTGTTTGAGGCCTTTTGCAAAAAAATCATATTCTTTACGCCTAAGTTTGTTCAAAAGGATGGTGACAAATATAAGTTGAATGCTTATTTGCTTGATAAACCCGTTGCCTATGAAGACTTCAACAATTCTACGTTTGTTCCATCATATAACGTTTCTAAAAAAGAATTTGAAAATACCGTTACGAAACACAATGACCTTATACTAGACAATTACCCATATAGCCTCTCTTCAAACTTGAAGTATATACGCGTTAAAGACACAATTTATGAAATCAATTATATTCCAAGAAGCGAAACAACTGATGGTAGAAACATTTTTTGGAAATATAATGAGCAATCAACAAAAGAACCATTTAGAAAATTGGATATTAAAGTTGGCTCTGAAGCTTCTGACAAATTCATATTTGTTCCAAGTATATGGGAGAGCGAACCGGATGATCTTTACGTTAAAAACATCATGTTTATCCAAGCGTCAACTAAAACTAATACCATTTTTAATGAAGATGAATTTATTAATAACGTTAGCGAAAACGCTAAATCAAGAAACCTATATTACAAAGAAAGTGATTTGAGAAATTTCCATGTGGCTGTTAAATCATCCAATCTAGTGATATTAGCTGGTCCTAGTGGTATTGGCAAAACAAGATTGCCTATGGTTTACGCAAATACACTTGGATTAGATGTGGCTAGAAACACATTATTATTTGTGCCTATTAGTCCATCATATTTAGAACCAGAAGATGTTCTTGGATATGTGAGACCAATTTCCGAAGAAGGCAACACATTCAATGCTGAATACATGGAATCTCAAACTGGGCTTGTTAGTTTCTTAATAGATGCAGCCGAGCATAAAGATAAAATTCATCTGGTTGTTTTCGATGAAATGAATTTATCGCAAATAGAACACTGGTTTGCCCCCTTTATTTCTCTTCTTGAACAAGATCCAGATTCTCGAGTGTTAAATCTTTATGCTGACAATCTAAATGTTAAGAACGCTGAAAGATATCCAAGTTCAATAAACATTGGCGAAAATGTGCTTTTTGTTGGTACTGTCAACATTGATGAAACAACAAAGCAAATATCTGACCGTTTATTGGACAGAGCCATTGTTATTAATTTAGCAACCCCATCATTTACTAGTTTAAAAGATATGGGTACAGCTCAATCGGAAAATTATCCTGAAATATCATTTAGTAGATTTGCAACAGCTGTTAATAAGGTTGGCAATTCCGCGACAGAATTTAGCGAAAAAGAATTTGCACTTATCAACGATCTAAATAGTTTATTAACGGACTCTATTTATAATAAAAGTATTTCATTTAGAAGTTTAAATAAGATGGCTTTATATCTTAAAAATTCAAAAGGAATATTATCTAGAAATGAGGCGTTAGATTTTGTGATTTCACAAATTGTTGTTAAGAAACTTAGCGGTTCTAAAGAAGAATTGGATGACATTCTTTCTGATGATGACACTAAAGGAATTCTCAAAGTGTTAAATGACCATTCTGATGTTAGTGAGTTTGTTAACACTAAGAAAATTGTCCAACAAAAGATACTAGAGATTAATAAGTATGGATTCACAAGATAATATCATCTTAAGTAGTTATAGATTTGAGTCCAAAAAAGATTTCTTGATTCCTATTCCTGAAAAACCTAATAAAAATATTCTCTTTTCAATAAAAGAATATGATACCGCTGAAATAAAAAACGATAGTGGTAATTACGATGTTTTTATCGAAAATTTAGAAGAAGGTGGAGAAATTAAACTTTCATATGGAGATATTGCCGTTATTAATGATAATGACCATCCATATCCGCCAATGGAATATCGAATCAGAATCCAAAATAAGCAAACTAGCAAGTCTAATCTTTTCTTATACAAAATTGAACACACTTCCTCAACTAGCGAATCGCAGTATAAAGAAATGGTGACCGCTATCGGACAGTATGATGAAAATCTTTTATATGACCAAGATTCGAAATATCTATCTGGTAGAAGAATTTATAATTCTGCATATAGATCGCTATATACGCTATTTAATCTTATTTCTTCTAACAAAAACCATATTCTTAATTCACTTAGAAACATATGTGAAAATCCTATCCTTAGAGAAAAACGTGTTGTTAATAAAACCACCACTTTAAAGAAGCAATCTGCTAGATCAATTATCAAAAATGCGAGGTCGCATAACGAAGACACTTATTTTTCTTCTCAGGTTGTTCAATACGCTGACTTTGAACTAAATCGCTACTTGCTGTTCATGCTCCGTTTTAGTTCAATTCAAATGGATAATTTGATTAAAAAGGCAAATGTTGAATTGAATAAAACAAACGCACGATTGAATAATATTTTGTCTAATGCCAATCCAGACCCTTCTAAGAGAAAAAAGCACACCGCTTACCAGATTGATGCATTTAATAGAAGAATTAATATTTTAAATAGATTTTTAGACGATTCCAGAATAATTGGTGCCTTTATCAATAAAATACTTGTTCTCGATGTTTTTAAAACCCTAGAACCACTTTCTAAGAGAGACTCATCAATTGTCTATCATTCTCATTATTTAAATATCGAAAGAAAACTATATTTGCCTTTATATCAAGGATTTGCTTTTAACTTTGCTAATAATTACAACTCAATACTTACAGCACCTATTAAGCAGACATCTAAATTATTTGAAGCATATTGTTTATTGTCTTTAGATGCGGCTGTAACAGAATTAGGATTCGATGGCATTACTGATGAAATTGATTATGACCACATTATTAAACATTTTGTTAGAGATGATTACGAAATTGAAATCATGTATGAAATAGATGCAAAAGATGTATCTATAGTCAATAAAAATGAAGTATATACAATAAGCAGCGGAGTTAGACATATTTCTCCAGACTTTTATTTAATCCTTAAGTATAAAGAAGTTCCGATTTGTTTTTTGATATTTGATGCAAAATGTAGAAAAGCTGAATACGTGCATAAATCTATTACTGAAGGCGACTATCAAAAAACAATAAGAGAATATTTATCACTTAGATATTCCACAGATGATAATCCTTTCTTTCTGCCAAAGATTGTTGATTCTCTTTGGCTATTAATGCCAGAAGACAATAGTGGTGTAGATTATCAACCGGTTAACAAACTTGAATATCGATTATTAAAGCTTCGTTTAGACGGTAGTGAAGATACATTTGTTTCTGAATTAGAAGATTATTTGTCATATTATTTAGATTAATTTTAATTTTTTTTGAACATTATTTTTTTAAAACAAATTTTATTTGAATACCAAAAATCAATATTTTCAAAACATCAGGTTTTATAAAACTTGAAAATATTTTATTGACGGCGAATATTTCGTTGTTTTATGATTTTATTGTGGAAAGAGAGAAATGGGCAGGTTTTATAAAACTTGACAAAATTGGAAAATGAGTGGATTGAAGATTAAACCTAAGCTATTTGAAGAAATCGGTGCATACGCGTTAACAATGAGCGATAAAGCTGTTGCAATTAGTTCGCTATATATTTCTTATTGCGATACTATTGGTAAACCGAATAAAGACTTATACAAATACGCACTAAACAAAATTAGTAATAATGGGCTCGGAGACATTGTTACAAAACAAATTAAAGACAAAACAAAAAAATATAATGCTGAGTCGTTCAAAGTTAACGCTCTCGATTTCGCTACCCAACATTTCTTTGGCGATGGCCATTTCAAAAACTCTAATTTTTATCTCTCGGAACTTGTTGCGGAACTACTTGAAATTAATAATACCGATATTGTTTTCGACTTTGGATCAGGCACTGGTGCGTTTTTGGCATACATCGCTTGCGCATTAGATGATTCATTGATTAGACATGAATTAAGAGGAACCGAAATTAATACTGAGGATGTGTATCTTTCTAGAATGGTTTTAGAAATGTGCGGTTCAAAATACACGATTCTTAACCAAGATATTTTAGCTGCTAATGCAGATTCTAAATTTAATTCTTTTGATAAAGGATATGTATTTCCTCCTATTGGTTTAAAAATCAAAGGTCAAAATGCCAATTTAAATAAATATAAGGATTTAATTAACAGTAGAACTTCTTCTGAATGGCTTTTTGTTTTGAAAGCTATGGAAGGAATGAAAGAAAAAGGTAAGATACTGGCGTTATTACCTGAATCTGTTCTTTTTAAAGCGTCAGATACATCTATTAGAAAATACTTATTAGAAAATAAATTAATTGAAGGAATTATTTCTCTTCCTGCTAACGCTTTTATTCAAAGCCCAACAAAATTCTCGATTGTTATTCTTTCGGAAAACAATGAGTCATTCAAATATGTTGACGGAGAATCAGTTTTGAACGATCTACCAGGAAAAGGATTAAACTCCGATGAAGCATCAAATGATTTATATATTGCCTATAATGTCAAAGATGTTCGCAAGTATTCAATTAATAATGTCGAAAGCATTCATTACAACCTGGCTTTGTCATCTATCAATAACGAAAAAGACAACAAAGGTCTCCCTGAACTTGATATGGTTGCCGATGTAATCAGAGGAAGTAATATGACGCTTGCTAATTTCAAAGATGAACTATACGAAGGCGAGAGCGAATATCAAATCCTTACTTCTAGTGATATAGGCGAAAATGGCTTCATTAATTTTGCTAAATTGGCTTATATCGGAGGCGACAAAAAATACGACAAGTTCACTCTTCAAAAAGATGATGTGGTAATAACGTCTAAATCAACAAGAGTGAAAGTTGCAGTTATCGACAGCGAACCACAAAAGAAAATAGTGGTCACTGGAGGAATGATTATTATCAGACCTCACAAAGATAAGCTTGATGGAACATTCTTAAAAATATATCTAAGTTCTAACAAAGGAAGAAAGACACTATCTTATATTCAAAAAGGCTCAACGATTGTGACAATATCGTTTGAAAACTTGCTTAAGATAAAACTTGATCTTCCACCATTAGACAAACAACGTGAAATTGCCAATCATTACAAAATAATGAATAGCAAGTACGAGTCCGCTAAAAGAGAACTTGATATTATGGAAAAAGAAATGGTTAACTATGTTAACAGAAATATTAAATAGAATTGGAGAGAATTAATATGGAAACCAACAAAATTCAAAAGCAAACGAACGTGAACGTTCAAGAAAAAGCAAATCTTATTTGGGAAATTGCTACACATCTTTATGGCGAATATAAGCCACATGAATATGGTCGTGTGATTTTGCCAATGACGGTAATTAAGAGATTTGACGATAGTCTTAAAAACACAAAGGCCGCCGTTTTGGCAAAGGTCAAAGAACTCGATGAAAAGGGACTTACCGGCATGGCTCGCGATGGTGTTTTAAAGAAAACCGCTGGCAGAGATTTCTATAATGTTAGTAAATTTGATTTTGAAAAACTTTTAGACCAACCTGATGATATTTCAGCAAACTTTACCGATTATTTACAAGGTTTCTCCGATAACGTTAAGGACATTATTGCCTATTTTGAATTCGATAAAGAGATTTCCAAAATGTCTCAAAACGATTTGTTGTTTACCATCATTCAAGAATTCAATTCTAAAAAAGCTGATATGTCGCCTGAAAAGGTTACTTCGGTTGATATGGGTTATATTTTTGAAGAATTGGTTAGAAAATTCTCTGAATCATATGATGAACAAGCAGGGGCTCACTTTACTGCAAGAGATATTATCTATTTAATGACCGAACTTTTAGTCGCTCCTGATAAAGAAAATATTATCAATAATGGCTGCAATAAAACAGCCTATGACATGACGATGGGTACATCTCAAATGCTTGCTTGCTTGGATGAAAAACTCATCGATCTAAATGTTAGTAACAAAAACATTGAGCTTAAATGTTTTGGACAAGAATTTAACCCAGAGACATTTGCTATAGCCAAAGCTGATATGCTCATTAAAGGCAAAGATGCTGAAAATATGAAATTTGGTGATACATTAAGCAATGACCAATTTGAGGGCTATACGTTTGACTACATTATTTCTAATCCTCCTTTTGGTATCGACTGGAAGAAGGAAAAAGAAGCAGTTGAAAAGGAAGCTAAATCTGGCTATGAAGGTAGATTTGGACCCGGATTACCCGCTATTGGTGATGGACAAATGCTCTTTATGCTTAATGGTGTAAAGAAATTAAAAGATACCGGAAGAATGGCTATTATTCAAAACGGATCATCCCTATTTAATGGTGATGCCGGTAGTGGTCCATCCAACATTAGAAGATATATCATCGAAAGTGATTATCTTGAAGCAATCATTCAATTACCTAATGATTTATTCTACAACACAGGCATTGCCACATACATTTGGGTTGTTACTAAGAACAAACCCGAGAATAGATTGGGTAAGGTTCAATTAATTGATGCTTCCAAATGCTTTAAAAAGAGAAGAAAAAATATTGGCTCAAAAAGAGTTGATCTTTCTGATAAATGCGTTGAATTAATCATGAAAGCATATAACGAATTTGAGGCCGATAAAGAATACACTGACGTTAATGAAGATGGAATCTCTGTTTCTGTTGAATCCAAAGTCTTTGACAACAATTATTTTGGCTATCTCAAATTAACAGTTGAGACTGCTGAATTAGATGCAAATGGTAAGGAAATCACGAAAAAAGGAAACAAAGTTCCCGAAAAAGGAAAAACCGACAGTGAGATTATTCCTTTAACTGATGATGTTGAAGAATATATCCAAAAGAACGTTTTGCCATTTAATCAACACGCTTTCTATTACCATGATAAAGATGGCAACGTCACATATGCTGATGGGACAGTTTATGATGAAAAACATAACAAGATTGGTTATGAAATTCCTTTCACTCGCATTTTCTATAAATTTGTAGAACCAAGAAAGAGCGAAGAAATTTTTGAAGAATTCAAAAAGCTTTCTGAAGAAGAACAAGAACTAATGAAAAAGATCCTAGGAGAATAGCTCGTGAAAAAGACAAACATCCCTTTTTGCACAGAAATTCCAGACACATGGAGAGAAGTACCTAATAAGTATTTGTTTTCGTACTGTTCTTCAAAAGTTGGTAGTAACTGGCAAAAATATCAACTTTTGTCATTAACTACTAATGGAGTAAAAGAAAAAGATTTCAATGCAAGCGGTGGGAAAGTACCAGATAATTATGAAAATTATCAAACCGTCAAACCAGGTGATATGGTGTTTTGTCTTTTTGATCTAGATGTTTCTGCGGTGTTTTCTGGTTTATCAAAAACAAGTGGCATGATTACTTCTGCGTATGATGTGGTTGAGCCAAACAATAAATTTGTCAATAAGAGATTCATTGATTTTTGGTTTCAGTATGTTTTTTCGAATAGATATTACAAAATGTATTCCAAAAATATTAGATTCACAATAGGAAGCGACATGTTTATGTCTATTAGAACCCCTGTTCCGCTTTTAAGCGAGCAAATAGCTATCGGAATATATCTTGATAAAAAAATCAAACAAATAGAGGCAATTATTGAATCTGAAAACAACCAACTGTCAAAACTCTTTAGCTATAAGAAAGCTATCATCAATGACGTTGTTATTAATGGTCTTGATAAAAACTGCATAAAAAAGAATTCTAATATTGAGTGGATAGGAGAAATTCCTGCTCATTGGGTTTTAATGAATGGAAAATACGTTTTCAAACTTTTGGACAGAAATGTTGAGGCAAATGATAAAGTAGTTACTTGTTTCCGTGATGGACAAGTTACTTTAAGGTCTAACCGAAGAGAAGAAGGATTTACATTTTCAGAAAAAGAAATTGGTTACCAAGGAATAGAGCCTGGTGATTTGGTTGTTCACGGAATGGATGGCTTTGCTGGCGCAATCGGAATTTCAGACTCGAGAGGAAAGGGAAGCCCCGTTCTAATTGTTTTAGATACAATATATGATAAGCGATATCTGATGTATTATTTGCGTTCCTTGGCATATCGCGACATTTTTGTTGCTTTATCTACAGGTATTCGAGTTAGAACCTGTGATTTAAGATGGAATAAATTATCATCTCTTCCTATAGTTGTTCCACCAATGGATGAACAAAAAAATATTGTTGAGTATATAAATAACAAATGTGACTTGGTGGATAAGTTAATACTTGTTAAAAAGGAAAAGATACACAAATTAGAAGAATATAAAACAGCTCTTATTTATGAATATGTAACTGGCAAAGAGGAGGTCGCCTATGAAATATAGTGGAATTGAATGGATAGGCAATATTCCTAATAATTGGAAACTCAATAAAATTGGACAGCTTTTTAACTTGCGCAATGAAAAAGTTAGTGACACTGTTTATGCGCCACTTTCAGTGACAAAAGGTGGCGTTATTCCTCAAATGAATTCTGTTGCCAAAAGCGATGCCAGTGATGATAGAAAGCTTGTTAAAGCTGGTGACTTTGCTATAAATTCGAGATCAGACAGAAAAATGTCATGCGGAGTTTCCGCTTTAGATGGGTCCGTTTCTTTGATTAATATGATTTTATACCCAAAAACAGTGGATGCGATTTATAACGATTACATGAACTATCTCTTGAAAAATTATGGATTTGCGGAGGAGTTTTATAGATGGGGACATGGTATAGTTGCTGATTTGTGGACAACCAGATGGCAAGAAATGAAAAGTATAATGCTTCCTCTGCCACCAGTCGATGTTCAAATAAAAATTTCAAGGTATTTAAACACAAAAAACGATGAAATTGAGATGCTGATTGATAACCAAAACAAGCAAATAGACAAATTAAAGGAATATACAGTTATAACAGAAGCTGTAACAAAAGGACTTAACAAAAGCGTGTCCATGAAGGATAGCGGCGTTGAGTGGATAGGGAAAATACCAGAAAAGTGGAAAGTTTCAAAAGTAATGTTTTTCTATGATGTTGTACTCGGCAAAATGTTACAACCAAACAAAATTAACGATGATGAAACTCTTGAAAATTATCTATGTGCCGCAAATGTTGGCGGGAATAATTTAAAGGTAGATGATTTAAAAAAAATGTGGTTTTCTGAAAAGGAAAAAATGCTGTACGAAGTAAAAAAAGGTGATTTGCTTGTAGTTGAGGGTGGAGATGTCGCGAGTTCCGCATTCTATAATCTCGACGGAGAAAAAGTTTTCATACAAAATGCACTTCACAGAGTAAGATCGAAACAAGGCAATCTTCATTTTTTGAGATATTATTTAATGTTCACAAAGTATAGCGGCTATTTTGAGGTTAGTTGTAATGGAGCCACAATAGCACATTTTACTAAAGAAAAATTCCGCAATTTATCTTTTTTGGTTATGCCAGATTGTGAGACCGAACAAATTGTTTTGTATTTAGATAAAAAGTGCTCAGAGATAGATTCATTAATTTCATTGAAACAAAAGAAGATTGATGGTTTAAATGAGTATAAAAAATCGCTTATCTATGAATATGTAACAGGAAAAAAGGAAGTTGCTAATGGTTGATAGATTGATTAAAGAAATAAACCAATGTTTAGATAGTGGCTGTGTTATGGCTGGTCTTTCACTTGCTTTAACTTTGCCAGATATTTGTGGCAAAGCATTCTACCCAAATTTAAAACCAAGTGAGAGATACATCAAATGGTTTGATAAATATATTGGCCAATACGAACACGATGAAGAGCATGCTAGAATCGGAATGCCATACTTAAGTGGCGAACTTGTTTATTCGTTGAGAAACTCAATACTCCATCAAGGTAATCCGAATATTGATGGAAAGAAGTTTGGGATAATCTATTTTGAGCTCCTTTATAGACAGTATGAAGGTTCAAGCATAATAACTGGTTCTTCTGAAGTAGAAATTGTCAAAGATGAAAATGGAAACGATAAAGCAATAAACAAAAAACTAACAATAAACGTTAGAGATCTATGTTGGAAAATATGTCGATTAGCTGAGATTTGTTATAAAGAAGACAAGAATAAATTTAATTTCTTTAATTACAACTTGGTAAATACAGATTTTAGAACCAGAAGAACATTTGGTTTTGATGAAGGAGGGCGGAAATAAATGGAAAAAGAAAAAAAGAAAATATCTAAAGCAACAAGCGCTTCCTTGTTTACGCTTTTGGTAATAATTGTTACGCTCGGAGTCACTCTGCCATTGCATTTTATATTTCCTGATAAGTTAACAGCTTATTGGGTAATAGCTATTTGCGTGGCTGTTATTAGTCCGGTTGCACTAGTGAATTTTAAAATTAACGCTGAATCAAAGGGCAGCTTTACAGAAGAGCAAAAGAAAGCGGCCTCAACCAAAATCGTAGTAGCTATTTTGTCTATTTGGTATGCCGATTTTGCGTTTATTTGTATGTTTATGAATTGGCTATTAGCTTTCTTTATTCTTGCTGGTCTTTATTTAGTTAAAATGGTTTATGATATAGCGTCTGTTTTGATTAAAAGAAAAGACTCATCTTCTTACCCCAACTTCCTAATTATTGGCGATTTTGTTTTGAGCTTCTTATTATCTATTCTCTTAATATACAAAATCCCTGATGTAAGTCTTCAAACTATAGTTACTGCTATTGTCGCGGCTTTAATTGGGGGATTGCTAACACTGTTAGGTGTGATGCTAACTATTAAGAAATCTGATAATGCTAGAAGAGAAGATGAACTAAAAAAAGCAAAACCGCTATTTACATTCAATATGCTAGATAAAGAACCAGCAGGTAATGCAATTAAAAAACTTTGTGTTCCTGAAGATTTGGAACTTGAATTTAAACAAGAAGTTTATGCCGAATTAGAAAACTCCGAAAAATCATCAGTAAAATTAACGAAACTATTTCATGATGGCAAATGGTTCGAGCTTCAAGGAAATAAAATAATGCTTCCTAATAAAAGCTGTTTTTTCTCGTTTAAATACAAATCACCTTTAAATATTTTTCTGGCAGTAGAAGATACTTTCGGCCAGGAATATTTTTACCATATTAAAGTTGTGTTTCTTTACCAAATGCTTGTGAGCAAAAAACTATTTAATACAATAAGAGAAATCAATGAAATTACAGTGACTGAAATGAATAATCTCATTAAGGAGGAACCAAAATATGAGTAATGACAAATTTGAATATATGGCTATGAATGTATCTGAAACCCAATTTGAATCTGATATCGAAGCGGATTTGCTGAGTAGCGGGTATCGTAAAGTAGACAGAGCGGAATATGATAAAGAATCTATGCTATTCCCTAACGTTTTAGTGGAATTTATCAAGAATACACAAGCAAGAGAATGGACTAGATATCAACGTTACTATGGCGATCAAGCTGAAAAGAAATTAATCAGAAGATTTAACGACTCAGTTATTTCCAGAGGACTTTTAGATGTTCTTAAAAACGGTTTTGAAGACATGGGTATTAAATTAAATGTCTGCTATTTCAAACCAGACTCAACAATGAATGCTCTTCTTAATGATTTATATTCAAAGAACATTATTGGTATTACTAGACAATTTCCTTATTCATTACAAAACAATAACGAAATTGACATGGTGATTTCCATTAATGGTATTCCAGTCTTTGCTTTTGAATTAAAAGATCAATTTAAAGGTCAAGATTATGAATGCGCCATTGAACAATGGAAAGAAGATAGAGACTACAAAGAACCTATATTCAAATTTGAACAAAGATTCTTTGCGTATTTTGCTGTTGATTTATATGAAGCTTGGATGACAACTGAACTTTGTGGAGAAAAAACTGTCTTTAGACCATTTAATCAAGGTAGTGAAGGCGCTGGCAAAGCTGGTGGCAAGGGCAATCCATCAAATCCACATGGATATCCAACTGCTTATTTATGGCAGAGGGTATTCCAAAAAGATTCTGTGATGGATTTAATCCGCAGATTTATTACAGTGGTGGAAGAGAAAAAAGAAGAAAAAGTTAATGGGCAAATTAAAAAATCCATTATTAAAAAGATTATCTTTCCAAGATTCCATCAATATGATGTTGTTCATAAAATTTTAGATGATGTTAAAGAAAACGGGGCCGGTAAGAATTATTTGATTGAGCACTCGGCTGGTTCTGGCAAATCTAATTCAATTGCTTGGGTGGCTTATCGATTGGCTTCGGCTTTTACAGAGGATGAGGAAAATGTTTTTGATACAGTTATTGTCGTAACAAATAGAATTGTCCTTGATAGTCAACTTCAAGACACAATTAATAGTTTTGAACATAAGGCTGGCCTAATTGAGTGCATTACTCAAAAGAAAGGCAGCAGAGGTCTAATTGAAGCCATTAATGATAAAAAGAAAATTATTATCTGTACTGTTCAAAAATTCTTGCACGCTTATAAAGACTTCGACGATATAAAAGGCAGAAACTTTGCGATTATTATCGACGAAGCACATCAAGGTCAAAGTGGTGAGGCTGCCAGAACATTAAGAAAATCATTAACTGATTTAGACGCAGAAATGAAAAAGTATGCAGAAGAGATGGGAATTGAAGATCCAAATGATCTAGATGAAAACGATGATTTGGTTCAAGAAATTCTTGCTCAAGGCCACCACAACAACCAATCATTCTTTGCATTTACTGCAACTCCGATTGGAAAAACATTGCAAACATTCGGCACTAGATGGGATGACGGAACAAGGCACCCATTCCACACGTATAGCATGAAGCAAGCCATTGAAGAAGGATATATTCTTGATGTTTTAAAAGATTATATGACCATCAAACAAGCTTTTGAGATCGCTAAAAAGACGGAAGAAAATCCGGAACTTATTGAACAAAGTGCAAAGCGTGCCTTATTTAAATTCTATAAAGAACATGATTTAACTATTTCTCAAAAAGTTGAAATGATCATGGATAACTTCCTACACAACGGCCACTTAAAAATTGGTGGTCACGGCAAAGCAATGGTTATTTGTGATTCTAGAGAAAATGCCGTTAGATTCTATTTCGCAATTAAAGAATATATAAAGAACCATAAGGCCGAATGTCAAGGAACAGATGCCTTGATTGCATTTTCTGGCACAGTTAAATTAGATGGCGATGATAATGAATATGTCGAAGTCAAAATGAATAGGGACAGAGATGGCAAATTTATTGTTTCTGATCGTAAATTAAGAGCAGCTTTCCATAGTGATGATTTCAATATTTTAGTTGTTGCCAATAAATATCAAACTGGTTATGACGAACCATACCTCCATTCAATGTATGTTGATAAAAAGCTCAAGGGGGTTAATGCGGTTCAAACACTATCTCGTTTAAATAGAGTTTGTAGAGATAAAGAAGATACATTCATTTTAGATTTTGAAAACACAGTAGAGACAATCAAAAAATCTTTTGAACCATTCTATACAGAAACCACCCTTGAATCTGATATGGACATTAATCGTGTCTACGACCTAAGAAGAAAAGTGGCCGCATTAAGCTTATTTACATCTGCAGAAGTGGATGCCTTTATTGAAATTATGACAAGCCAAGGCGCTAAAAAGAAACAAGATTCTACAGCCATTGGCAAAGTTGCCAGTATCTTGAAGCCTGTGGTGGATAGATATATGGAACTTGACGAAGAACATCGTTATCTTGCTAGAGATACAATGATGAAATTCACAAGATGCTATGCATTTGTTACCCAATTAGTGAGAATTTCTGATAAAGATTTGTTTAAAGACTATTTGTTTGTTGCTCATTTAGTCCACTTACTTCCGAAAACCGAAAGTTCAAAGATTAAATTAGACGATAAAATTTCTCTTGAATATGCTCATTTAAAAGAAACATTCCACGGCGCTATTGAATTAGAAGATAATTCTGGAGGCTTTAAACCCGCTAAAGGCGCAGAGCCACGTGCCAGAATTAAGAAACTAAATACGCTTCAAAGAATTATTGAAAAGATCAATGAACAATTTGGCTCTGCTGTCGGTAGCGCTGATAGTGCTGCTATTGAAAGTGTTGCAAAGATGCTTCTCGAAGATAGTGTTGTTAAGGCAAGACTTAAAGAATATGCCAAAACCAATGACATTAATATGTTTATTAAATCCATCTTCCCAACAGAATTCCAAAGAGTGTTGGTTGAGTGCTTTATGAAAAATGATGAAGCGTTCAATAGATTGCTCAATGATGGAGAGTTCCAAAAAGTAGTTATGAATGTAATGGCTAAAGAGCTTTATAGAACATTATCTTCTGGCAAAGAAGAAACTATAGATAGTATAGAAGGAGAATAATTATGCCTAGTGTAACAGCAAGAATTAATCAAATTAAGCAACCACGTGGTGGCTTTATTAAACCATCCGATATGATGGTTGAACAGCAAAACGATGGTGTGGTTTTAAATCAAGAAGAGAATGTACATGCCTCTATTGTCGGCATGGCTGTAGACTATTTAACTAGATTGATAAATGGTGCAGAACCGGAGGATGCCTTTGGAATATCTCTTAGAGGAGCAAAACTAGCTGGCGAATTAGGTTTTAAAGACGCCTTCACTGTTGCCGTTAAGCTATTGAGCGATATTAAAGGATTGGATGATAAATCTATTATAAGTGCCTGTAAATTGGTTACTTTTGATGTGTGGTTTAGAAACACCCCAGCTGCAATGATGGCTAAAACATATAAAGAAACGAATCCTGATAAGGAGACTGTAGATAACATCAAAACAATGGTTCAAAGAAGCCTGGCTTTTATCAAGAAATATGGTCCTATTGTACAAGATGGATTTACTTTTGAACCAGTAAATGGCAAAGAATCCGATTATAGGAAAATGGTTGAAACCGGCAAAGGAACATGGGGTGGCTACACTGGAACGGTTGATACTGGCGATGGTGATTTTCTTACAGCTGATACATTATGGGATTTTAAAGTAACTGTTTCTGAGCCAACCAATAAACACACTCTTCAACTTTTAATGTATTGGATTATGGGGCAACACTCCAGACAACCAATTTATAAAGAAATAACAAAAATAGGAATATTTAATCCAAGATTGAATAAAGTGTATATCTTTAGAATTGATGACTTGCCACAAGAAGTCATTAAAGTAGTTGAAGACGAGATAATCTGCTACTAGTTTTAGAAGATATTATATACTTTAAGCGACCTTGCATAAAAAGAAAAGAAAGACAACGAAACTGCAAGATTAGAATTTGTTGATGGCAAGAGTGCGAGTTTATGTCATGCCAAAAAATGATATAATTAACGATACTCGTATTGTTGAAAAAATTTTAGAGATGGCGACGATATTTTACACGCCATCGTGAAAGCGAGATAAAAATTATGATTGACAGGGTAGATTACTTTGGCAAATTATTTGCGACCAACTATTGCGAGTTAGGTTTAGAAGTTGAGTATGTTAGGGGGTATGCAAGTCCAATAGGCAACACATACCTTTATAACTTGAAATACATTAGCGATTACAATAAAAGATATATCTCATCACTTTTAGAGAAAATCGCAGTGTTTCATCACGCATACTTGAAACTAATTGACACGAAAGAAGCACACTTTGGTATTTTAGATACCACCTACAAGCAAGATAAAATCTCATTAGCGAGATACATCAATGGTAGAGATATAACCATAGGTATTGACAACTTTGGCAATGAAGTGCATTTAGACTTTGACAAGATACCACACTTACTTATCGCAGGCACAACAGGAAGTGGTAAATCGGTATTGCTTAACAATATCATTTGCAACATTATTGCCCACTTTGGCAAAAATAGATTTAAGATACCACAATTCTTATTGATTGACCCAAAAGGCACTGAACTTAACCATTTTAGGCAAGTTAGGAAAACAACATTTGTTGACAACACAAAAGAGGCGATAAGGGTATTGAATAGAGCAGTTGAGGTAATGGAGGAAAGATATAGAAAACCTAATCTTAAATACACTGAACTCTTTATCATCATTGATGAACTTGCTGACTTAATGTTGACTAGCAAGTTTGAGGTTGAAGAAAGCATTGTTAGACTTGCACAAAAAGGTAGAGCGTGTGGCATACACTTGATTGTGGCAACTCAAAGACCCTCGTGTGATATTGTTAGTGGTTTAATCAAAGCCAATATGCCTTATAGATTATCGTTAAAGACTGCGAGTGTTAGAGATAGTGTTGTGATACTTGATAGAAAAGGTGGCGAAGAACTAGACGTAGGCGAGTGCATTTTCAAAAATGGTGTTCAATGGACTAGACTTAAAATTGCTTACCCTGAAAACGAATTGATAGCGAAAGTTATTGATGTAAATAGAGGTTGACCGAAAATGTTGACCTCTTTTTTTATGCCTTATTTCGCTTTCTAAGCCCAAAATGTTTCACATAGAATTTGAGTGCTATAATTATATTGTTCTGTAATTGTAACATATGTAATTTAATTATGATTTTTGTGCTATTAAATTCAAATTTCAATCCAGCAGTAGTGCTTCTAATTGTTATCTTAATATCAATTGCTATTTTTCTTAGCATTTTCCTACCTGTTTCTATTGTTAGAAGCAAATATAGAAAGTTTGCTGAAGCTCATAGCATTGCTTTAAAACAGCTGAAAGAAATTAACAATAAATATGCATTTAAAAGCATAAAGAATTTCGATATGGAACATTCTTATGATAACGAAAATATGTATGGTGATATTTCTTGTCGGGATTATTTAACTTATGAATTGGTATATTATCAAAAACAAGTTAACAAGGCCTTAAAAGACACGTTAGAAAATAAGAACTTATATAATCAATATTCAAAAGAAATCAAAGACACATTAGTGTTTGAAAAATATGATACCGATGAACTTCTTAGGAATATAAATAGATTAAATAAATTTGAA
This sequence comes from uncultured Bacilli bacterium, assembly GCA_905236715.1. Taxonomy (GTDB): domain Bacteria; phylum Bacillota_I; class Bacilli_A; order RFN20; family CAG-826; genus RUG13091. Next base: position 44,730 of record CAJOMQ010000004.1, on the reverse strand, counting down.
AAAACAATAGTGGGAAAGAATCTTAAAACTCCCACTACAGAATTTTCAATTGATGTTCGTTTGAAATTAACAAATATCAATGGTGCGTATAGAACCTCTAAAAGCGCTACATTTTCTCCAAAAGAAATCAAAGATATTATCACCAAAATAAATCAGAAGCGCGGTAACTTTTATTTGAATAATGACATATGGAAAGCTATTTGTAGAGTGGAACGTGGTAAGGTTACCAACAAGATGAGATTTGCTATCTATGAAAGAGATCATTATAGATGCAAAAAATGTGGAAGAAGAACAAAAGACTTAGAAGTTGACCACATTTTTCCAATCTCAAAAGGTGGTAAATCAACATTTGATAATCTCCAGACTCTTTGCCATAGATGTAATTATAAAAAGGGTTCTAACATAGAAAATTATTAAAAAAGTTGTATTATTCCTTTGTTTCTGAGTATAAATTGGTATATTTTTAATAGCCTCTATATTACCTTTACCAATCAAAGATTGGTAGTTTTGGAGTTTAAATGTTTATCGCATTTTCAAATCTAATCCATTGGCAATTATTAGGTATGTCAAAAGGTAAATTGTTAATTGTAAATTCTTTGTTCTTAGCAATGATGAAAACCCAATTGAGCCAAGAACATATAGGAATTACTATAAGAAAGTCTTAAAACTACTCAATACTTCTTATTTGAAGTTCCATGGTTTGAGACATAGCTTTGCTGCCCGATGCATCTAGTCTAAAAACAGTGCTAAAACCGTTAGCATTATATTAGGTCACGCGAACATTACAACAACAATGAATCTTTATGTTCATCCTGATAATGCAAAGAAAAAGCGTTGCGTAAAAAAATGCTCAACGATATTTTATAATTCAAACTAGGGAATTACTTCGCGAATATGAATTGCTGTCGTATAATACTTGCAGTATGGGATTATTTACAAAGCTTTTTAAAAAGAAAAGAATTGAAAAAGAATCAAAATCATATTTGAACGACATTGTTACTAGGGCAATTTTTGATATCAATTCTAGAATTTGTCATTCTTCTTTTTTGTCTAGAAAAGAATACTTAGACATTCTTGATAATTACTCCGAATTAAGCAAGGAGCTTAGCACAATGAAAGCAAGCGGCATGCTTTTGGAGTATTGCAATAAAAAGTCTATTAATCCTGCCGATGTTGATGAGTTTTTGGCATTTTACGTAAATGACGACATTAGAAATGCCCACAATGACTCATATACTGATAAAGAGATAAATGACAACAAAGAATACTTTGCACATATTCTAGACGCGTTTGATCCAAACGTGAGATTAGATAACGACCAGTTAAAAGTGGTGGTTAGAGAAGAAGACAATACTCTAGTCGTTGCTGGCGCTGGCGCTGGTAAAACAACAACTGTTGCGGCCAAAGTTAAATACTTAGTAGACAAAAGAAATGTTTCGCCAGATGAAATACTTGTTATTTCCTTCACGAACAAAGCTGTTGATGAATTAAAGGAAAGAATTAATAAAAAACTCAAAATAGCGTGTGATATATCCACATTCCATTCGGTGGGTTCATCCATTATTTATAAGAACGAAGAAAGAAAAACCATCAAAGAAGAACAATTTCTATTTTCTAGTATACGTGATTATCTAAGAGGAAAAATCCTTGTAGATAAAACAATGACAAATAAGATATTGCTATTTTTTGCTAGCTATTTAGATCTTCCGCCAAGATTTGATATGCCTCTTGATGAGTTCTTTGCCTATGTTAGCAAAAAGGATTTCATTACCATGAGAAGCGAGCTTCAAGATAGAGTAAAAACCATAGCTGAAAAGCGTGATGAAAAAAATAAGACAATTTGTGATGAGGCCGTGGCTTCTTATCAAGAAATGCAAATAGCAAACTTCTTATATATCAATGGTATTGATTATGTCTATGAAGATCCTTATAAGTTCCAAATCAAAGGATCACATAAGATTTACACACCTGATTTCCATTTATTTCAAGGAAGCAAAGATGCTTATCTCGAACATTTTGGTATGGTTTCGGATAAAGGAACAAATGATTCTCGTTCTCAAACTGAAATAGATAGATACATTAAAGCTATTAGGGATAAAGTTGCTCTTCATAAAGAACATGGCACTACGCTATTAAAAACTTTTGGTGCTTATAGCGATGGAAGAGACATCATTTCTCATTTAGAAGAAGAATTAGTTAAGAACGGATTTGAGCTTCATAAGAAGTCAGAAGAGGAAATATTCCAAACCATTTTGACAAGCGAATCGAACAAATATATTAATCGTATGGTGTTCTTCATCAAGGATTTCATCAGCGCATATAAAACTAATGGTTATGGTCCTGGTTATTTTAAAACGCTTAGAAGTAAAACCAAGAATGAAAGAGATAAAGTTTTCTTGGATATCTGTGAAGGCGCGTATAACAATTATCAAAACGACTTACGTATTAATAACGCCATTGATTTCTCGGATATGATTAATGATTCTGTCCAAATTATCAGAGAAATGCAGGAAAATCACGAATCTTTGAAATACAAATATATCATTGTCGATGAATATCAGGATATTTCGCACCAACGTTATAACTTAACAAAAGAGCTATCTAAAATATGTGATGCAAAGATAATGGCTGTTGGTGATGACTGGCAATCAATTTATGCCTTTAGTGGTTCAGATATCACTCTTTTCACCGAATTCAAAAAGAACGTTAAGAATGATAGGCTTGGCTGTGAGCAACTATATATCAATAACACATATAGAAATGCGCAAGAGCTAATTAATATAGCGGGTAGATTCATTCTTAAGAATAATACCCAATACGTTAAGCAATTAAAGTCACCAAAGAATCTTGAAGACCCTGTAATCATTTATTCTTATTGTGACGATAAGAAAAAGATTAAAGAACAAGACTTAAAGAATGCAACATATCAAAAGGCGAATGCTCTACAAGCAATTCTTGATAGATTAGTTTCTGAAAATCCAGAAATTTTAAATAGAGAAAAAGGCAAAGAACCAATTCTTTTGATTGGTCGTTATAACTTTGATGCTGAACGCTTGTCTGTTGGAAGAGATAAAACATCTGATTATGACAATATGACCGAAGAAGAGCGTGAAACCTATAATTTATTTGATTATAGCGAAACTGAAAAAAGATTAATTTGCAAAAAATATCCAACGTTGAGGCTTGCTTTTATGACCGCCCACAGTTCAAAAGGCTTAACATATGATAATGTCATCATTATTAATGGTATGAATGACTTATGGGGATTCCCCTCAAAGAAGGAAGATGACCCAATCATGGATTTAGTTATTAGACGTGATAATAGTGTTGAATATGCTGAAGAAAGAAGACTTTTCTATGTTGCTTTAACAAGAACTAGCAACAGAGTCTTTATTCTTGCCCCCGAAACTAAACCATCTGAATTTGTATCTGAATTAATTTTAGATAAGGGATATAAAAATGTAGTGGTGAAGGGTGTTTTCAATGAAACGCTTAAAAAAGACCATGTATATTACTGCCCTGATTGTGGGTTCCCACTTAAGAGAATTAAAGGCAATAACATTGGTATTCCTCTTTATGTTTGCACCAACGAGCATGAATTGTGTGGTTTTATGACAAATGACATCAAAGGCGGAAGACTAAGAGTGTTGAAATGTTCATGTCTAGATGGTTATTTAATTGTTAAAAAGAAAACAGAGGAAAATTCGTTCTTCTTAGGATGCACAAATTATAAAAATGATGGTACTGGTTGTAATGAAACTATGTCCTTACAACAATTCAATCAACTTTACCCAGCTGATGAGATTCAAAAGAGATCATTAGAAGAAGTTAACAATAGGACTGGTTTAAAATACAAAGGCGAGGAAAAAGAAACTATAAATACTTCAGAAGCCATCGAAAAAGCGAAGGTTTTAAAAGAGGAAAAGAAAGCGGCCGACGAAAAACTAGTTGAAAGCAACCGTGTCTTGATAGACGCAATTTGTAGGTATTGTGAAAAATATAGTGATTATATTCGTTTGTATAATGGCAATGATAAAAACGCATTTATTAAAAATGGAAAATCATGGCACTGGTTTTGGATTGACAATAAAAAGATGTTATTTTGCTACCACTTTGCTCATAAAGATGATTTAAAGTCAGTTCCATTAAATAATGTCAATCTTACACATATCTATGAAATTATTGATGATTTGATTGTGAATTACTATAAAGCCACTCGTAAGTCCTTAGAAAAGGATGTTGAGGAAGTTTCTGCGCAAAAAGAGAAGAAACCAGAAAAATTAAAAACGCAAATCATTATGGACAGCAGTGTCAGTTCGTTTATTGGAAAGAAAATCGAAGACACTCAATTATTCCGTGATTTGAAAAAATGGAGAATGGCTAAAGCTAAAGAACTCAATGTGTTTGCTTTTGTTGTATTAAGTGATAATGCACTGGCTCAGGTAGTAATTAATCTACCAAAGACAATGGAAGAACTAATGAAACTTCATGGGTTTGGTAAGAACAACTGTGCTCAATATGGTGAGCAGGTATTAGAAATAGTTAAAAAATATCTTTAATTATGGGCGGCAATTGAGCCGCTTTTCTTATGTAAATAGACAAGCAATAATTTGTGACAATCCCCAAAAATAAGCGATTGGTACTTTTTAGAGGTGGCGGGGTGCTAGTTGAGCAAGCGAAAATATAACGTTTAAAATTACTCTTGCGCATTTGTAAATCCTGTTGTAATCTATAACGATTTAAAGCAATATACTTTAGATGGTTGGTTTGGGGAATATCTATTTTTATGGAGGTATTTTCATGAAAGAATTTGAGTATGTTTCAAAGAAAGAATATGGACCAGTCAAAGAGGAACTGATTGAACTGATTCATTTGGTGCAGGATGAAGTAAGAGAAAAGTTTACTTTTAGATATGATTTTATTGGCAGTGCATCAAGAAATATGATTACTAGGGAAGTTAACGGGAATATTGGCTATGATTTTGATGTGAATATCAGAGTCAATGATCCAGATGAGGACTTTTCAGCTGAAGAGCTTAAAACGATACTAATGAACGGATTTAATAAGCATAGCAATAAATTTAAATATGATTATGCAGAAGATAGTTCTAGGGTCATCACTATTAAAGTGAAAGATAAGAAAAATTCCAAAATTCTACATAGTTGTGATTTTGCAATCGTGTATGATTGTAGCGATGGAAGACAGCAGTATGTTAGGTTTAATAAAAATCAACAATCATATTCTTGGGAATTTCAACCAGAAGGATTCTATCGATTAAATGAAAGAATAGCCGATATTAAAGAATGTGGCTATTGGCAAGAAGTAAGAGACTTATATTTAATCAAAAAATCAAATAATCTCGATTCAAACAAGAAATCTAGGTCGATATTCGCTGAAACAGTAAACGAAATACATGATAAACATTTTGAATAAAAACTTGTTGTAGCCTCCTTTCTGCTATCCTCATACATGGTCCCATCGCTATTCTCCTAGCAAATGGTGGGAACTTTTTTATAATTAAAAAGCCAGTTATGCAACAGCTTCATTAATTCAGCAATCAAGTCATTTTGCTATTTCTATTGATATCTCATCATCAGAATTTGGCCACTTCTCATCACCAAAAGTGTATCCTTCAAAACAATCTACGTATCCGTCTTTTACAAACATGACGAACCCAACAATTATTTTACCATCTTTGTTTTTTCCAATAATGCTTGGCAATTTGCTGGTTGATAATGGACTAATATTGTTATTAACTTTGAAATCAACATAATAACCAGAGTCGTTTGATTCCTCGGTAGAAGTAGCAGCATTAAATTGTTCTAATAATGCATTATTATTTTGAGACATTAATTCAATTACTTTTTTTGTTAAAGCAGTATGTTTCATTTTAATCCTTCTCCTCATATGTTGCGCCAATATTACCAACTACGTCTATCACTACGCCCCTAATTGTTATTTTGCAACCATTAATATCAACTTTGATTTATAAATACCCATTTGGAGAATTGCGATTCCTCGTATAATTATTATACTCTTCCTCGGCGGTAAGCTTATTTTCTAAGAGAGATTTGCTGATGTACATACTGTAAAAAGGATTTGGATTTAGAAAAGATATATGCGCCAAAATAAAAAGACCACGTTCCTATAAAAGATTCGTGGTCTTTTTCTTAATGAGCAACTAGTGCTTCAAATAAATAACTTTGACGAACTTGGGATTTATCTTTTTAAAATCTAGTACTATTTCCAATAAATCGCATTCGCTGCGTTATATAAACCTCTTGTGGATACAACTAGTTCGCTATCAAAGTTATTCATGAAGATACCGTCATAACTATGTTGAATGACGAGATTAAGGGAATAGTTAACTGGTGAAATAAGGAATTCGTTATAAGCACCAATTTCATAGATACCTTTTTCTAATCTATTAAATGATGCGGATAAATAGACATCATAATCATTCAATAACGCCATACGGTAATAGCCCGCTTTTTCGCTTTTACTAACGGTTCTTTCATTGAATAAATAACCATTAATACGATTATAGGAATAATCATATGGATCGTTATTATGTAGTTCTGCGGTATTACCATCTTCTAAATAGACTTTCATTCCATTGAAGCTATAGCGGGAATCAAATGACATCGCAAATCGTGGGGATGAGACGATTTCCGCAGCGTTACCATATAATTTGGAATTGTAATCAAAGTCGGATTGGAATTTGATTAAGGAAGCTACGCTATCATTGACATCGTTATAGAATGGACCAAAGTCTACGTAATTAGAGAAATCAAATTTGAGATCTTCTCCATTTAATTCTTTGATTTCACTATAGAGGGTGGCCACTCTATATACTCTACCGATATATATAAGGGCTTTCCCGCTATTACCGTCAGAAGTCACTAATCCAGCGCAAGTATGATAACCCATGCTATATGGTTTGGCGGCTCTTAGACGTTTTTCTAATTTGTCATAGATAGCGAGAAACTGCATATCTTGATTGATATATTGGGTGCTATGATCCCAACCGATTAAAGTATATTGATAATCGTTATCATCAATAATTTCTGGTAATTCTTGACCTTTATATATCGCCTCTTGATAATAACCAACAACTTCGGTATCCATTAATTTCTTATCTTTATCATAGAAATAGCAGGTATAACCTTTAAAGTCAGGGTTCTCTTCAATGGTGAAGTTAAAATTAACTTTTTCTCCACCGAAGGCGATATCAAATTCATGATTACCAACCTCCCCTAATAAATGTCGGAATTCTAGTGGGACATTAACGACATCAAAATCGAAATTATGGGAAGTACCATCTTTATACCACGCGCGGATTTGGACATCATTGTCGTCAAATTCGGCGACTTTGATTGGTCTATATAAACCTAATACTTCTAATCTATCAATCGTGGTTCCTTCTTTAGTAACATCTAAGGGAATATATAGTGGTGTTTCATAAGTGAAATCTTCTTGATAGGGTCTATCATTATTCGATTTCTTATTATTACAACCGACTAATCCCGTCATAAGTAAAGAAGGCAGTAACATCAATAATTTCATGTTTTTCATATTATTTGACCTCCATATAAATGGCGTGTACATCAAGATCACCAGTGATATAGTCGAACTTCGTATCCCAACCTAAGAAGACATAATTGCCTTCATAAATCATATAGCGATCTCTCATTCTTTCACTTGGTTCAATGGCCGCTTCAAATTCCATAATGCGGTTATCACTAATACAATTACCAAGACCATCAAAGAATCTGACAGTGAAGTATTTTAATAATCTATATACTGGTTCTAGATTAGTGGTGCCATTAGGCATCACGAATTTATCACCAACGTTATAATGGGTACCGCCATAATTGTAATATAAGAAGCATTTACCATATTCTTTTGGACCTTCGGGAAGAACTACTTCATAACCAGGTCGATAATTACCGATATACATGGCACCACAATATAATTCTTTGGTATCGTTAGCTTTGAAGTTCACGGTAATCGTTTTATCACTAATGGTACCCGCCCAGTTAGAGACAGAAATCTTGATCGTGGTGGTGAATTCATTAGGAGTGCCATCTTTGACGTGAATGACACCATCTTTATCCACGGTTAATAAAGATTCATTATTTGATTTATAGGTGAATATCTTTCCCTGTCCCATATCTTTCACAAAATCAGGAACGATATAACCAGAGAAGATATGATATTCCGCATCCGCGGCATATTTCTTTTCTCTTAATTGCATCGTGACACTATCGAAATATTCCACCCATAAGACATTAGTTTGATCTAAGCTTAAGGTTTGACCATCATCAATAGTGACAGTGTCTTCACATAATGTGGACCAATGCTCTAAAGCATTTTCATTTAACATTCTGAATAGGTAATCGAAGAAGAGTAATTTGGATATATTCTTATCAAAACATAATATCTTGAAATATAAGCCCACTCTAACACCCACTGAGATAGCGAAGTCAAGACATAGATAGCCAGTGAAATCAGTGCCGATTTCTCTAGTGGTGATATTAGCTACCGCCATACCAGAAACAGAAGCATTAACGAAACCTTCGGCATAAGCTTGCGCTAATAAATAGTCATATAAACCGAGAATCGAGAAGTTGAAGGTCGCTCTGACACCGACTTCTAAATGTAAGGCGCCGATGACCGCGACCATCCAGTTACTGGTTTCCGCGGTTTTATTTTCTTCATCGGTTTCCGCGCCACTTTCATTCGTGAAGCAGAAATCCACTCTATTCGTGTGTACTTGTTTTTTGAATAAACCAGTCGCTTGTAAACCGATATCAATATAAACTTCAAGTTTTAAACGGAATGTCACAGGAGCGAAATAATAGCAATCTACTTGGATAATCGGCCAGCTAGTTCTGGTACCAGAAGTAGAAGGTCCCATTTCTCTACCATCATAGACCTCAATACCATTTTCAATCTTTTCAATGTTATCCGCGAGGGTGTTGAAGAAGTCAGCATCTTTTTCATCATCGGGACCCACAGGGACGTCTGGCGCCCAAGATTGGGTGACATACACTTTGACATAATAAGCACTGTCACATTCTTCTAAACATTTGATCTTATAATCAACACCGACAGGTAAAATCCATTTATATTTAATACCAACATCAAAGTCGACATTATAATCGGTGACCTTTTCATAACCTAATTCAAATGTTAAATAGGTTTTATTGGCTAATTCATAACCATAGATACCCGCCATCATTTTAAAGCCAACTCTATTGTTGTAATAGTTAGTGTCAAATCTGACTCTGAAGTTACTTAACATACCACCAACGATTTCTAAATCATTATTCGCGTATGGTAAGGCGGTACGAACTAAAGCTCTGGTGATAGAAGATTTTTTGAATTGTTCTGTGGCGACTTCTTGGGTCAGAAGAAGTTCGGTATCACATTCATCAAGATTTAAAGGTTTATTATCTTTTAAATGGAATGAATTATATATTTGATCCATATCAGGCGCGGTATATATAATTCTCTTCTTATTACCAATATCTTGGGTTTCTTGGTATTCGCCATAGAAATCTAAATATTTATTTGGACCACTGGTTCTTGTGGCGTAGAAGATTTGTCCTTTGTTGAGATTGATATTACCATCATAATCAAATGAATAGATTTCTTTTTCGGTATCCACTTGTTTATTAGAAACTTTATCTAAATCAATATTAACAATATCATCTTTCAAGACTTTATCTTCAATGACACTAGGTTCACTGGGGTCATCTTCGATTTCTAGAGTAATCGTTCTAATGGAACTACTTTTACCATCAAAGATAAGGTGTGGAGTATCGTTAATCGCGATTTTATAAACTTCGCCATAATCATATCCACCAGGTCTAGTAACGGTAAATGAATCACCAGAAGTAGATAGAGTTAAATGACAGTTATTTTGATAATTTCCCCCTCTATCAGTAATGGTAATAATGTTCGCTTGATCATTCGCATTAACAATATTACTCATTAAGTTAGTGACATTTTGGGCGGAAAGATTATCGCTATTATCGTAATTAACGGTGATAACATAATCTCTCGGTGCATCAAGAACACTAGAAGAAGTGAAGGTATGATAATCTTCTTCAGAGAATGTTTCATCTTTAATCATTGATTCATATTCACCAACATGGACTTCCACATCCGGATTTGATGCTTCAATGATGTTAGTGATCATTTCATCAGTGATTTCTTGTGGTTCTTCTTTTTTATTATTACAACCAGTTAAGGCTGTAACCGCGAGAAGTCCCGCTAATAAGAATAAGGATTTATTATTTTTCATTTTGCATTTCCTCGAAAGCTTCTTTCACTAATTTTTGCAGTTCTTCCACGGAATAGTTAAGTTTTTTGGCTTCCCTAAGCGTCGCTGCAACATATCTTTCTTTAAATGTTTCTCTTCTTTCTTTCTTTAATTTATTGACTGCTCCTTTTTTAATAAACATGCCAATGCCACGTTTCTTATAGACTAAGTCTTGATCAACCAGGACATTAATAGCTTTATTTACAGTGGCGATATTGATGGCATATTCTTTGGCTAAATAAGTTGTGGAAGGTAATTGACTATCTTCCTTGATTTTATTCATCAATATCGCATCCTTAATTCCCTCTACCATGCGGATATAAATGGGTAATGATTCTGACAAACAATTCATCTTGACACCTCACCTAATTACATAAGTAGTTAACCATACATCTTTGAATAATGCAAGCCTTTTAATGAAAATAATAAAAAAGTTATCCGCGCGTGAAATGAGAAACAATTTTGAATAATATAAAAATATAGTTAGTTTTTATGTTTTTATATATAATATAGCAGCGTAAAGAGGCGAGGTGATTATTATGGTATTAAGCAAAATTATCCAAACATTTATAGCAGCCACAATAATGGCGGCGCCAATAACTAAACCAAATAATGCTTTTGATATAAATAAAAGTTCCAGTAGTGATAGCAATCTATTTTTAAGAATAGATAATATCGATGATTTACAAGCAGGAGATAAAGTTATTATCACCAATCAATATGGTGGCACCTTAGATCATTTTGGTGGTAACCCCATTTATTTATGTGCCAGAGACTATGGTGGTCAAAGTGCCATGGGTGATAAACATTATTTCACCGGTTCATTAAATGATTATCAAGTGCTTAATGTTGGTAAAGTGGGAAATTATTTCACTTTCCAATTTACATATACATATAGTGATTACTGGGATAAAGTCATCTGCAAAAACAAATACCTCTGCTATCGACAATCTGATGGCACCTGGGATGATAAGACAGGTAAAGTTTATCTCTATGGTGATTTATATTTTACCGATAGCACCTCTAATGAAAATGCCCAGTGGAAAATTACTTCTAATACGCATGGTGATGGCTTTTTTGATATGCAAAGAAGTGGTGAAGAAAATGACACCTGCATCACTTTTGAAAGTGGTGTAACAAGATCAAGATTCTGGTATGGCGGTCATAGTGGTGATTATGGTGTGAGAATTTTTAAATATATCAATCTAAATGAACATCAACACGTTTTTAATATTAATAACATCAGTGAGCCCAATCGAACCACATTTTATCAAGGGGAAACTGTTGATTTATCAGGATTAGAATTCAATCTTTATTTATTTGCTAGTGATTTTGATATAAGTACTTCTACCGATATAGCCGCGGATGCCTTATACACAGTTCATTCAAAATATGATGATGAAAGGAATCTTTATTCCTCTGTTTCTGTTTCCGGTTCTGGTAATAATGCAATCGCGAGTTTCACTTATTTGGGATTAGGATATCGTGTTTATATTCAAATCATTCAAGAAAGTGAAAATACAACTCAATATCATTTATTAAATTATTCCATGCTGGATTATCGTGGCACATATTATTTCGGTCATATTATCAGTAGCTACAGTGTTTATATTTTAAATGGTAACGATAGCTATATTGGCGGTGTTACTGAAGGTTTATCAATGGATATCGCTACAGAAATTCTTGATGTTCCCAACAGTGCCGGTACCAATGTCATTCGTTCCAGATTCCAAGTGAAAAGAGTGATTGTCGGTGGCGAATCAAATCCATATTTATATAACTATTCAAGTAGTAAATATGTTTCATATGACGATAACAATAAATTATGTTATGTCGAAGAAAATGAATTGAGCGATAAAGAAATCTTTTCTGTTATCAACAATAAGCCGGTCTTAAATGGTGATAGATATATTGTCTATGCTACTGATGAATTTAATGTTTCTACGAATAGCGCTAATGCGGTGAGCATCTTCAAATTAATGCCAAAAACTGATTTCTATACTGAATTAGATACTTTTAAAAGGACATTCTTCAACAAGATACAATGTGAATCTATTGGGGAAACAAATTTCAGTAGTCAAGATTGGCTAGATACCAAAGATGCATTTGATGATTTGACTGTGGATGCCCAAGGATATCTTGCTAATTTAACATACACACATAATGCAGAAGCATCAGGTTCTCTTAACGATTTAGTGGATCGTTATGATTATATTCTTTCTAAATATCCTTCTACTTATGTCGATTATATGAATAGAAGAGAAGCGGCTTATTCTGATTTCTATAATAATAGTCAAAATATCTTTAATAATCGTCTTAATCAACAAAGTGGCAGTATTGTCATTATTGTCTTAGCGATATCTTTAATCATGGTGGCTTCCATCATCTTCATCATTAAAAAAAGAAAAGTAATTAGATAGTTATATATGTGGACATTTTTCATTGCTGTCGCTTTATTAATTGGTGGGTATTTTATCTATTCACGTGTGACAGAAAAAATATTCGCGGCTGATTATCGTTTGACCCCCGCAACGAAAAATCCCGATGGAGTGGATATCACTCCTTTACCAAAATGGAAATCATTTTTAATTGAATTACTAAACATTGCCGGCACTGGTCCCATATTTGGTGCCATTAGTGGAGCTTTATTCGGCCCCATTGTCTTTCTTTGGATTGTTTTTGGCTGCATCTTAGGCGGTGCGGTTCATGATTATTTCTCAGGCATGATATCAAGCCGTAATAACGGTAATTCAATTGTCAAATTATCCGCGAAATACATGGGAAAAATAATGGAAATAGTGATGCGTATCTTTTCCGTTGTTTTATTAATATTAGTGACCGCTGTATTTGTTGTTTCTCCTTCTTCCTTATTAGAATCTCTAACTGGTGGAAAAGTAATGGCGTGGATTTGGATGATTATTATCCTCGCTTATTATGTCTTGAGTGCGATTGTCCCCATTGATAAAGTTATTGGCCGTTTATACCCCGTTTTCGGTATTGTTTTAATTGTCATGGCCTTAGCGGTCATCGGTGGCGTGATATTTCAGCATAACGAATATCCCATGATTGAAATCATTGATAATTTCCGTGATTTTTCCGCGTCTAATGGAGGATTACCATGGTGGCCATTTATGTTAACCACGGTCGCTTGTGGGGCGGTAAGTGGCTTTCACGCTACCCAATCCCCCATGATTGCTAAATGTATCAAAAGCGAAAAAGAAGGAAGACAAGTCTTTTATGGAGCGATGGTCGCGGAAGGTATCATTGCTTTAATATGGGCCGCCGCGGCAATGGCATTTTATAAAGTTGATACCGCGGATGGTTGGGAAGCCTTATCCGCTATTGGAGGTAGTTCCACTTCAGTTGAACAAATATCTTCCACCTTACTAGGGCCAGTTGGCACTGTTTTAGCGGTTATCGGGGTGGTGATATGTCCGATAACTAGTGGCGATACCGCTTTAAGGAGTTGTCGTTTGATTATTGCCGAATGGTTAAAAATAGATCAAAAAAGTATCAAGAATCGTTTACTATTAACCCTTCCAATATTTGCCGCGGTGGTGGGAATTAGTATTTGGAATTTCTTAGATGTTGGTAATTTTAATTTGTTGTGGCGATGGTTTGCTTGGAGCAATCAAGTTTTAGCGGCGGCTTCATTATGGGTATCTTCCATTTATTTATTAAAAGAAAGCAATAACAAATATAAATCATTATTCACCGCGATCCCTGCGTTTATCATGACAGATGTTGTTATTACCTATATTTTTGGTGAACCCAATATTGCATTGGGTATATTTATTCCTATTTGGGTAGCCTATATTATTGGTTCCTCTATTTCCTTAATAATTTTTGGTTTTTATCTTTTTGTTTTGTTAAGAAGAAAACCCACTAAATAATATTTTTACGGAAAAATAGTATGCAAGAGAAAATTAACAAATTATTTAATGTAAAAGAAATTGAATTATTCAAATCGCTTATTGGGAAAAAGTTTGAAAAAGTCAGACATGATAAATTTGATTTTTCAAACACTTCATATAGAAGAGTCACCCTTTTTGTTGACGGCGGAACATATGAATTAATTAACGACATCGAAGAAATTGATTTTATGTGGGATGATTATGGTGACGAAGCTGTAGCAGTATTTAAGTTTGAAAAAACCAATGATATGGGGATTGATTATAATTACGGAATTGATAATTATCCAAAACAAATCGAAAATCCAATCAATGAAGTCATTCAAGATATTATTATCATAGAAGACAATGTTAAGGCTTTTGATAAAGTAACTAATAATTTTGTAAGCGAATACGATTATGTTAAAGGCGTAATCGTGGTGCTAGATGGTTTTTCCTATTGCTTTACTAGAGATATTTGGTTCTCTGAAGAGATTAGAATAAATAAAGGTGAAAACCCTCAAGCCAAGATTGGCAATATTGACGATGATTGGGAATGGGGAGAGGATCGTTATTCCGTTAATTCTAGAACATTCAAAAAATTAAATTAATCATTATGGGGAATAAATATGGCCTATGAATATATCAAAGAATTTGAAAATCGTGTACCCACACAAGAATATCTTTCCAAAGCAATGACAATAGAAATGAAACCACTTCCTCAAAAAGAACCCCTTTCAGCGGAAGTGGTCAACAAAGAATTTGCAAAAGATTATAATAAGGCCTTTTCTATCTATTCTGGATATCGAATGGATATATTTGGTGTTGTCATATTTAAAGGATTAGATGTTCATGGCATTCCATCTTTTGAATTATCTGATAGCAAAGATGGTATTTGTTACGCTTTATGCTGTCTCCATTCAGAACATGAATATGGGAATATCAAAGAAGGCGATACGATTGTCATCTCTGGAAATTATCTTACCGTCAATGAAAAATATGGTGTGGTTTTAAAAAACTGCACGGTGAAATATAAATTTAAAACCTTATAATGCGAAACGCAAAAGTTCCTTTATAGAAGTTTTGGTAATGCAGATAAAGTCAATTGAATGAGCTTGGCTCATAGAGCCAAAGTGCATTCACTTTTTTATTTATCTTGCAGTTTTCCCCAAAAATTGCTAAATTTTATATGCAGTTTTCCCCATATTTTGGCAAATTTTACTAGCAGTTTTCCCCAAATAATGGCAAAAATCGTATGCAGTTTTCCCCGGAGGTAAATAATATATGCTAAAAAGAAAGGTCGAAGAAAAATTAAATTTTTGGTTAAAAAATAGAAAACAAGCTCTTTTAGTAACTGGAGCCCGTCAAATAGGAAAATCATATTCAATAAAAAATTTTATCAAAGATAAATTTGATAATGTGATTGCGATAGATTTTTCCGAAATGCCAAATTTAATTGATGCTTTTGCGTTGCTTGACAATTCAGAGGATTTATTGTTGCGTCTTTCATTTATTGCGGGTGAAAAAATGGTGCCGCATAAAACTGTAATCTTTTTAGATGAAATACAACTAGTATACAAAAGAAGAGATGAATTAAAAGAAAATGGGATGCTCCCACCGACATCACAAGACATCATCACCGCTATGAAGGCGATTGTTATAGATGGAAAATATCGCTTTATTTTAAGTGGTTCGCTATTAGGTGTGAGCATAAAGGATGTCGTTTTAAATCCAACGGGATATTTGGATGAAATCAAAATGTATCCGTTAGATTTTGAAGAATATTTATGGGCAAAAGGAGTGGGCGATCCCGTTATCAAGCACATCAAAGATTGCTTTAATAAGAAAAAACCAGTCGATGAAGAGATTAATAAGATGCTTCTAAAAACATTTAGGGAATATGTTATTGTGGGTGGTATGCCAGAAGCTGTCCAATCTTTCCTAGATACGAAAAACTTTTATCTAGTGGAAGAAGCCCAAAAGCAAATTATCAAAAAATATAAACAAGATATAACAACATATGTCGATGATGATTCGTTAAAACTTCGCATTCGTGATGTTTTTGACGCCATTCCAGGTCAATTATCCAATAAGAATATGAGATATATAACTTCGCAAGTTCTCGATAATAAATATCTCAAACATAATAAGGTTGAGGATGAGTTTTTATGGCTTAAGGCCGCGGGTGTAGCTATTCCCACCTATCATGTTAATGAGCCCATTGTTCCCTTAACTCTTTCAGTCGAAAGAAAAACTTTGAAGTTATTTAGTAATGATGTTGGCTTATTGATGTCACAATTAACCGACGCTAATATCAGAGAAAAATTATTTAATAATGAAAAAGAGATTAATTATGGCTCTCCATATGAGAATGTTGCAGCGCAAGAATTAATCGCTCACGGTTTTGATGAAGAATTATTTTATTTCAATTCAAAAACGCACGGCGAGGTTGATTTTTTAGTTACTTTAAACGCCGAGGTTCTGCCAATCGAAATAAAATCAGGAGAGTCACAAACATATGATCATGCGGCCTTGAATAATTTACTAAGACTTCATAAATATCCAGTCGCTTATGTCTTTGGTGAAACAAATCTTTTGAAAGAAAGCGATACTATTTATCAACTTCCTATCTATATGATTGATTTAATAAGAAAATCCTAAAATGTTGTTTTCTTAAACCATCTTTGAATTAATAAAATAGTGAAAATGTTTCTTTATATATATTTCCTTTTTCAAATGCGCCTTATTTATGATTTATGATTACTTGTTATGATAATATGATAATGCATTTAAAAAGAACCATTGTTCTGCAATATAAGGAGCAACCGCCATTATGGGTAAAAAAATAACCGTGTCATGTATTGGATTTGGTCAACGTGGCCAAGCCTATTTAAACGAAATGTCAAAATTACCTGACAAATATGAAATTGTTTCAGTGTGTGATGTTGATCCATTCCGTGCGAATAAATGCAAGGAAATGTATAACTTATCTGAGTCCAATGTTTTTCATGATGAGGATGAATTCTTTAAAGAAAAAAGAAGTGATTTGCTAGTAGTGGCGACCCAAGACCAAGATCATGTCAGACAAGGCATTAAAGGATTAAATGTTGGCTATGACTTATTGTTAGAAAAGCCAATATCAAAGGATAGAGATGAATTATTTGCTTTGTTAAAAACACAAAAAAGAACAGGTCGCAAAGTCTTAGTGTGCCATGTTTTAAGATACGCTCCTGCATTTACCAAAGTTAAAGAACTCATTGATGAAGGCAGAATCGGTAAAACCATCATGATTGATTTAACCGAAAATGTCTGTTTCTCACATCAAGCCCATAGTTATGTGAGAGGTAATTGGCGGAGAAGTGAAGAAACATCTCCCATGATTTTAGCGAAATGCTGTCATGACTTAGATTTATTAACTTGGTTTATTGGTGATAAATGTGAATCTATTTACTCCTTAGGTGAATTAAATTATTTTAAAAAAGAAAATCAACCCGAAGGAGCGTTAGACCGTTGTAAAGGTTGTAAATATCAAGGTAAATGTCCATATGATGCTTATGATATGTATATCAATACGAATTTCTGGGGCAAAAATTTTATTACCGATGTACGCCCAATAACGAAAGAAGCCTTAGTAGAGGCTTTAGATAATGGCCCATATGGCCGCTGTGTATTTGCGTGTGATAATGATGTCGTTGATAATCAAACAGTCACCATGCATTTTGTTAATGGTGTCGAGGCTAATTTGAAAATGACTGCGTTTTCCTCTCGTGGTGGCAGAACATTAAGAGTTTATGGTACCAAAGGTGAAATCGATTTAGATGAAAGATTTGGCACCATTGAAATCGGAGAATTTAATGGCAAAAGAGAAACCTTACAAATATCCACGATGGTTGACGCTGCCAGTGGCCATGGTGGAGGCGACGCTGGTATTGTCAAATCATTATATGAATATTTAATTAATGGTAATGATAAATACGCCACTTCCTTAGATGCTTCTATTCAATCCCACCTCATGGGCATTGAAGCGGAAAATAGCCGCTTAGAAAAAGGCAAGAAAATCTATATCGATTATCAAGATTAAATATCTTGTGCATGAATAACGAAAAATATATTAAAAACAATTATTAAAAATAAACTGAAATTTAGAAGTGATAAATTAAGGTAGCAGTTTTATAATTTTAAAGAAGCGATTAATTATGAGTTATATTGAAAATGATTTCTTATTGGATAACAAAGTAGCGGTGCAATTATATGAAAAATACGCGAAAGATTGTCCCATTTTTGATTACCATTGTCACTTATCTGAATATCAAATTTACGAAAACAAAGAATTTAGTAACATCTATGAAATTTGGCTCAAAGGTGACCACTACAAGTGGAGATTAATGCGTCATTATGGTGTGAAGGAAGATTTAATAACGGGAAACGCTTCTGATAAAGAAAAATTTGTCACCTATTGTAAGGTTTTATCAACCGCATTTGGTAACCCCCTTTATCATTGGAGCCAATTAGAATTAAAACAATATTTCCACTGCGATTTACAAATCAATGAAGAAAACGCTGATAAGATTTGGGATTATTGTAATGACTATATCAAATCACATCATATTAATCCGCAATACCTCATTGAAATAAGTAATGTCAAAGCTATTTTTACCACTAACGAAATTAGCGATGATTTAGAAATATTTAACCAAATCAAAAAGAAGAACTTTTCATTTAAAGTATTACCCGCTTTCCGTGCGGATAAGATTTTAAATATCGATGCGAATAATTATTTAGATAGCATCCATCAATTAGGTGATATTAAGAACTTTGAAGAATTATTAAAAGAAGTAGAAAATAGACTACAAAACTTCATTAAAGTGGGCTGTTTAGCTAGTGATATGGCTTTAGAGTCTATTTATGAAGTTCCTTCTTATTACGATGCCAAATTAGTGTTTGAAAAAAGATTAAATGGTGAACCAATTAACGAAAAAGAAGCTCGTATTTATAAAGGATATTTCACCTATTTCCTTTTCGGTCTATATAGCAAATATGGCATCACCAGTGAATTACATATCGGTGCGAAAAGAAATAACAACACAAAAATGTTTAAACAATTAGGCCCCGATAGTGGTTTTGATTCCATCGCGAGTGATCATGATTGCATCCATTTATTATCTAAATTGATGGACAGATTAAATAGTGAAGGTCATTTACCAAAGATGATTATCTTCAATTTAAATCCAAAAATGAACGCCGAAATTACCACCTTAATTGGTTGCTTTGAAGATGAAACGCAAAAAGGCAAAATTCAACATGGTGCCGCCTGGTGGTATTTAGATAATTATGATGGCATCAATGCCCAAATGCGAAATCTCGCCGCCACTGGTCACATTGCCACATTTATTGGTATGTTAACTGATTCAAGAAGTTTCTTATCTTATTCCAGACATCAATATTT
The DNA here is from genome assembly GCA_905236715.1 of uncultured Bacilli bacterium. GTDB lineage: Bacteria > Bacillota_I > Bacilli_A > RFN20 > CAG-826 > RUG13091. The sequence goes on along the minus strand of CAJOMQ010000004.1, from coordinate 25,064 downwards.
TAGAAGAATATTATGCAATTATTTTGGTGAATTAGTGGAAAAACACCAAATTGAAAACAATTTAGAACATATTGGTAAAGTTATTAAAGATATTAGCTTTGATAACGCAGTTAATTATTTCAATCTAAAGTTATAAATTTTTCCCTCACGTGGAAGGTATCACATAAAGTGGGATTAAGAGCGGACAAAATCTGCTCTTTTTCATTGGGCCTCGTTTCAATGCGGAAACAGTTATATTTGATAATTTTGGGATTATTTAATTTCGCTAAATCAATTTCCATGGTGACCTCATATTTATCACCATCAATTGTGACTTTAGAAGAAAAGAAATTTTGTTTGATAAAGGTTACTTTTTTATTTTTGATTATGGCGATGAATGTTTTTCCATTCGGTGCGACTTCAAATTCATAATAAAAATCATCCCCAAGATCAAGGAACACTTCACAAACACAAGCCTTCCACAAGTTAGTGTTGTTTTTCTTGGAATAGGAATATAAACAAGAATCAAAAGCCGCAAAATTAAATATAATTTTTTCCTCTTTCTTTTCTATTTTTACTATTGTCTTGGGATTTGCTATCTTTCCGTTGAAATTATTTAATAAATAAGACATATTAAAATCATACCAAATGTATTCGTTTATAAGAAATATAAAAATAACGAGATTTTTAATGAATCAATGAAAGGAGTTAACTTCCTGTGTATAAAGAGATACTTGCAAATAAATTAGTCCCCGTGGTGGTATTTAAAAAGATTGAAGAAGTGAAGCCCACGCTTGACGCTTTAAACAAAGGCGGTGTGCATGTCGCGGAAATTTGCTTCCGTACAGAGGTGGCCAGTCAATGTTTACAAACCGCTATCAAAGAATATCCCAATATGCTTATTGGTGCGGGCACCATTATCAATAAACAACAAGCCAAAACCGCGATTAATGCTGGTGCCAAATTTATTGTGTCACCGGGATTAAATAAAGAAGTCGCTCTTTTATGCAAAAAGAAAAACATTCCTTATATACCAGGAGTTGTCACTCCCACGGAAATTATGGATGCGATTAACTTAGGATTAACATATCTTAAGTTCTTCCCGGCGGGTGTCTTTGGGGGATTAAAAGCCATTAAAGCCCTCTCCAGTGCTTTCCCACAAGTGAAATTTATGCCCACAGGTGGTGTGGATAACGCTAATTTAGGTGAATTCATTAAAGAAGATTATATATTTGCCATTGGTGGCAGTTGGCTAGTTAAAGGCGATATTGTTTCAAATTGTATCGAAGCAAATAAAATTGCTAGAGGAGAAAAATAATTTTATGGGAAAAGTTGTCACTCTTGGTGAAATCATGTTGCGCTTATCGACAAGCGGTAACGCAAGATTCACACAAGCGAAAAATTTTGATGTTTGTTATGGTGGTGGAGAAGCCAATGTCGCGGTCTCTTTAGCCCATTATGGACATGATGCTTATTTTGTTTCTAAAGTACCGAATAATGATATTGGTGAATCCGCGTTACGCGCTTTAAGAGCGGAGAACGTCAATGTGAAATATGTAAAAAAAGATGGTGATCGTCTTGGTATCTATTATTTAGAAACTGGTTCCTCAATGCGTCCTAGTAAAGTTATTTATGACCGTGCGAATAGTGCGATTTCTTTAGCGGATCCTTCTGATTTTGATTTTGAAGAGATTTTGAAGGACGCTGATGTATTTCACTTCTCTGGTATTACTCCCGCTTTAAGTGATAACTGTGCGCAAATTGTTTTAGAAGCCTGCAAAGCGGCCAAGAAACTTGGTGTTTTAGTGTCTTGTGATTTGAATTACCGTAAGAAATTGTGGTCCAAAGAAAAAGCCCAAAGTGTTATGAAACCATTAATGAAATACGTTGATATTTGTATTGGTAACGAAGAAGATGCCGAAGCTTGTTTAGGCTATAAACCAAATGCCGATATCAATAGTGGAAAGACCGAATTTGATGGATATAAAGATATTTTTGCAAGATTAGCGAAAGATTTTGGATTTAAGATTGTCGCGTCCACATTAAGAGAATCATATTCCGCTTCACATAATGGTTGGAAAGCCATGTTATATGATGGTAAGAAATTTTATGAATCCAAAAGATATGATATCAACCCCATCGTTGATCGTGTCGGTGCGGGAGATAGTTTCTCCGTGGGATTATTACATGGTTTATTAAATTTCAATGATTTACAAAAGTCATTAGAATTTGCCGTGGCTGCGAGTGCATTGAAACATACTATCCCTGGTGATTTTAATGAAGTAAGTGAACAAGAAGTATTAAATCTCATGAATGGAGATGCTTCTGGTAGGGTATCTCGATAAATTTTATTATCATAAATCACTATTATTTTGTATTTTAATCCCTATCCCATTTCCCTTAGATAGATTGTGTTATATTTAAAAAAAGAAAAGGAAACATTAATTATGGAATTACCTTTTAAAATCGACTTAAAAGAAAAACTTGTCGTCGTGACCGGTGGCAGTGGAGTCATTTGTTCAGAATTATGTCGTGCATTAGATGCTTGCGATGCCAAAATCGCTATTTTAGATTTAGGATATGAAAACGCTAATAAATTAGCGGATTCCCTTAAACACGCCAAAGCCTATAAATGCAACGTTTTAGATAAAAAATGTCTTTCTGAAGTACACGAACAAATTCTTCAAGATTTTGGTAAAGTCGATATCCTTATCAATGGGGCGGGTGGAAATAACCCCAAAGCCACAACGGATAATGAATATTTTGAATTAAATGATTTAAACAAAGAAATGAAGACCTTTTTTGATTTAGACCAAGAAGGTTTTAATTTTGTCTTTGACCTCAATATTTTAGGTACTTTATTACCAACGCAAGAATTTGCTAAAGATATGATTGGTAAAAAAGGATGTTCCATTTTAAATATTTCCAGTATGAACGCTTTTACACCATTAACAAAAATTCCTGCCTATAGTAGCGCAAAGAGCGCAGTGAGTAATTTTACCAAATGGTTAGCGGTTCATTTCTCACATGTCGGAATTAGAGTGAACGCCATTGCTCCTGGCTTTTTCTCCACCGCCCAAAATAAAACATTACTTTGGAATGAAGATGGCTCTCCGACCGCGAGAACCCATAAAATTTTAGATGCCACTCCCATGGGAAGATTTGGTGAAGTCAACGAATTAGTGGGCGCTACTTTATTTTTATTAGATGAAAAAGCGGCGAGCTTTATTACGGGAGTTATTTTACCAATCGATGGTGGTTTCTCTTCTTATTCAGGTGTATAAAAATGAAAATGACTTTTCGTTGGTTTGGTCCCAAAGATTCCATTCCTCTATCATATATTAAACAAATCCCCAATATGTCTGGTGTTGTCACCGCTGTTTATGACATGCCTGTCGGGGAAATTTGGCCAATTGAGACATTAGAAAAATTAAAAGCACAATGTCATCAAAATGGTTTAGAAATGGAAGTTATTGAATCTATCCCAGTCCATGAAGATATTAAATTAGGAAAACCAAGCCGCGATGTTTTAATCGATAATTATTGTCAAAATATCATTAACTGTGCTCAAGTGGGTGTTAAATGTGTTTGTTATAATTTCATGCCTGTCTTTGATTGGCTGAGAACTAACATGCACCACACTAACGCTGACGGCAGTAATTCATTAAGTTATAGCCAAGAAGATTTTGATAACCTTGATCCTAACAATTTACATTTACCCGGATGGGATGAATCTTATAGCAGTGATGAATTACAATCATTACTCAATGAATATCAAAATATTTCTCATGAACAATTATTTGATAATTTAATTTATTTCTTGAAAAAGATTATTCCCGTTTGTGAAAAATATGATGTCAATATGGCCATTCACCCCGATGATCCACCTTGGGATGTCTTTGGTTTACCAAGAATTGTTTCTAGTGAACAAGATTTCGATAAATTATTTAAAGCAATTCCTTCTACAAGAAATGGTTTAACATTTTGTACCGGTAGTCTAGGTGCAGGTAGAAATAATGATTTAATCCATATGGTGGATAAATATGCCAAACAAAAAAGAATTCACTTCTTCCACGCCAGAAACATCAAATATGTTGGTGATTCTAATTCCTTTGTGGAATCGGGCCACAATGATAAATGTGGTTCCCTAGATTTATATAAAATCATTGAAGTCTTAGTGGAAAATGATTTCCAAGGATATGTGAGACCCGACCACGGGAGAAACATTTGGGGAGAAGATAATAAACCAGGATATGGATTATATGACCGCGCTTTAGGGGCGAGTTATATCAATGGTTTATTTGAAGCGATTGAAAGAAATAGAAAATAGGAAATAAATTTATGGATATTAATGACGTTGCATCAAAATTTGAAATTAACGAAGCCATTGAAAATTCCGCTCCATTAGGAAATGGACATATTAATGTGACATATTTATTAACGACCGTTAGTGGGAAAAAATATGTCTTACAAAAAATTAATACTGTCGCTTTTAAAAATGTCGATGGATTAATGGATAATATGCAAAAAGTGACAGGCTTTTTAATGTCACGAAACGAAGAAACATTAGAATTAATCAAAACCAAAGAAGGTCAATATTTCTATCGTGATGAAAGTGGTTGTTATCGTATTTATAAATACATCGATAATGTCATCTGCTATGAAGGTGTCACCAACTTAGAAGCGGTTTATAACACTGCGAAAGCCTTCGGAAAATTACATAAATCTTTAAAAGAATTTCCCGCGGACACACTCTGTGAAGTCATTCCTAATTTCCATAACACGAAAGCTAGATATGACGCTTTATTAAAATCAATTGAATTAGATGCCGCTCATCGTGTAAAAGAAGTGCCAAATGAAATCGCAGAAGCGAAAAAACACGCGGAATTATACTCTCTTTTAATTGATGCAATCAATAATGGCGAAATCCCTCTTGGTGTTACTCACAACGACCCGAAAATTAACAACATCTTATTTGATGAAAAGACTAACGCTGCGCGCGCTATTATTGATTTAGACACCATTATGCCAGGATCATATTTATATGATTTTGGTGATGCTTTAAGAAGTTTATTTACTGGTCAATATGAAGACACCACTGACCTGACAAAAGTACATGTTAATTATGATGTCTTTGAAGCTTATGCCCGTGGATATCTAAGCGAAATGAAAGATGTTTTAAGTAAGAAAGAAATTGAATTATTACCATTTTCTGTCTTCTTATTAACCGCCGAATTAGTGGTGCGATTCCTCACCGACTATCTTGATGGTGATGTTTATTTCCATACCGCTTATCCAGAACACAATTTAGTAAGAACTAGAACACAAATAAAATTGATGAATGATATTTACGATAATCTATCATCAATAAAATTGTTTCTAAATAGAATTATGCGTATAAAGGATTTACAATTAAGTTATAGCTTAACTTAACATAAAAAAATAAAGGAGAATTATTTTATGAAAAACAAATTAACCATCGCCATTATGGTTTCTGTTATGACACTGCCTCTATTTGGCTGTGGTCATAGACATACCTATTCATTAGTGAAAGCAGCGCCTTCTAATTGTACATATCATGGCACTTCCACTGATTATTACAAATGTGAAGGATGTGGCAAATATTTTGATTTAGACAAAAACGAAATCGATATTACCTCTTGGTGATCATGTCTATACTTATCGCATTGAACGCAATTATCACGTCAAATATTGTGAAATATGCGGTCATGTGGATGGAGAAGGTCAACCACATGTATATAGTGAAAAAGCCGCTGAAGAAAGATTCGTAAAAGAAGCGGCCACTTGTGTGAGCCATGCTTCTTATTATGTTTCTTGTATCTGTGGTAAAAGTAGTAGTGGCACCACTGAAGAAGATTCTTTCGTGGATGTAAATGGTCCATTAGGCGACCACAAATACATTTATCACGAGAAAGTGGCTCCTGTTAATGAAGATGATGGTTATGAAGAATATTATACCTGTGAATATTGTGATTTATTATTTGACGGAAATAAAAGAGTCATTGATTCTGTTCCCGTTATTCCCGCCAGTGCGGAAATAAGTCTCACCAATAAATATAATGGTGCGGAAATTGATGTTTTATATTCCCGTGCTCGTGAATTTTTACAGACCGATAATCCAGCAAGATATTTATATACCGCTACTGCTTATCGTTTTGATGGCAGTAATCCGATTAAATTATCATGGAATTTTAATAACGCCACCGGTCCCTTTACTTTAGAAATTGCTAAAGATGCCAATTTTGAAAATATTGTTCTTTCTTATCCGTTTAACAATAAAAACGTGACATCTATGGATATTTGTAATCTGGTTCCCGGAACAACTTATTATTACCACCTCGCCGGTAAAAATTATACCTGCAAAGCTGATTCCTTTACTGTTGCCGGAGGTGTAAGAGCCATTAACACCGATAATACTATTCTCAATATGCGTGATCTCGGTGGTTATACTACAGAAGATGGTAAAACCGTCAATTATGAATATCTCTATAGAAGTGCAACTTGGTTAGTGAGTTCCTCGGCCTTATTAGATTACAGATTAAAAGAATTAGGAATGAAAACGGAACTAGATCTTCGTAGAGACACCAATACCACCAGCCAACATCCCGTGGACGGAATTAATTTTGTCAAATATGGTATTGGTCAATATACACAAGTACTTCCAGAAGGAAAAAATGGTTATTATGGGGCCTATGAAAATATGGGTAACCTTTTCAATTTCTTAGCGAATGAATCTAATTACCCAATTACCTATCACTGCAACGCTGGTGCGGATCGTACAGGTACTTTATCTTTCCTCATCTTAGGTTTATTAGGTGTTGGTTATGAAGATATCTGCCGCGATTATGAATTAACTTCCATTTTTTACGATAAAAGATGGAGAAGTGAAATTGAATATGTTGATGGCGATTATGCTTTTACTTCTAGTGGCATCATGCAAGAAGACGCAGCTAATTTTGTCGCCTTTGATTTGTTATATAACACGATGATGGAAAAATATGGCGATAGTTCTAATAAATTATCCAAAGCCGTGGAAAAATATCTCACCACTGTCTGTGGAGTGAGTTCAACAAATATTTCGAAGATTAGAAATATTCTTCTCAGTGATTAATAAATAGAGATATAAAAATGAAAAAAAGATTTACTGTTAGTTGTATTGGCTTGGGCCATCGTGGAGTGGGATATCTCCAAGAGATGGTCAAATTACCTGATTGTTATCAAATTGTCTCGGCCTGTGATATCAATAAAGAAAGACTTGATCTTGTGCAAAGAGATTTTCATTTAGATCCCTCTCTTTGTTTTGATAACGAAGAAGACTTCTTTAAAGAAAAAAGAAGCGATGTTTTAATTGTTTCCACACAAGATAGAGACCATGTCGGTCACTGTATCAAAGCGTTAAAACTCGGCTACGACATTTTATGTGAAAAACCCATCTCGGGATTAGAAAATGAAGTGCGAGACTTAGTGGAAGCACAAAAGAAATATGGCCACAAAATATTTGTTTGCCATGTCTTAAGATATGCCCCTCCCTTTAAGAAAGTCAAAGAATTACTCGATAGTGGTATCATCGGTCAATTAGTGATGATTGATGATATTGAAAATGTCGGTTGGTTTCATCAATCCCATAGCTTTGTGAGAGGTTGTTGGCGAAAGAAAGAAGAAACTTCTCCGATGATTTTAGCCAAATGCTGTCACGATATGGATTTATTAACTTGGTATTCTGGTAGTAGATGTAAATCTATTTCCTCGATTGGTGATTTAAGATTCTTTAAAGAAGAAAATCAACCAGAAGGGGCGGCGGATAGATGTCTAGATTGTAAATATGTCAATACTTGTCCATATTCTGCGGTTTATGGATATACCGTATTAGGATTTAATGCGAAGATGACCGTGGTCAATGAAAGAGAGACCACCAAAGAGAAAATATTAGAAGCGCTAAAAACCAGTCCTTATGGTAGATGTGCATTCAAATGCGATAATGATGTTGTGGATAATGAAATCACCATGATGCGCTTTGAAAATGGGGTCACTGCGAATTTAAGAATGACCGCTTTTGCCAACTGTAAAGGTGGTGGCAGAATCTTGAAATTCTATGGCACTTATGGACAAATTGATTTAGATGAATTGAGCAATCAAATCACCATCGGGGTATTTTCTAAACCAAAGGAAATTATCGATATTGGTAATTTAGCCGATTTAGAAGATGGTCATGGTGGAGGCGATGCTGGTTTAATCAAGGAATTATATGAAAATTTAATTTCCGTACAACCAGGCAGCACCACTTTACAAGCATCAGTGGAATCACATCTCATGGCCTTTGCCGCGGAAGAAAGCCGCTTAAAAGATGGCGAATTAGTTTACATCAAACACCAATAATGGGAGGAATGTTTTATGGCAGATATTAAATTTTTTGGATTGAATAAGATTTACCCTAATGGCGTGCAAGCCGTTTATGATTTCAACCTTGAAGTGAAAGATCAAGAATTCATTGTTTTTGTCGGTCCTTCTGGATGTGGCAAATCCACAACGTTAAGAATGGTCGCAGGTTTAGAAGAAATCTCTAGTGGTGAATTATATATCGATAATCGCTTAATCAATAATGTCGAACCAAAAGATAGAGATATCGCAATGGTTTTCCAAAGCTATGCCTTATATCCGCATATGACCGTTTATGACAATATGGCTTTTGCGTTGAAATTAAGAAAAACCTTTCGCCCCATCTATTTAGAAGATCCCACTTTACAACCTCTTTTTGATTTAAAGAAAGAAATCAGAAAACAAATTGCCAAAGTTAATCGTAAATATAAAAACAAACAACAAAACGAAGAATTACTTGTCCAAAGAGATGAATTATATAAACAATATTTTTCTCTTTTAGAAGAAATCCAATCTAAACAAGTGCAAAAAACTGGCATTGATGAATTCAAAATCAAATTAAAAACTAAAGAATTGGCAAAAGCCAATAAGAAAGTGGAAGCTTTAGAAAACGAAATTAAAAAATATAATGTCCAATTAGAAACATCTCCTGATGATGAAATTAAAAAAGATTTAAATGAAGCGAGTGAAGAATTAAAAATCGCTAATTCACACGCGAAAATGGTGCAAGAACAATTGCAATATTATCAAGACAATGAAGTACCTCTTGAAGCTTTTAGAAGACCCACAAAAGAGGAAATTGATATTGAAGTGCAAAAAGCCGCGGAAAGTATTGATTTAGTGAAATATTTGTATCGTCGTCCCGCAGCTTTAAGTGGTGGACAAAGACAACGTGTCGCTTTAGGTAGAGCGATTGTCAGAAAACCCAAAGTCTTCTTAATGGATGAACCTTTATCTAACTTAGACGCTAAATTAAGAGCGCAAACCAGAAGTGAAATTATTAAAATTCATGAACGTGTGGGTGCCACAACAATATATGTGACCCATGACCAAGTTGAAGCGATGACCATGGCCACACGTATTGTCATCATGAAAGATGGCCATATCAAACAAATTGGTACACCAAAAGAAGTATATGAAGATCCCGATAATATCTTTGTCGGTGGCTTTATTGGTTCTCCCGCGATGAATTTCGTCGATGTCACCTATAGCAAAGGAAAGATTGTTTTTGACGATAAACTTTCCCTTAAAGTTTCTAAAGATGACCAAAAGAGATTAGAAGCTTATGAAGGAAAACAAATTGTTTTAGGCGCTAGACCTGAACAAATCTATCTTGCGGATGATGTTAATAACACTAACCCATCCACAAAAATGAATGTCGCTTGTGATTTCTATGAATTATTAGGTCATGAATTAATTATTTATTTCACAGTGGGTGAAAAACGTATGGCCTTAAAAACTAGTAGTAAGAAGAGCGTTAAAGAAGGCGACAAATTACAAGTGACCTTCGATTTAAATAATTTATATTTCTTTGATAAAGATAGTGAAAATAGAATTCGTTAAATAATTTATGATTAGTGAAAATAAGACGATTATTTTGATTAATTCTTTTAATGTCGCAGGCGATGTCCGTGTCCACGTTTCATCATTAAGTGACATTAATGAATTTTCCTTTACTGTCTTAGAAACTAATTATCATTATCAAAATAAAGGTGGAAACACAATTGATTTTGATTTCCATATCAATTCCCCCATCTTATGGGATATCAATTCCCCTTATCTATATCATTACCAAATGGTGGTTAATCAAGAAAAAATCGATGGGACATTTGGTTTCCGCACATTGTCTCATCTTTATTAATAATCGCCCGATATTTGTTAAAGGATATGTCCGTGGCGCTGCCGCGCATGAACACCAAAATAATTTGCATTTACAAGAAGTGGAATTTTATCGTAAGAATATCAAAGAAGCAAAAAAATTCGGTTTTAATTTAATTAGATTCCATTCCGTCGTTCCTAATGAAGCCTTATTTACCGCGGCGGATTTAGAAGGCATCTTAGTGCACCTCGAATTAAGACAACCAAATGACAATTATAATAACCTTGAAGAAATGCTATTTTCCAAAAAAGATTTGGTCCCCAATTCTTTTGTGGAATATGTCATTAATTCCTTTTATAATCACCCCTCTTTAGCGATTTATTGTATTGGTAATGAAATTAAAGGATTAGATGAAAATCGAAGAAGTGAAGAAATCGCCCATTTCATCAAAGATAAAGATCCAAATAGATTATTCGTGGATTCTTGTGCTTGGGGAAAATTCAATAGACCCAACATTGATTTAGATGTGCAACATCTTTCTTATTTCTTCCCCTTTGGTAAACATAGCGAGATGTATTCTAATCCCAGAACTATTCACACTTTAACGGAAGAAGATTTAAAAGGATTAAAAGAAGGTGAATCCCCATATCAAGTTCCTTTAATCGCCCATGAAATTTGTCATTATACGGCGCTTAGGAATTTTTATGATTTAAAGCAAAAATGCTTAGATAATAATGTTTCTCTTCCCTGGTGGATTGATGAAGAAATCAAACTGATTAAAGAGAAACATTATAATAAACAAACATATTTGAAGATGTATAAAGCGAGTAAATATTTCCAATACATTTGTTGGAAAGAAGCTTTTGAAAAAGTGCGGAGTTCACCCTTATTAGGAGGCTTCCATTTCTTACAATTCGCCGACACTGATAAATATGAAAATTCTAATGGTATTGTCGATTTCTTTGATGATGAAAATGCCGTCAAACCAAAATCATTTTTAAAATTTAATGACGATTTTGTTTTATTAACTAATTTAAAGAAAAATTATTATTCTGGTGACACAGTTAATATTAATTTAACAGCGTCAAATTATCTTAAAGATATTAAAAATGCGAGAGTGACCTGCTATTTAAAATGTGGAGATAAGAAAATAATTGTTCATAAAGAAGTAGTGGAATCTATCTCTCTCGGTAATAGTGGACTTTCTCATTTCCAAATCAAATTACCCAAAGTACAATACGGTGAGAAATACCAATTAGTGGCCACCTGCACTTTTGATAACAATAAATATGTCAATAATTGGGATTTGTGGTTATATCCTCATTATTCCAAATTAAAATACCGTGATTTAGTAACCACAAACGAAAAAGATTATGTCATCACCGATGATATAAATACCGCTTTAAAAAGTTTAAAAAATAAAAAGAAAACCATTTTAATTTATCGTCAAAAATGGACCAGACATTTATTAGATAAACAAATGGGAAATCCTGAATACGCTTTTAAGGCGACATGGAATAGATTTAAACCCGTTATTTGGGATCGTGGCACTAATTTTGGTGGCTTGATTAATGATGAATTATTAAACAAATATCATTTCCCCACTTCCAAATATTATGACTTTAATTATTCCGTCATCAGTGAAGATGCGGACAAAATCATTTTGGATGATTTCCCCATTAAAGTATCTTCATTAGTCACTGGTATTGATAAATGTAATCGTGACCGTTTTGATGCTTATAAAATATCATTTAATTTGCCAGAATTAATGCCAGATCGCACATTGAGGAATTTCTCTTATTTATTTGAAATGAAAGTGGATAATGCCCCTTTGCTTATCTGTGGCTTTAATTTAACTGGTATTGATGAAGACGAACCATCCTCTTTAGCGTTTGCTAATTTCTTATTCGAATATATTAAAAGTGGTGATTTTAATCCCAAACATAATATTAAATATAATGATTTAGAAAAATACATGCGCGAGTGTGCGAAGAAACCAGTCAAAGAAAGAATGATGACCCAATTCTGGGAATTAGATGATGAACCCGTGGAATCAAAACAATATTGGACTTCTTCCAGGGAATATCTATTAGAAGACGAACAAAATTAAAAGTTGCGGAACCCGCAACTTTTATTTCACTTTATTCGGCGAAACGCCATGTATTTTCACATATGATTTATAGAATGTTGAATAAGTTTGATAGCCGAGTTTGGTGGCCACCTCTGTCACTCTCATTCCATTATTAATCATTTGCTGAGCCATATCCATCTTCTTTTGGATGATATATGTTTTTAAGCCAATCTTCATTGATTTAAAGAAGGTGTTTTGTAAATGTGATTTCGAAATATATAAAGCATCAGCGATCGTTTTAATATCAAGCGGAGAATAGATGTGTTCATCAACATAGGCCAAAGCAGCCGCGGTAAGATGATTTGCGCTTTTACTTTCGCCATCATTAAATGTGGTATTTAATAATTTGATTAAGATGATTTGCACATATAAATGCAGCATCTTTTCAAAATATTCAGGACTTAATGTTTCCGAATATTCTTCAATCTTTTTGAAAAGTTCCGCAATCTCGTGATGGGTTGATAAATTATGAACCGCTGGCTTTTCCGCTAATTTGGAAATATCGATATCGTAATAATCGACGGGGAAGTTAAATACCATTCTCTTATATGGAACTTTCTTATTAACTTCAAATACATGATATGTATGTGGTGGAACAATAATTAAATCCAAATCACTCGCATCAATTTCATTTCCGTTCACCGCGAAAATACCATCACCTTTTAAGATGAGGTGAATTTCAAAATTACTGTGCATATGACGATAGAACAAATCATTAAAGATTTTGTCGTCATATTTTAGCTGCCAATAAGAGTTAGTTTTTTCATCCACGATATTGAACATACCCTTATTATAGGTACATTATTTTCTGAAATCAAAAAATAAATATATTTAATGAAAATAAAAAGAATATTTCAAAATCAACTTTTTCGAAATAAGCAAAAATCTTCATAAATTCATAACAAATCACATTATTTCAAAAATTCACTAAATGATTGTGTTTTTTACTATTTTCACCTCTATTTATAAATGCCCATCTTTTTTTCAAATATGATATAGACAAGCTTATAGTATAAATTTTCGAGGTTTTATTATGAAAAAGAGAACTTTTGCTTTCTGTGTTTGCGCAACAAGTGTTGCCGCTTTAGCACTGGGTTTAGCAACAGGATTATCTGATTCTGTTCCCGCTTTTGCACAATATAACCCCGCGACCGCTGGCACTTGGGTACATTACGATATGTCATTACCCGGTGAAGCAACTGGTGCACCAAATGGCTATGGTGTCCGTGAATATTGGATTCAATGCGGGGGGGGGTATCAATTTAGTAAACCCAGTGTTTCCGACTCTTTAATTAAAGAAGGCGGAAAAGATTATGATTTTTCGGAATTTCCCACAAATGGCTGGGATCCGCGAATGATCATTCCTAGCAACGAATCTACAGGTAAATTTATGTCTGTTCTTTACGACACCACTGATGGAAGGCAATTCTTTGGTGAAGTATCGATGATGAGCGGTTTCGAATATACCGCAGCATCTGAATTACCGGGTGTCAAAGAAACTAAAAAAGTATTATGGCTAGATAATAATGGTACTAGACCATCTTTCTACGCCGACACCATAGGTGCAACTAGAGTATTTAATTCTTATTATAATTTTAGAACCGTTTTTAAATCAGCTGCTGGAACCGCTTATGCAGCCGATGAATATTTAGATGGTTACTACTTATTGTCGTCTGATTTGACTATTGATACAAATGTTAATTATCCAGATGTTTCGTTGAGCTGGTCCGATGCGACAGATCGCGGTTTTTCCGGAATACTTGATGGGAGAGGTCACAGTATAGACGGGGGTGGAGTATCCTATTTTAATGGTGGAATGTTCGGATTTTTGACTGGTGCCGAAATTCGCAATATAACGTTTGATAAGATTAAATTAACAGGCAGTGCCTACACAGCCATGGCTGTGCAAGCACATGAAAGTATTTTTTCTAACATCACATTTAATTTTGACCAAATTACTTCAACTTCCAAAAATTATGGAAGTATCATTTTAAGATATTCACAAAGAAACCTCTTTGAAAATATAACTATTAATGCCGCAACGGGTGCTAATTCTCCTTGTCTATTTGGCACGGTTGGAAGCAATTTAACTAATGTCTATGACAATATCATTTATAAAGGTGATTCTATTGCTCCTGTCGCTGTAAAAGATGGCAACTATGATATTTCTGTTGTGCAAAAAGGATATCAATTTGTTCCTAATTCATCCACCCTTATTTCCAGAGAAAGACAAGATATTTTTGTCAACTCAACAAATGCTATTGCATTAGATGTTGGTGATGTTGAAGTTGGTACTATTTCATCTATTGATGTTACGGTTGGTGAAGCAACTTATTCTTTGGGTGACAATTTGAATAATCTAGCCATACCTGATGAGTTAAAAGCTAAGCCCGAAGATCATGGACAAGGACTAGTTACTATTACCAATAGCAATTCAGAAACATTTACCTTACCAGTTACACTGGTGACAGATTACATTTCTCAAAATTCTGATTTAGCAAAAATTAGAGGGTATAATCTTGGAACAGAAGTGCATGGTTATTATGCCTTGACTAATAATATTATTGTTGATTACTCATCATCAGGCATTGGTAAGACAAGTTCTGGCGACTATTCTACGACCGGGAATGGCTTCTATGGAGAGTTTGATGGTCGTGGTTATGAACTAGCGGGAAATATTGGTGATGCTCAATGCGGAATTGTCACCGCCGTTAAAAATGAAGGTGTTTTAAAAAATCTTCGCATTAAAAATACAGGCTATACCGGATATAACTATTCAAGTCTCATTGGAAGATCACAAGGGTCAAGCACACAACATCAAATAAAAATTTACAATATTGATGTCGAGGCCACAATTGCTGGTTCTAACACGGGTCGCACAGGGATTCTTTCTAAAGACTACATTAATAACGCGCAATTTATGAACATTAATGTAAATACACCAGCAAGAGATGGTGTCGATGTTTCTTCATTTGATGTTTCGTTATTTCCTGTAAATTACATTAATGCATCAACAAGATTCAATCACATTACATGGAACACCGCTAGTGGGGCGGCAACAACAAGAGTTATCGCGGGTATAGATGCGATACCTTATGGTGTGACAATTAACTACATATAATTAATGACCTTCATTGAAAGAGGGGATTGCGCTTTAGCGCGACCCCTTTTCTTTTGCGATAAAATAATTATTTTCATTGCAAAATATACTTATCACGTAAGTGGGTTATGAATACTGCATATAATAAAAACCAAGAATGCACAGAAAAATTCTTGTTTCCATTTCATCAATAATGGTTTTTAGTTTTGCAACCACCGCTGCAACTTTTTCTCATGAAAATATGATATCAATCCGTAGGAATGCTGCGACAAGCTATTCTTTAACGTTAGATAGCACTAATAAACCAACATTGATTGGGGGAGAAGGAACAAAGAATATTGGCTATGCCACTTTCTCATATCATAATGCAGCCAATATAAGTAATGGCCATGTCAGTTTATATGAAAATGGCTACATCGAAAAAGATATGGCCAAAGGCTTACAATCATTTGTCGGTGATTTTACTGGTGATATCGCTGTATTATCAGGATTTTCCACTAATGATTATTGCTATACATATCATCCCACCAGAAACGAACAAATAAGAATAAATGGTAATTATATTAAAATAGTCGCGGAATCCGCATCAGATATAAAATCTATAACACTTGAATATTCATGTTCAGTGGAAACTGTTGAATCACACATATATGCAAGTGAATGGAATTATGATGAAAATTATCACTGGCATGATTGCACGGAAAACAATTGTTCCAGTAAGACCAATGTCCAAGAACATAATTTCATCGTCGATGAAGAAAATTCATACCCTCCTAGTGGTGGTAATGATGGTCTTGATGTTTTAACTTGTACCGTTTGTGGTGCTCATTACATCAAGACATATTCATATGAGACTGTTGGTGCTTGGAATCAACAATATCTAGAAGAAACGCTTGCTGCCACCAAAGCAAAGTGGACTAGTTCTGTTTATGACACAACTAATTCTTGGGTGTTTGATAGCGCTAGTGAATATCGCGCATTAGATGCGAAAGCCGCTGTGCAATTCATCGGTGTCGGTGGATATTTGAGATTCGTGACACCAAAAGTTGATTTCACACAATATAGCAAACTATATATGCGTTTCTCCGCTAATGGCAGAAACGAAGCCGATAGTGACAATAAGAGAATGCTGACACCTGTTAATGGTGCATCTGGCCCAACTTATGGAAATGTGGGTAAAGGTACCATATTAACCAACTATATTGATCTTGAATTTTCACCTAATGGCACAGTTTCCTGCAGCGGTAATCAATTCGCTACCTTAAATTCTAATCAATTAAATGGAACCGAAAGCTTCATGGCGGATTCCATTGTTTCGGGAGCATGGCCGGTGCCAACAACTCTTTATGCCTCTGATTATTTCATCAAAAAATACAACGATAATACCGCAAGTATCGATCAAAGTCCGATTGACATTGATTTAAGCGAATCAACATATACATTTGATATTCCTGTTGAAATTGATATTGAATCAATCTATTGGAATGAAACTTATTTAGGAAATACTAGAACTATTAATACATCGGCATTTGGCGGTGTATTTGGTGATGGTGGTAATATCTATATCAATTACAGAAAGGATAAAGATGTCTTTGTGGCACCCATTCCTGTTACATTATGCACAAAGATTTTAAAAACACCTGATGATGTCCGTGGTTTCCTCACTTTAGCGGACGCAGTTAATGGCACTCTTGATGACAACATTTATGATGGTCACTTCATTCTTGGAAATGATGTTGATTTCAACAATAGCGATTATCCCATTCTCATGCACAATATTCCTGTTGGAACAGGCCAATCCGCATATGGCTTTAGAGGTGTTTTTGATGGCCGTGGTCATTCTATCAACAACATCAACATTCTCGTTCCTGGTTGGAATGAATCAACAGACCGTGTTACTGGTTTTATTTCTCGATTAACAAAAACAGGCGTTTTGAAAAATACTGCCTTTGTCAATATCACTGCATTATGGACCACGACTATTGTCGGATGGGGTGAAGGACTTTGCGAAAACATTTATGTGAAATATTCTCCCTCCAATGTTACTACAGCCTATTTCGGCGCATTTAATAATGGCCAAAGTTCCAGACTTAATGGCATGGCGACGGTGAGAAATTGTCTTGTTGATGGTAGTAGAGTAACCAAAGGAAGTGAAAGTATTCTCCACCTTTTAGGCAATCAATTTGAAGAGATGTATGCTTATCAAGGTGTTTATTGCTTATTACCAGACGCTAATTTCCCACTTTTTAGAAAGTGTGATAGGAGAGAATCAAGTATTTCCATGCTCACATCTAGCTCACTTTCATATGATATCGCTAATGGATATCATGGTGAATTATTAAGAGAATGTCAAACTGATATCTTATCTTGGGATTATTTCCATAGAGATTCTTCTGGTTTATATTTCGGTGAGACATTAATTACTACCGAAACTCCTAATAGCCTATCTACTCATAATTTCCCCAATGACTACCTTGTTGTTTGTGACAAAGATGATATTGAATCAGTGAAAGCAGCTTCTTTAATCGTCGAACATTTATATAAAGCCACAAGCACAAGCGTGACATATACGAAGAAAGATAGTAATGCTCCTGAATTTTATCGTGATTACACTGGTGGCACGATTATTCATAAAGTCGGTAAAGTTGATTATTCATCCGATAAAAACTTAATCGTTGTGGGCAATAAAGACATCGAAAATCAATTATCTTTATCCACGAATGATTCACGCTTTGTCAAAGTGGATAATTCCATCATCTTGATGTGCAAAGATTCTAAAGACTATTTAGCCACGGCGATTGAATTCTTAAATCAAGTGATTGGTATGACCGCATTAAATGACAATTTAACATATTATGGTTCTATGCCAACTACCTTACCAAATATTGATTTTGAATTTAATGTGGCTTTCCAATCGAGAAATCGCCCCAATTATTGTGCGGATTATAATTACAACACCTTTGGTTTTAATGGTGTTGCTACTGTTCATGAATTCACTAATGGACCAGTTGATGGTAATGGCAATGTTGTCACCTTCCACAATTCCATTTGGTGGTTACCTTTAGACCAATATCAATCATCACATCCTAATTGGTACCGTACTGATGGCACGGTTGACGTTTGTTATACCGCGCATGGTAATAGTAGTGAATTTAATTTAATGGTGGAGCAAACCGCTATTAATATGCGTAATGCTTTGATTAATAAACCAAATGACACGAAATTAACTTTCTCATTACAAGATACTGATTTTAATGGATGTTCTTGTTCCGCTTGTCAAAGTGCTAGATCAACTTATGCTGATAATGGAGCGGGTTCTGCTATTAATTTCTTAAATAAAGTCGCGGAAAAGATTGTGGAACTCGATTCCCAAAATGGCGTTAATAATCGTGAATTTACTTTATATATTCTTGGTTATTTCTATTTATTCAAAGCACCAAGCAATATCACTTTAAATGAACACGTTGGTGTGGTTATTGCCCCACTTAGTAATTCTCGTGAAGCTTATTCGATTTACGATTCCGTCAACAGTGATGCCAAAACATCCATCGAGAAATGGTGTTCATTAACGAATAATATTGCGATTTGGTATTATTGTATTACTTTCTATAACTATTTCTCATTTATTGATGTCTTTGAATCCTTATTGTCATGGATTGAACATATCTATACATGCACAAATGGAAAGGTTACATTTGCTTATATTCAAGGCGCAAGCTATAACCATCAGATAACTGGTTTCCAGGTGTTCAAACAATACATTTATAGCCGTGCGATGATTGAGATTATGAATAAGGTCAATCCGAGAAGTTCATATTCATCTCTTGATACTTATAAAACCGCTATTAAGAATTATTTGATTGAATTAGAGAATGAATATTTTGGTATTACAAATCGTACTTCTACCACAATGACATCTTCTAATTTTGAAACCGTCATTAATGGATATACATTCTCCAATAATGGAGCATATGGCAATAGTGATTCCAATAAATATATGTATCAGATGTACATGGATGAAAGATATGTCTATCAAGATATGCTCTCTCGTCAAGTGACAACCACAAATAGTGATTCAGGTGGTAAATTATGGGGCAGAATTTTTGATAGATATGATTATCTTTTAGCAGGAAGCCGCGAATCTCTTACTACCTCCTCAAAGAAAAATATCGGAAACGACTTCTTCACCGATACTTCTAGTTCCACAAAATTTTATTATTGTGCGAACTACACAACCGCCATTCTCAATAAGATGATGGGTTATTATGAAAATGCCATCAGTGCTTTAAGTAGTTATAGTCACCCTGCCATTGCGGTATATCGTCAAAACGTTATTATTGAATCTTTATATCCACGTTTCTTTATCTGCATGGCCAATACCACCAAGAGTGGTTATGGCTATTCTAACGGATATAATGGAACGACTTTAGCTACGATGAGAACCAATCTAAAAGCGGATTGTCAATCTGTTGGTTATCAATATTATGGAGAAGGAACAAGTATAAGCGTTGTTTATACTAAATGGGGTATCTAATTTTAAAAAAATGATACCATTCACTTATTTTGATATAATGTATGTGCAAAAGCATTGAACATATCAAAATAATTTAATTAGTTATCAATTAGAAATTTGTATTCCAGCTGAGACAAGATTTCTAAAGGATATAAAAAAAAGAAAGAAGGTCATGTAATTATGAAAACAAATTACAAAATTGCTGTCACTCTTTTCACCGCTGTAGGATTATGCGTTGTCGCCTGCGGTAGTAGAGAGCCGGCACATGAACACACTTATTTAGAACACGAAGAAGTTCTACCTAATTGTGCTGAGACTGGTACTGAATTCTATTATTCATGCGAAGGATGCGATCAATTATTCGACGCTGACAAGAATGAAATAGAAGCTCCAGTCGTCATCCCCATTGATCCTACCAATCATAAAGGCACCGAAGTTCTCGCTGTCGGTGGTGAGTACAAAAACCAATATCAAGTTGGCGAAGCCTTTGATATGACAGGATTAACTCTCACTGATAAATGTGAATATTGCGAAGGTAGAGTTTTATCTGATGCCGAAAAGGCCAAAGTCACCGTTTCTTATCCAACTGCTGACGCGACCACTTTTACTGCTGAAGATGTAGCCAAAGAAGACTTAAAAGTCACATTAAATTATGGCGAATTACATGCTGATGTCGCCATTAATAATGTTCGCAAGAAAGACAACGCTATTGTGGGATTAGCAAAAATTGAACAACACTGCGGTTATAAACCATTTGCCTCATTAGATGGTGTCACCGCCACTTATGGAGATATTGTTTATACATTCTCTGAATCCGAAAATGGCGATTATAAAACCGCTGCTGAATTAGGTGAAGAATTCGAATTCACTAATGCTGGAAAAGATGAAGGCGAAAGCACAACCTATTATGTAAAAGCCACAGTTGCCGAAGGTGCTGACTATGCTGGCGCAGAAGAAAAAACCACCATTGTCATTACCCACAACGATCTTTCTTGGGACACCACAAGAGATGATTATGATTTCTATGGCTGCGTCTGCCAAGAACCATACAAATTCGAAAAAGTGCCAACCCATGTCGACCAAGAAGTTGATGTTGCTTCCGCGGCATTAGATTTATCTGGAACAGACTATGATAAAGGCACCGTTAAGAGCATTGAATTCATTAAGAGTGAAAACGTCAAGTTTGATTTAGGCACCAATGTTTCCAATCTTGACTTCTCTGGAGTCTCCGAAGAAAATCACGGTCAAGGCAAAATTGAAGTAGTGGTGACAACCCCTCAAGAAATCTATAATGGAGTTACTGTTCCTGCTCGCGATCACACTATTGAAATCAATTTACTTGCTGTTACTAAATACATTAATAACACAGATGATTTCAAAACTATTTTGCCAGAATTAGTAACTCCATCTGAATATGTATACACCTATGGTTATTTCAAAATTACAGCTAACCTCAATGTCGCTTCTGGCGTTGTAACTGAAAGCTACTATAGCAGTTGGAGCCACCGTGTTTTTAAAGGAACAATTGATGGTGGTAATCACCAATTAACCGCAAAATCTGGGTATTATTACGGAATGTTCAATATGGATTTCTGCGGTACTTTCAAGAACATTAATTTTATTGATGCTTATAGCAGACGTGGCTTCAAAAACAATCAATGTATGTTAGCGCAAAGATTAGGTGCCGGATCACTTATCGAAAATTGTAAATTTACAATTACAGTTGATGGATATTCTGGAGGCACCGATGTTGCAATGCAAGACGGGTTTGGAATGATGGCAAATGAAGGTTGTACATCAACCTTCAAAGATTGTTTATTTGATTTCTCTAATTACGATATTGGTGCTTTGATTTGTATCAAAAACTCAAACGTCACATTCGTAAACACTGAATTAAAAGCAAAATCTTGTGCTGCGGTTTATAAACATTATCAAGATGGTATTAAGCTCCCAACCGATGACATTCCAGGATTTACCTACACTTGTACCGCAGCTTAATATTGGACAATAATCTAATTACGTAATTATTGCTAATATTACAGCCTTATTAAACCAAACGGGGATGTCCTTTATGGACTCCCTGTTTTCTTATTGTGATATATCACTTTTATTTTGATTTAATCAAAAGAAATTAATAAACATGTGATTTACTCACCACTTGAATTGAAGGGCTTTTATTATATAATAAACATGTAATTATTAACGAAAATAATGGAGACAAGTGTAAAACGAATTAAAATATTGTGTGAATTTACATTCGTTTAATTAGAGAGGTTTTGATATGAAACTGAACAAACAAACATATATCGACAAAGTAAAAGGTTGTTTTACTGGCAAAAATATTGGTGGCACGATTGGTGGCCCTTATGAAGGAACCAGAGAATTATTAGATATCAAAGGTTTTAAAACCGAAAAAGGTGAGCCATTACCTAATGATGATTTAGATTTACAATTGGTGTGGTTACAAGCCCTTGAAGACCAAGGACCAAAACATATTGATTCGGAAATGCTTGGTGAATATTGGCTTAGTTTCATTACTCCATACTGGAATGAATATGGTATCAGCAAAACGAATATGCAAAGAGGTATCCCACCAAGTGTGGCCGGTGATATGGATAATAACATCTGGAAACATTCTAATGGGGCGTGGATAAGAACCGAGATTTGGGCTTGTTTAGCTCCTGGAGCAGTGGATACCGCGGTTAAATACGCGCTTGAAGATGCTTTAGTTGATCATGGTAGTGGAGAAGGCACTTATGCGACATCTTTTATTGCCGCTTTAGAATCCGCGGCTTTTGTGGTCAATGACATTAATCAATTAATTGATATTGGTTTATCTAAAGTCAATAAAGAATCTCGCTTACATCAAACCATTGAATTAGTGAGAAAATTACATGCACAAGGCATTGATTATAAAGAAGTGAGAAATCGCATTGTGGAACTCAATAAAGATATTGGTGATGGCTGGTTCCAAGCCCCCAACAATATTGCTTTTGTGGTCATTGGTTTACTTTATGGAAATGGTGATTTCAAAAAATCGATGTTAACGGCGATTAATTGTGGTGATGACACGGATTGCACCGCGGCTACCGTGGGTTCCATTTTAGGCATTATGTATGGATATGAAAAAATTCCTAATGATTGGAAAGAATATATTGGTGACCGCATCATTACATGTAGCATCAATCGTGGTGTGTCTTTCCGCTTCCCCGCGACCATTGATGATTTAGTTAATCGTATTGAAAAACAAACCCAATATTTGTTAAACGCTAATTTTGAGAAAATTGAATTAACAGATGGTAAAACAGAAGTTGATGAACAATTTATCAAATCGTTAAATAGAGAATTCGCTCTCGATGATGAAAGAGACGATGTCCGTAACTTAAAATATTCCTTAAAGCCATATACCTTCAAAACAAGATTAGGTGCGATAACCGCGATAATTAGTTATGTTGATGGCAATCTCGTAAAAAGTGGTGAAACCAAAAAAGTGGAAGTGATGATTGTCAATAACATCAAAGCTTTTGGTAACCAAGGCTATGAAGTCAAAGTGGAAGTTTTAGATCATGAAAATTATGTCTGTGAAGATTCCGCAAAAGAACTATACTCTCCATGTTGGACACCGATGACTAAACTCGCTCATAGTGAGAAAACGACCTTCGAATTAGTGGCGAAATCTTCCAAAAATTCCACGGATACGGTCTTATTTAAATTCGTTATTCCCACTCGTGGAAGAGAATATTATGTGCCTATCAAGTTTATTAGACGTTAAATTTTACTTTTATACGAATTAGTTATTATCTTAACCGATAACTTTCTTATTAAATTGTTAATAATTATATCTCGATATAATATTAAAGAACCAAAACGATAAATAATTTAAGGAGAATCCTTCATGAAAAATAATATTTTAAAATCATGTGCATTATTTGTATCTATCTGCACAGTGGGCGGTTTAGCGGCCTCTATTACCTCTTGTACCCGTGAGGGTGGCAGAGGGGAAAAGATTGATTCTAGCAGAACCCAAATCTATGTTAAGAACTTCCAAGGTGGATATGGAAATAAATGGTTATATGCTGGTAAAGCTAAATATGAAGAATTACATGCGAAAGATAGTTATGAATCCGGTAAAACCGGTGTGCAAATTATCATCGCCGATCAAAAGAACACTCCAACTTTTGATGAAATTAAAAGTAAAAATGGCACCAGTGAATTATATTTCTTTGAAAGCATCAACTATTTAAATGGTGTGAATCAAAACGCTTTTGAAGATATCACTGATTTAGTGGTTGGAGACAACCCCTATGAACCAGGCAAAAACATCGAAGATAAAATGTATGATTCCCAAAAGGATTTTTTAAATATCAAAGATAAAAGTGGTAATCCACATTATTATGCGATTCCTCACTACATTTGTAACTTTGGTATTATCTATAATAAATCCGTTTTCAAAAACAAATTATTATATTTTGCTGATGATTATAAAAATTATGAACCCGGTAGTGAATTTAGATTTATTGAAACCTCTTCTAGTCCCAAGAGTGTCGGTATTGATGGTATTGCCGGAACTTATGATGATGGTCTACCCACCACATATGATGAATTTTATGAATTATGCAATTATATTAAAGGCGCTGGCACCATCCCACTAGTGTGGATGGGTAAAAATGGCGGTGGCGATTATTTTGGTTGGCTCCTTCATTCTTTATCCGCTTTCTATGATGGGGCAGCCTCCGAAGCCGTTAATTACACCTTTGATGGTGATGTCAAAGTCTGTCAATTAAATAATGCTACGCAAGATGTCGTCTTAGATGGAAATGGACACGTGGTTTCCGAAACCAAAACTATTCACCCACAAAAAGTTGATGGTCAATACGATGGCGCCGAAGTCATGAGATCGGTTGGTAAATATTATGGCTTAAGTTTTGTTGATAGAATCATGGATGAATCATTCAATTCTAATGGCAGCCATAAGAACAATTGGGAATGTAATTTAATTTCTAATAGTTCCACCCAATTAGACGCTCAAAATTATTTCATCAATTCACAATTTGGTCGTTTAAATGCCTTGGATTGGCAAAGAAATCAATCCATCGCGATGCTTTTAGATGGTAACTGGTGGGAA
>CAJOMQ010000003.1 GCA_905236715.1 uncultured Bacilli bacterium | reverse complement strand
ATGGCACCCTCGAGGCGACTCGAACGCCTGACCTACGGCTTAGAAGGCTGTTGCTCTATCCAACTGAGCTACGAGGGCATGTTGCGTGTTTAATATTAGACTAATTTATCATTCTTTTTCAAGAATTAATGCATTTCTTTTGTTAATGTGTATTCTTTATTTTTTCATAAAGCGCGATAGCGACATCTGAGGGGAGAATTTGTTGTAATTCTTCTAATGATGCCGATTTTAATAAAGCAATATCGGGATAACTACGATAGATGATTTCTTTTCTTTTATCACCAAGACCAGGAACATCATCAAGTAATGAAGATTTCATGGCTTTGCTTCTTTTGTCTTTGTGGAAGGAAATCGCAAAGCGGTGCACTTCATCTTGCATACGTGTCAACATGAAGAAAATAGCCTTATTATCAAAGTCATAGGTTGTGCCATCGGGACCAATAACACCGGAAGTTTGGTGTTTGTCATTTTTATATAAACCAAAAATAGGGATAGATGCGGCACCGGCTTCCATACAGGCAAGAACCGCGGCTTTGACTTGATTAAGTCCACCATCGACGAGGATTAAATCTGGTAATGGTTTTTCTTCATTTACTAAACGTGAATAATGACGATACATAATCTCTTTCATAGAAAGAATATCGTCTCTTGCTTCTTCATGTTCAATGAGAAATTTACGATATAATTTCTTCGCGGGTTCACCGTTTATAAACGCTACCATCGCCCCGACTGGAGAAGAACCTTGAATATGGGAATTATCAAATAATTCGATATGAAGGGGTGTGGGGATATTTAAGGTACGACCAATCTCTTCTAACATTTCTAATTTGTTATCATCTAATCTCGCGGATAAGAAATATTGATCTAAAGCATTATCCGCGTTTTCTTTGGCGTTAATGACTAATTCTTGTAATCTTCCTTTAGAGGCGGTCATTATATCCGCATCAATTAGACCATCAAGGAAAGAAGCGATATTTTGATTATTGACCACCACTTCATCGGGAAGCGGATATTTTTCATAAAATTGTAAGATCAAATCAGCGACTTGTTCTTCATTATCATCAAATTCTTCGACGGTAAATACTTGGCGGCCCAAAAGAAGCCCTCTACGGAAGTTTAACACGGCGAGCGATAAATAACCCTGGCGGACACTAAAAGCGAAGATATCGCGGTCTTTTCGGTCTTTAAATTCGACATTTTGTTGCGTGTTGATGTGTTCAATAGCGTCTAACACCTTTTTATATTCCGCGGCTAATTCAAATTGGAGATTATCACTAGCCTCTAGCATTTTGTTTTTAATTTCGATTCTTTGCTTATCATTATTGCCACGCATAAATGATTTGATTTCTTCGCGAAGATTAGTGAAGACTTCTTCATCAATCTTATTAACACAGGGGGCGAGACACTGCCCCATTTGATAATATAGACACGTCTCTTTCGCTAATGTTTGACATTTACGAATGGGGAATATCTTATTTAATAAATCAATCATTTGATAAGCGGCACCGGAATTCGGATAGGGGCCAAAATAATCATAATTTTTATCTTTGCTATTTCTTTTGATACATAAGACGGGATCGCCTTTCTTTTTTAAGGCGATATAAGGATAATGACTCCCGTCTTTTAATAAGATATTAAATTTGGGGTAATATTTCTGGATGAGATTCATCTCTAAAACAAGCGCTTCTTTTTCATTGGCGGTGATGATGGTTTCAAAATAGTCCACTTCCGTGACCATTTTAAAAACTTTACCTGATTGGGGGCGTAAGAAATATTGAGAGACTCTTTTATATAAGTCTTTGGCCTTGCCCACATAGATGATGCGGTCATCTATATCGTGCATCAAATAAACACCAGGTAAGTGTTTTAGATTAGCGATGCATTGTTTCACTTTCTCATTCATGGAAGATCACCACAGTGGCCCCTCCCGCACCTTCACTCGCGTCACCGGGGCGATATTTGATGTGCTCTTTATCTAAATAGTTTCTCACCATCTTACGGAGAGCACCACTACCAAAGCCATGGATAATTCTCACTTGTCCCAGGCGTTTTAATTTACAAGTATCAATATATTTTTCTAATGCTTCTTGGGCTTCGTCAACATGTAAGCCGATGAGATTGAGTTCTAATCCCACATTGGTATTTAAACCAATTTCATAATTGTTGGTCTTTTTGACAGTTTTATTTTTGGGTGGCTCCACTTTGTGGAGTTTATTCATTTCAATATCAAAAGAGAGACCAGCATCACTATTGACATGGGCTTTATTACCATTGATACGTTCTATTTTTCCCGATATACCCGCGGAAGGGACAGAAACATAATCACCAATTTGTAATGTTTCGTTATAGGTGATATTTTCCGGAGCATCTTCTAATTGCTCTAATTGCTTTTTGAGATTGACCACTTCGTGTGGTTTGATATCTCCTTTAGATAAAGCAGATAATATTTCACTTACTTCTTCTTTGGCGTTATCGATGATTTGTTGTTTTTCTTCTTTGACACTTTCTAATAATTTATCGCGTCTTTCTTTCAGAAGTTGTTTTTCATTTTCGATTTGTTTTTGTGATTCGAGGATTTGTTTTTTCTCTTTTTGGGCTTCATCAAACAATTTATTTGCTTCATCTAATTTCTTTTGTAAGACATTTAATAATTCACTAGTGTCATTACCTTCTTGTTTAGAGAGGAATTCTTTCGCTCCTAATACAATATCTTCTTCAATACCGTATCGGGAAGCGACATCTAAAGCATAGCTTTTACCCGGTGCCCCTAAACGGAAACGATAAGTGGGTAATAATTTTTCTTCATCAAACACCATGGATGAATTAACAACATGGTGAGATAAGAAAGCATATTCTTTTAAAGCGGAGAAATGGGAAGATATCATCGCTAAGGCGTGACTATTTTCTAATTTCTTCATGATGGAGAACGCTAAAGCTTCGCCTTCTTTGGGATCAGTACCGGTTCCTAATTCATCAATGAGCACTAAGTCTTTGCCTTTAACTTTTTTGCTGATTTGCCCTAATTGATACATATGCGCGGAGAATGTCGATAGATTATCACTTAATGATTGGTTATCACCAATATCAATGTAGATATTGTTGAAATATCCCAATGTGGCTTTCTTTACGGGAATAGCTAAGCCACATTGATTCATCATCGTTAATAAGCCGACGGTTTTTAAAGATACCGTTTTACCACCGGCATTTGGTCCAGAGATAACTAAAATGCGTTTATCATCATCAAGATAATAAGTATTACTGACCACTTTATCGGGAGCGATAAGGGGATGTCTAGCATCCTGCAAATCAATGATTTGTTGGTCGGATATAGTAGCGATTTCCCCATTTATTTTTTGGGCATATAAACTTTTCGCGGATAAGAAATCAAATTCGGCGATAATTTGATTATTGTTGATGATTTCTTTTTCTTGGATGAGCACTAAAGCGGTTAATTGTTTTAAGATTTTTCTGATTTCTTCTTGTTCTTCCACTTTGAGGGATGTTAATTCGTTATTTATTTGCACGATTTCCATCGGTTCAATAAAAGTGGTTGCCCCACTATCGGAAATATCATAGACAATACCAGGAACACTATTTTTATAGACGGTTTTCACTGGTAAGACAAAATGACCATCTCTGATGGTCGCGTTATCATCATTGAGATATTTAGCGTAGGTATATGACAAAGAAGCCACACGAGTTTGTAAATTCGCTTCTAATTTTTTCATGCTGTGTCTGATTTCTTTTAGTTCTGGTGTCGCATTATCAGCGATGGTTAAAGCATTAGTGATGACGCGATGTATTTCTTTTTCTAAAGAAGACAAATCAAAGAAATGAGAAGCCTTATCTTTGATACGGGGATAAGAAACATCCACTTTTTCTAAATATTTAAGAATCGATTTTGAGGTGATAACATCTTCAGCGATGAGATGTAAATCACGAGGTGATAATAAACCTGTTTTCTTGGCTAAATCAATGAGATATAAAGCATTAGCACTATTAGCGATAGGCAGGGGGCCAAATCTTTGGATGATAGAAGAAAATTCTTCTAAATCTTTTAAAGATTCTTTCATTTCTTCTTTTGAAGATAGCATCTTTAAATTAGAGATATATTCTTTCGCTAAAGCGGTTTTGGCGAATTCATCTATATTTTCCTGAATTCTTATAAATTCAAAGGTTTTATAAATATCTTGCATGGCACTATCATAGCACATCGATGGCTTCATTTAAAATAATGCACTTATTAAGGGCAAGAATGTGTTAAAGTTATTTTGATATGAACGAAATTATCTCTATTACTGTTGATGAAATAACCTTGGAAAAAATCAAAAAGTTCTATGAAGAAGATATCCAAGATAACAATGGAGCATATGTTGTCTTTTTTGCTAAAAGCAATCGCTTATCCATCACCGCTTACAAAATAAAAGATGGGAAAAGCAAAGTGGTCTTTTCCGGACCTAATGCTTTACAAGAAGCGCGTATTTGGGATATTAATGCGGAGAAAAGACCAGACAATGAATGGGAATATTTTGGCGAACAAATTGGTTCTGACGAAGTCGGGGTGGGTGATTTTCTCCTCCCCATGGTTGTGGTCGCCGCATATGTTAATAAAAAACAAATTTCTCTATTAAGAGAATTAGGAGTCAATGATTCCAAGAAATTGAGTGATCAAAAGATATTAGAAATTGGTCCACGACTTGTGAAAGAATTTTCTTTCTCGAAATTGACATTACCCAATGAAAAATATAATGAGATGTATCAAAAAGGGGAGAATTTAAATTCTTTAAAAGCCAAGATGCATAATCGCGCTTTGTTGAACATGCATCATGAACATCCGGAAGTCATTAATATCTTTGTGGATGAATTTGCGAAACCCACGACTTATTACCGTTATTTAAATGACCACAACGAAGAAATCGTTGGCAACATTATTTTTAAAACCAAAGGCGAATCCCATTTCCCCTGTGTCGCTTTAGCGAGTGTGATAGCCCGTTATTCCTTATTAAAGGAAAAAGAAAAATTAGATGCGACATATCATCTTGATTTTCCTTTTGGTGCGGGACCTAAGGTTGATGAATTTGTCACCACTTTCATCGATAAATACGGTTTTGAAGAATTAACAAAAATAGCGAAAACGAATTTCGCTAATTACAAAAAATTAAATAAGTAATAATTTATTCTAAATTATCAATAATTTCTTGGAAATAAGATGGAAGGTCAATACTGAATTCCATCTCTTTTTTACTCGCGGGGTGAATAAGTCTTAATTTATAGGCGGTAAGTAATTGACCACCTTTATATAATTTGTCATAAGTACGGCTGCCATATAATGGGTCACCTTCGACCGGATAACCAATATGCGCCATATGAACACGTATTTGATGGGTGCGGCCTGTTACTAATTGACACTCTATGAGTGTGTTATTGGAAAATCTTCTTAAAACACGGAAATGAGTAATCGCGGGTTTACTATTGGTTTTCGTGACCGCCATTTTCTGACGATTATTTTTATCTCTGCCGATAGGCATATCAATAGTTCCACTATTTTCTTTAATTACACCCCTAACAAGAGCGATATAGTCTCTCGCCATTGTATGATCTTTTAATTGCTCTGCTAAAAATTTATGGGAAGCATCATTCTTTGCTACGCAAATTAAGCCACTAGTGTCTTTATCAATACGATGAACAATCCCAGGACGCATGATTCCGTTAATGCCACTTAAATCATTACAATGATGTAAGATAGCATTTACTAAAGTGTGTTCCCAATGACCATTAGATGGATGCACCACTAAACCTTGTGGTTTGTTGATGATTAAAATGTCTTTATCTTCATAAATAATATCCAAAGGAATGTCTTCCGCGTTAACCTCCAATGGTTTAGTTTCTGGAATATCAATAGAAATGATATCTCCCGCTTTTAATTTGAGAGAAGCTTTGGCAATTTTATCATTAACCAGGCATTTTCCATCTTCAATTAATTTAGAGATATAAGTACGTGACATTTCTGGCAAAAAAGAGACGAGAATTTTATCTAGTCTCAAATTAGCCTGATTTTCACTTACTTTGTATGTTTGCATAAAAAACTACTAAATATCTACTAATTATTCAGTGGGTTTTTCTTCGTTATTTTTTTGTTCTTTTCCCGCATTTTCAGCCACGGAATCAGTATTATTTGCTTGTAATCTTTCTTGTTCTTCTAAAGAGAGAACTTTACCATTATTTTCGGCTTGTTCTTGCGCTCTTTTGGCCTTGGTTTCTTTAACCTCGGTAACGATAAGCCATACAATGAGCATAATCGCACCAATGACAACACAGCTATCAGCGATATTAAAGATAAAAGCCCAGATGCCACAGAAGTCAATCCAGTCTACTACACCATTATGTTGGACACCTTCACCCAAAAATTCTGGTGAATAGAATATTCTATCAATGAGATTACCAAGAGCACCAGCAGCAATTAATAACATAGTTATTTTCACATATGGGGTGATTTTCTTATTCTTCCAGACATAGAAGAAAATAATCGCACTAAGCGCTAAAGAGGCAATAATGCAATAAAGAACACGGTTCACCACTTCATCACCAACACTAAAGCCAAACGCGGCGCCTGTATTTACTGTGTAAGTGATATTCAAGAAACCTTTTATGAGGGTAATAGAATCACCTGGCGCCATATTTTTGACTACCAGTTGTTTAGTGATTATATCAATCACTAACATCACTACTGCGATGGCAATTGCGATAATATTCCAAAGGTTTCTTTTTAAGAAGGAGAGGAATTTATTCATGATGGACAACCTCCTGGCAACGTTGACATAAATAGGAGCCATCTTCTTGCTCTACCGCTAAATCTTCATAATTCCAACATCTTTCACAGAAATGTCCCTTATGATGACTGACAGCGACTTTTGCTAAAGCAAGTTGTTCTCCTTTTACGTCTTCTAATATTTTCACTTCACTAACGACAAATAATTTCGCGAGATTTTCTTTACCTAATTGTGCAATGAGTTCTTTGAGTTCTTCTTTTTTATCTACGAAGGCGATTTCCACCATCGCTTCTTGGGAAGAACCAATGATTTGTGATGTACGCGCTAATTCGAGGGCTTTTAAGACATCATTTCTTAAAGCTAAGAATAATTCATATTCTTTATCTAATTGAGCACTAGAATCGCTCAAATTTCTCTTTTTGGGGTAATCGAGAAATTGCACGTTATCTTTTCTTTCGCCTGGTAAATTCTTATTGAATTCATCCATTGTGAAAGGTAAGACAGGATTTAATAAGCGTAATAAAGTTTCACTAACGCGATAAAGCACTGTTTGTACTTGTTGACGACGATGACTATTTTGGCTTTCACAATAAAGGATATCTTTATTAATATCTAAATAGAAAGCACTGAGGTCACTCGACATAAAAGTCATAATCGCACTCATGGCGCTGGCAAAATCATAGTGATCAAATTTATCATTCACGAAATTAATTACTTCATCTAATTTATTCAAGATGAATAAATCAACTTTGCTAAAATCTTCACTTTGATTGTTGATTTCAAAATCAACGAGATTCCAAGAAAGGAATTTTAATGTGTTACGGATTTTACGATATTGATCAGCCACTTGTTTGATGAGATTTTCACCAATTCGGACATCTTGTTGATATTCAATTGTGGCCACCCATAATCTTAAAATATCCGCACCATAGACATTAGCAATCTTGACAGGGTCAACACCATTGCCTTTTGATTTATGCATTTGTTCGAAATGCTCATCTAATACCCAACCATGGCTCACGACATTTTTATATGGGGCAACACCTTGTGTAGCCAGTGAGACAATAAGGGATGAATTAAACCAACCACGATATTGATCACTACCTTCTAAATATAAATCAGCGGGGAATTTGATACCTCTTTCAACGAGGGTACCAGCCCAAGAAGAACCACTATCGAACCAGACATCCATGATGTCATTTTCTTTATTGAATTCTCCATTAGGAGAATGGGGGTTTGCATATCCTTCTGGTAAGAGCTCTTTCGCACTCTTTTCATACCAAATATTACTACCATGTTCTTTGAACAATTGTTGAATGTGTTTGAACACTTTTTCATCAATGACAGGTGTGCCATCTTCACAATAGAAAATAGGAATGGGGACACCCCAGGCTCTTTGACGGGAAATACACCAATCACCACGATCTTTAATCATGTTGACCATTCTGGTTTCTCCCCAAGCGGGATACCATTTCACTTTATGGATTTCCTTTAATAAATCTTGACGAATAGGTTCAATTGAGCAGAACCATTGATCAGTCGCGCGGAAAATGACGGGTTTATGGGTCCGCCAATCATGAGGATATGAGTGGATAAACACATCGTGTTTAAGTAAAGCACCATTTTCGGAAATAATTTTTAATACCGCTTCATTAGCCTCTTCATAAAATAATCCTTCAATGCCTTCACCGGTTCCGGGTTTCATATAACCTTTTTCATCAACGGGGCAATATGGTTCTAATCCTCTTCCAGGATATTTTAAGCAGACTTGATAGTCTTCCACACCATGACCAGGAGCGGTATGGACTAAACCAGTACCAGCGTCATTAGTGACATGGGTACCCACTATCACTAAAGAATCACGATCATAGAAAGGGTGTTTACAAACGACAAATTCTAAATCTTGTCCTTTGATGGTTTTGATTAATTTCACTTCACCTAATTCTAATTCTTCGGTGAGTTTATCTTTAAATTCTTCGAGGAAAACAAGTTTTCCTTTATCGGTTTGATATTCACCATAGATGAAATCGGGGTGGGCAGAAATGGCTAAATTCGCGGGTAAAGTCCATGGAGTGGTTGTCCAAATGACTAAACGCGCATCATTATCCACCACACCTTTGCCGTCTTTCACCTTAAAAGCGACATAGATGGAATGTGATTTCACATCAGCGTATTCGATTTCGGCTTCCGCTAAAGCGGATTCACTACTGGGAGACCAATAAACGGGTTTTAAACCTTTATAAATAAGGCCTTTCATGGCCATTTGACCAAAGACTTCAATTTGTCTGGCTTCATAATCATGTAAGAGAGTGAGATATGGATGATCAAAATCGCCCACTAAACCGAGGCGGCGAATTTGTTCTTTTTGTCTTTCGACTTGTTTTAAAGCGTATTCTTCACATTTTTGACGGAATTCCACGATGGGCGTGGTTTTACGATTGATACCGGATTTGGTCACCATATTTTCAATTGGTAAACCATGTGTATCCCAACCAAAAACAAAGGGGGTGACATATCCTTGCATGTTTTTATAACGCACAACAAAATCTTTTAAGATTCTGTTAAGCATATGGCCGCAGTGCATATCACCATTGGCGTAGGGAGGGCCATCATGCAAGACAAATTCAATCGCCTCTTTGCGGTTGTTATTCATCTCTTCGTATAAATTTTCTTTCGTCCACTTTTCGACAAGAACGGGTTCCTTTTGATTGAGGTTACCACGCATTTCGAAGTTAGATTTGTTCATCAATAATGTGGTTTTGTAATCCATATTTGTACCTCTTGATTAATCAAGCTCAGCCAGCAATTTAGTATTTTAGCGCAAGTGTGTGCATATAGATAGCAAAATTTGTGGCACCACTGATGACGATTTTGGCTTTTCCGCTCAAATTGTTACATTTTGCCCCAATCATCACAGGGTAAGCGGTATTACCTGCACCGGTATATGAGCCAGACTTTACTAAAGTGGATCCTATATACATGGTATAAGATGGTTTTTGATTGCTTGCCGCGTTCACTAGTGCAAAGAAAGCTTGGACATTGGTTAATGAATCAACGGTTTCAAATGTAATGGTACCAACTGATTTAGCGCCTGTGCCAAAAGCGACACCCGCTTTGGCAAAAGTTTTTTCTACGGATGCCTCAGCGTTGGTCCAAGAAATAACCCAATCTAAAGCCCCGAATGTCGCGGTATCACCATTAGAGAATCCGGCTAAATCGGCGTTGCCCCAATCTTGTTTCGATTTTCCGACTAAACGATAAATATAATTACAAATATTGATATCTTCGGATGTCACTTTAATCTTTAGATTAATCGTGTTGAATTTTGTTTGAATAGGAACATAGGCAAAGCCCGCATTTAAGTCACTATTAGTGAATGTATAGGGGGTGTATTCGATGTCACTACTAATTGCATCAACAAGGGATAAATCAGAACGGACCGCTTTTAAGGTCACATCGTTAATATCATAAGTGGCACCCACTACTGCGGATTGGGCATAACTAACAGCTTTGTAGCCAACGATTTCTTTATCTGCCATTTTTAAGATGTCTTCACTGGGGCGAATATTCGCCAAATTACCAGGTTCATCTTTTAAAGCGCCAAAGGCGTAATTTATTAATTCGGGATAATCAGTGAAAGGATTACGATTGCCTTGGGCAGCAAGAACAGCGTTATTACGATACATTTCCGCATATGTCACAGATGTCGATGACCAAGCTAATAAATCAGATAGACCACCGATAGCGAACTCACAGTTATCTGTGGAATAACAGCCATAGGCTTCTGTTTCGATTTCTAATAATTCTTCAAGAGATAAGCCTTCTGGTACATTACCGACATATTTGTTATATAAGCTTTGGGATTCTTCATCTTCATGATAATGGAATTTGGTGAAGGAGACTTTACCATAATCAGCATATTCTTCTCTCACCTCTAAAGGTTTTTGCTCATAGATAATATGAACTGTTTTGCTATTTTGACCATATGTGGCTTTATCTGCTTCGTTAAAGGTAATCGCATCAGTGACATTCGCGGTTTCAGTCTCATTATACATGGTAGCCATATAAAATATGGCTCTTGAGGCTTTACCTTTATCTTTGTCGTTGGGTTCAAAATTCAATCTATCGAAAGAATAAGCACCATTATCAGTGATTGTGTAATTGCCATCATTTTTATCCGCGGTACCATAATTTTTATTGGAACGAGATGAATTGCCGCTGGCGGAAGCCGCAAATAAATTGTGATAATCAGTGGCTCTGCCTTTTTGGGCGGTCGCATCGCCAGTGGAGAAACCCGTCATTAAAGAAGCGGGAAAAGCGTGTTCACGGGAATAAGCACTAGCTTGTTCGCTCTTTAAAACATTCACATTGGAATACATGGTTTCTAATGCTAAAGCATCATCGATAGCTTCATCGGCATCTTTGATGACATCCCAATCATATTTTAATGGTGTATCATCTTTAATGATATTATGTAATTTATTGATGAGGTCTTCACCATTTTCCCAAGTGGTTAATTCGGCATAATATCCATCATAATAATTGTTTTCATATGTTTGAGAAGTATCTTTGACGACAACATTAAGTTGTGCTGTCTTATGTAAATCTTCACTTTCCACGGTGATCAGAGCACTACCACCATTACGAGCGGTCACTAAACCAGTAGCAGAAACAGTGGCTACATCTTCATTATTGGAATAATAGTTCACATTTTTGTTAGTCGCCTCAGCGGGAGCAAAAATGGGATTAATTTGATAGGTGGGAGAAAGAGAACTATCTTTTTCTAAAAGAATTTCCTTTTTCTCTAAAGAAAGACCGGCAACATGAGTAAAACCATCTTCCACCCAAGGAATTGTTTTGACACGGATAGAAGCTTCTTTATGAGCGTAAGACGCAGTGATATCGGTTTCACCGATGCTATTGCCTCTAATGGTCAAATTGGTGTTGTAATTAGATTCTTTATAAACAGAAGCAATGGAAGAATCGGCACTCGAAAAAGAAAGATAGAAATAATTACCACTTTCAGGAGCGGGGTCAATATTCACGCTGAGAGATACACTGTGATCAGCGGATACTTCGACATAACCTTTGGAGAAAGATAATGTCACTCCTGAAGGTTCTTTGACGACTTCAATATCACAATAATCCATTGGTTCATTAGGATTAAGTTCACCATCATTATTTAAGTCAATACCAGTAATAACGGTATCTTTACCTAATGTTAAACCGGTTACTAAGCCGTTATTATCAACATAAACGCGGTTATTAAATCCTTGCCATAATATGGAATAAGGTTCTTCAATATTATCGACGCTGGCGCTTAATTGTAATTTGTGGCCAGCGATAATAGTCTCATTATGAGATGACAAAGTAATGGTTGGTTTATTTTCTTCAATGGAAGATGATGGGCTTTCTTCATGTTGCTCATGACTACAGCCAACGAGTAAAAATGTAGATAACAGCAAGACAATAAGATTCTTTTTCATGGCGAGACCTTCTTTTTTTATATTGTGGCATAAACACAGATAATAAAAAAGGGGCGATTTATAAATCGTCCCAAATTATATTAGTGATGTTTTTATTTACCTTTGAGGAAATCGGGTAAGAAATTAGCGCCTTCGAGTTTTTGATGGGTTCCGTTTTCTTCTTCCGCGGGTTTAAAGAATTCATCATCTTCTTCTTTTGGTGCGGGACGTTCTCTTTCTGGAGGCACAAAGGCGGTGGGTTTAGAGAAATCGACTTCTTCTTCAAAGTCACTAGCAATCACACTGACGAGGATTTCATCATCTAATTGGTCATTAATAGCGATACCAAATTTGACATCAATATCATGGCCAGATGCATCAATTAATAGGTTAACTGTATCTTGCGCATCAAAGAGGCTAACATTAGGTCCACAGGTGACCGCGACAATGGCTCTTCTGGCCCCTGTAATAGAGGCTTCTAATAAAGGCGAATTGATGGCGGCATTAGCAGCATCACGAGCGCGGTTAACACCACTTCCCATACCAAAACCGATTAAAGCGACACCAGAATTAGCTAATGTATTACGGACATCGGCAAAATCAAGATTAATAACCGCCGGTAATAAAATTAAATTAACCACGGTTTTCACGGATTGGGCTAAGACATTATCAGAATCAGAAAGAGCACTAGAAATCGGTGCGTTACCGCTTGTCATTAATAATTTGTCGTTAGAAACGACAATAATGCTATCGACATTGGCTCTTAATTTATTTAAACCATCGATGGAATTGACCACTCTTTTCTTACCTTCAAAAGTAAAAGGACGAGTGACAATACCGATGACTAAAGCACCGGCGTCTTTAGCGATTTTAGCGATGACTGGAGCAGCACCAGTACCGGTACCTCCTCCCATACCGGCGGCAATAAAGACCATGTTGGCACCACGGACAATTTCCCTAATGGTGTCCGCACTAGCTTCGGCGGCTTTTTCACCAACTTCTGGTTCACCACCGGCACCTAAACCACCGGTAATTTCTTCACCGAGAATAATACGATTACTAGCTTTGCTAGTAGAGAGAGCTTGTTTATCGGTATTAGCAACATAGAATGTGACGTTGGCGATTTCTTCATCAATCATGCGGTTGACAGCGTTATTACCAGCGCCACCAACACCAATAACCACAATCTTTGCGGCGGGTTCAAAATTGTCTAAATCATAATTTTCCATCTCTTTTTCCTCCTATTGTTCCCCATCTCGTGTAACCGGTGAGACGCGAGGATGCGTTTCATCATATATGCTCGGATATTTTGCACTAGCTAAGATCATACCAAGACAATTTAAGAAAGCGGGGTTACGCGCTCCTAGACTACGAGGAACGACGACTTTGACGGTTTCATTGGGCACCTTGGGTTCTAAATAATCTTTAAAACCATTGAGCATACTACCACCACCAATGAGGATTAAAGGCAAGCCATGATATGATTTATCATATCCTTCTAATAAATTGTCCATGGCGCTATTTAATTCTTTGGTGAAGACTTCTAATTCCGTCTTGATAATGTTATTTAATTCATCATTATAATGTTTGATTTCGTGGCCATTACCATCATCGCTTGTGCAGACGGGGGCTTTGAAATTCATTTCTCTTTTATCTAAGCCATAGGTGCATTTGATTTTTTCGGCTTCCGCTTCATTGATATTGAATTTTTCAATGATGCGGTCGGTGATACGGTCACCACCCCATTCGAAGAAACGAGAAGCATATAATGCTTTTTCACCCACTAATGAGACAGTGGTCATATTCGAACCAACATCAACGAGGATATAATCACGAGGAATATCATCATATGTGCCTAATAATTCACAAGCCGCAAAAGGAGCGACAATGGAACGTTTGACATTCACGCCACCTTTTAAAAGGGTATTTTGATAATCATCAGCGATACGTTTTGGTAAAGTGTGTACTTTGCCTTGTACTGTTAAGGTGGTACTACTTTCACCAATAGGTGGATTGGCAAACATTCTGCCTTGATCAAGGATATATCTTTCCGGTGCTACATCGATTAATTCATTTTGTAAAGGATTAGCACCATTTCTAATTAAAGCATAGATATTACGGATATCGAGGTTACCAATTTTACTTTCATCAGAGATGACCGTGGTCACTTGTTTAGTTTGGAAAACTTCTAAGCCATATGGAGGCAACGCTAAAAGAGCTTCCGAAATGGAAATCTTTAATTTAACCGAAGAGTCCACTAATTGTTTGATACTGGCGACGCTACTAGCGATCGCGGTTTGATCAACAATAGAGCCAGCTTCAATGCTGTGTCCATATGGTTTATTTAAGGCATAGAGAACATAGACCTTGCCATCTAATTCATAGCCCACAGCCAATTTGAGACTTTTCGATGAGAATTCAATTGCCGCAACTGGTTTTTCCATAATTTTTCACCTACTAAACCATATAATATATGAAATAAATATCGATAGCAACAATTAACAATTAATGTTAATAAAAAAAGTAGTTTACTACTAATAAACTACTAATTTCCAACCATTTTTAGCGGTTATTAAGGAGAGATTAACGTTGTGTTTTTTCCGCTTGCTTTGGCTGAATATGTAACGCATTACGGATATGGAGAGAAATATGCAGTGCGTTAATAACTAATAAAATGGTGGCTAGCACTATCGCGGCAATATAGAAACCAAATAAGGAAGTTTCATAGCCGAGAAAGATATTGATTCCACTCATGACCATGAGCCACAAAGAGATGACGATGACAAATTTATTCTTCAATGTATTCTTCATATTCATTAATTTCACTTTCTTCTTCCACCACTTCACTATTTTCTTCTTGCGCGTGGAGCGTGGTATTTTTCTTGCTCACCGATGCAATAATGTAGGTTGGAACAACAATCGAGGCGATTAAAGTGAAACCACACAATAAACCAAGAACGGTTTTCCGCATTGTGTAATAGGTACCTTTGTGATGTGTTTTGACTAATTTGTCTTTCATCACCATCTTGTTGTTTCTCCTTTCTTATTTATTTTCTTTCGATGATTCGTAATTTAGCGCTATGGGAGCGCGGATTGTTTGCTAATTCAGTTTCACTGGCGGTCAATGGTTTGTTATTGACTAAACGATATCCTTTTTCTTCCACCATCTGGCCATCATCATGACGATTACCGATGACAATCGCCTCATCTTTATAGATGTTTTTGACGATGCGATCTTCTAATGATTGGAAGGTGATGACCGCGAGACGACCACCATGTGGTCTTAAAGCTTTTAGAGCTTTATACAATGTTATTTCTAAGACTTCTAATTCTTGATTAACTTCAATTCTTAGCGCTTGGAAGATCTGTTTAGCGGGGTGACCAGTTTTCGCTAATTCTTTCATCGGTTTGCTCTTTTTGATGATTTCCACTAATTGGAAGGTGGTTTCAATAGGAGCTTTTTCTCTTTCTTTGATGATGTTTTTGGCGATTTGGTAAGAATATTTATCTTCCCCATATTCCCGAAAGATACGTGTTAATTCCATAAGGGAATAAGTATTAACGATATCTTTAGCGGTTTTGTCTTGGCTAACATCCATCCGCATATCTAAGGGAGCATCTTCTCTATAAGAGAATCCTCTTTCTCCTTCATCAAATTGCGGGGAGGAAACACCTAAATCCATGAGAATCCCATCAATATATTCGATGTGATATTGCTGCATAATTTCTTCAAGATGGGAGAAATTATCATGGACAATGGTTAATTTGTTTTGATAATCCTTAAGATTATTTTCACTTTCCTTAATCGCAGTGATATCTTGGTCAATGCCATATAGGTGACCAGAAGTTAATCTTTCAAGGATTTCTTTACTATGTCCACCACGCCCGAGGGTGAGGTCGAAATAGATACCATCTGGTTTAATCGATAATCCTTCGATTGTTTCGTTTAATAAGACTGGAATATGTTTTCCCATCTTAGTCTTCTTTAGAAGAAATCTTTTCCGCTATCTGTTCAAAATGTTCTTGCACGGCTTTTTCATATTCTTGGTAATCTTTCTTATTCCAGACTTCCATATGATCGCCCGCGCCGATAACGACAACTTCTTTACCGATGTGGTATTTATTTAAAATTTGAGAGGGAATTTGTACACGGCCTAATTTATCAACATCTAAATCACAAGCACTTGATAAAACGGCACGCATATAATCACGGTTATCTTTTTTGTTGAAAGGGAGAGAATTGACTTTCTCCACCATTTTGGCAAAAGCGTCTTCTTTATAAATGGATAAAGCGCCATCATATCCCATAAGGATATAAACGCGAAGTCCGGCTTCCTCTCTTAATTTACGAGGAATGACTAAGCGGCCTTTATCATCTAAAGTGTGTTCATAATTACCGTAAAACATTTTTCCCACTTTCTACCACTTTTTCCCATTTGGTAAAGATATTATAGTCATATTGCCTTATTCCTTGCAATATTTTTTTGTTAAAGAAAAACATAGAAAAAGAAAAAGCTCGCATCTTGGCGAGCCCACTATTTCATGTTATTTACTTATTTTCTTCTTCTATAGGGATGGAATCTAAGATATCCCAAGCGGAATTTTTCTTTTGTGATTGTTTTTCATAATATTCGTCTTCGGAAATGATGGAATATCCTTGCCCATCTTCGGGTAATTTGGCGCCAGGCTTGACCACTTTGATGGGAATTTTGGCAAAAATCAAAGAAAGAATATGGGGATCTAAATCGATGATGTTATTGGGTTCATAAATCAATTCTTCGTCCCCTTCTTGGTCGCTAAAAGA
Organism: uncultured Bacilli bacterium; assembly: GCA_905236715.1. Lineage (GTDB taxonomy): Bacteria > Bacillota_I > Bacilli_A > RFN20 > CAG-826 > RUG13091. The sequence goes on along the minus strand of CAJOMQ010000003.1, from coordinate 41,563 downwards.
TAATTCATCATCGATGTTAATTTCGAGTGGTACATCTTCTAATGTATAAGAGCAAGCCGCGATTACTTGCGCTTTTATATGAAATATAACGCGTAAGATATCGCCATAATCCACCGCCTTAATTTGGCAATGACAAAAAGGAATATTCCGCACATGAGTGGGATTAAATGGGTAGGAAGAAAAATCGATATCTTCTTCGTAAGTTTCTTCTTTTCCTTCTAATAACAACAGACGATTGATTTTCATTAGCTTCTTAATTCCGCTTTATAGGTTTTGGTTAATTCAAATTTGATTTTATCTTCCATGTCGGTGATTTCCGCTTCTTTTAAGGTGTGATCATCACTCATATAGGTCACAGAAATAGCCACACTCTTATAGCCTTCTTGGACATGTTCACCTTCATAGACATCAAAGACGACAGCGTCTCTGACCAAAGATTTACCAATCATTCTGATGCTTCTTAATAAGTCCTTCACCGGGACATCTTTGTTGACAACAAAGGCTAAGTCACGAGAAACACTCGGGAAACGAGAAATAGATGACATCTTAATTGTGGAAACTTTCGCACTCAACAAGGGGTCAAGATTCATTTCTAACACCACCGCGTTAGTCTTCCCTAAATCATATTCGGCGATTTTTTGCGGGTGAAGTTCACCAAAACGACCAATTAATTGATTTTGGAAATATAATTCCGCGGATTTACCAGGATGTAATTCATCTAAATGGGCGGTATTTCTTTCGATTTTATAACGGCTTGCTTCAATACCTAATGAGGCAAAGATACCTTCCACAATACCTTTCATATGATAAAAATCATATGGGGTTTTGGAAAGATTTTCTTGGTTATAAGCCGAACCCACTAAAACGATGGCTAAATGGTTTTGTTGACTATTTTTGCTAATCATATGGGCAGTTTCAAATAAAGCGAGGTCTTTATTTTGTCTGGCCACATTATAATTAGCGGTTTTTAATAATGAATTTAAGATATGATGACGGAAAATAACGCGGTCATCAGTCAAAGGATTTAAGATACGATAATGTTCTTCTTCGTGTAATAAATTAAAGCTATTTTGTTCTTTTTCACTTATCAAAGAATAAGTGAGACATTCATCTAATCCATTATCTAATAAGAAATAACGAATTTCTCTTAAACGTGATTGTTCTAAAGTGAGCGCACCCACTTTGGTATCTAAGCAAGGAAGAATGGAATTAACATTGTCATAACCCAATATACGAATCACTTCTTCACTTAAATCGGCATCACAAGTGACATCTAAACGATATTGTGGCACTTCCGCCTTGAAGGTGTTTCCATTCATATTGATTTGGAAATTTAATCTTTGTAATACGGATTGAATTTGCGCATTGGAGAAAGAAGTGCCTAAACGGTTGTTGATTCTTTCCACACTAGAAGAAATGATTTTCTTTTCGTATTTCTCTTTTTGATATGTTTTGATATCGGAGAATGATTTTGCTTCGCAAAGTTCACCGATTAATTTGGCGGCAAAATTTAAAACATATTCCGCTTGGAAATGATTGGTGCCTTTGACAAATCTTTGACTTGACTCGCTGGCTAAGCCGAGACGATTAGAAGTATGACGGATAGTCGCGCCATCAAAAGAAGCGGATTCGATGTAGATGTTTTTGGTGTTTTCATCAACCGCACAATCTAGCGCCCCCATCACACCACCAAGGCATTCGGGTTTGCCGTTACATGTGATAACGATATCACCATCGATAATCTTGTAATTATTTTCATCAAGAGCGATGAAATCACCTTGATAGTCACTTCTCGCGATTAATTCCGCTTTCGCTAATTTATCAGCGTCATACATATGTAATGGTTGGCCAGTCATGAGCATCACATAATTACCAATATCAACGATATTGTTAATGCTTCTCACCCCCATCGCCATCAAATAAGTTGATAACCATTTGGGTGATGGCTTGGTGACGATACCTTTAATTTCTTTAGCGGAAAATTGGCTACATTTATCGGTTTTCGAGCCCACCACTAAGGAAGAGATAAAATCTACTTTTTCGGGCATTTGGGGAATTTTCACTTCGCGGTCAAAGATAGCGCCGATTTCACGAGCCACATTGAATAAAGATAATAAGTCAGGGCGATTAGCTAAGACTTTCAAATTCAAAATTTGATCATCTAATTCTAAATAGCCTAAGACATTTTCTTCACCCACGGGTGCATCAAGTGGTAATTCTTCAATACCCGCTTTTTGGTAATCAGTTAAATATTTACCATCAACACCGAGTTCTAATAAAGAACAGCACATGCCATTACTTTCCACACCACGTATGACACCTTTTTTGATTTCAACTTGTGGTAATTTCGCGCCTACACGGGCCACGATAACTTTTAAGCCAGCGCGAGCGTTAGGCGCCCCGCAAACGATTTGGGTGACACCATATTTTTCGCCGAGATTAACTTGTAAGATGTGGAGATGGTCACTATCGGGATGTTTTTCACATTCTAAAATTTCTCCGATGACTAAATTAGTGCCACTAGCGAGAGAAGAAACTTCTTCGACTTCCACACCAGCATAGGTCAAGCCATCAGCAATTTGTTGAGCGTTAAGGCCTTCTAATGAGACATATTCTTGGATATTTTTTAAACTTACTAACATCGTCTTTACCTCCCATTATTAAGCTTTCTTTCTGAATTGATGTAAGAATCTTACATCATTTTGATAAAATCTTCTGATATCATCAATGCCATATCTTAAGATAGCGACACGTTCAATGCCGATACCAAAAGCAAAGCCAGAATATTCTTCCGCATCATAGCCATTCATGGTTAAGACATTGGGGTGGACCATACCACCACCTAATATTTCAATATAGCCAGTGCCTTTACACATATTGCAGCCTTTACCACCACAGTTTGCGCAATTGATATCCACTTCCACGCTTGGTTCAGTAAAGGGAAAATAAGAGCTTCTTAAACGAATTTCTCTTTTTTCGCCAAACATCTTTTTGGCGAATAATTCTAAAGTGGCCTTTAAATGGCCAATATTAATACCTTTGTCTACGACCAAGCCTTCAATTTGGGCAAATTGATGACTGTGTGTGGCGTCATCATCATCACGACGATAAGTCTTACCAGGACAAATGATGCGGATAGGTTTACCCACGGCTTTTTCCATGGTATGCGCTTGGACTGGTGAGGTATGAGTTCTTAATAATTCTGTGTCATTAATATAAAAGGTATCTTGCATATCTCTAGCAGGATGATCTTGCGGAATATTTAAAAGTTCAAAATTATATTTATCGGTTTCCACTTCGGGACCATCCGCAACGGTAAATCCCATGCCTAAGAAAATATCAATCATTTCATCTTTGACGACATGGAAAGGATTTTTTCCTCCGGGAGTTAAAGAGCGGCCAGGAAGAGAAATATCAATGGTTTCTTTGGCTAATTTAGCAGCGAGTTCTTGCGCTTGCAAATCTTTGGCTTTTTCTTCAATCAAAGAAGAAATTTGTGATTTGGTTTGGAAAACTTCCGCGCCAAAATCTTTTCTTTCTTCTGGTGGTAAACTACCAATCAGGGATGACATCGCTGATAATTCGCTTTTCTTGGCTAAATATTTGTTGCGGCAATTAGCGATATCTTCGCTAGTTTTACTAGCCTCTATATCGAGCTTTGCCTGTTCTAATATTTGCGCTAATTTTTCATTTTTCATAAGGAAAACCTCTTATTTATGCACAGTGTCATTACTATATCATATCAACATATTAATAACTAGTTTTTAATATGATTCGAGTATATTTTCTTTTTTTAGATGACTTAAAACATCATTAAAACAAAAAAGATAAAATATTTTTAAATTTTTTTGTCAAAATTGGCATTTTCGCCCCTATATGTTTAATGAGGGGGACATGATATGTCTCAGCAATGCTCCTCTGGTCTCTTGCAGAAAGGAGTAATCAACATGGATTACCTTTTGGTGATCTTGATGTTATTGTTGGCAATCTATTTGCTCAAACGGGCAGATAGATGAAAAAAAGAAGCGCTTTGCGAACTGTGCCGCAAACGCTCCCAAGAACAATAATATTATAGCACAGTAATTATCCCAAGCAAGAGGCCACGAGGCCTTATAAAGCTAGTTGAGAAAATTTTAAAATTTTTTGTCAAATTTGGCAATTCCGCCCCTATATGTTTAATGAGGGGCAAATTATGTCCCTCAGAAAAGGAGGACATATTTTTATGTTCGGGTTTATCCCCCTCCTGGCCTCTTGCAGAAAGGAGGGAAAATGCAGTACCTATTGGTGCTCGTAATTATATTGCTAGTTATCTGCTTACTAGTTAAGTAGATATAAAAAGGGGCTTGTGAGCTGTGTCACAAGTTCCAAAACAGCAATATCATTATAACACAGCCATTTTTCTTCGCAAGGGGCCGGGAGGCCTTCTGTTTAAAAGCAAAATTAGCGGAAATGATGCATTAATATACCAGCGGCTACGGAAACATTTAATGAATCGATGTTGGAAATATCGATTTTTACAAGAACATCCGCTAAAAGGAGGGAAGATTCGCTGACACCATGAGCTTCATTACCGAGTACTAAGACAAATGGTTTATTGATATGTACATCATTTAATTCTTGGGCTTTCTCACTTAAGGTAGAAACCACAATCGTTCTCTTTTCTTTTAAAGAAGATAAATCTTGTTGGATAACAGGGATTAGAAAGATAGCGCCTTTACTCGCCGCTACTACTTTTTCATTATAAGGATCACAGCATTCATCAGATAAAATGACAGCATCATAATTAAAAGCAAAAGCAGTTCTAATAATTGTGCCCATATTTCCGGGATCAGATATTTTATCAAGATACACTACTTTATCTAATTTCTTGGGTTTTTTATTTTGCTTTAAACAGACAAAGACCACTCCTTCAGGATTTTGTGTGGAAGATAACTTTTTTAACAAAGGTAAATTAACGATATATTGGACAATATCTTGTTTGATATTAGGAATTTCTTTTAAGGTGAATATTTCTTTGACAATTCCCGCTTGTAAGGCGAGTTCTAATGATTTATAGCCTTCGGCTAAAAATTCCTGATATTGTTGACGATATTTTCCTAATTTTAAAGAAGTAGCGTGTTTGATTTTATTATTTTGCGGACTAGTAATTTCTTTAATCATTGGTATACTCCTTTGCGTAATTTTTTTCGACAAATATCATATTGGGGAAAATAAGCATATAAGACTTCATAAAATCTTTTGGAATGATCATACACTACTTCATGGGCTAATTCATGCACCACTACAGAATCGATAATCTCTTCACTATAGGCTATTAGAGAAGTAGCAAAATTAAGGGTTTTAGTATGACGAGAATTACTACCGAAACGTGAAGTCATATTTTGCACTCTCACGCGATATTCTTCCACTCCCATTATTTGTTGATAATGTCTAACACGACCAGTGATATATTTTAAAAACCATTTCTTTAATTTCTTTTGTAAATCTTCTTTATCTTTATAAAAGATAGTGGTTTCTGCAAAAGTGATATCTCCACATGGAGATAGATCGTATTTTTCCCCTAATAGATAGATATAATCTTCACCAATTGGGGGATTTATTTTTTCTTTCTTTTCAATTAAACGAGGAGCGAATTTTTCTAAACCTTCAAAAATGTCTTTATCGCTAGAAAAATAGGAAGCGCTGATAAGGATTTTATCTTTCCGGAAACGATAGGTAATATTTCGCATCATTTTATAGGTAATAATGACAGGATAAATATGACCATTATATTCATAAGAAAGTTCTCTATTAAGCATAGCCAAATTATACCTTGAATGACTATCAAAGCAAAGATAGAATAGGAGAGAAGATGGAAGAAAAAGAAAGAATTTTAATATCAGCTTGTTTAGTGGGAGATAATTGCCGTTATGATGGCAAAAATAATCTTTCATCTAAAATAGATGATTTATTAGAAAAATATGAATTAGTGCCCTTTTGTCCTGAATGTGAAGGGGGTTTAAAAACGCCCCGCACCCCTAGCGAGAGACAAGGTGATAAAGTAATCACTAAAGATGGTAGAAACGTCACTCGACAATTTGAAAAAGGTGCCGAATTAGCGTGGAACATCTGCTTTTATTTGAAAATCAAAACCGCGATTTTAAAAGAAAATTCCCCTTCGTGTGGTGTCCATAAAATTCATGATGGTTCCTTCACTAATAAGTTAGTAGATGGCATGGGAACTACTGCGGAATTATTAAAAGAAAAGGGCATCAATGTGATTTCTGAAGAAGAAATTGATACCCTACTTAAATGAATTATAATAAAGACTAATAATTAGTTTCTTGGCGGACATAATTAACGCCAAGTTTTTTATAATATGCTTTCTTTAAATCATTCCATTTATAACCAAGTAATGGTAATAAATTTAAGAAAGATTGGAAAGCTTTAATGTAAGATTTATCATCTTGCTTTTTATAAAATTGGTCAATGCGATGATATACTTCATGGAATTGATCGGTTAAATTATCGTGGTGTTTCGTTTTATTATAACTAGTTTTACTAGTTTTAATATCCACACCTAAAGACAAGAAGAAATGCAATCCATCAGCGTATTCATCAAGCACAATTTCATCGGGTTCAGGTCCTTTATTAGACCAGTATTTAAAACATCTAGTGGCATTGGCTAATTCACCAATTTCCACGATTAACGCCATAATACGACGACTTCTAGTGCTAGCGTAACTAACGTTATGATTGGCGGCAATTGTGGCATCTAATGCCGCTTGTTTTTCTAATAATTCAGAAATATCCATCGCCATAATTAATTAACCTTCTCTAAATGCCAAATTTCTTTTGCGTATTGTTCAATTGTGCGGTCGCTAGAGAAATAGCCACTATTAGCGATATTCATCACCGCCATATGCGCCCAATGCTTTTTATCTTGATATAATTCGCTGATTTTTTCTTGCGCTTTGGCGTAAGAATATAGATCTTTTAAGACAAAATATTGGTCATTATGATTCATGATTTCATCAAAGATTAATCTAAATCTATCGGGTTTATAATGGACCCATTCACCATTGAATAAGGAATCCATGATATCTTTGATATCTTGGTCGTTATAATATAAATCCCAAGGGTTATAGGTACCATTACGATAATATTCTTCCACTTCATCCGCTTTTAAGCCAAAGATAACAGCATTATCACTACCAGCGCGTTCCACGATTTCAATATTAGCGCCATCTAATGTGCCTAAGGTAATCGCCCCATTCATCATGAATTTCATATTGGAAGTACCGCTCGCTTCTTTACCAGCGGTAGAAATTTGTTCGGAAACATCAGCCGCGGGAATAATTAATTCCGCTAAGGTGACACCATAATTTTCCATGAATACCACTTTCAGATATTGATTGGTTTCTTCATCGTTATTGACTACATTGGCCACCGCGACGATTAATTCAATAATCTTTTTGGCATATTCATAGCTTGGTGCGGCTTTCGCTCCAAAAATATAAGTGTGGGGATAAATACGGAAAGAAGGATCTTTTTTCATCTTTTGATAGAGATATATGATGTGGAATAAATTCATCAATTGTCTCTTATAAGCGTGTAAACGCTTAATTTGGACATCAAAGATAGAATTAACATCGACATCAATATCGTAATGTTCTTTGATATAAGCCGCTAATTTCTTCTTATTTTCTAATTTGATATCCATCACTTTATTTAAGATTTTCGAATCATCAGCGTATTTTTCAAAAGCCTTAATTTTATCCATATCCATAATCCAGTCTTCACCAATCTTACTATTGATCAATTTGGTTAATTCCGGATTACAATTCACTAACCAACGACGGTGTGTGACACCATTGGTTTTGTTATTGAATTTATTAGGGAAATAATTATAAAAATCTCTAAAAGTGATATTTTTTAAAATATCCGTATGTAACGCCGCCACACCATTGACCGAAAAAGCGGTATAGATGGCTAAATTCGTCATATGGATTTGTCCATCTTTAATGATATTCATGGAATATCTAGATAAATCAGAAATACCGTTTTTGGTCATTTCAATGTTAAAGCGGCGATTAATTTCTTCAATAATCATATAGACACGAGGAATTAATCTTTGCACATATTGGACAGGCCATTTTTCTAAAGCTTCCACCATGACGGTGTGGTTGGTATAAGCCATCGTTTGTGTGACTTCTTCCCAAGATTCATCCCAACCCATGCCATATTCATCCATCATCACACGCATCATTTCGGGAATTGCTAAAATGGGGTGTGTATCATTTAATTGGAAGACATATTGATTGTGGAAACCTTTTAAGGTTTTATGGTGACGATAATAACTCATCAAAGCGCTTTGTACACCCGCGGACACCAAGAAATATTGTTGTCTTAATCTTAAGATTCTACCGTGTTCGGTTGAGTCGTCAGGGTATAGACCATAACATAATTCTTCAATCGCGGTGAGATATTCATCAAATGTTAAATTTTTCGGTAAGTGATGATTAGATGGTTCAGCATGCCACAATCTCAAGGTATTGGTGACATGATTGCGATATCCCACGACTGGTACATCATAGGGAACCGCACGTACAGAAACGGCGTCTCTAGTTCTAATGGCGTAAGAGCCGTCATCTTTGATATAAGTTTCGGGAAAGCCATAAAAATTCACTTCGACAGCGTATTTACTACGTCTAACTTCCCAAACATTACCATTAGTGAGCCATTGATCAGGTAATTCTTTTTGTTTACCATCAATGATTCTCTGTTTGAAAAAGCCATATTGATAACGGATGCAGTTACCATGACCAAGATAGCCTAAAGAGGCAATAGAATCTAAAAAGCAGGCGGCTAGACGGCCTAAACCACCATTACCTAAACCGGCATCAGATTCTTCTTCTTCTAATTCATGAATGTTGATGCCTAAATCCTTTAAACCTTCTTTAGCGGTCTCATAAATGCCCATATTTTGCATATTATTGACCAATAAGCGACCAATAAGGAATTCCATGGAGAAATAAATTAATGTCTTTTGATTTTTATTAACGGTTTCACGGTGTGATTTAGACCAGTCGACATTAGCGTAGTCTCTAACCATTTCCCCTAATATTTCGTAACGTTCACTGACATGGCTTTCTTGGACAGAAACACCAAATTTTTCTAATAAACGTGAAGAAAATTCTTTTTTAAATTTTTCTTTGTTACTGAACATATATTTGTGAGTCCTTTCTCGGATTTATTTTTGTTTGATTTTGTTTACTTGTGTATTTTACGAAAAATACAGGCACCAAGGCAAGCAAGTTTTATGCTCATATGCGCAGGTAAGCCTTCAAAAGAACCTTTTTCACTCTTGATGGGCAAGCCATTATATTGTCCCCAGCCACCATAGATGTCTTTATCGGTGTTAAATATCTCTTCGTATTTCCCTTCTTCCATTAAGGGGATATTGATATATTCATAGAAATTGGTGGTCATATTAAAGACAAACACAAGTGTTTCATCACCAACATTTCTCTGGAACGCAAAGACGCTTTGATCAGCGTTATCCACCATTAACCAATGGAAATGCGTGGGATTATGTTCTTCAAAATGCATGGCGGGATGATATTTATAAATTTCATTTAAATCATGAATGAGACGGGAAATAGAATCGTGTTTAGGAAATCTTTTTAATTCCCAAGGCAAGCCTTTATTTTCATTCCATTCATCAAAACTGGCTAATTCGTTACCCATAAAATTGAGTTTTTTACCAGGATGAGCGTATTGATAAGTGTATAAATTGCGTAATAAGGCAAATTTTTGTTCATAATCGCCCCACATTTTATTAATAATGGTGCCTTTACCATGGACGACTTCATCGTGCGAAAGAGGGAGCATAAAATTATCGGAATAAAAATAGGCCATCGAAAAAGTTAATTTATTGTGTTCAAATTTCTTATAAATGGGGTCTTTGGAATAATATTTAAGAGTATCATTCATCCAGCCTAAATCCCATTTATAATCAAAGCCTAAGCCACCTTGTTCAGTGGGTTTGGTGGTTCCCGCAAAAGCGGTACTATCTTCGGCAATCATCATCACGGAATCATGAGCGATATGCATTTTGGCGTTTAATCTTTTGATGAATTCCACCGCACCTTCGTTTAACCCAATCGATGAATCGCCGTTATAATAAATGATGTTACTGACAGCATCGACGCGAATACCATCAAAATGGAAATAATCGAGGAAATAATTCATCGCGCTCATCAAGAATGAGCGGACGGGGTCTTTTCCTAAATCAAATTGATAACTTCCCCACGGAGAAACACGCCACTCGTTATCATATTCAAACATATGGGTGCCATCATATTCCGCTAAAGCCCAGGGGTCAGTGGCAAAATGGACGGGAGCAAAATCAATAATGGCGCCAATTCCCGCTTGGTGTAAGCGGTCCACTAAAGACATTAATTGGAAAGGATTTCCATAACGAGAATCAATCGAATAAAAGCCCGTAGCTTGATAACCCCAACTACCATCAAATGGATATTGGACAAGGGGCATAAATTCAACATGGGTATAACCCATTCCTAAAATGTAAGGAATCAATTTATCGGCAATTTCTTCATAAGATAAGGTGTGACCATCTTCGGCTTTACCAAACCAACTGCCTAAATGCATTTCATAGATGGACATTGGCTTGTCAAAATTTCTCGTTCTTTTCTTTAACCATTCATCATCGTGCCAGGCAAAATTGCGGTTATCGAATAATTGGGAACAAGTGCCGGGTCTTTTTTCACTATAAAAAGCAAAGGGATCGATTTTATCGACATATTCCCCATGGGCGTTTTGGAAATGGAATTTATAAGATTGATAATTCGCTAAGCCAGGGATAAATATTTCCCAGACACCAGCATCATCAATTTTTTGCATCTTATGAGCACCAACATCCCAATTGTTCCATTCGCCGATAATCGAGACATCATTAGCGCATGGAGCATATAAACGGAAATTAACGCCTTCGACACCATCTTTATTCACAAAATGAGCGCCAAAATAATTGTGGGCCTCAATACATTGCCCCATCAAATAGTCATAAAGTAATCCAAACGCCATAAGATTTTTCCTTTCGTGTATATAGGAATAACTCCCCAAACACTTTTTTTCTTACATCTCTTCTATCTTAAAATAAAAATACCTGTGAATCAATATCACAGGTATTAATAAGTAGTTGCTTTCTTCTAGCCTTTCACAGCACCAGCAGTAACGCCTTCAACGTAATATCTCTGCATCGCCATAAAGAGAATAACGATTGGAATACCTACGCAGACGCAGCCGGCGGCGAATTGTGTAAATAAGTTCACGTCCGCTTGCCCACCGTACATCATCGAATATAAGCCAACGGAGACGGTCCAACACTGGGCATTACCATCGCCGATGATAACTTTGGCGAAGATGAAGTCCATCCATGGTCCCGTAAATGACATAAGGGCTTGATAGATAATGATTGGTTTGGCTAAAGGAAGAATGATCTTCCAGAAAATCTTAAAGTTGGAGCAGCCATCTAATTTCGCGGATTCCACTAAGGAGGTGGGAATAACATCGAAGAAGCCTTTGGCGACTTGGAAGCCAAGACCCGCACCCGCGGAGTAGGCTAAGATAAGGCCGACGATATTTAACCACGCTTTACTGGAATCACTATTTCCGGCTAAACCGATGGATTTCAAGATAAAGTAAATCGCGATCATCGACATGAAGCCAGGGAATAAACCGAGAATCATTGTGATATTCATAAATGCTTTACGCATTTTGAATCTCAATTTAGACATACAGTATGCCACAGTTAAGACTAAGAAAGTAGAAATAACGCAGTCAAATACCGCAATAATTAAGGTGTTTAGCATCCACAAAGGGAAGGCGTATTTAACACCGGATATTGAACGTGTAAATAGGTTAACGAAATTGTCGAAACCAACTTTCTTGGGGAAGAAGTTACTGACGACGGTACCAATTAATTGACCGGTATCATTAGTTTCGGTACGGAAGGCTGATAAGACAATCCATAAAATAGGGATAATCCAAATTAAACTAAGGATAATCAAAATGACATAGGTAAACACATTACCTAAGATACGATTTGCTTTGGCACTAGAGTGCTTAACGAGTGTTGTTTCATTGTTTTTCATATTATTGGAATGTGTCCTCCTCGTTATAAGCTTTACTACGGCGATAGGTGAATAAGGTAATAGTCGCGGTAATCGCAAATGTCAAAATACCAATCACCGCACCGGTATTATAATCACCGTTATCGATTGTTAATTTATATAACCATGTGACCAATAAGTCAGTTTCACCAGCTACATAAGAGCCCGTGGTCACTGATGGTCCACCACCGGTTAATAAGAAGATAGTGTTAAATGAATTAATATTACCAACGAAAGAAGATATCAAATATGGGGTGGTAATAAAGATGACGTATGGAAGGGTAATTTTAAAGAACATCTTAAAATTAGAGGCGCCATCAACACGACCGGCTTCATATAAATCACTGGGAATATTCATTAAAATACCAGATGTCATTAACATGGTATAAGGAATACCAAGCCACATATTAATTAAGACAACCATCAATTTTGCTACATAGGGATCTTGTGGAGAAACTTGTGCGTGGTTACCTAAGAAGGCAATCGGGCTATCAATCCAACCCCAATCCATTAATATTTTATTAACAGGTCCATTATCACTTAATAAATTTCTCATCGCTAATAAGGAAATAAATTGCGGAATAGCGATGGTTAAAATGAAGATAGTACGGAAAATTTTCTTTCCTTTGATACCTTTTTTATTAATTAAAATCGCTAAGAGAATACCGCCAAAATAGCATGTAAAGGTGGCTAAAATAGCCCAGATAAATGTCCAGCCAAGAACGGGGAAGAATCTCGCTTTAATTTCGGCACCAAGACGCGATTGTCCGGTAAACATATAAGCGAAATTGTTAAATCCATTCCAGTGGAATAAGGTGGTTGGTACCGCATTCATTTCTAAGACGTTGTAGGTCGTAAAGGCCATACAAATCATGAAAATGGTTGGTAATAAACTAAATACTAAGGCCGCTAAACAAGTCGGTGTCAGCATTAAGATATGGAAACGAGAATCTAATAATGCTTGGCAATCTTGTTTGAATGTGGTTGGTTTTAAACCTTTTTTCACATCTTGGTCAGCTTTATAAGAACTCTTAATAGCGCTGAGCCATATAATGATGTAAAGAACGATAACGGCAATGGTAATTAAACCAAATAACAAGAATAATTTACTGTCATCTGGTTGTAATATCTTACCAGTGGCGGGATCAAATCCTTGCGTTTCATTACCGGTTAATCGCAAATTAATGAGAGCTTTATATCCATAAGGGGTGTTATTCACTTCTGGACATAAAACCATGAATAAGACAAATAAGATTTGCAATATGAGGTAAATTGAACCTTTGATCCATTGCTTATGGTAGAAATTACCAGCGCCTAAAATAAAGTGTGATAATTTCGTGCCAATTGAGCCATCGACAAAGCGTTTACCAAAATTAACAAAGAAATCTTTGATACTTGTACCCATACGGACAAAAATATTCGGTTTTTTGTTTTTGGCAACGTTACCTTGCTTTGCAGTCATAGCAGGCATATGTCTTATCTCCTTTCTATAAAGATTTATTTAATGAGTGAATTTGTTAAATTAGTCAATATTGGCTGGTAAAGTTTCGGGCCAATCAGCTTCCGCGATTGGATTACCATGTTGCCAAATGTTTTGAATGGAATATAATTCACCTCTAAGATGGCGTAAGTCAGCACCTCTACCACCAGTTTGTAAAATGACGTCTTTATAGTTATCTGGTCCATTGGAAGAATAATAATAAGTATTTAAGGTACCAGTAATAAATGGTTGCGCGATGCCGTAATCGGCCATTTTGATTTGCGCTTTGGCCATTTGATAAACGCCTTGTTCTAATTGATCTTTGACGGATTCAACATATGCATCCGCACCACTATAAGCAGGAACATTCATCGCTTCTAAGAAGGATCTATTTTGAATTTCTTTCGAAGATAAGAAAGTGATTAATTCTTGGATTTTGACATATTTTTCGGCTTGTGAGAAAGAATTGATCATGAAGACTTTGCAATCCGCAAAGGTGCCGGCTTGCATCTTGGTGCCTTCACTTACGATGCCATCGGTTAAGCCATCAACATCAGCCGCAGTTAAGGTATAAGTTGGTAAAACAGTAACACCTAATTTGCTACCTAAAGAAGCTTTGGCAGCATTATAGTGCCAAGCACCACCAACGACGGCTAAAGCTTTTTCGTTTTGTAAATCAGTGGGCCAATCTTTATCAGAGAAATGTCCACCGTGACCAGTCTTTTGATCGCCAAAATATCTTTGTGCCCATCTTAAGGAAGCCACTTCATCATCGCCTTGGAACCAACAATTATTCTTTTTGCCACCTTCATATAATTTTAAGGTTGTGCTATTGTCTTCGGCTTTTCTGGCTAAAATCGTGAAAGAGAAATTAAAGCCATCAGTACCGGTCACATCAAGAGCGAAGCAATTATTGGCTTCTGCCGCTTCTTGTAAGCCTTCAAAAGTTTTCACTTGTTCAGCACTGACTTTTTCAGTGTTGTAATAAAGGAAAAGGGCTTGGGAAATATATGGAGCGGCGAATAAATAATTTTGTTCGTTGTAATCAAAGTGAATGACATCTTGGAAACCAGACGGATTGTCTTTTTCTACTTGATCAACTAAAGCTTCATATGTGATTGGTTTGGCGCAGTTTTTGCTGACTAATTTACCAATGTTATCGTGGGCGACAGTGTAGATATCCGCACAAGAAGAAGCATCACTAGAAATGGTTCCGGCGATACTGCCAGCATCAACGCCTTTAACTTCGATTCCATAACCAAAGTCTGAGTGTTCTTCAAGATATTCATTACAGACTTTTTGATAGAAATCGACTGACTCTTCACCAACCCAAATGGTGATGTTGTTTTTGCCTGCACAACTAGAAATAACAGGAAGTGCTAACCCTGTTAAAACAAGAGATGCAATAAAGTGAGTAGACTTTTTCATAATTATCTCCTATAAATTATTTTTCCTATAAGGAATAGTCATAATTATTATAATTTTGATATGGTTGCTTTGCAATAAAAAATTCGCGTGCACACGCACACGAGATTTATTTTATTTTTCAGTCGCCTCTTTTTTGGGTTCATCAGGCAAATCTTTTTGGTTATTTTCTTCAGATTTTAAAGATAATTCGGGGGTGTTTTGAGATGGTTTTTCTTCCACTACCGTCTCTTCATCTTCTTTTAAAGGGGAGAAAGATTTTTTATGAATAATGAAAGTACCAGAAATAAGATCTTGTAAAGCGCGGTTGCTCTTATGATTAATCGCCGCGATGACCACGACTAAAATCGGCACTACTAGCATTAACCAATTACCAAGTATTAAATATGGTAAAACACTATCAATGAGGAAAACAAAAATGAAGCGTCCGGTTAATTGATACCAGGTGGCTTTATCTTGATATTTGACACTGATGACTTGTAAACCAGCAAATAATTGTCCGATTGTCGCGCGACGTTTATTGGTTAAAGGAATAATGAAAATAAATATTAATTCAGAAATAAAACCACTTAAACAGACATAACCAAAACCGGCTAAAGAATATTTAAAGGAAATATCCGCGTAGGCCGAATCACCCGTAACCGCATTTTTATAAGAAGTAACGATTTCTTCACTAGGATTTTCAATTGGGGATACCACATATAAGGAATTATCTTCATCAACATAGGTGATATAGCCGGTATATTGGTCTTTATTTTCTTCGGTAATGGTCACTTTTTCACCAAAGCCGGTTTCCAAAGCATAGCGATCTTGGATTTGATATAATTCCGTTTCATAGTTACGGATAGGGTTATACATAGGGCTAATAAATATCAAAGCGTGGACACCAAATCCCACCATAATCATTAAAGCGGTATCAATTAATGTGGTGATAATGCGTAGGAAAAAAGGAGGCTTGCTATTGGGGGCAAAGCTCACCTCTGGCATATGATATTTTTCGCGGCCTTTTTCTTCGAATGTTTTCATCTTATTTATAAAATAAAGCCACCCAATATCACATTAGATGGCGATATTAATTTTCTTTTAAATTAGCAGATTTTCATGTCGATATCGATGGAATAAACACCGACTTTTTCGGCATTGAGACCCACTTTGATTTCCATGCCTTCTTCTAATTGATCATCGTTATTGATCAGCACTTCTTGACCATTGAAGTCCACTAGGGCATAGGTCTTATTGCCATAATCAACAACTTTCTTGACGACGCCGGCAAGGCCATTTTCTTCAAGAGATAAATCATTTCTATTTAAGACATATCTATAAGTATTCTTATAGCAGGCATTGCCTTCCACGGCATTCATCTTGTAGCCGTGAGCAACAGGGGCTTCAAATGCCACACCATTGATGTTATAGAAGAAATGAAGGACTCTTTCGTGGTTTTCTTTTCTTTCTTCTTTGGTGAATTTGCCATCAAAGGCGATATCTTCACCAACGGGTTCTAATAGCACTTCTTCGCCGTTATTGAATTGCAATTTATCTTTTAATAAGGAGAAAGAATATTTATCACCGACTTTGACACCTTTTCCCACAAAGGCGAATAAGAAACGATCACCGTATTCTAAATAGGCTAGTTTCTTGTCACCAATATTTTCAATTTCGTGCACTTTCAATGAATAGTCATTGCCAGCTACGATAGCAGAAGGAGGAATTTCCACATCAACTTTGCCTTGTTGGGGTAATTTTTCCGCTAAATATGGAGGTAATTTTTCTTTGCTACCAAAGATGGACAATTGTCCACCTTTAATTTCTCCTTCAAAGCGGGAGAAATCAGGAATATCTTGCATTAAGGTCACTTCGGTTTCGCCATCGAATAAATGGACTTTTTCCGGCATCACCGCTAAGTTGATGGTGTCACCAACATTAAATGGTTCACCTTCCACGGTTTTAACAATGACCGCACGACCAGTATCGGCCATGGTGAATTCCTCATCGTTTTTGCCTAAATCACCATAGATAATGCATTCATTACCTAAGTGTTCCACCGCGGTAATTGTGGCGGTTAAACCAGTGGCTTTTTTGCTCACTTCAAAGTGTTCGGGACGTAAGCCGAAAATCACTTTTTTATCTCCATGGAGATAATTATCATGGATTTTACTTAATAAATCATATGGTAAATCGATTTTACTACCATCGATGAAATTCACTTCTACTTTGCTACCTTTTCTATTTAAAGTAACGTCGAAGAAATTCATTTGTGGGGTGCCAATAAATCCCGCGACAAATTTATTATATGGTTTGTTATATAAATTCATTGGGGTATCGATTTGTTGGACATAACCTAATTTCATAACGACAATTCTCGTGCCCATGGTCATAGCTTCTACTTGGTCATGAGTAACATAGATAAAAGTCGTTTGTAATTTTTTGTGCAATTTGGTAATTTCGGTTCTCATTTGTGCACGTAATTTGGCGTCTAAGTTAGATAAAGGTTCATCTAATAAGAAGACTTTCGGATCACGAACGAGAGCACGGCCTAAAGCCACACGTTGTCTTTGACCACCGGACATGGCTTTGGGCTTTCTATCGAGATAATCTTCAATATCGAGCATCTTCGCGGCTTCTAAGACTTTTTGTTTAATTTCCGCTTCTGGTAAGTGACGGTTTCTTAAGCCGAAGGCCATATTTTCAAAAACAGTCATATGAGGATATAGAGCATAAGATTGGAACACCATGGCGATATCTCTATCTTTTGGTTCCATATCGTTGACTAAAGTATCACCGATAAATAAATCACCAGCGGTAATATCTTCTAAGCCCGCAATCATTCTTAAAGTTGTGGATTTACCACATCCAGAAGGACCGACGAAAACGATAAATTCTTTATCTTCAATATCAATGTTAAAATCATTTACCGCCTTATGACCATTCTCATAGACTTTGTAAATATGACTTAATTTTAAGCTAGCCATAAAAAACCTCCTGAGCCCAAATTATTGTAATATTTAAAATTATCATTTATATTTTATTACTTTCTTATAGAAAGAGATACACTTTTTTTCAAAAATGTTCATCTTTTTTGCCGATATTTTACTCCATGCTTTTCTAAAACTTCGATAATTTTTCCCGAAGATGGGTCATTCATATCAAATGAGCAAAAGAGATGATCATTACAATACACCTCATATAGCCCATCTTTTTCCGTATAATAATCCATCTTCTTGATTGGTAATGTTTTTTTATGAAAGATGCGATGGGCGATTAATTTACTGCTATTGACTTCCACATATGTCATCCCAACATATAGGAGCATAAAAGCGGACAATAAGACAAATAGCCCACACATCCCGATCACCGCGATGGTGACAATGAAATTTTCCTTCCAACTAATCGCAAAATATAAAAGGACGCCTAAAGAAACCGTAAACACCACCGCTAAAGCGATAATGAATTTGATCGGTCTTCTCGTGGTGATTTTATTATGAGAAACATCGTTAGAAGTTACTGGCATCGTAATAACCATCCCGAGGATTAATATCACTTGTTTGTTTTACAAAATGACTATCAGAAAAGGCGCTTGAATCCGTGGGCACAAAACCTTTTTGGAATAAAGCAAATAAGAAACCGGTCCAAGAATTATCCACGGTTAAAAGTAACATGCCATCTTGCATGGAAGAAGATTCAATTTTATCCCAACTTCCTGGATTCCAGTGCCAAATATAAACTTCATAATCTGCAAAATAAGAGGCTTTAAAATTGATGACATTGAAATAACCAGGAACAAGGCCCACACATTGATAAGAGCCTGTTCTTTCCACCGTATATTCACCGTTTTTCGCGGTTAATTTTAATCGATAGATTTTCCCACCTTCTGTGGGTAAAGAAATCTTCACATTATCTTTAAAAGATATTTTTTCGCCATCGTTAATTTGATAATAAGCTTCGCTCGCATTGGTGACACTAACGGAAATAGATTTATTTCCGGCATAAACACCACTTCTTTCGTTAAAAGAGAAATAAGGACGGGCAACGGTATTCTTTTTGGTTAATACCGCTAATCCGAGGGCATCAAAATCAATAGTCGCTTTTCCTTCATAAACGACGACTTTATTGCCAGTAATCGCGTCATAATAATTACCATTTTCTAAATGGGGAAGAGGTACTTCTTGCGTCAGATTATTTAAATCGTAATTCTCCACGACTGCCCCATGATCATTTTCATTAAATCTTTCCACCACAAAGATGTTGTTTTGGCCGTATATAGCTTCATCCGCACCATTAAAGCGATTGTGGAAACGATTAACGACAGCAATATGTTCATCTTCAAAATGATAAGAGCCAATTTGGGCAATATTAACACTTTGGGTGTTATTTTCATCCGCTAAAGAGGGGCGACCCAAAAACATTGGCTGCACATCCTTTCGAGAGGCTAAAGCTCCCCATAAACGCACAATTTTCTTCTCGCTCACAGGAGAACCACTATCAACACCACCTAAAGCGGCATAATCATCATGACTTTCCACCCACGAAACAATATTGGTGGCCGCGGTGGATTGTCCATATCTGGCATCAGGTATCTTTTCGGCTTTTTTGGTGCTCATTGCACTATAAACAACGCTAGAATAAGAGCCTTCGGTAACTTTCATATATTTGGTATAGACATCAATGCTTCTATTTAATGGAGCGCCTAAAATTTCCCCATACGCTAATAAATCATGGCCGGTTTTTTCTTTGTAATATTCCTTAGCCAGCCCTAAAGTATTGGGCCAGAAACTACTGGCATAATTAGGATCATCGGGAGTTTCAATATGTTTAGCAGCGTCAAAACGGAAACCATCGACACCGACATCAATACATTCTTTAAGCAACGATAAACAACGGCTTTGCACAAATTCATTGCCGGTATTTAAATCGGGTAAAGCCCCATAGGCATAATATTGGGTTTCCGCCCCACTACCAGAGGCATGAGGGTTGTGATGGAAAGTCACCCCAATGCCAGAAACATCGCTATTTCTATTTTGATATATTTCTGGTTCATAAGCTTCGACGGAAGGTGACACCATCGGTGTACCATCACTTTCTAAATTATTTTCAGAAATATTGGCGAGGTGATTAAAAACAATATCACAAATAATGGATATGCCATATTTTTCGGCTTCCGTACATAAATCTTGTAATTCGGCTTTACTGCCTAATTGGGAATTATCGGCGATTGAAAATGATAGCGGTTGATAATAACTCCACCAGGAACCACCACCACCTTTAGGCTGTTGCACCGGGGAAGTTTGAATAACTTTAAAACCAGCATCAGCAAAAGCAGGTAAATTTTCTTTGATATCGTTAAAAGACCAACAGAAGGCTTGAAAAATAGCGCCATCTTCATGATTATCCGGAAGAGCGTCGACATAGGTATCGGGAAAATCATCATAGATGGGTAAAGAATTTTCACTATTATTTTGGCTTTGACAAGCGGCTAATAAAAGGATGGCCGCGCTTAAAGATATCGTTAAGAATTTGTTTTTCATAATCAAACCTACCTATTATATTATTATATAATATTGCGAAGGAATCCACAAAAAAACGTCACCGAAGTGACGTTTTTAAATTCTCGCTAATAATTAGGAAGCTAAAGAAGCGGAAATAACAGCTTTAACATCAGAACCATTAATAGTTAAAACCACGGAGAAAGCATAATTGCCTTCGGAAACAGCTGTCAAATTGCCGCCTGTATCAGTGAATAAGGAAGCGGAATCATCATCTAAAGATTCAATACCGAAACTTGGATCATCCCAGCTGTGATTTAATCTGACTTTGACTTCATCGCCCTCTTTTAATGCGACACCAGTAATAGTCCAAGCATCTTCACCTTGCGTTAAATCAACATCGGTTGTCCAGAGATTAGAAGCGTCAAAGGAACCAATTAAGCTCACGTAATTGACAACAATATTTTTCGGTGTTTCATAAGGATAATCGGATTCTTTTTCTTCGGTTTTCACAAGACCAAAGCCAAATCCAGCACCTTCAACACCAGCTTTGTATTGAGCAACGACAAGTGTGTATGTGCCAGCACCACCGGTGATGACAGGATTTTGTGACCAGTCAAAGCCATCTTCATCAGCTGCTTCTTGATAGGTGGGGAAGAAAATGTTATCTGTTAAACCTTCTGCTTGCGCAGTGTGTGGATCAGGAATCCATTGATCGTTAACATATTTTTCATCTTCTTCTTCGTAGGTAGCACGAATGGATTTGAGGGTGTAGGAACCATTGGCAACAAGGATTTTGCCATCTTGTTTGAATTTGGAAGTAAATCCAGCATCTTTTTGTCCAATTTCAAGACCTGTCTTCACATATAAGAATTCAGGATCTTTTTCCACTAAAGTGTCAGCTAAATCTTTGCTGATTTCGGAAACGGCTTTAATAGAAGTGGCTTCCATTTTGTTTTCTTCGGTAGCGTTCCATTCTCCCCAACCACCGACAGCGTGATAGGAATAATCAGCGTTAGCTAAAACTTTATCGCTATAGCCGCTTTTTTTATTACTATCATTATTTCTGCATGCGGCCAAGCCTAAAACTAGTGCTGCGCCGAGAGCGAGTGAAAATAATTTTTTCATGAATTTTCCTCCTAAAAATATTTTCACTAGTATTATCGTTAGTTTTTGGACCTATGTCAACTATTTTTGTTATGAAAAGGCGCACATATGTGCGCCTCATTAATTATATTTTATCTTCTTATTTACTGTAGATAAGTACTTGGAATTTCTTTAAATTAATCGAACTTCCGGCTTCTATATCAGTACCTAAATTATTTAAATAAATGTTAGCGCCTTCGGGAATATCCACACGATAATTTTCATCGGTGGAACCGTTAACAAAATAGCAAGTATAGGTCTTATCCGCTTCCACGATTGTGGCTTTTAAAATAGAACCATATTTGCCACCTTCAATAACACCAGTCGCGGTCGCGGTATATTTGCCAGGCATTTGTTCTTGGTTGAGATGCAAACTAGCAAGATTTTGTTTTAAACCAATCATCTTTTGATAAGAAGTAAACATATTCGCGTGGGAAATTTTACGCGAATAATCTAATTCATTAGTTTTATAAGAAGATGAATAAGAATTTCCAGATACTTCTAAAATATCGGTATCGTTACCATTTTCATCTTTCACGTGCACTGGATTACCACTATTGTCATACACCACTTTGGTTCGTAACATTTCTTCCCCAGCTTGCATAAAGGTAATGCCTTGTGAAGCAAAGACGACAGAATTGGCTAAAACATTCATTTTTTCAATGACATCTTCATCATAGATGCCAGCGACATAGGCTCTATCATGTAGTGTGTAATTATCGTGACATGTGACATAAGCGATGCTCTTATTGGGATCATTAGTCGCGCCCGTTGTGCGGCCATACATGCCATCGACAATATCGCTGGGGTTCACGCTATATTGATCTTGGGTAATCCATCCTTTGTTGCCATTTGTGGATAAGCCACCCGCAATCATGCCATCACGCATCTTATCGTTAAATTGGCCATATCCTTCGTATTTTTTGGCATTAGCTTGGGTAGCAGCGGTATAGCCACTAGGAAGTGCACTGGTGCCACCGGCCCAAGGTTCGCCATAAATAGCAGCGTGGGGATTGATTTCATGAATCGCCGCGGCTAATTCATTCATACATTGCGTATCATGTAAACCCATTAAGTCAAAACGGAAACCACCAATTTTATAGGTTTCAGTCCAGAATTTCGTGGAATCAATCATGAATTTCTTAAACATGTATTTATCAGATGCTGTTTCATTGCCGCATCCACTACCATTAGAGGCGCTACCAGTGCTTTCGACATAGCGGAAATAATATCCCGGCATGAGAACATCAAAATTACAATCTTTTAAGCCACTGACGTGGTTATAAACCACATCCATAATGATGGTAATTCCTTGCTCATTATAAGCTTTAATTAAATCTCTTAATTCTTTAATACGGACATAGCCGTCATAAGGATTTTTCGAATAAATACCTTCGACAACATTGTAATTAAGAGGGTTATATCCCCAGTTAAAGACTTGTTGTAATTCATTGTTGGCTTGGTCAAAGAAAGGAATAATTTGTACGGCATTAACCCCTAATTCTTTAATATGGTCAAAGCCCGTTGAAACGGTGGTAGAGCCTTCGGAATAAGTAGTTCCTTCTTCCATCATGCCAGCATATTTATAGCGGTTTTCTTCTAAACCCTTCCATGATTCACTAGAAGTGACATCGGCAACATGGGTTTCATAAACCGTTAATTCTTTTGGATCATAATTTAAATAATCCATACTTTCCCAATTTGTGGGGGTGATAGAAGGATTAGAGAAATCCACGACCATGCCACGTAAACCATTAACACCAGCGCTTTTGGCGTAGGGGTCCACGATTTCAAATCCTTCGGGATGCGAAGAATTAGTGACAACATAGGTATAATATTTTCCCGCAAGTAAGGAATTAGCTTCATAAGTGAAAACACCTTTTTCACCTTTTGTCATCTCATAGGTCACGAAATGATCATCACCTTTATTGGCATCAACACTTGTCGGGGTGCCATTATCATAAATTCGTAAATCAATTTTGGAAGAAACAGGGCTCCAGACACGGAAAATGGTTTTGTTATTTTCCTTATCGAGGATCGCGCCTAATTCGCCATCATAATTGTATTTAGCATCGAAAGCGGCGTTATATAATTTCCTCACGCCCACTTTCTTTTCTACTTGCACATCATCTTCAAAAGTGACTTTCACACGATACGCATCTTCAATAGAGGCTTCTTGTTCTAAAACAATGGTTTTGGTTTTATCACCAGTTGATGTGAAATTAGTTATTTCGGCACCATTTTTGAAGACTTTGACATCTTTTAATTTTTTATTTGCGGTCACTTCGATGGTTTTCGCATTAGTAAATTCACATAAAGAAACCGCATCCATGACGTTTTCGCGAGCGGAGTCAGTGTAAACGGAACCTTTCTTTTCTAAAAGATAGCAATTATAAGTTTGATGTTCATCCATCTTTAGGACATCAAAATCTAAAAAGCGGTCGCTGTCATAATCTTTTTTCCAATTACCATCACCAGAGACGGAAAATAATTGTTTAACAATAAAACCAATGGAACTTGGTGAACCAAACATGCTCATTGGGTAATAGGCAATGATGCCATAATCATCAGCGTAATTGAATGTATATTCCGCTCCATCAAGGCCTTCGCTCCACATCCATAAGTCCCAATCTTTATAGGAACCACTCGTTCTTTGATAATGAATGGCCATGGCGGGTTCATCTAAATAAGAAATTGTCGTTGGTAAATCCGAATCATTTTCAATCGGTGTAGCGGCTTTGGAACCACTATTAGATTCTTCTTTTGATTCGTTTCCACTGCTGGAACAACCGCTGATGCCTAATAACATCACGGCCAATAAAGTGGGAAAAGTACGATATTTCATCTTTTATTCTCCTTCCGCCATCCAAATACCAAACATGTTAAATGTTTTGGATGTCGTTTCTATTTTATCGGTGGAAAAATCCCAGATATCTTCTAAATCATCGATAATTTCTTTATGACTCCAACCCTTGAAAACAGGAAATTCCGGATAAATAGGTTCAGGATTTTCATTAGGTGGCGTTAATAAAGAACCATTAGTGGTTTCGTAGGTATAATAAATATCTTTTTCACTAGTTCTGGTGTAATCGACATAAAATTTGACAGTGATTTTAGTTTCTTCCACGGGTTTAGAATCACCAGAAGAATTATTATTTTCTTCCGTTTTTTGACAAGCACTAAAAGAGAATAAAAGGCTTAATAGAGTTAAAACTTTGGTCGTTGTTTTCATCTTTTTATCCCCCTAATGTTGTGTTTCAAAGCAGACACAGGTATACCATCCTAGAGAAACTGTGCCATTAGCTAAATCATATGAATAACCATAATGTTTGACATTATCTTTGTAATAAATATTAGAACAGAAGGTTGGTGAAGAATAATTCATTGAACTAATCGCCCCAAAAGAGATGGGGGAAGAACTACAACCAGCGATAAAGAAGAAATAATCATTATTTTTCATCCCGAGGGTGGTTGATCCATCACCACGATTCCAAATATTAAATGGGGAAGTAGAAGCAAATGGAGAAGCACTATTTAATTGGGCTTTATTATATTTCGCCATTAATTTTCTCGTACTAATCGCATTTTCAATGGCTTCCACATATCCAGAAGAAGTCACTCCATTAACAGATATTTTTCTATCCCATTTATAGGCGTTAACTTCATCGCTCAAATTATAGGAATTATGGGAAATCATTTTGCCGTTGAAGGTGACATAATCAGAAGGTCTCACAATTTCTTTATCTTCATCTAAGGTGATTTCTTTACTACGGAATAATTCTTCGCCACCTTGAATGAAGGCGACACCATTACTCATCAAAATGGTACATTCAATCGCGGAAAGCGCCGCCATTGTGGAACCAGGGTGATCATTACTAAGAACACCTGTAGTCATCATCATTTGGTCAAATAAAGTGAAATTATCATGGCAAGAAGCATAACCGACACATTGATATGGGTCTTTCCAATTGGGAGAACCACTATCGTGATAACCAGCTAACATATCGGCAATCGCATAGCTCTTAGAGCCGACATAGGAACTATCTTGATTGATAAAGCCCCAGAAAGTGCTTTGATCATCGTAATTATTTTCCCCTTTTAAGGCATTTCTCGCGCGGTCATTAAAAGCGCCAATCGCACATTTACCTTCGACAGTATTTAATTTGTTATAAACAGTCCAAGTATTACTACCCCAGGTGCCGTAATAAGCTTCATTGACGTGGCCAGATTCACTACCATCACCAGTCCAACCTTCACCATATAGATAAATGGATGGATCAATTTTATATAATTCAGTTCTCGCTAAATCTAAGGTCTTCCAATCAATTAAACCCATCAAATCAAAACGGAAACCTTTGATTTTATATTCAGAAGCCCACCAGCAAAGGGAATCAACGATGAATTTTCGCATCATCGGGGCTTCGCTTTTTACTTCGTTGCCACATCCACTGCCGTTGTAATAATATCCTTCATCGGTTAAGCGGAAATAATATTTAGGCATTAATTTATTGAAATTACTGGCGGGGGCACTGCTGACATGGTTATAGACCACATCCATAATCGTTCTGGTCTTATTGCCGTTATTGGCTAACGCCATGACTAGTTGTTTGAATTCAATAATTCTTGCGGTCGCGCTATAGGGATTAGAACTATAGCCACCTTCTACGCAGTTATAATTAAGAGGATTATAACCCCAGTTATAATGCATACCTTTTTCCGTTTCATCATCGTCATGGTCAAAGACAGGGGTTAATTGAACCGCATTCATCCCCATTTCGGTAAGATGATCAAAGCCTGTTGAAACAGTGACATTGTTTTGTGTATAAGTTGTCCCTTTTTCAATGTAGGCTTGGAAAGTTCCGGGCTTACTTTCACCATTCCAAGTTTCATCCATGGTCAAATCTCTAATATGTGATTCATAAATGGTTAATTCATTGGGATTGATGCTGCCTAATGTTTCATCAATGGTGTCCCAACCAGCTGGATTGGTGCTGGCAAAATTAACAACAACACCTCTTTCACCATTGATACCACAACCATGGGCATAGGGGTCCACTACTTCGTTTGTGCCTAAAGAATTATAAACGGTGTAGGTATATCCTTTAAAAGCTAAATTGTTGCCAGTAATGGTAATTTGCCAAACGCCACCGGGTTGATAAACCATATCATATCCGCGATAAAAATCGTCACCATTTTCATAAGATGAAGGTGTGATGACATCATAAATATTTAAGCGGACTTTCGTCGCGGTAGGCGCCCACACTTTAAAAGTGGTTGCTTGCACAGAATATGTCACACCTAAATCATCACCATCATAGTTATAATAAGTTTCAAATCGCGGTGTTTCATATAAAGCATCCATCGCCACAAATTTGGTTTGCTCTTTTTCGGGCTTGGTGGAAAAATAGGCGGTTACTTGATATTGAACATTAATTTTAATCGTGAAATTAAGAGGGATTTCAAATGTTTTAATGCTCGCCCCATTATATGATTCATCTTGGCATTCGGGTTGTTCACCAGTTTTAATGAGATAGCGATCTTTGTACGCTACTTTTTCTCTATCGTTTAAACGATTGTAATTATCGGTTAACGCATAAACTTTATAGGAAGTGGGGACAATTGTGGATTTCACCGCGATGGTTTTCCAATCGTTTTTAAAACTAGCGGCGAGGATTTTATCCATCTTGGTCTCTTCTTCACTATCATATAGTTCTAATGAACTACCTTCACCAGGAATGGCCCAAATGGACATTGATTTATCATTTTCTAAAGTGAAATCGTTGTAATCAATGGGTGTGTCATCAGTCTTATCACTCCAATCATTTAAAGTGGCGCCTTTGACAATCATATACATTTTGTTGTGATAGCCATCTTGAAAGGTTTCCGTGGTGAAATCTAAGGTGATGGACATATCTTTGGCATCACTAGAAACAGTGTCAGGGGCATATTGTTTGCCATTGACCCCCGAAAACCAGAAATAGAAAGCTTTTTGATCACAGCCACCAGCATCATTGTGATAATTGATTCTGACTTTATCGGGCCAATTGGTGGTCGCTTGATGAGCATTATGAATATAATTTGGTTGTTCAAAATCCACTTTCAAAGGAGCTTCGTAAATAATATTATCGGGTGATAAAGTATTTGGTTTTTGGTTGACCATAGGCAAAAGAGCGCCGGTCAACATGAAAGTAGCGATTCCCGCTACCAAAAAAATGTTTTTCTTTTTCATTGTATTTCTTCGCTATAAATGAGCACGAATTAATTATATACGCGTATACGCAAAAAAGAAAATGAAAAAAATATTTTTGCACGTAATTGGTTTTATGACACATAATTAATATTATGAAAAATGAATTTATCACTTTAAAAAACAAAGACTTAGAAATTATCTTAACCCCCATAGGAGCTTCCATATATTTAATTAGATATAAACAAGAAGTGATGACTCTCACTCCCGATAGTTATGAACAATTCATCACTCCTTCTATTTATTATGGAAAAACGATTGGCCCGATTGCTAATCGCGTACCTAATGGTGTCCTTACCTTAGAAAATAACACCTACCATTTTGATATCAACGAAGTAAAGAATTCTCTTCATTCGGGAAAAGATGGCGTTTCTAACAAATTATTTGCTTATGAACGAAAAGAAAATGAAGTGACTTTCACTTTAGATGATGAAATTTTCCTATACGAAGTAATCTATTTACTAAAAGAAAATGAAATCCAATTAACACTAAAAGCGACAGCGAAAAAAGATTATCCTATCGCTTTAACTAATCACGCTTATTTCTGCTTAGGTGATGATGATTTAACAAATATTTCTTTAACGATTCCAAGCCACTCGTTCGTAGAAACGGAATCCACTACTTTATTGCCTTTAAAAGAAAGAGAAATACTTCCTTGTTTAGATTTCAATCACAAGAAATTAATTATGCAAGATATCAATGACTCATATTTACAAAATCATCGTTCCTTTGGCTATGATCATTGTTTCTTATTAGACAAAGAATTAATCACTTTAGAAAACGATAGATATGTGATGGATATCACCACTGATTTTCAAGCCCTACAAATCTATAGTGATAATTATGTTGATGGCACGAAGATGCTCACTAGTAAAAAAGATCATCATCGTGGTCTAGCCTTGGAACCGCAAGATAGCCTATTACATAGAAGATTATTGAAAGCTGGGGAAACATATACTCACCACATCACTTATTCCTTCCGTCAAAAATAGCGTCAAAAATAGCGTTGTTGCAAAGAGAATGAGACAATATTAAAATAATTTCGAGGATTTTCTTATGAATAAAAAAATAGCGAGAATTTTTGATATAGTTTATTTAGTGGCCTTTGTGATTGTTTTTATTCTCATGTGGGTTTTAGCTATTAAAGGCACTGATTTTAAAGGCTGGTTTGACTGGATTTTACTCATCTTCTTAGCCGGTGCGGTGGTTTCTGTTTATTTGTTATCCAAAATGAATAGCGTCGAAACCAAAAAAGACTTAATCTTCATCGGCGTCATTGAAATTATCTTCGGTAATATTGTGGCCGGCGTGATGTGTCTCACCGCGAACGTTGATAATTGGCACGGCACAATTAAAGCGTAATTATATTATTTATAATATAAAAGGCCAACACGTTGGCCTTTTTTGTTTATTGATGACCTTTTAAATCTTTTCTTTTCATCCACGAAAAGTCTTTTAATTTCCAGGTCCAGTTTGGATCTCCGACGGTGCCGGGCCAATTGATTCTTCCGGAATCATCTAAACCGAGAATATCTTGTAATGGGAAAATCGTCATTAAAGATGGAAGATTATATGTATAATCAAACATCGCTTCATATAAATCGACATTTTCACCAAATTTATTCTTTAAATAGGTGATATTTTCTTTTGGTAATGTTTTGAGCCATCCTTTGATGGTTTGATTATCATGGGTACCAGGATAGACAATTTGTCGATTCGTGGACATCGCATATTGATCAAAGACGGTAAATTCAGTGATATACATGCCAGGGAGATTATAATGGTCTCTTAATTGATGGACACCGGGGAATAAATCACCTAAATCTTCCGCGATGAGATGAATATCAGGGTATTTTTTATATAATTCATCAAAGAAATCAGTGCGGGGTCCTTCCCACCACACCCCACGACGGGCATTGACATCTTCGGCAGGAATCACACAATAGGTGTCCCAAGCACGGAAATGGTCAAGTCTTAATAAATCACAAGTTGAGGCTAAATAGCCAATACGATGTACTAGGAAGTCATAATTCTTTTCTTTCATCTTTTTAAAGTCATAGATGGGGGTGCCCCACAACTGCCCATCATCACTAAAAGCATCGGGTGGGCAACCACTGACTAAAGTGGGATGATAATTTTCATCCATTAAGAATTGATCTTTATGTAACCAGCAATCTGTGGAATCAATACCGACATAAAATGGGCAATCCGCGATCACTGTAATGCCTTTTTTCCGACAATAAGACCAAAGCTTATTCCATTGTCTATACGCTAAAAATTGCATGAATATTTGAAATTCACATTCAGTTTTAATTGCAGGTGGAATCTTGTTTAAAATCCCATCATCATAAAATGATTGCATATCTTTGGGCCATTCAATCCACATCTGATAATTACGGTGTCTTCTAAAAACAGTAAATACGGCGAATGGAATGAGCCAATCATTGTCTTTGATGAATTTTTTATATCCGCGCATCGGCTTTTTTTGAAAATTCATAAAAGCGCGAAATAGATGTTTTTCTTTATATTGTTCAACTTGATAATAATCAATGTGCTTACTTTTTTTATTGAATGCGGGGACATTGTAATGGAGATATCCTCTTTTGGTTAATTCCGTTAAATCAATATAACGTGGTTCAATAGCCTCGCTACACGTGGACATATATGGAGAATATCCGGGTCCCAAGGGATTAAGGGGGAGAACTTGCCAATATTTATAATGATGTTTGACTAACCAATCGACAAACTTGTAAGCATTCTTACCAAAATCACCAATCCCAAAATCGCTCGGTAAGGAAGCAATGGGTAATAAAACACCAACATTATCTTTCATAAAGCAAGAAAATTCCTTCTTTTCTAATATAGCACAATATCCACGAATGTAAAAAA
The DNA here is from genome assembly GCA_905236715.1 of uncultured Bacilli bacterium. Classification (GTDB taxonomy): domain Bacteria; phylum Bacillota_I; class Bacilli_A; order RFN20; family CAG-826; genus RUG13091. The sequence goes on along the minus strand of CAJOMQ010000003.1, from coordinate 10,720 downwards.
GAAAGAGAGCAAATTGCTCTCTTGTTCATTTATTTTTTAGAATGGTTTTTTCTTTAAGAAGAAGAATCCACCGATTGCGGTAAGTGACACCATTGATACGACTGCAATTGTCGCAGGCACAGCAGCTTCTTGTACAGGAAGTGTGTTCAAGGCCCTTGAACTGCTAGCAAAGGTGCCAACACCTCCGGATATATTAAATACTTCATTATTAGCAGAAGCCCAGGCACTTAAACGAGCCACAACATAATCCAATGAGCACAATTCTTCGCGATATGCAGCAAACGAAGAAGCTTGGTAAGCGGCTTTGGCTAATTGATAATAACCATTTGTGCCTTGGCAAGCGGTACCGTTAGAGTTATCACTTTCATCGAAATCTTGGAAATGCATATAATTTTCAATGAATTTTGCCGTTTGTGGTGCGACCCAATCGGTATCGTCCCATATTCCATCGGTAGTTGATCCATCAAGAATCAAACATTTTCCAGCAACGGAATTTTCGCCAGAAACAGCCCAATCTCTAGTTTGATAGCCTTCGTTATTACCACTACCATGCTTATTATTGATAACGACATTATCCATGCCAGACCAGAAACCTAATTGGAACATATGCGTTGTTCCTTCATAAGTTGACATTACTGCACCAGGCCACTCCATTTTTTGGCCAGCTTCGCTCCATGTGTAAGCATTATGGTAATCATTTAGAAGATTTCCATATTTATCTAAAACATAAACATATTCTAAATCATCTGCGTCAGCGCTAGATGGAACGACAGAAACAGTCCATGTGCGGTTAGTCAAAGAAACAGAGACATTGTAGGTGTCCGTGAAATTACATACTATATTTCCAAAATTGTCACTCTTAAAGGTGCCATAGAAATCACCATTTTTTAAATTTGAATAACCAAAAACGCCTTTAGTTGTGTTGTTGTTTCTTAATTTAAATTCCTCATCTTTGCTGAGTGAATATTCCACACTACCACCATTAACAACTACCTTTGGGTGGTTTCCTGTGGTACCGGTATCAATGCCCCAACTATTATCTGTCCCGGTGTAATAAAATTCACCAAAATCAACGTATAAGGCATTATTCTTTATTGAAAAGGCATATTTTCCAGCGGTGTCAACCACAGAGTTCTCGGTATAGGTGAAAGTAATACCGTTGCCACTAGCATCACCGTCGCTGGTTGTCAACTGATTATCCCATGATTCATCCGCCACTTTAAATTGTTGATCTGCCTCCAAATCAACAATAAGGGGATCGCCACCATCAACAATTATGTAATCATTGTTAACGTTCCAGCCATTAATATCACCTCTAAGATACCAGGTTATAGAATCAGCTTTAACTTCAGTAAGGGTATTCTTTTTGTTGCTAATTAAAACACCCGCTGCTGTAGCGGCGCCTAAAGATAATGTGGCGACTAAGCCAACAAAGAAGTGTTTCATTTTCATAATTTTTTACCGGTGACAAAAGAAACAAATTTTGTAACTTTTAACAAAACTATATTTGGAATCATTATATATGAATATGAAAAATATGGTAATACTTTTTTGGAATATCTTTTAGATATTAAAATACTTTTTCATCGCGATTGCGACCCCATGTTCATCAATATGGGGGCAGATATCGCTGGCAGCGGTTTTGGCTTCTTCTCTTCCATTAGCCATGCAGATGGAATATTTGACGACATGAAACATTTGGATATCACCATAATCATCACCAATTGCCATGGCGTGGTCTGGTGAAATATGGAGATAATCTAAAACAGCGTTTACACCTTCTGATTTATAGATGGGGTCATAATGCATATCAACACCATATTCAGTGAAGCGGAGCCCAGTAATACCTTTTGGTAATTCTTGGGCTAATATAGCGTCAAATTTTTCGGGGGCGAGTAATAAAACCGCGGAGATGTTTTCATCTCTATATGGTCTTATTTCGGGGCATATTTCATGAAATAAGGCGAAATAATTATCGACGTATTTATTTTTAGGCTTGGTTAACCAACGATCTTTTTCATTTGATAACTCAATGGTTAGATGGTGTTTATGGGCCACTTTGATGATTTGTCTGACATCTTCATTAGAAAAACAGTGATTGTGGATTAATTGGTCTTTGACAAACACCACCGCACCATTGGTGCAGATGATGCCATCAGGTGTGAAAATATCTAAAATGCCACATCCAACGACAGAATGATATGGTCTTGCGGTGCAAAGATACACTAATACACCTTGCTTTTGCACTTGTTTTAAAGCATCTATTGATTCCATATCAAAAGCGTGTTTCTCGTGGCCATGGTTTAACAAAGTCCAATCGATATCGGAGAAGATAATTTTTATATCTTTTGACATATTGTGATTATCTTAGCACACAAAAAATTCTCTTAAAATATTCTTGTGATTATCTTTATTGATAATTTATTATTTTCTTAGTAAAAATTATGAATATCAAAAAAGAATTAGAAGGAAAAACATTAAAGGCCCAATTAGAAGGTAATTTAGATACGATTACCAGTGTGCAATTTGAAAACGAAATCATTCCTTTTTTAAATGATATTGATTTATTAGTGTTAGATTTTCAAAATTTGTCTTATGTTTCTTCGGCGGGATTAAGAGTCTTATTAGTGGCGCAAAAGAAAATGGAACAAAAAGGAAAAATGGTCATCAAAAATGTTAATGAAGAAATAAGAGAAATATTTGATATGACAGGCTTTATTAATTTCTTAACAATTATCTAGCGGGATTCCGCTTTTTTTATATCTAAAATAACTTTTTCTTGGTGAATGGTGAATTTACAAACACCATTGACTGCATGGCGACAGATATCTAATGTATGTTGCATTTTTTCGACGAGTTTTTCTAATTCTTTGATTAATTTTGTGTCATCGGTTTCCACTTCCACGATCATCTCTTGATCGGTGATTTGTAAATTCTTTACCGCTTCGTGTTTAGCAAATTCAATGATATCGATTTCTTTGGTTAAGGATGTTGGCTTGAAATCCACGAGACAATTTCTCGCCGCGGTGACATCAATTTCATCCGCGAGACGGACTAAGGCCGCTAAATAGGGAAGACAAATCGTGTTTCCGTTATTTAATGGATAGGTAATTGGATATTCTTTTTTATCTTCGAGATTGATTTTACGATGACCGCGGGCAATTTGAGTAACCACAAATTGATGTTCTTTGGAGGGAAAATCAAAGAAGTTTGCATATTTTTTAATGAATAACCCGGAATATTCATGGTGATAACTCCGCACGATCGCGGGAATATCATCTTTATCGTGATTGATAAAATAATCACCAAAATCAATTTGGGGAGTAAATTCTAAATAATCTTCTTTACTCACGCCCATCCCGGTATCATGGAGATAACAACCTAATAAAAGAGTGTATATCTCATCCGCGTTCATCATCTTAATTTGGTCACCGATAATTTTGTTACAAAATTCGATGACATCTAAAGAATGGATGATGGAATGATCAGTAAAGGTGGGAAATAAGGTTTTATATTTACTGAGAATATATGGTGCGGAAAAAACCACCGCGGAGAAGCGTTGATGTAATTCGGGATCTAATTCCTTTAATCTTCTTTCTAAAGCATAATCATTCTCATACATATGAGGAAAGGAAGATATTATAATTTGCTATCTTGATAATATTGATAATCACTAGCGATGAATTCTTCAATTTCTTCATCACTATTATCGTATTTACTGAGTGAAGTATAGACTTCTGTTGTTTGGGCAGAAGCTTCTTCGACATATTTTTCTTCTACCATATCGTAATAACGGACAGTGGAAGAAATATGACGGTTTAACACGCCTTGGCTGATTAATTCTTCGGCGAAGAATGGATATGAGAAAGAGAAATCATCATACGAGAAATTATATCCTTCTTCTCCTTTGCTCATGTTAAAGGGGATATTATCTTCACTGACTTGTTTTTCGTCTTCTTTTAAAGCGAATTTACGTAATAATTTATTATTTTTGATATCAAATTTCACGTAGTGATAAATATATGGATTGACATCATAAGAGGCACAATCAAAACGATACCAACTGTTATCAAACATCTTTTGTTCAAATGGTAAAAGAGTGAAGCTGGTTTTATAGACTTTATTGAGATAGGCTAAATCGGTCGCGGCGTTCACTTTCTTATAAGTGACATGCATCGTGTATTTCAAGCCGAGTTCAATATCACCAATCACCACTTTGGTGTTATGCGCGGTCATATTGAGATTTTTTTGTTTGACGTTGACCCCTAGTTCTAATCTACCCGCTTTCGGAGAAAAGTCGTTGGAACTTTTGGATAAACCTCTGGTGTAATAGAGTTCATTCACTAAATCAGTGGGATTACCTTCTTCATCACTGCTATAGACAAATTTGATGCGGGTGGTATCAATATAGAAAGGTGTATCTTCATCTTCATAGGTGGTATAACCATAACCAGAAGAATCAACGACGATATATGATTTGGCCTTTTTCTCTTTGATAAAGTCAATTTTGTCTCCATCATCGGGAGTGTAGGTATAATTTTGTAATTCATAAGTACCGACGACATCTTTGATATAACCAGGATCGCTGTTATAGGAAATGCAACCAGCGAGCAATAAAGATGAAACGGTGAGAGTGATATAACGTAAATATTTTTTCATAGCATTTTTTCCTTTTTTGGTAATTTTATTGTATAACACCACGATTTGTTTTGTGATACATATTTCCTTTTTAATTATAAATTAAATAAAGAGGTAAAGGAAAACCAGAGACTCCGCTCTGGTCATCCATTTAAATAAATTACTTTTCTTATTTATTTTGTAATAATTTCAATGTTTCAAGCACCAATGTAGCCGTAGTGCCGTCTTGACCAAAAGAAATGACAATGCTTGGGAAATCGATGTCAGTGGTCTTAATTTCCACTTCCCAATGATGAATTTGTTGTTCTGTCGCGGTGCCAGAAGAGAAATTGGCACCTCCTTCAATTGCGGAACTGGAGCGATATCCACTACTACTATAATGGGTTTGTGTTTGCACTGAGTGGTTAATGTCAACATAGGTTATGTCATCGATATTGAAGACATGTGTTTTATAAACTTTTGTCCATTTGACCTTTGAGGCACTGGCTAGCTCATTGGCTGTGTTAGCGGTAATTAGAAATTGCACTTGCTTTTTCTCAGCATTAATCCAAAGCCTTTGATGTTCACTCATGTTGATAGTTTTCGTGACATCAAAATCGGGGGATACTTTCGCTAATTCATTTAGTCTATGTTCTTCCCTTTTAGCGGCATTAGCCACTTGTTGCTCATAATTCTTGAGATATTGTTCATAATATTGGGTTAATTTGGGTTCTTTTGTTTTACTCATATTGATAAACCCGACAATGCTTAGTCCAATAGCGCCTAACCCGCCAACAACAAGCATAGCGATACCCATCCCTGTTAGCGTCATCTCTTCGCCTTCTTCAGGATCCAACTTCACAACTCCGGCAAAGAATAAAATGGAAAATAAAACAAATAGAACCAAGACTCCGGCGGCGATAATAAAAAACATCATTCCTTTTTTCTTATAGCTCGCCTTTATTTCTTCTTTTGTGTGTGCATTCATTAGAAAAACCTCCTACTTATGCATAAATGATAAAATATAACCCCCCCCCGCAAGTTTTTTTGAATTCCATCAAAAAAGGAGGCAAGCCTCCTAATTTGTGATAAGTAGATTAATCTTAATTAATTATGCTTTTTCTTTTTGATGATGAAATACACACCAACAGCGGAAATCGCGACAAATGCGGAAATTGCCACAATCATGAAGGTGTAGTTATTAGAAACCACGAATAAATGACTGCTGGCTCTGGCGGGAATGGTCCAATCTAAGAAGTTAGTCAAAGAAGGATATTCTTGTAAGAACCAAATATATCTTTCGGCGAATTCTTGAATTTCATTAAAGGAAGAATAACCACCCAATCCGACTTCATCTTTAGCTCCTTCACTTAACGCGGCATAGGCTGTGACTTGGCCAGCCCAAGCAGTGGCAACCGCACCAGCTTTATCACTACCACCACAAGCGGTCGCTAAAGCGGTTTTGAAGGCTTCCACAAACGCTAAAGCATCTTTTTGTTCTTGAGTAGCATAAGCAAAATATAAGCCATCGTTACCAGGTGCTAATTGAATATACACTCTTAATGTCGCAGCTTTTTTACAAGTAGCAACACCATCGTCAATTTCCCAAGTTCCTTCGGAATATTCATTAATATAATTAGCGTTGAAAACGACTGGTAAACTGGAGGAAGAAGAACAATCGATGATTTGTAAAGTATCATCCACGGCGAATTCCACTAAAGTGGTCATATATTCATTTTCACTATTATAGTTACCAAGAATAAATTCGTGGCCGTTTCTTAAAATACTAAAACCACCAACATCACCTAAACCAGAGACCCAAACAGTGGGTTCACTACCTTTGGAGAAATAAATATCAGCACCTTCAACATCCGCGAGGACGGATAAATCAGATTTCATATTGTTGTTACCAATGGGCTTGCTGGCAAGAGTTTGTGTGACGCCATCGATTGAATAGGAAATGACATCACCCGCTAATAAGTCAACATCATGAGCCACATATTCATCACCTGATTCTGTTAATGGGATAGCGATTGGTTCTTCGCCTGCTCTGGTGACAGTAGCGACATATGAGTGGACACGACCACCGATATAGAGCCACAAAGTAAGGTCAGTCTTTTTCACTTTTAAATAAATGACTTCGTGACAATCGTTATAGACAGTCCAAGCGGTACCTTGGAAAGCTGCTTTTGCGTTATTTTCGCCACCTTCGTAATTAAGGCGTTCTGAAATTCCACCATCGTTGTCTACATCATTACTAGTACTCCAATCAATTCCTCCTAATGCCTCGATATCGACAGCGGCAGAAGTCTTATATTGTTCAATATATGTTTCATCCGCAACAAAATCTTCATCTAAAGATAATGTCACATTAGTAGTTCCGCTTGATGTTTTGATGACGGAATAGAAAGAATTTTCCCCATATCCTTGGCCCCAGAGGGACATTCCACCATCGGCGTATGTTTTTAGATAAACTTTTGTATAACCTAAATAATTAAAAGTGTGATAAATTCTAAATCCATTTGTGGCATCGCCATAAATGTTGTTATTGGCAGCGGGGGCGCCATCGACATAGTCGACACCGATATCCTCAGTGATTTCTGCGCCGTTCTTGTAGAATTTCAATAGATCACCACGAGCGGCATATTGCACCGAGGCGGAATATTGATGTAAAACACCCTCTGGTTTGTTTTCCTCATCAAGAGTTAAATCCACAGTGGCACCGTGACAAAAAACCGAATAAACCGGCTCCGCTGAAGGAGTATAGTTAGTCCAACTACCAGTATCGTTCCCGTTGTCATATCCAGTTTGAGTTATATCTTCTAGAACAAAGCAGTCTTTATCACTAGGAATATTGATGCTTGTTCCATCGCTCTTTGATGTTCTATTCCACACAGAATGATCACTTGGATTCACACGATTAAAAATGACTTGTGTAGCAGCAGAATTGACTTCCACACTATAAACATCGGTTTCACCACTGACAAGGCTCATGGCTAGACCTGGCCAGCTTGAATATGAATCAGTTGTTGAGTAGAAATGACCATAGGCTAAAGCCCCATCATTGTGCCAAAAAGAAACGCCAGAAACATCTAGATAAATGGTTCTTGTTGAATCAGCGTTTGCCTGTTTCAAATCCTTATTAGCGTAACTCACACCCACAAAAGAACCCACGCCTAAAGCGATAGACAAAGAAAGGGTGGCAATAACATGTTTTGCTTTCATGTTGTATTATCTCCTAAATTATGATTTGCGCTTCAAACGAATGCGCACATTACTTATTTATTATATTTTATTCGACGAAATCAGTAAATTATTTTCATTTTTTTAAACAAATTTTTGGAGTGAAATTATTTTTCTAAAATTTTTTTGTCAAAATTGGCAATTCCGCTCCTATATGTATAATGAGGGGCAAATTATGTCCCTCAGAATAGGAGACATATTTTTATGTTGGGGTTTATCCCCCTCCTGGCCTCTTGCAGAAAGGAGATTTATGCAGTACCTTTTGGTACTCGTTATTATCTTGTTAATTATCTGCTTACTAGTTAAGTAGATATAAAAAGGGCTTGTGAGCTGTGTCACAAGCACCTAAAGAACAAAATAATTATAACACAGCTATTTCTCTTAGCAAGGGGCCAGGAGGCCTAATGAAAGGCAATTTTCATTCAGGGTTAGTGACTTCTTGGTCAATTTCATCCCAAGAAGGTTCGTCTTCTTCTAAACTTTTAATCTTTCTTCCACGCTTTGAATACTTAGTGTATATCTTCATCATTAGCCAGGAAGTAAAGACAACAAAGACCACTAACCAGCCAAAGACAATCTCCACTGCTAAAAGGTATTCTGGATTATATCTAAATCCTGTATTAACAAATCCAATGATTTGGAAAACAATCAAGGTTAAGATACTGATGGGGATGATGAATTTAATTGTCAAAAAATAAAACCATTTTGACATCTTAAATTTCTTCGTATTCTTATTGATTTCATCTAAGACTCGGTCTGGTTTAAATATCCATCCAATAAATATCACTTCCGCGCCACCAACAAATAATAAACCAACTTGGTTCATAAAATAATCGGTTATATCAACGAAATTTGGACCCGCACCTGTTATGAAAATAATAGATATAATCAAACAGACAATCGTTAAAAATAAAGTCATCTTATTTTTGGGTATTTTTAATTTTTCTGACAAGGCGTGCGATGAACTTTCTAATTCTGAGAATGCGGAATCAATCGCAAGTGTGCAAAGCATAAAATAGAAAATAAATCCAAATATCGCATTAAGCACTGGATAGGGAGATAGACCAACAATCGCCTGTGGATAAATAAAGAAAGCCGTTTGCACACCACTTATCGTCATGTTATCCACGGTATATCCGCTTTGATACATCGTCGTAAATAAAACGATGCCAGATAATATCGATACACCTAAATCACTGAAAGCAATAATAAATGAATCAGTAACAATATTATTGTTATGTCCTTTTAGATATGATCCGTATGTAATCATAACGCAAAACATAATACCCAAACTATAGAAGGCTTGGCACATGGCCCCAATCCATAATTCCGCATTGCCAAATGCTCTCCACTTTGGAATAAATAACGCTGATAAAGCTTCACCTAAATGAGGGTTATTGATAAATCCTTTCACTGCTAGGATAATGAGCATCACAATTGGAATAAAGACGGTGAATTTAACGACTTTACTAACACGAGATGCTCCTTTACGAATGCAAGAATACATAAGCATCCAAGCCGTAATTAAACAGACCACCAAGAGAATCTTAATATCGCCACCTTCTCCCGATAAAGAAGTTGTATCAGCATATCCAACCGCTTGACTCCAGACTTGCGAAGCACTTGCCGCATCGCTCGCATCGGTGGCAAAGCGGAAAGAAAGAATGCACATAATAATGCACCAGGCAAAAACAACTGCATAATAACAAAGAATGGCTAAAGAACTAGCTACTCCACACCAACCAATAGCTTCACCTTTCTTGTTCATTAATCTAAATGCTTTCGGTGCGCTAGCGCCTGTTTTTCTTCCAATGGCAATTTCACTCATGAGAACAGGAAGCGCTAAGACGACCATGCACAAAATATAAGCGATAAGAAAGGCACCACCACCATATTTCGCACACATTCCCGGAAAGCGCCAGGCATTGCCAAGCCCAACTGCCGATCCAATGGACGCGAGAATAAACGCTCCTCTACTTGACCATTTCTCTTTCATTTTCTAAACCTATAATTTTCTACTTTCATGACAAGGAAACAAATAGTCTGCCATTCTTTGAATAAATCATTTGAATCTCTAAGTTCACCTTTGATGTCATATAATATTTCATTATTATAATTCATCATGGCATTTGAGCCAATCATTTCATATCTTTTAAATAAATTTTAGAAGCGAAATTAATTTTTTTAAAATTTTTTTGTCAAATTTGGCATTTTCGTCCCTATATGTTTAATGAGGGGCAAATTATGTCCCTCAGAATAGGAGACATATTTTTATGTTAGGGTTTATCCCCCTCCTGGCTCCTTGCAGAAAGGAGGAAATATGCAGTACCTTTTGGTACTTGCTATTATTTTGTTAATTATCTGCTTACTAGTTAAGTAGATATAAAAAGGCACTTGTGAGCTGTGTCACAAGAGCCCCAAAAACAAAATAATTATAACACAGCTATTTTTCTTGGCAAGGGGCCGGGAGGCCTAATTAAAGCAGATGGAAAAAAGAAGCGCTGGCCGAATAAAATCGCTAGCGCTTCAAACGCAAAATAATTAAATAACAGATTTTAATTCGCAAGGGGCCGGGAGCCCTTGTTAAAGTAAGTTATCATCCCCATATTTTTAATTAGGGACATCTTGTATCCATCAGAATAGGAGGACATATTTTATATGTTCTAGTTTCGCCACCCCTGGCCCCTTGCAAAAGATGGAGTACCACCTGGTCTTTGCCAGGTACATTTCATATTATAGCACAGTGCTTGATCCAAACAAGGGGGCTGTTAAGAAACCTAAAAGTGATTAAGCCCCTTTTTAATTTGCGTTTTAGACTTAACAGATAAACTGTTAAGAAACCTTTTTCTTCCTTTGATGT
>CAJOMQ010000002.1:69437-83420 GCA_905236715.1 uncultured Bacilli bacterium | reverse complement strand
TTCATTTTGAATTCCTCTTGTTTATATAATACGACTCTTAGTAAAAAAATCAATACCTCACTGGAGTGATTTGCGGTATTTCGCTGGAGTGATTTGCGGGAAAAAAATATATTCCCGCCTACAAAGGTTATAAAGATATATTTCCAATGACAACAGCGAAAAAGATATGTGTCTATTTCAACCCTATAGAAAAATTAAGTCTTTTTTAAGGTAAAAATATATCGATTTATTCTTATAGTGAAATGGGGATCAAAAAAACCAAATTGTTTAATAATTCAATGAATGTTTAAAACAAGGGAATAAATCAATCTTCATTTTTTCCAATAATATCTCTTTCGTTGACATATTCGTATAAATGCGGCTCCTTTTCATCTAATATGTCATAATTGACAACTGTGCTATTTGGAAATGTGTCCACTGCTTGGATAGTTCCTTCATTAGTTTCAAAGAAATATTTGAAAGTCACCACATCCCCTACTTTATATTTAGGAGTTACTTCCACTTCTTTAAATTGCGATAAATCTTCCCAGTCATCAAGTCCGCCACATCTTCTTAAATAATCTAATCCTCCATCTACAGCGCATTTTTGACATGAGCAGAATTTAAAATCATAATGATGTTTACTTTCGATAATGTCGCCACAGTGTTTGCACCTAATCGCATTTTTTATTATTATCTTTGCTTTCATATTCTTTTTTCACCTTTATTAATTCCAATTCTTGTTCATTTCTTCTGCATTAGTAAAAGGGTGAGATTCATATTTAATGATGTTCTCGTGTCCAAAGTGAATATCGGCGATAATAAATCTTTTCATTTTTAGGCCTTTCGTTATATACATTTCCACAACAAAAAAGAGTCGTCAAGCGACCCACCAAAGTTACCTTTATTAATTATATTAATACTATAAATATAAAATATGGTGATAACTAACATAATTAATTAAAGGTAAATTTATTTTTCAAAAAGAGAAGATTTTCCCAGCGGACTTTTTACAATTAGATATGTTTTTAGTGTCTTCCATTACTCTTGACAGCAATGTTGTGTTTATTAATTATTGAAGAAAATCAACCATAAATAATGGCAAATATAAGATTTCATCCACCATTTTTGTTTGTTTTTTTAATCTTGCCGCAGTAAGTACATCCTCTTCCTTTATTGCGATGGTTCAATGAATCTTGCCATTCGTGACCACAAATATGGCATTTCCACCAAATCATATCTCTTCTACCTTTTGTAACATCATTAGGTTTTAAGTCTCCGTTTTTGGTTGGATGCCAATCTAATGCCAAATCTGGTCTGGTTGTAGCTAAATCATTAATTCCTGGAACAACAACTCTTCCAGCGCAACACCCGCAACCTTTACCAATCACTCTGTTTGATGGGGTGGCTTGATAAGAGTAACCGCATTTAGAACATCTCCACCAAACTTTAGAATGAGAATATTGGCTTACATCCATTGGCAAAAGCGAACCATTCAATTCAAAATTCCATTCCTTAATCAATTCAGGATTTGTTGTTTGTAAATCATTTTTGCCTCTAACCAAAATTCTATTAGAGCACGCAGGGCATCCATTCCTATAATCACGAGTTCTATCACAAATTGCTGTCTTCCATTCGTGACCACAAATATGGCATTTCCACCACACTTTGACCCCACTACCTTTAGTGTAATAATTGGGGCCGTGTTTATTTTTTGTATAATCCCAGTCTTCAACACACTTAGAACCAATTAAAGGTTCTCTAGAATTTATAAGTGTATTGTGTTGGGCTATTTTACGTTGATCTCTTGCGCATATATCACATCCATGACCTTTTGTTCTATTTATAACTGAGGCTTTCCACTCATGTCCATTTGGACATCTCCACCACACCTTCAAAGTCGTTCCAGGCAATACATTTTCTGGTTTTAAACCTTCATTCAATATTGGGTGCCATTCTTTCGAAATTTCAGGATAGAGATTTGCTAACGAATCTTCATATTTGATAATTTTGTATTTATAAATTTCAAACAAATCTCTTTTAATATTTATATCAGGCTTTATTTCTTTGGAGATATCATTTAACAAAACATCAATAACCATGCTCAGTTCTCCTGAATTTTCATATTTAAATTTAGGCACACGGTATGTTGTGTCGGCATATTCATCACTATTTGAATTTTCTTTAACTCTATAAAGATAAATATTTTTTGCCTTGCATAGGTTGTACTTTTTATTTTCTCTACTTACGACAGCCGAAGAATTGTGCCAAGCGAAACCATCATATTCAATCCCAACATTGCGTGAAGGGATAAAAATATCTAATTCCATACCGTTATTAAGGATGTCTTTGCATTTGTTTATGGCATCAGGAAAATATTTTTTCACATAAAAATAAATTGCTTGTTCGGGAAATGATGTTTGAAACATCTTATTACAAATAGGACATCCCGCACCACGGCTCATTTGATAAGGCGATGACAGAAATGGTTCATGGCCATTTGGACATTTCCACCAATATTTTTTACTGGAACCACACAATATTTGGTCTGGTTTAATATCATTTTTCTCAAAATCCCAATTCTTGGCTAAAAGTGGATAATTCGTTTCAAAATCATTCTTTCCTGTGATAACAACCATTCCAGCACAACTTGGACAACCTCTCCCATTGGAACGATGCGAGATAGAAGTAATCCATTCATAACCACATTTATGACACTTCCACCAAACTTTGAAATTGCTTGATTGTGATATTCTATATGGTGATATTTCTGTATTCTTTTTAAAATCCCAGTCTTCAATTAATTTTGGCTGTGTAGTTGCTAAATCATTTAAACCTTTAATAATTTTTTTGCCACTACAAATAGGGCAACCAGTTCCTCTTGAGCGATTTTTAATACTTGCCTCCCATTCATGTCCACACTTTCCTAGCCACCATATTTTTTTACTTGATCCAGCAGAAAAATTTTTTGGAGACAAAAGACCATTTTTTGTTGGATTCCATTCTTTTAAAAGTTCTTCGCTTATTTCATTTGGTTGCTTTTTCATTTTTATATTTATTGTGAGATTGGATTGAAATCATTTAAATAATAAATACTTTTGCGGATAATATCGAGAGCAAACATGTTGAATAACTTTTCCCACGAAATAGCATACATTTTATATGGTGTTTACCACGAAATAGCATACATTTTCAGACCATTTCCCACGAAATAGCAATACTTTTGAGCATGGTTTACCACGAAATAGCAATACTTTTGAGCATGGTTTACCACGAAATAGCAAAATCAAAAAACAACATTTCAAATTATTAAATTTGAAATAATAAAATTCTGCTTGTTAAAATTCTAGATTATTGTTCTTGTTCTTCTTTTAAAGCGGATAAATAGATATTTTTCGTTTTCCATTTTAATAATCTAATGGGAATAATTAAGAAATAAATACCTAATGTCACAATACCTAATAAGAACCAAAGGACATATTTACCTAATAAGGCAAAGCCATTACCTTTAAAGGATAGATGATAACCATTATAGGTGGTATGTTTGATTTCCCAGTTCATCATAATAGCCTGTGAAACAGGGGTTAATATACCAAGGGTGAATAAAGAAATTAAACCCGTTAATATTTTCATACCAACATATGGGAGAGCTCTCCCATTGAAATGTGATTCAATATCTTCTTTACCACCGAAGATATGAGAATGTTTAACTTGCCACGCTTTGATACGGACAGGCACAAACAAAGCATATATTCCTAAAGTGATAATAGATAATAACCACCACACTATCCATTTACCAAGTAATTGAATCGCTTTGCCATCGTATGAAAGTCTTCTGCCATTAATCACTGTGTGTTGAATTTCCCAGCGATAAATCATATTCACCGCGACTGGATAACAAATACCTAAGGTGATACTAGTTAAAAGGCTTCCTAATATTGTCCAGCCAAGACGGGACCAGAAACCACCATCAAAAAATGATTTTCCTTCATATTCTAATTGACCATCAAAACGATGGAGATATTCTTTTTCTTCTAAAAGAATTCTTTCTTGTTCTTGATAATAGGCGTCAAGATTTTCTTTAACGAGGGCTTCCCCTTCATTTAAGTCAGAGGCATTAAGATATTTATTGATGACTTCTTGATCACCAATTTCATTTAATATCGCTAGTGTTTGACGATATCTCTTGCTATAACCGAGACGGACATTCATATAAATGGTGATGATGGATAGATATAAAGCGATGATAAATGAGGTAATAGCAAATGTAATCGCTAGACCACCACGATAACCAAAATAGATGTAATAAAACATTGATAAGGCATATAGACCTAATGGAATGATGAAATTCAATAAAGTAAATATTTTCTTCTCTTGATATTGTTTAATAAAACCAAGACGAATCATTAAAGTAGAAACCACGAAAGATAATAAAAGAGAAGATATGGTATTAAATACTTGATTAATCCCTGATAAAGCGGTGTTGGCGACTTGCCAAACTGTAGAACCATTTGATTGCGTGACAAGTTCATAATTATTTGCGTTATTGATATTAAAAGCCAAAGTAATCGCTGTAAAAACGATTAAGATAATCGAAAAAACCATCGCTGTTTTGGATAATTTCTTAATTCCTTTTACGTTATCAGTAAATGTCAAAGAAGTTTTGCAATTGACAATAAAACAAATAATAGAAAAAGCCAGCATGGCCGCACCACTGCCCATAAAAATTAAGCCCATCATGGGCCAATCGCCAGCAAGGAAATAATATCCAAGAGCAAAATATGTAAGACTAAAGAAAGCAATAAATAAGTTAATACCAAGCAATGGTATAAAATCGTTATTTGTTAATGTTTGTTTTTTGTTTTTCTTTTTAATGATAATGAAAAAGACAAGTAAACAAATCCAAGCAATGACTAAGATAGCAAAATTGGCAAAAATAAAAGTTCTTGTTAAATTTACATAACCAACTTCTAGTTCCATTGTAAAAGCGACATTACTGAAAATAAGTAAAAGAATATTTAAAACCGTAAATCTCTTTTTTAACATAAGACCCCCCCACGCGATAAATATCGCTACAATTATTCTCAAGTATGTTATGTGCGCGTGTCAAGCACTCAATGGTATTGCTTTTTAATCTATCAATGTGATTCGTCAAACCACTTTTCTATAAGAATAAAATATTTTTAAAATTTTTTGTCAAATTTGGCAATTCCGCCCCTATATGTTTAATGAGGGGCAAATTATCAAATTATGTCCCTCAGAATAGGAGACATATTTTTATGTTAGGGTTTATCCCTCTCCTGGCCTCTTGCAGAAAGGAGGAAAAATGCAGTACCTTTTGGTACTCGCAATTATTTTGTTAATTATCTGCTTACTAGTTAAGTAGATATAAAAAGGACTTGTGAGCTGTGTCACAAGCACCTAAACAACAAAATAATTATAACACAGCTATTTCTCTTAGCAAGGGGCCGGGAGGCCTAATTAAAGCAGATGGAAAAAAGAAGCGCTGGCCGAATCAAATCGCTAGCGCTTCAAACAAGATAACTAACCTTGTTATAACATTGTAAATTTTATAACGAGAATTATTGATGTTTCTTCTTGCGTAAGATGAAGAATAATCCCACCGCGGATAACGCAGTGATTGAAGAGATAATAACAATCGGTAAGAGATAATTGTTATTCACAATTCTTAATAATTTGGTTCCACTGCCATTGGCTAATAAATCTTCAATAACTTGATATTTATATAAAGCGGAATATTCTGTTTGTTTTAAAGAAGAGCCATCGAGTTGTTGATGATCATAAATGGTGATGGTCGCAAATTCATCTTCCATAATTTCAATAACTTCATCGTATGACATATCGAAAGATTCGTGATTTGTGGCTTTCCAATTCACCCATTCACTAGCGGACATTTCACATGTTTCTAATAATTCTAATTCTTGGGCTATTTGATATAAACCACTGCTATCGCCATCTTCATATCCTTTTACAACAATGGAGCCAAGATAGAAGGCTTTTTCAGCATTATTGGTGAATTCAATACGAATATGACCCACCATCACATCACTGGCATCAAATACATAGTCGGTAGCGGTATTAGTTAATGCTACAGAGCCCAAAGAAGAATCATCTAAAAATACTTCCATGTCGCAATTGCCATCATTAGCGGTCGAAGCATTGATTGTAATGCTTTCCATCAAAGTCGCTAAATCATTGTTATAATCTTCACCGACAAATAATTGCGATTGCACCGCAAATTTACTAACTGGTTTTGCTGCTGCTCCTATTTGCATACCTTTAGTAGCATTTGTGCTCATACCAGCATCATCATAATCAGAAACAAAGGCCACGTTATACCAGAGTAAGCCAGCAATGTCTTTAGCTTCACCAACTTCGGTGGAGACACTATTACCAGTAAGTAGTCCACTATTATAAATAATTGTGGATGGAGTGATAGTAAGGACATCGCTATCAAATTCATCATTTAATAAAAGCATAACTTCACCAGCACTAACACCGGTAATTTCCGCTGTTAAAGTGCCGTTATTCATCACAATATTATCAATCGTAACATCGCCATCAGATAAATCAGATAAAGTGATAGAAATAGTAACTGTAGCGTTAATAGGAGTATAATTCGCTGTTAAAGTCGTTTTATTTCCTTCTTCAATTTCTTCATCCGCAAAAGAGATGTTAGAGATATTTGTCACCGAAATATCGGATGGTAATTCATTACCTTCCATATATAAGGTAACGGGTTGTTGGCCAGAGGTATAACAGCTAAATAATTTACTAGAGCTATTATATCTTAAGATATTATGGGTGTTAGTTCCTTGTGCCTCGATATTAGTTTCACCGCTTGCATACGTGATAGCAAATTTGGCATTATCATCGATATTGTCGTTTTCTTTTAATTCATTTTTATCGGAAGAAGAAGCATAGATATATTTGTTATTAGCGGTATTTTGGAAAGTGTAATAATCGCCTGATTTATTAATGGCAAAAACACTAACAACACCGGGATCAATAGTTAAGATATTTTCGTCCTTGGTGTTGGTGGTTTTCTCAACCTCGATAGCGGTTCTATTTGAGGAGGCAAGTTTGCCCATCGCATAATCTTGATTTTTCGCCGCCACAATAACATTGGTGCCGTCAGTAAGACGAGCGAGGCTATCAATTTGCACAAAAGTCACAGGGACATAAGTAGCAACATTAACCTGTACGGAAGTAGCGCCACTAGAAGCAAGTGTGATGGTCGCATCACCTTCAGTCACACCATTAACTGTCACAGTAACTTCACCAGTACCTGAACTAACAGGGCTATATGAAACAGTGGCAACATTGGTATCACTTGATGTGATATTTAAAGCGCCGGTGAGATTAGAATATGTAACATTAAGATTGGCACTTCCATTAACAGGGGCCCTTAATGAGCTGGTGTCAACGGAGATATATGGTGAGGTAGAAAGTTCACTATCCCAACCGATACTTGCGCTATTAAAGCCACAAGTACCGCTAATCACTGCAGATACTTCATGAACGTTAAGATCAGGAACAATAGTCACAACATTATCATCATCGATAGTTGGAGTACCATTTGTCCATTCTGAGTCATTCAAGGCACCAGCAAAATTAGTTCCAGTAGCAGTAAAACTAATGCTTGTTAAATAATTACTACCAGCAGAGATGGTAACAATTGAATTCTTATAAAATCTGGTGGTACTTTGGCCAACGCCTGGATAATAGTTATTTGCGTTAGTTGAAGCATTGGCTTTATCAGCGGTTACTGTCACTACACCTTCAGTAAAAACTAATTGCTGCTCAGTAGCGGTTGTTACTTGATCAGCCTTCTTAAAGTTGATGCTTGCGGTGCCGGTTGTGGCGTTGGCAGCGATAAAATTTTTGGCTCCGCTAAACGCGGCAATGCCAGAGCCCAAAACTAAAGCAAACCCCGCTAAAGTTGTGGCTATTTTCTTGCTTAATTTCATAAATCTCTCCTTTTCATGAAATCGATTATCGAATTATCTCTTTCATGGGAACTTTTCCCATCAATGAATTAATTATGGCACAAGAAAAATATAGATAGTATCAAAATATTAAGATATTTTCTAAAAAGTTATTGTTGATGTTTCTTCTTGCGTAAGATGAAGAATAATCCCACCGCGGATAACGCAGTGATTGAAGAGATAATAACAATCGGTAAGATGTAATTGTTGTTCATCATTAAATTGATATGATTAGTGCCTAAAATAGGTGAAGGATCTCTACCGATAAAATCAGCATAGGTAGCTTTACCATATTTACCAACAATGTAATCATATTTAGCCATCGCCGCTTTTAAGATATCAGCATCACTGCTCACGGAAGTGATAACAATGGAACTATCAGCGGGAGAATTTAATAAAGCTTCTTTACCTTCAGCGGTAACATCTTCATATAATTCTTCTAATGCTTCCCAATCACCAGTATCAGGTGGAGTGACACCTGTACTATCGCAGGTAATGTCATCAAGAATTAATTGCGCAAATTCCACCGCAGTTTCATCGATATCAGCAGGAATATCCGCGAACATATATAAGGCTGTTTGTTTAGTTGTTTCATAATTTCTTAAATCACCGGTTTGTGTGTTATAGCGATATCCACGACCGCTATATGAATTGTTATTGATTAAAACATTCAATCCATCACTAGTAATGGTGAATTTAGCGCCGCTTTTATCTTTATTAGAAGACTCAAATGAATCGTTACCATTACTTGTGCCAGAGAAGGCTAAATAATTGGTGCCATCGGTAATTTGCCAATTACCAGCGGAACCCACTAAAGTGAGTAATCTTCCTTCACTACTAATTAATGTGGAGCCACTAGTTAATCCTGATAGAGAAGTTTCTTCCGTGATTTGCTGCATGACGATATGACCAGCAGTCAAATCATTATTAGCGATGTAATATTTGTCACCACTTTTCGCTACGATATAGAAGGTTGTACCATCTTTTAATTCGGTGGCATCTTCAACGATTCTATAAACTGTGGATTCAATAACATTGACGGAGAAAGTTGCAGTAGCACTTTTCCCTTCATATGATGCGGTGATTTCCACACTATCAACACCTAATGCTGGTTTAGCGGGATTAAAAGAAAAGGTGGCTAAAGGTGTGACATTTAAATCACCTTGAATTTGCCAATGGGCCGTCACTAATAAGCCATCAGTATTCCAATTAGTGCCAGCATGTTGTGTGCGTAAAGAACCAGAAAGAGAAATGCCATCTAATACATCATCGTCAACAACATAGCGATACATTTTAAAGGACTTTCCAAGAGTAGCAGGCGTTGTGGAATTAGTCGCCTGATAAGTACGGAAATCAGAATCGTAATAACGAAGACAGGCATATTTGTTACTAAAAGATTTTTGATAAATGGCATTGAAACCATCACTATATGAGAAGAGCCAACCATATTCATCACTTGTTTCACTAACGGAACCATGTTTTGTACTAGCATCTGTCGCAGTGATGTATTTATCGGTGCTCACTAATTTCATCGCGTATTTATTAGTGCCTAATTTTTCCATTTGTATCACACCACTCGCGGATGTGCTAGAAGGTGAAGTAGATGTAAATGTAGTAGATTGAAAATGCCCACTTTTGAGGGTGCCATCTAAATAACCAGTTCCTTGATTTGTGGCAATCACATAATAACTAACTGTATTGATGTCTTCTAAAGATGTTACTTCATCCCAAGATGGATTGCTTGGTTGTGTCGCGGCGTTAGCCTCTAACGCTTTATCTTTTTGGGCATAGGAAATAGCTAATCCACTACCGATGAATAAAGATAAACCTAATGCTAATAATGCAATTTTATTAATCGTTTTCATATTCTCCCCCTATAAAAACTTTTATAAATTCACGAGCAATATTATGACATGAATTAGTATTGCGTAGCAATTTAATATTTAATTATATGAAAAAGGCCCACGATTGGGGCCCAGTTGATTAAAGTATTTTGATCATATCCTCGCGACGAGGTTTGACGGGGGATTCTTTTTCTTTATAGCCAAGAATACATGTTCCGACAATATAATCTTCTTCTTTTAATCCTAATTTCTTTTTTAATTTCAGACCTTTAGGACTATTTAAAATATCATCGCTTTGATTGACCCAACAACTACCTAATCCTAGTGATTGGGCGGCGATAAACATATTTTCTAACATGCAAGCACTATCGACGGGTGTGAATTTATCTTCTCTAGGGCCATAGACCAATATAACTACGGAACTACCATAATAACAATCACGATTAGTGACTTCTTGGCTGAGTTCTCTTAATTGATTAACAAGAGATTTCTTTCTAACCGCTAATAAAGAACATATTTGTCTATTCATCGCACTGGGAGCGGCGCTACCAGCTTGTAAAACAGCTTCTAATTTTTTCAAAGAAACTTTTTGCTCAGTAAAGGCTCTAGTTGATGTTCTTTCTTTAATCGTTTTAATGACTTTATTTTCCATGATGTATGATTTCCTCTTTTCTTTCTTTTATTTTGTTTTCCTTGACGATTTTTATCAATAATTATCGTTATCTATTTAGCACAAATTTTAATTTGTGGTTTTCCGTTGGTTTTTTGTGGTTTTCCGTTGGTTTTTTGTGGTTTCTTGTTGGTTTTTTCTTTATTTTTAAATTTTATTATGAAATAATATAGGTGCTGGAGGAATAAATTATGCCTGTTAAATCATTACCTATCGGAATTGAAGACTTCGCAAAAATCAAAGGAAAATATTATGTTGATAAGACCCTTATCATCAAAGATTTAATCGATAATTGTGTTGGCCAATCCGTTTTATTAACGCGACCAAGAAGATTTGGTAAGAGTCTTACCCTTTCCATGTTGGAATATTATTTTTCCTTAAAATTAGATGCTCGCGATTTATTCGCGGATAAAAAAATCATGCAATGTGGCAAAGAATATCTTGCCTACATGAACAATTATCCCGTGGTGCGCATCAATATGAAAAACGTCTCACAACCAACATATCAAGAAATGGTTAATACGGCAATTAAACAAATTGGACAAATTTTTCGTACTTATGCCGAAGTCAAAACAGATAATTTGTTCGCTTATGAAAAACAAAAATATGACGATATCGCTAATGTGCGATTAAAAGATCCTTTAGATTACACTGATTCTATCGCGTTTCTCACTGAGCTTATCTATAAGAAATATCAAAAGAAAACCGTTATTTTAATTGATGAATATGACACTCCTTTAGAAAATGCTCAGGAATATGGCTTTTATCAAGAGGCCATTGAATTTTTCAAACGTTTCTACTCCGCTACTTTAAAGGCCAATGAATTTGCCGAATTAGCGTTTGTCACCGGAGTATTACAAATTAGCGAAGAATCTATTTTTTCCGAATTAAACAATCTCGCTGTTTATGGGCCTATTGACCAAGCCTTTAATGAATATTTTGGTTTCAATGAAAAGGAAGTCATTGATTCGTTAGAATTATTTAATATCAATGTCGATATATCCCTTTTAAGAGAATATTATTCAGGATATGGCTATCAAGGTAACATTTATAATCCTTGGTCTATCTTAAATTATTTATTAAACGAAAGAATCGATGATTATTGGTCCAATACGGGATCAAATAAGATGGTCAATAAGATTATTGGGGAAATTCCTGATGCAATTTACACCCTCAATGAATTTGTCAATAATCAAAGCAAAGCATTTGTCTATAATCGCGCAATTACATACGTTGATGTCAAAAATGATTATGAGACATTATTTTCCTATTTAGTGCAAACAGGATATCTAGTCGCTCGACCTATCAATAACACCAATAAATGCTTGCTTTATATTCCTAACAACGAAATTAAATCAATATTTGAAACGGAAATTATTGCTCGTAATAAAAATAAAAAAGCTAACGATGCGGCCAAAACTTTAAAAGCGGCATTATTAGAAGGAAAGGAAGAAGAAATTTCTTATTGCCTAAAGAATTATGTCTTTGACCAATATAGTTATTATGACAAGTTAGAAAATGAAAAAGATTTCCAAATGATTATCAATGGTATTTTGGGGATCTTGTTCAATGATTATTTAGTAAGACCAGAAGTTAATAACCGATATGGGAGATGCGATATCATGCTTTCACCTAAATCTGGCCAGGGAACTGGCATTATCATTGAAATTAAAAAATATAAAAATAGGGTTTCCAAAGTCCGTTTTGAAAAATATGCCGAAGATGCGATAAAACAAATTAAAGAAAAAGAATATTATAATGAGTTACAAAGAATGGGCACGAAACCAATCTTACTATATGCCTTTATCTTTAGTGACTTTGGCAACTATGTCAAAATGGAACCCATTAAATAGAATTTAATCATACAAAAAGGGGCTGTTGAAAAACCTATAAGGTGAATAACAGTTCCTTTTATTTTGTCTTATTAACCTTCAAATATCATATTCTATTGCAATCAACAATGAAACATTGTTGAAAAACCTATTTAGTTTCGNNNNTCCTTTTTTAGCAAGTCTTTTCCAACTTGGCTTTTTAAATTGTTCTGGTTCTAAGTCTTTTGGTGCATCCCAATATTTGTTGAGCCTACCTGTTTCATAGAACCTTAAAAGCTTTGCAATATTTAATCCAAGCGCGGTTAACATGATTTCAGTTGATACCTTATCTATCCCTCTCCTTCTAACCCTTGTATATCCGTAGTTTTGTTTAATAATTCCAAAGTCGCCTTCAACCTGGATGGAGCGGTTTACTCTTAATTCAATTCCCTTTGGAGAGCATAGATTATCTTGTGATTGGTATTTGTATCTTTCTAACTTCTTAACAACCTCAAATATTTTATAGTCTTCATCCCACCTTCTCATATAACGTTTACAAAATGGCATCCAATCACAGTGAAGACATCCTTCAACTTTATAAAATACAGATTCCTTCTTTCTACGATGACGGTTTTCCAAAATAACTTCTTCACCAATTAATCCGTTTAAACAAACTATTTTGTCGTTATTTAATAAATGATAACAATCTGGATTAGAAGCTGATTTATTTCCTTCCCATGATTGGTGTTTAACATAATTACCAATATGATGTTCATCTAAATATGAATAATTATCTAGCGACCCATATCCTGCATCAGCACATTCATTTAGTGGAAAACATTGATATAGTCGATAAAATTGTTCATTTATCGGCATGAAATCATCAATATCAGTTCTAGAACTAGATACATAATACGCGAATATGAATCCACGAATTACTAGCTGTTGAACATTATAAGCAGCATGAAATTCATAACTGGATTTAGAATAATAATCTTCTTTTAATACCATTGCAGTAGCATCTTTATCTGTTTTATAAAATGACTTTCGATTATCTCCAATAATCTTATACATCTCTTCATAATCATTAATCTTAATTGATGTAGCGGTTAAAAACTTTTCTAAATCTCTATATTCTTTTGGTGTTAACTCATCTCTTTTATATTTAAGGTTAATCAAGGCATTTATTATAGTTTCTACATTTATAAATTCTTCCCTTTTTGGATTTGGTAATAGTCTATATTTTTCAATCACATCATTAATTTTAACTGACAACTTTCTATGCCTTTTAGTGGGTTTCCAAACAAATTTATATTTGTTAGCGTTAGCTTGGTATTTAGTTCCATCAATAAAAGCATCGGACTCAGATAAGACTAGACCAACATCTGTTGCTAGTTGTTTCATTATTAAAGAGAAGATTTTTTCTTCGTTAGGAACAATAACCTTATTGATGAATTTGCATATCGTTGTGAAGTCAACATGTATAGAATCCATTAAATATATGTATCTAAGATCATATTGAAAAGCATCTTCTAATTCTCTTAATGTAAACCTATCAAAAGCAAATCCGTATACTATAGCTGCGAATAAACGGTGATAATTGCAGTTAGGTCTTCCACCTAACTCAGTGTCATTCTTAACATACTTTTGAATCAAATCTCCGACACCTG
>CAJOMQ010000002.1:0-69408 GCA_905236715.1 uncultured Bacilli bacterium | reverse complement strand
TTTCTTTTTGCTTAACTTTAAGTTCAAAAGGTATGAACAAATATTGCTTTTCAATGGTAAAATAAGGCATATCAATATCTCCCTCGACAAGAGATATTGCAACAAAAGAGGTGATTTCTTGCGTTTTCACCTCTTTTTTCCTAATAAAAAGGAGCTGTTATTCACCTTTTAGGTTTTTCAACAGCCCCTTCTATTTACGAACGCTTTATTGCAATAAAAACACGTTGCTAGATAACAAAAGGTGACCAAAATAAAGTTCAACTTTAGATAAGCCGAAGTGACGCCTTTGCGTTTGACATTCTTGATAAGGATATAGAAAAACATAGAGGAATGGGTGTGATCATTTTTTCTAATGCAAACAAAATATTTTTAAGCGACAATTTGATTTGCTTACCGCTAGAGTATATCTAATATTTTAATGAGCGTTTGCTTTTTTTGCTCAACGTTCATCTATAAATATGTAGGACTTTCGGCTAATTTTTGTTATCCTTTCGGCTAAAAATAATTGTCCCCATGGCTATTAGTTTATTTTGTAAACTAAAGATGTAGGAGTTCGGATACGTTAGATACCGCTCCAAACATGATAATCCTAGGAGGATTTTAGATGAAAAAACTTAATTCATTGTTATTTTTTGGTCTTTTGTTATTTCCATTAACCATAACCTCATGCGGTGGCAAACAAAACTCAGAACACCAAAACCACGAGGCGGATGCTTATGGATTCTGTAAAGAAGGAAAAGAATGGCTTGGCGAGGATCTTCTTGTGGGCGTTAATATGTTCACAATTGATGAAAACGCATCTCCTCTATTTTTACGTGTGGACCTCGCTAATTTCACCACAAATGAAATACCTATTGTTGATATTACTGATAATTCGACTGTTCAGCCTTATGACATCAAAACCTATATAGTTATTGATGGTGCACCCGTATTTTCTAGCGAGATTGCCTATTTCGAGGATGCGGCTTTTTGTAACAAACTCGTTGGTGATGAACGCGTGGATTACTTGTACTATAAACTAGATTATTTTTCCGGTACGGGAATTTTTGGCATAGTGTTGGCGTCTATGTATTATGAACCAGTTGTCATTCATAACCCTAATGATTATGGTTTTTGCCTTGATTGTGGAGAATATCTTGGGGATGACATCGATATCAATGTCCCTAGTCAAGTTATTTCCACCAAAAATGAGATGAAGACATCTTCTGGTAAGATGAGAGCGTTTTATCGCTTCGCCTTCTCTGATGGCAAAGATTATGAAATGTTAAGAGGTAATTATGATTGCTTAGCGATTGCCTTTACCATAAAAACTGGCGAAACAACATTTGAAGAAGTGGACCTCAAAGAACTTGTTTCTTCCCATGCTTTTGAAAAGTCCACTGATAAAAAGGTTTATTTAAGTGTCTATAAGAAAAACGACAATCTTTCCGCAGAAGAAACTCTCTTCCAAATTAAAGAATATTTCCATGTTGATGAATGTGGCTTTGATGAAAAAGGTGTCTATCATGGTGTGGATTATGATAAAAGTGTCGGATTAGACAATACCGCTGGCATCACCTATTTATTAGGTTATAAATGGTATGTCAGATACAAAAATATCACCGCCGGCTCAACGTTCAGTTTTACTTTATTTAATGGGGTATTCCAATACAAATACTATATTAGAAGTCTTACTGGCGAGACTAAAGAAGTGACAGATGTTTCCACAAAAGCCCCAATAACGATGGCCAATCAAGATGGCTATGAAGCGATTTTATATATTGTCATTACCAAATACGCAGACGATGGATATGGCCATTTACTAACCATTTGGGAAAATAAATGCGAGCATTCGCAAGTTGATGAAAACGGATTCTGTGAGAGTTGTGGTGTATTCACTGGTGAGGAAATCGAAGTCGGCGCCTCCATATCTGGTTTAAACATGTCTACAGGTGAAGTCAAATTTTACTGCTTTAAAGTTACCCCAGGTGCATCATATTACAAATTGGTCACTAACTTCTCGGCCTCTGAATTCGAATTCTTTGCCTTTGATAAAACAACCCACGCAAAGATTTCCGTCAGTGTTCCAAGTGGTGAAAGTAACGCTGTTGCCGCCGTTGAATGTTTAGATAATACCTATTATTTAGCTTTAAGACCGACCGCAAGTACTTCGAATGGTTCATTCACCATCTATAAGGTTAGTTAAGAGAAATATTTGCAAAATTTAATGTTATAGAAATTGCAGTAGTGCTGAACCTATAATTTATTTCTAATTTTTGAAAATCATTCGGAATATCACTTAAACTGGTGATAAATTGTTTTGGTTTCTCCTAGAAAAAATATATGATTATATTAGTTTTTATTTATGGATTTTTTCTTAAAACACGATTGGCTCAATAGAGATTATGATTCCTACGCTTTCAAATTAGACCATCTTTTGTTTATTTTGATTGCCATGGTCATCGGTGTGACCTTAGCCATCATCTTAAGAGGGAAAAAGAAAAGAACTATTGAAATAGTCATTATTTCCTTATGGGGATTAGGATTATTATCGGAAATATTTTATTATTCATTCTTATATTACCTCGCTAATAATGATCCCTCTTTTACCTTTAGAATCGATTATCATCTGCCATTACATAGCTGTTTGATGTTTTTCTATATTTTCCCATTTGCTATTTTTACGAAAAACAAATATATCAAGACCGCATGTAGTAATTTCCTAGTGGTAGTGAATATGATTATGGGATTTATCACTTTATTCGTGGGTTGTCCTTCTCCAGGTTATTCCGCATTATCATTCTTTGGTTTCCAAACCCTCTTATATCATTCCATTATTGTCATTGTTCCCTTCATCATGATATTTACCAAATATTATGATTTGCAAAAGTGGGATATTCTTTATGGCATGACTTTATTTGCCATATTATCGACTATTATGTTGACGTTTGACGCGATTACAGGAAGCGATTATTTCTATTTCTATGATGGTCATACATTCCCCATTTTGCATAGCATTTCGGATAATGTTCCTCATATTGTGTGGACATTATTAATTGTCTCTTGTTATGTTATAACCGCATTTATCATTCATTTCCTTGTTTATTATGTGAAATATTTTATTAATAAACATCGAGAAAAAAATGCCGCTATACAACAATAACAACGTGTTAAAGCTTAAGATCTTATTATATTCGGATTAGATACTTATATAGCACATAGTGCTTGATAGATAGAAAGAGTTCTTATAAAATGATTAAAAAGGCAGGGATAGTCTATGAAAAACAATAAAATTTTACCAATTGCATTATTAGCTGGTGTTTTGATGCTTTCTGCATGTGCCTCTAAAGGTGGAGATAAGGAAACTGATCCAGCTTCCTCATCAACTGAACCAGTCTATACCATTACAGAAGCAGAATTTACTGCTTTACAAGCAAAACTAGCGAATCCAAAAATCTTTATTGAAGGCAATTTTACCGTCGATATGAGCGTTGGTGTTTTTTCTTTTAAAAACAAACTTGCTAACGGAAAAGTAGATTGCTATATACAGGGAGAGCATTTTGCTTTTGATTTCGACGTAGATTCTTATAACGCGACAACACAAAAAGCAAACGGAGATGCTTACTTGTATGATAGCGATGATGAAAAGTGGGAAAAAGAAACTGACGAAATAGATGTTGCTAAGTGTGCATCATTGTGTTTCCAGTTTGAAGATGTATTTTATTATGCCCCTTCATTCGATTCGTTTACCTACAATGAAGAAACAAGACAATATAGTGGAAGCAAAACTATAGATGAAGATACAACACTAGTGACTAAATTCGTGGTTAAGGACGGTCAATTCCTTTCTTATGAAGTAGCTGGTTATATTTCATACGCGTTCTCTGATTATGGAACAACCACAGTCACTCTTCCAACGGTTGCTTAATCTAATCATTCATTAAAACAATCAAGTCGACTTAACGGTCGACTTTTTTATGCTTATTTAACTATAGAAAACACAAAACCAAAGTTGTAAAATAAGAAATGTAAGAAAAATCTTAGTATATTTTAATAAATGATACGCCAAGATAAAGATGAGTGACGAAGAAGGAAGAATGATGAAAAACACAGAAGAAAATAGATTTATCGTCAGCGTCAAAGTGGGACCCAAAGGACAAATCACCGTACCCGCGGAGGCACGTCGTATGTTTGATATTAAAGAAGGCGATACTTTGATGGTGATGGGCGATAAAGAAAGAGGCATTGCTTTAATTAAAGATGACATGTTCTATCAATTAATGGGTGGATTTGATAAAAAATGAAAACGTTAGAAATTAAAAATATATCTAAGCATTATCCAACATTTGATTTAAAGGATGTGTCTTTTAACATTGAACCAGGAAAAATCATCGGCTTTATTGGTCGTAATGGGGCTGGTAAAACTACCACACTAAAATGTGTTTATAATCTCGTCAGACCGAGTAGTGGTGAAGTTTTATATGATGGTAGCCCCATCATTGATATAGAAGCTGATTATAAACAAGATGTCGCCATGTTAGTGGGTGAAATGGATTATTACAATACGAAAACTGTCAAATCTTTAACTAATGTCACGAAAAGATTTTATAAAAATTGGGATGATTACAAATATCAAAATTATTTAAAAGATTTTGGGATTGATGAAAATAAACAAATCAAAGCCCTTTCTAGTGGTATGAAAGTTAAATACGGATTAGCGTTAGCCTTATCTAGAGGAGCGAAAATATTGCTTCTAGATGAACCAACCTCCGGACTTGATCCCGTGAGTAGAGATGAACTCATGGATATCTTTATTGATTTAGTGAGTGATCAAGAACACGCGATATTATTCTCCACGCACGTTATTTCGGATTTAGAAAAATGCGCTGATCAAATTATCTACATCAAAAACGGTGAAATCGTTATTAATGAAGATGTCACATCTTTTGAATCAAGTTATCTTCATTATTCAGGTGATAGTGGAACTCTTTCTCCATATAAAGACAAATTTATTTTCTATCGTGACCGCTTAGGGAAATTTGAAGGCATTATGGAAAAAGAATATGAATTAGAAATCAAAGATATGAATGTGAAAAAAAGAAAAGCCACGATGGAAGAAATCATGGTGGCGTTTGAAAGGGGAAATTGGCAATGAAAAATTTATTGCATAAAGAAATTGTGCTTTGCACAAATATCCAAATTGTCCTCTTTGCCGTTTTTTCCTTATTTATTTTAATTCCTTCTTGGCCACCCGCTATTGCATTTATTTATCCTTTAACGGGACTTATGACATTGTTCGTAAGAGGTCTCGCCAATAAAGATATTGAATATACCACCTTATTACCGGTCAGAAAAACCGATGTGGTGAAAGGTAAAACTCTTTATTTATGTCTAATTGAAATCGTTGTGGTTATTTTAGCTACGATTGGAGGAATTATCAGAATATTCTTATATAAAGAACCGGTCAATACCGATGAATTACAATATTTTTCTTCGACTAAACCCACCGTTTCTTTATTGGGATTTGCCTTTTTATCTTTTGGGGTGATGAACGCGGTTCTTGTTGGTTTATATTATCGTAATCCCTATAAACGGTTAACTGGACCTAATTTAATCTCTTTATTTGTTTGTATAATAATTTTAGCTATTGGAAGTTTCTTAATCGCTTTTGTTCCCGCGTTTAGAGAATATGATCAAATAGGTTTAATTACCCAAATCAGCACACTGATAGGGGGAATTATATTCTTTATTTTGTTCTCCTATATTGGATATAGAAGTGGTGCAAAAGCCTTCGCAAATGTCGATTTATAAAAATAATTTTTGTTAATAAATATCAAACGCAGAATCTGGTAGGGATTCAAATATCTCTTTCAATGTGTATTTACCAATCTTAAGTTTAAGTAATTCATCTACATTTTTTACATCGATTGGTTCTTTATAAAATTCGCAAACCGAGATGTATTTTTCCCTGTTGTCGTTGTAATAGGTAATGGAATAACGTGTTCCTTTATAAATAAATTCTATTTCTCTATTTTCATCAATTAATGTTTCAATACGCTCAGATGTCATTATTGGAAATCCTCCCATTTTCCTGGCTTTAAACCGCCATTTTATCTTTGAACCAATGAATGTGTCTTGGGGTTGCCGTGACAGGTATAGTAAATATTAAGATAAACTTCACCTTTACTATTATAATATCTTTCTAATAACACCTAGTTGAAGTAGTGGAACTTTTTTGCGTTACTTGGTTATTTTGGCAATATTTAAAAAATCCACAATTATATTTAAATCATCATAGCTTTGCTATGCTTTACTTTTCTTGCTCTATGGTTAACTATTTAAGTAATAAAGTAGTTGACAATGTTTTAATTTGTTCTATGATAGAGGTATCGAAAGGGAAAAATTATGAAAAAATTAAATTTGTTATTACTCTTATCTTCCTTCGGTCTATTGACTGCTTGTGGTCAAAACTCCCATGGATCTAATACTCCAACACAATATACTCCAGAACAAATATTGAATAATTTCTTAAATAAAATAGATGAAAACAATTATTCAATCGATAGTCCTGATTATCTACACACCGATGTTTATTCCGATGAATTTATTCGTATAAGTCTTCTCGGTAGTGTCTATTATTATATGAACACTAACCCGCAAGAACTATATTACGCTAAAGCGTATGAAGATGATACGGAATTAGATATCTCTAAAATTTCCTTTAGAGGAAAGCAAAAAGCTCTTGAAGCCGCACCTAGTGAATATCTCATTAGTCATTGGAAAGAACAATGTCAGGATAACATTTGGGAAGTTTTCACCAATCATCCTGATGATGAACTCCGTTTCTCACTTGTTAATGACAGCAATATCTTTGCCCAAGTATTAGGAAATTTAGGTAATGTTCCGCATGAATTTAAAGCGGATGTCACCACAATTGATGTCGTGATGGATAATCCTGTTCCGACGAAAGCCAACATTGAAATTAATTTCGATGAAGAAGTAGAAGACATCAAAGGTCCACTTGTCACCACCATTAATTTTGGTATCAAACGCGAAAAGACCATCGTTGATTCCTGGCTTGAAGATCCCAATAGAACTTATCCAAAAAGTAAAACATCTTGGGATGACAATGATGAATTTGCCTTCAATAGTGTCTTCTATCGTATTCGTTCCGATAAGATGGATGATGTTATTCCTTTCCCCAGTGAATTTGCCAGTAGAACCTTCTATCGCTATCCAAATGAAACGTTTGTGATGAATTTCTACGCGACCGATACTTTAGCGAAAAAAGAAGATGTTGATAAATATACATCGAAATTAATCAAAGATTATGGTTATGAAAAACATAGTGAATTAATCGATGGTGTCATTGTGGATCGTTACGATAAATTCTTATATGACTATGAGGACATCTATCACGCTTATTCTTCTATCTATATCAGTTACACGGAAGAAGATGGTGTAGAACTCCTTCTGGAACAAAGTTATAACCAAATTAAATATCAAGGTCGTGGATCTTTGAATTACTTCTTAAAAGATATGAAGTTCTTACCATTACCACAATCGGATTATTTAACCAATTATGAATTCTATGATGAAACCTTCATTCAAAATGAAAGTTACATGTTCTTAACCACTTATAAGAAAGCGCTTAATGTCACCATTAAATACACTAATGAAGCACAAGCTGAAGCCTATTTAGAAGCCTATTATACCGCCTTAGAAGAGCAAGGATTCAATCGTAAAAATTCTTATATTTCCAAAACCACCGGTGAACAATATTCCTCACGTTTGAGTGTTGGTCTTGATGGTGAAAATATCCATATGGTCTTCTGGTATGTCGAATATTATAGTGATGAATATGCTATTGATTGGATGAATTCTTATCAATTCCCCCTTATTGATGTCACTAATCATGAATCATTAATCAAAGATGCGACATTATATTACATGTATGATGCTGGTATTTATCAAAAAGATATCTTATCCATCGATTTAGAATTCTTCACGGTTGATGAACGTGAAACCTATGCCAGTAGTTATATTGATACCTTATTAGCGAATGGCTTCGTCCAATATGATCCAATCTCTTTAAGAATTGCCAGACGTGATACCGCTTATTATAATGCTAGTAAAGGCATCATCGTGGCCTTTGATAATAGACTTATTAACAACCAAAATATTGATTTCCATCTCATTAAAGTTAGTGATGATTTCCAACCAAAATAATCATTAACGACTTATCAAAATCTCTATCTAGTAAAATCGCAACTATAGATAGAGAATCACATAAGAGGGATTCGTCCCTCTTTTTGTTATTTAAAAAGAATTTTGAGGTTATCTATTATAAAACAAGGGAAATGATTGAATAAAAATATTCAATATAATAAGATAAAAACAAGAAATAATTATTTTTCTTTTCATAGAATCATATGAGAAAAAACGAATTTAACGACAATCAGGTAAATAACGGAAAAAATAACGCTTCTTTTTCCGAATTTGGTTATCGTCAATCGCATGAATTCACCTCATATAAAGCCAATAAAAACACTAATAAATGTGAAATAAACGATAATTATGCGCAAAACGCTTATCGTAAAAAGGATGAGCAAATGCGCCATCAAGAAGAAAATAAACGTCAATTTTCTAGCGATAATTCATCAAAAGGTAAAATGACTTCTTCTGGTGTTTCTACTTCTGGTTCGGTCGCCGCTACCGTAGTCGGTACAGTCGTGGTAAGTGTGACCACCATATCTGTTTTAGTGGGTATTAATGCTTATGTATGGGCAAAAGTAAAGATGAACGATCTTTCCCTGACCCCTGTTGAATTAATATATAACCTAGATATCACTGATACTTTTGATGATGACTATGTCATTAAATTAGAAAATGAAGACTTTGCCTATGATTCTTATCAAGAATTAATCGAAGGCAATAACGAAGGCTCTTTTGAGGATTTAATTCCCGATACTGAATATAATTTATCAATCATCAATCAAACAAGAGATAATTATCCCGTCTATAAAGAAGTAGTGACTACTTTATCAAGAAATGTTGTTACTTACGAAGTAAGATTTTATATCGATGATGATTACACCGTACAAAATGTGGAAGAAAATGGCTATGTAACGCGTCCAGAAGATCCGAAAAAAGTGGGATATATATTTAAAGGATGGTCCACTAATCCCGACACATATACACCATATGATTTTGATACCCCCGTTACTTCTAATTTGAATCTATATGCAAGCTTTGTTCTTGATGAACCAGGTATTTATGGCATCACTTGGGATAAATCCTATAGTGCTTCTACTGGTGAAATGGAATATTCCATTAATTATCGTGATGATGGTTCTTTGAGCAATTTTGCTTTAACTTTAACTAGTGAAGAAAGCCCCACTGGTGGACCAAGTGAAGAAACTTATCAACTGAATATTGCCGAAGGCACACAAACAGTGATTTTGAATTTGCAAACTATGTCTTTTGATGAAACGTATGATTATTCCTTCACTTATAGTAGAAATCGAGAAAATAACATAGTGGTGGAAACTGGCAAGGTGAAATTTACCAATTCTGATCCATCAATAAGCAATTTTGCATTTACTAATTTTGTGATTGATAATGATTTCTTTACCGCTGATTATTCATATACGACAAGCGGAAAAGAAGAAAAATTTGTCGATAAAGATTTCTCAATTAAATTTATTTATAGTGATGACGAAGAATTAGTGTCTTGTTCATTAGATATTGATCCCGCCTTGACATCTGGGTCTTTAACTTCAGACACGCCATTTTTCTCGGAATTTTTTACCTATGTCTATGATTATGAAATCTATATAAGTGGCAGTAACGATCCTATTTATAGTGGTTCTGTGGCCCCTTATTTTAGACAAAAAAATAAATTTATGGGTCTTGTTATCGGTGGTTTTGATGGAGATGGGTTCTATTACGATAATGATGGTGAGATATATATTCCTGTCTATGTGGTTTTAGATTCACAGACAGTGGATTATTCCGCATCTTCCGCTTCTTTTGTCTATAAAGTAGAAAATGATGACACATTGTATGAATCGCCAACACCCATCACTTTAGCGGACGCTGAGCATCCAAATGGCCTAAATAGAAGTTGGCTTATAGAAGTTGACTCTTCAATTGTGGATGATAGCTTAATTTCTTTCACCTATGTTGGCATCAAATATAATAACGACATTATCTTTGAACAATATTATGACGAATATTCATTGCCATTATTTTCAATAGCAAATGATGATGATTTTAATCCCTTTGGTGCGGTTATCGATTCTTATGTTTTAGATAGATCCGAACCAACTATCAATTTATATATGCTTTCAAATCATAACGTTTCTAATATCACTGATATGTCCATCAGATTGTATTACATGACAACACGCTATAATTTTGATTATTCTTCCGATACTTTACTCTATTCTTCTAGTATTAGTACGCGTACTGTCGTAGATGACACTAATCTCATCAGTTTCCCGCTTTATTATACGGAAAACGAAGGAGTCCATATTCCTGAAGAAATAATAGATATTATCGAACACGATTCTCATCCACTTGATATCGTCATTGCCGCTAGTTTTTATGATAGTGATATGCCTTGGACGAGAGAATTTACCATTATGAAAAATATTACATTTACATTCGCTGATTAATTCAAGGAGGAATTCACAATGAAAAAAATCACGAAAAATGACATTATTTGGTGGGTCATATTATGCCTACTGACCGTTGGCACAGTCGTCGCCTTTGTTTTTAACGAACAAATATTTGGTGATGGTGCGGTATTTAAGCAAACTGTTAGTGATAACCAAGTAGTGCAATATTTATTTGGTAGAGCTATTCCTGCACTTATTCGAACCGTAGAAATAGTGGTAATTGCTATCTTATTCCATTATTTATTGAAATTATTAGCGAAAATTACCTTCCATTCCAAACGCGCTATTACGATTTCTAAATTGTTACTCAATTTAATTAAATGGTTAATCGCGATTATTGCCTTCTTCTTCATCCTCGCGGCTTGGGGCGCTAATACGACCATGATGCTGGCTAGTGCTGGTGTCTTAACTCTTATCATTGGCCTTGGTTCACAAGCGATTGTCGCGGATATTTTAGCGGGCTTATTTATCGTCTTTGAAAGCGATTTCCAAGTTGGTGATATTATCATCATCGATGGTTGGAGAGGTGAAGTTGTCTCCATTGGTATCCGTACCACTAAATTAATTGACTGGGGTGGCAATATCAAAATCGTTAATAATAGTGATATTCGTTCTATCATTAACCAAACCAAAGAATATTCGGTGGCCGTTTGCTATGTGAGCATTTCTTATGGCGAACGTATTGAATTTGTGGAAAAAATCATCGCGGATAATATCGGTAAGATGAAAGAAAAAATCCCTGCGATTATCGATGGTCCTTTCTATAAAGGTGTCAGCGAATTAGCCGATAGTGCAGTTGTCTTATTGTTCTTAGCGAAATGTAAAGAAGAAGATATTTATCAAGTACAACGTGATTTAAATCGTGAAATCAAAATCTTATTTGACGATAATGGCATCAATATCCCCTTCCCACAAGTCACTGTTTCTTATGATGAAGGTAATGACCGCAAGGTGAGCGAAAAAGTGAAAGACGCCGCTCGTAATTTCGTCGAAGAACAAAAAGGTTTATCCAAAGACCTCGAAGAAAAGAAATAATTTCTAAAGAAATTAAAACCACCAAGTTTCTTACTTCTTGGTGGTTTTTTGTTGCTCGTTATGCTTTTTTATCGCATCATCAAACATCTCTATTAATTTCTCGATGGAATATTCAATATTGTATTTATTCCCTAAGCCAATATATTTTTTGGCTTCTTCTTTTCTTCTTTTCTCATGTCCTAACCAATAATCAATTTTTTTAGCCAAATCAATGGGGCTTCTCGCATTAAATACACTTTGTTTAGAAAGAGCGAACTGACTAGTCGCGGTATATTGACCTTTGGCAATAATAGGAACAATACCAACTTGAATGGCTTCCATACAAGATAAGCCTTCCACTTCGATATAGGCACAATGGATGTATAGATCAACCGTGCAAGAAATTCTTTGCAGTTCTTGTAATGAATAAAATCCAAAAATCGGTGGATATTTAAGAACGCCTTTTTCCACTAATTGGTTAGCCATTTTTTCTAATTTTTCTTTTTGTGGACCCCGTCCCGCAAAAATTAAACGGATATCTTTGGCGTGTTTGGAATATTTCATCGCATTCAAAAGCGTTTTTAAGTCTTTTTCTTTGGAGAAACGCCCAATAGTGATAATACGATATTTAGCATCAGAAATTTGTTTCGCGGCTTCTTCATCCGTTTTGGTCATTAATTCTTCCATGACTAAACCATTAGAAATCACTCTTAATTCGGATTTAAATTTCCATCTCATTAATCTTTCTTTAACGTTTTCTGTGGGGCATTGAAGGATTAAACATTTATCAAAGACCCATTTTTTCCATAAACGCATGGTCGTATCGTTAAAAAGACGACTTTTTTGTAAGCCCACGGAGGCAAATAAGTTTTCCGGATGCAGGTGATAGGTGCCAGTGATAGGCTTATTCAATCTATTAGCGATTTTGCAGGCTTCCATTTGTAACGTAAAAGGCTCTTCCATGTGGACAATATCCGCCCAGGCAATCGCTGCTTCCATTATTAATTTATCGGTTTTGGAAAAACTATAACCTTGCTTTTGAATTAACACATCAAAAAACGGAATATGGAAATCTTCCAAACAATATTCCGGTTGTGGACCTGTGGGGTCAGGATTAGCGCCAGATAAAACACGGACATCAATGCCCGCTTCGATTAATTTTTTCACCGTTCTTCTTGCCGATCCCGCTAAACCATTTCCCTTGGTGTAGAATCCATTAATAACGAATAATACTTTCATATTTTTATATTGAAATAATATCATTTTCGATTAGGAAAAAGTGATATATAAAAATTTTTAAATTCTATCTAATTCTTGCCTAATGGCTTTTTCATCGAGGTTTTGTCCGATGAAAACTAATTTTATTAGTTTATCTTGATATTTATCATCCCAGTCATGGGCAAATCCGACATCATTTTCAACCATTTTTTGTAGTTGCTTTTTGCTTAATTGCGCACTATACCATTTGCCTTGGACACCTAATGTTTTTTGTCTTCCAGCGGATTCATAAATATAGACATAATCGGGTTTATTTTCAAAATACAAAATACCTTTAGCGCGGATAATTCTGTGTTTATCATTATTTTCCACCCACTCGTTAAATTTCTTTTCATCAAAACCTTTACGACGATAATAAACAAAGGTATTGATGTCGTATTCTAAAGCGGTGCCTTCATCTTCATTTTCCACACCTTCGTGATGATGGTGATGATGGTGATGTTCATGTTCATGCTCGTGTTCATCTTCTTCATCATCGTCATCATCTTCGTGAATTTCCACATCGGTGTCCCAGTCTTCAAATTCTCTGACCCACGCCGCACTGGTGGAAGCTTTTTCAAAATCAAATAGGTTAGTATCTAATAATTCATCCACATCAATTTGACAATAATCCGTTTCCACAATTTTCGCGGTTTCTTGAATGGCTTTCACGGTCATTTTCACTCGTTTTAATTCTTCTTTTGTCAATTCACTAGCCTTATTTAATAAGACGATATCGCAAAATTCAATTTGTTGGATAACAAGATTTTCCAAATCTTCTTCTCCACGGTGAGCTTTTTCTAGGGATTCCCCACAGCCAAATTCATCTTTTAAACGTAAAGCATCGGTGACGGAAATAATCGCATCCAATTTATAAAATTCTGGTAATTTTTGTTTTTTGAATTCATCTTGCATATAGGTAATAGTTTGCGCGATAGGAACAGGCTCACAAATGCCGGATGCTTCAATTAAAATGTGATCAAATTTACCAGAATTGACTAATTCCGCTAATTGGTTAATTAAATCTTTCTTTAATGTACAGCAAATACAACCATTAGATAAGGCGACTAAATTATCATCTTTGGAATTGACGATACCACCCGCTTGAATTAAATCGGCGTCGATATTCACTTCACCAATATCATTAACGATAACTGCCATCTTGTGGCCTTTGCTATTTTTTAAAATATGATTGATTAAAGTGGTTTTACCACTTCCTAAATATCCAGTAATTAAGGTAATAGGAACAGTTTGAAATGTTGACATAATGTTACTTCCTTTTCCGCTAGCATTTTATCACAAATTTTATATTGTGATAGAAAATTAGTGCAATTCAGGAAATAATTTCTTTCCACAAACAAAAAAACTATGGATTTTTTCTTTATTAATTTATAATTAAGAAGATTGACAAAAAATAGAAAAGGCTATTAGTTATTAATGTCTTTTTCTAGCGAGGAGAAGATTTATGAAAAAATCGACTTTATTTGCTTTGCTGAGTAGTGCTTTTTTGCTTATTGGTTGTGCTAGAACACCTGCCTCCAGTAGTGGTGAAAATTCTTCCCAAAGTTCCAATAACAGCAGTTCTTCCTCTACGTCCACCTATGATGCGGATGAAGTAAGAGAATATATGGAAGAATTAGCCAAAACTTCCGTCAAAGACCATTTATATGTCCATTATCTTGGCTTTAATCCCTCTAATGCTTATTATGACCAATGGGATGTTTGGGCATGGCCTTATAAACCCAAAGAAGGGGAAGGTTATCGTTTTGATTGGCAAGGAAGAACTTCTTCCGCAGATCGCATGAGTGCGACTGGAAACGCCACAATTGATAATTTAAATTATGTCTGCGCTGATATTGATTTAACCAAAGATTACGATGGTGGTTGGAACGCTAGCAGCAAGACCATGGGTGGAAAAGCCACTAATTTCTATGCTGATGAAGCAAAAACTACATTAGATAGTGAAGTTGGCATTCAAATTGTTCAATCAGCATCCCGTACTTCTTCTTCCGGATTCTGGAAAAATGATAGTTCCAATATTTATATTTCTTTAGAAGATTATTCTTTAAAGAATAAAGATAATACGACTTCTTACCATGTCTTCCTTTTACAAGACCATGGACAAAAACCGACAAAAACACCTCCTGTTAATGGTGATATTGTTGATCCATTTATCAATGATGACGGCACTAATGTGACATATGGTAAAAATGATTACAACAATGCGGATTGGAACGATAAACCAGTGCAAGCCACTTCTCCTGAATTTTTAACTGGTGGAGATATCTTAACTAATGGTGCTGGTGTCGGTTATCAAATCATGGTGTCTTCTTTCGCTGATAGCGATGGTGATGGCTTTGGTGATATCTACGGCATTGAACAAAAATTAGATTATTTACAAGAATTAGGTGTTAATGTCTTATGGCTCACACCAATTCAATTATCCGATTCATATCATGGATATGATATTTCCGATTATCTTGCTGTTGATCCTAAATTCGGTAGTAGTGTTTCTCCTGCTGCTATTAAGGAAGGCAAGGTCAATAGTAAAACCGCCAAAGCGGATTATAAATCTTTAATTGATGCCGCTCATGAAAAACATATGGCGGTTATCATGGATTTAGTGCTTAATCATACTTCTACCTCTAATAACTGGTTCATTTCTTCTGCCCAATTAGAAGAAAATTACCGTGGTTATTATCAATGGGGTAATAATCAAACACAAGCCACCGATATTAATGAAACGAAATATTGGTATCCATATGGCGACCATGTTTATAGTTATTACGCGAAATTTGGTTCTTCAATGCCTGAATTAAATTATGCCTATGTCGGTACCAGAACTGCTGTCGAACTCATGGCGAAGAACTGGTTAGAATTTGGTGTTGATGGCTTCAGAATGGACGCTGTTAAACACATCTTCTTAAAAGATGAAATTGATGTAGCCTCCACAGATACAGTTATTTCCGATGTTTCCGCTAGTGGTGATTATTCTTCCGATTTAACGAAAAATTTGAATTTCTGGAAAGAATTAAATTATTCCATCAAGCAAGATTATCCTAACGCCTTTATTGTGGGTGAGAATTTCGATGGTCACGCCTATCACGTTGCTCCATATTATGAAGGATTTGATTCTTTATTTGATTTTTATTCTTATTTCAATTTAACTTCTATCGCTTCTCGTGCCTGGCACGGCTATAGTGGTGGCGATTCCACGAGTGGATATTGGGGATTATTATGTTCCTATTTAGGCGTTGATGGTTCTCTTAATAAAGATATCAACTGGGAAGGTGGCCTCACACCATATAGTGCTTCTTCTGATACTGATTTATCTGGCTCTAGTAGCAGCATTAAATATGGCGATAATTGGACATTACGTGGTGTTTTAAACACCAACAACAAATATCGTACTAGTGGTACTGGTGCCTCTAGTTCTGGCTATTCAATGATTAATGGTGCCTTTACTTCTAACCATGATATTGCTAGATGTATTAACCGTATTGCTGGTAATACTTGGTCTCTTAATGGCTTAGAAGCCCAAGGCGAAGTTACTTCTTCTAATTATGAAACATTAGACACGATGTCCACTTTAGTGGAATTAACCGAATTAATGTTACCTGGTTGTACTTGGATTTATTATGGTGATGAATTAGGTATGACTGGTAATTTACAAGGCAAAACCGCGACTGACGGCTATGCTGATTTGGTTTATCGTCAACCAATGAAATGGACCGCGGATGGACAAGTCGGTGATGGTTCTATGACAACTGGTTATTCAATCACTGGTAGTGGCACAAGTGTCTCTTGGGATGATATCAATAGCACAAATGTGGTGAAATCCGCCTCTGAACAAACCGCTACTGAAGGTTCGCATTATAAAAATATCTCCGCATTCGCCAAAATCAAATCCACAACCCCCGCTTTAATTAGAGGTAATTATCAAGTTCTCCCTATTGAAGCTGGTAGTGAAACTGGTCATAATGCGGCGGTGATTTATCGTACATTAGGCTCCACAACTTATCGTTTCTATGTCAATTTTGGCAATACTGAATTGAATGTTTATAACGAAAAAATTAGTAAGATTGGTGCTCGTAGCGCTGTTTTAGTGGATAATAACGGCAATATTGTCGCGCAATTTGGTGGCACAACTGGTGGTGATGCCCCGATTAGCAGTGATATTTGGTATATTGTTGGTGAAGGATCATTCGTTAGTGGTAGTGCTTGGACAACTTCTTCTGGCGTTGCTATGTCCGTCAATAGCGCCTATAGTGGTGACGGCACCGAATATTATGTGACAAACGTTCATTTCACTAAAGGTGATGTCTGGAAATTAACTAATGGCACCGACTGGATTAGTAGCGGTTGGGAAACTAGCGCTGGTGGCCTCGCTAATGGTGATATGAAATTAGTTAGTGATGGATATGGCGGTAATAATGTCGAAGTCGTAAAAACTGGTAATTATGACATTTATTACAAAGTTTATTCTAATCACACTTATTCCTGCTATATTTCCCCCGCATCTTAAAACATATTAAATATATAAGACCCTTAATGGGTCTTTTTATATGGAAAAATATTTTTAATTATAGAAAGAAAAAGTATTTATTTTTGTGATTATTGTTATAAAATAATAAACAAATAGGAGAGTTTTAATATGGCAGAGAAAAAAGGACCAGCCGCGAACGCAGCTTATCACGTGAGCAAAAGAAAAGAAGATGGCAAATGGCAAGTCTTCTTAGCGGGCAGTGATAAAGTTATTAAATTATTCGCCACCAAAGCGGAAGCTGAAGCTTGGGTGAATGATAAAGCGGAATCCACCGGAAGAACCGTTCTTGTTCACGCTTCTAAAGGCAAAAACAAAGGCAAAATCCAAAAGTAGTGGAATAGACTAGGTAAAACTAGTCTTTTTTATTCTGTTAATATTTCATCCATTAATACATCGTTTTGATTATAGGGTATTTCTTTAAAAAGAAATTTTTTATAGCAAACACCAATTTTATAAGCATTAACATTTTTTAAATATCGATCGTAATAACCTTTTCCATACCCTAAGCGATGATATTTTTCATCAAAGGCCAGACCAGGAATAATAAATAAATCGATATCTCCGGGAGGAACAATGATATTTTCTTTTGGCTCCAAGATATTGAATTTCCCTCTTAATAAGGTATCTCCTTGTTGATAGAGTACAAAATTTAATTCGTTATTGATAATTTTTGGTAAAACCACGGTTTTTCCTGATTTCCAGGCCTCTATAGTTGCAGTGATGATATCAGCTTCCCCATCTTTTGCCATATAAAAAGCAATCGTTTTACTATTCATAAAATGAATGGAAGAAATAATCTTTTGACAGATGTAAGCATCTTTATTCTCTTTATCTTCAATATTCTTTCTTTCCTGGAGGATTATTTTTCTTAATTCATCTTTATCCATATTTCTTTTATAGTGCAATTACCGTTATTTAAAAACAAGAAAAACATATTATTCCTTATAAATATTTAAAAAATAGGTAATTATTTCGGTAATTATCACGCTTTAGAAAAATAACTCGGTAAAAAAATTAAAAAAATACCGAATTAAGTTGCAATGATATTTCCTTTGCTAGATAATATACTCAGTGAGGTTCATACTTTATGAAAATGTTTGACTTAAAAGGAACTGTTTTGGCTATGTCCACGCCAAGCATTATTTCTTTGCTCAATTACATTGAAATGTACAAGGGTAAGACCTTTGGCATTGAAAAAATGAAAAAAGTGGATCAATTGAAAGAGATTGCCCGCCAATCACATGTTTTAGCATCTAACGCTATCGGCTCTGTTTATGCCGATGAAAGTCGATTAGAGGCTATTTTCAATCGTGAAGAACCAGCGGAAACCCTCCAAGAATATATGATTCGTGGTTATAACAATGCTCTTGATTTAATCGATGAAGTGTATAAATATCAACCATTTGATCGTAGTTTTATTTCCACTCTTCATTATTACATTTACCGCGATTACAATCCGGAATTTGGTGGACAATTTAAAGATTCACAAAACTATATTCAAGAAGCTAGACCCGACGGCACATTCCGTACAATTTTTGTGTCCGCGGCTCCCGAAGAAGTTTTGCCTTTATTAGAAAATTTAATTTATCAATTCA
Source organism: uncultured Bacilli bacterium (assembly GCA_905236715.1). Lineage (GTDB taxonomy): Bacteria > Bacillota_I > Bacilli_A > RFN20 > CAG-826 > RUG13091. The sequence continues at coordinate 50,335 of CAJOMQ010000002.1, read as the reverse complement.
ATCAATGTGCACAAGATGAAGAATGTAATAAACTCATTCTTATCGCGGCATTTATGCTCGATTTCATGTGCATTCACCCCTATAACCATGGGAATGGTCGTGTCTCACGTTTAATTCTTGATTTCTTATTAAAGAAATTTGGTTATGATATCGATAATTATTTCGCGATTCCATATTTGATGAGACAACACATCAACGAATATATCGATGCTTTTGAAGCCTCTTCCAAGGGCTGGGCGGATAATGAAAATAATTACACCGCCTTTGTGACTTTCGTCTTAAAGAGAATTTTAGAAGCTTATCGCAAATTGGATTATATTATGGAAATTAATAATATGGATGCCGATATCGACGAAAAAGTCTATAAAATTGTCATGGATAGCTCCACACCGATTGGTAAAAGTGTGGTTAATAATGTCTTATATAGCACTTCCAAAGCGACGATTGAAAAATCTTTAGCCCGTTTATTAAAAGATGGCCGTATTCAACTGATTACCAAAGGCCGTTATTCAAAATATTTCCGTACATAAAACAAATAACAATAATTAAGGAGAATAAATTATGGCAAATTATGATGCTACAAAAATTAGAAACGTTGTTTTATTAGGTCACCAATCTTCTGGTAAAACCAGTATGGTGGAATCTTTAGCCTTTATTTCAGGACTTATTCCTAATAAAGGAGAAGTCGAAAAGAAAAATACTTTATCCGATTATACCGATGCGGAAAAAGCCCGTGGTGCTTCTATTCAAACCGCGATTATCCCCATTGAAAGAAATGGATATAAAATCAACCTCATCGATGTTCCGGGAAATGATGACTTTATTTCCGAATATATGGGTGCCACACGTATTGTTAAAGGTGCGGTCTTATTATTAGATGCTTCTGTCGGTGTCCAAGTCGGTACTGTCAAACACTGGAATAATTTAAGAAGAAGAGGTGTTCCCACATTCATCTTCTTAAATAAGATGGATAAAGAAAATGTCAAATTTGACGAAGTATTAGATGATATTCACGCCCAATTAGGTAAACAAGCCATCCCATTCTGTTTCCCATTAGGTCATGATGCTGGCTTTGATGGATTTGTCAATTTAGTTGATTGCAAAGCCTATAAATTTGATGGCAAAAAGATGGTAGAAGCGGAAGTCTATCCTGATAAAAAAGCGAAAGCGGATGAATTACACAACGCTTTAATGGAAGAAGTGGCGAAAGCCGATGATGCTTTATTGGAAAAATTCTTTATGGGTGAAGAATTCACCAAAGAAGAAATTAAAGATGCTTTAAGAAAAGAAGTATTATCTGGTGAAATTGTTCCCGTTTTAGTGGGCTCTATCACCAAAAATATCGGTGTGGAAGTCTTATTAGAAATGCTGGTTGATTATTTACCAAGCCCCGCGGATTTAAAACCATTTGAAGCTACTGATGATTTAGGTAATCCCATCACCCGTGACACTAATGATGATGAACCATTCTCAGCTTATGTCTTTAAGACCATCGTTGATCCATATTCTGGCACGATTAATTTAATTAAAGTGAATTCTGGTGTCTTACGCGCTGGTGATGATGTCTTTGTCAATGGTAGTACCCAAAGAATTTCCATGCTCTATTCAATGTGTGGTAAAACTCTTAATACCATTACCGAAGTCCATGCTGGTGATATTGCCGCAGTTACACGTTTAGAAAAAGTGAAATCTGGTGATACATTATCTAACCCCAAAGCCACTTGTGTATATAAACCAGTCCATTATCCAACCGCGGTTATTTTTAAAGCCATTGTCATGGCCAATAAAAATGATGAAGCGAAAATGGGTCCCGCTTTAGCGAAAATCCAATTAGAAGATCCATGTGTGGAAGTCAAACGTAACATTGAAACCAAACAATTATTATTAGGTGGTGTTTCTCAATCGCACATCCAATTTGTCATCGACAAATTAAAAACCGTCTATAAAATCGTAGTGACTACCGAACAAATGAAAATTGTCTATCGTGAATCCATTAAAAAGACCGCCGAAGGTGATGGCCGTTATGTCAAACAATCTGGTGGTAGTGGTTTCTATGGCGTGGTCAAAATGCGTTTTGAACCATCCGAAGAAAATGTCTTTGCCGAAGAAGTATTCGGTGGTGCCGTTCCAAAGAACTATTTTCCTGCCGTGGAAAAAGGTTTCTTTGAAGCCCTCAATTCTGGCTTATTAGCCGGTTTCCCTGTTATCGGTGTGAAAGGTGTTTTAGTTGATGGTAAATATCACCCCGTCGATAGTAATGAACAAGCTTTCAAAATGGCGGGTATCTTAGCCTTTAAAGATGCTTATGCGAGATGTAACCCCATCATCTTAGAGCCCATTATGCGCATTAAGGTGAATGTGGAAAGTAAATATACTGGTGATGTCTTAAGTGATTTAAATACTAGACGTGCTCGTATTCAAAACATCGAAGAAAGAGAACATGGTCAAGAAATCGAAGCTCTCATTCCTGAAGCGGAAATCATTGATTATGCCACTCAATTAAAATCATTGACCCAAGCTTCTGGCTTCTTTAACAGAGAATTTGTCGATTATGAAGAAGTTCCCGAATTCTTAAAAGACAAAGTCATTAAGGAAAATAAAATCAGTCAATAAAACCGATTAGACCTCTAATGAGGTCTTTTCTTTTATAGGAAAATAAGAGAAAATAGAAACATGAAAACTATTTTGCACTTCAAAGATAATGAATTTCCCTATACATATATCGACCACACTCGTAAAGTAGCAAGAGCCATTTTGATAAATGAAAAAGGCGAAATTGCTCTTAATAAATTACACGGGGAAGATATGTTTGGATCCCGTAATTATTATGAGACGCCCGGTGGTGGTTTTCATAAAAATGAAACATCAAAACAAGCCGTTTTGCGCGAATTAAAAGAAGAAACCGGCTATCAATGTGAAATTATTTGTCCGATTGGCATTGTGGATGATTATTATAATCTCATTCATCGGCATAATAAAAATTTCTATTATCTATGCAAAACGGTGGTTTATGTTGGTAAAAATCTCGATAATTATGAAAAGACAATGATTGAAAAATTAATCTGGGTACCAATTGATAAGGCTATTGCCTTAATGGAAAATATGGATGTCTCTCCCGTGGCTAGATTAGTGATGCAAAGAGAAATTCCCATCTTAAAGAAAGCGAAGAAATTATTATGAAGATATTATTAACGAATGATGATGGCTATAATTCATATGGCATTCGTCTATTAAAAGATAAATTAGAAAAATATGGCACAGTGGTGATTGTGGCACCTGATTCCCCAATGAGCGCTAAATCATGTTCTTTAACTATTGGTCATCCCATCCATATTAAAGAAGAAGAAAAAAATGTCTTTTCCTGTGATGCTACACCTGTTGATTGTGTATCAATGGGATTATCGCTTTTAAATATTGATTTTGACTTAGTTATTTCTGGTTGTAATAACGGTTTAAATATCTCTTATGACACGATGTATAGTGGTACCATAGGCGCCGCTCAACAAGCTTTGATGTTTGGAGTTCCTTCAATTGCTTTTTCTACCCCATATGATGATTTTTCGGTCATTGAAGAAAAATTTGATGAAGTATTTGCTTTCATTTTGAAAAATGAATTAATCAGTAAAGAATATCTTTTAAATGTCAATTTCCCTTTTAAAGAATATAAAGGTTTGTCTCTTGGTACTTTATATTATCGAAACGATTATCAATATATGGAAAAAGAAGGCGATGGTTACTTTGCCTATCGGAAATTAGAAAAAGGTTATGATAGCCACCCTGATAGTGATTGTTATCAAGTCGAACATGGTATTGTTTCTATCGTTCCTTTAAATAAATCTTATTTCAATGAAAAAATTTATGATGATTTAACCAAAAAGGTCCAAAAATAGATAGATAATTTATTTTGCTAAAAGGAAGAAAAAATATTATCATATTGTTTGGCAATACTTAAAAGTATTACTATAAAAACGAATAAGGAAGAAAAATTATGCCATTAGTTAACACAATTGAAATGTTTAAAAAAGCTTATGATGGTGGCTATGCAATTGGTGCTTTTAATTGCAACAATATGGAAATCGTCCAAGCCATTACCGAAGCGGCGAAAGAATGTAATTCCCCCGTCATTCTTCAATGTAGTAAAGGGGCGAGAAATTACGCCAAAGCGGGTTATCTCAAACATTTAGTGGAAGCCGCTGTTGAAGATACCGGTATCCCCATTGTCTTACATTTAGACCACGGTGATACATTTGAACTTTGTAAAGATTGCATCGATGGTGGATTCACCTCCGTCATGATTGATGCTTCCAGCAAATCTTTTGAAGAAAACATCGCTTTAACCAAAAAAGTCGTGGAATACGCTCACGATACATCTAAACACCCATATGTGACCGTTGAAGCTGAATTAGGTACTTTGGCCGGTATTGAAGATGAAGTAAAAGTGGAACACGGAAACGAATCATATACACGTCCAGAAGACGTTGAAGAATTTGTTAAACGCACAGGTTGCGACTCCTTAGCTATTGCTATTGGTACTTCTCACGGTGCTTATAAATTCAAACCAGAACAATGTACAAGAGATCCCAAAACCGGTATCTTATTACCTCCTCCATTAAGATTTGACATCTTAGAAGAAGTGAGCAAGAGATTACCAGGCTTCCCCATTGTCCTCCATGGTTCTTCTTCTGTTAACCAAGAATATGTGAAAATAATCAACGAACATGGTGGCAAATTAGTGGACGCGGTTGGTGTTCCCGAAGAACAATTACGTCACGCTGCGCAATTATCCGTTTGTAAAATCAACATCGATAGTGACCTTCGTTTAGCGATGACCGCTGGTATCAGACAACATTTTGAAGAACATCCAGATCACTTTGATCCTCGTCAATATGTTGGACAAGGTAGAGAATATGTCAAAGCCATCGTCAAACATAAGATTATTGATGTCTTAGGTTCTAACGATAAAATCTAATTAATCCTCAAATTGAAAACATCCCCTTAATAAAGGGGATTTTCTTTTACCAAGCAAAGAAAAAGACTGTGAAATTCACAGCCTTAATCATCATAAATTTGTTATTTTGCTTGCGCTTTTAGCAAATCACGAATTTCTGCTAATAATTCAACATCGGTTGGAGCAGGTTTGCCTGGTTCTGGTGGAACTGGTCTTTCTTCAGGATGTTTTTCGTAATAAGCTTCTTGAGCTTTCGCTTTAATTTCTTCGTTTTTGCGTTGTACTGTGTTAACAACTTTAACGATGATGAACAAAACGATAGCAATAATAATGAAAGCAATAACGGCGTTGATTAACGCACCCCAGTCAATAACAGCACGCATATTATATGTGTAGGTTGTTCCGTGTAAGGTGTAATTAGCAGTAATAGTGCCTTTAACACTTTCGATTAAGTTGGGGTTAGCGGCAACAACAGCTTCACCATATGTGTCGTTGGCTAATGCAGTAGCTAAAGTTTGTAATTCACCTTTTGCAAAGGAGCCGCCTAAACCTAAACTTTCATTTAAACCTCTTTGTGCATCATTTAAGGCTGGCAAAACGGTAACCAATCCTGCTAAGCCTCCAGGGACTGCCCATGTAGCTAATGACATCAAGATATTGACGAACGCGTTAACAATCGCAGAGAACGCACCGCCGATAACGACGCCAACAGCAAGCATGAATGCATTACCTTTGTTGATGAATTCTTTAAATTCAGCCCACAAACCTTTTCCTTTTTTTGCCTTCTTTTCCTTTTTTGCCATAATACTATGATTTCCTTTCTAACCTGTATTTTATAGCAATCCCGCTAAAAAATAAATTTATTTATTAAAAATCAAATTGAAGTATTTATGGTGGCTGATTTTTGTTACAATAGTGGTGTTATGTTAAAAGTTATTAATTACGGACATTCATGTTTTCAATTTATTGCTGATAAAATCTCAGTTATTTTTGATCCTTATCGTGGTGTAGATAACTTACAAATGCCGATGGTAAATACAAATTATTGTTTTTGTTCGCATCATCACGCTGATCACGACGCCGTTGAATTTATCAAAGTTTTTCCTTGCCAAGAACAAATAGAAGTGGAAAAAATCATTGTTCCTCATGATCACCATAATGGTGAGAAACGTGGCTTAAATACCATCCATATTTTTACGTTGGAAGGATATAAAATTGCCCATTTGGGTGATATTGGCTGCATTCCCAAAGAAGAAATTCTCGAGAAATTAAAAGGATTAGATATCGTTTTTGCTCCGATAAATGGTTTTTATACCATTTCCGCAGAAGAATTAAGACAATTAGCGGATCTCATCAAACCACGATTAGTGGTGCCAATGCATTATTACCGCAAAGAAAATAAATCAGGATATTTTGATGGTAACCAAATAGATATTTTCAAAAGAATCTTTGATTATCAAGAAATCAACGAATCTTCCTTTGTTGTGGACGAATCTATTTTTGCAAAACCATCATTAATATTATTAAGTAGTGAAGGGGATTATCATGATTGATATTCATCTCCATCTTGATGGTTCTTTAAGTGAAGAAGATTTCCTTTATCTAGGAAAGAAAAATAATATTGATTTAGGAAAAGAATTTCCAAGAAATATATATGTTGCAAAAGATTGTTCTTCTTTAGAAGAATATTTAGAGAGGTTTGATTTTCCTCTTTTGCTCTTACAAGATGCCGAATCTTTAGAATATGCAACTTCTTCTCTTGTCCATAGATTATATAAATTGGGTTATATTTATGCCGAAATCCGTTTCGCTCCTTTATTACATCTACAAAAAGGTCTCAAACAACTACAAGTTGTGGAAGCGGTTTTAAAGGGATTAAATAAAGCCTTAAAAGATTGTCCGGGTTTTGACGCTAATATCATTTTGTGTTGCATGCGTCACGCCGATGAACAAACTAATTTAGAAACTATTGAAGTTGCCCATAAATTAAAAGGTAGCAAAGTAGTGGCGGTTGATTTAGCGGGCGCAGAACGATTACATCCTTCATCTTTTTATTCTCGTATTTTCCAAAAAGCCCAGGAATATGGACTAAATATTACCATCCACGCTGGCGAAGCCACTGGCAGTGATGAAATTATGATGGCGATTGCTAATGGTGCACAAAGAATTGGACACGGAGTCCATTTATCTTTGGACAATCAAACCGTGGATTTTGTGAAAAAGAACAACATTTGTTTTGAATTTTGTCCCACCAGTAATTTACAAACTAAATCACTTAAATGTTATCAAGATGTTCCATTAAGAAAATTCATGGAATTAGGAATACCAGTGACCATCAATAGTGATAATATGACTGTCTCACAAACGGATGTCATAAAAGAATTTCAATATATGGTAGAAACTTTTCAACTATCCCAAAAAGAAGTGGAACAATTATTAACCAATTCCATTAAATATTCTTTTACTGATGAAAATAAAAAAGAAGAGTTGTTATCTCTTCTTAAAAATAAAATTTTTAAATTTTATCAAAAAATTATTTAGCGTAATAATTTAAGAAACTTTCTAAGATGGGGTTATGTTCTTTGGCCGCGGCGTCTTGGTTCCAATAACCATTATCGCCCCAAATAAAGACATCTTCATCAGCGACTACTTTTCCTTTTAAAACGGTGTTGGTATAAGCTAAATTACCAACGCGTTCACTAGTGTAATAAGTGGTATCAACAACCCATTTATCATCGACTTTTGTTAATGAATCATTAAAATAAACACAAGCATCTTTTAATTCTTTATTTTCCCAAACTTGGAAAGTAGGAACCACACCCGTGATATAACCATATTTCGCATTTGTGGCTTCTGTCATTTGATATTCATTTTTATAAGCGGCATATGTTTCAGTATCCATATTCATTTCCGCATCATAATAGATACCAGGAACTTGTAAATCCATTAAAAAGATTTTGGTTTTTAATTCATTGTTATCACTATAAGGTAAAAGGAAATTAGGTGTGCAATAATTGCAATCACCACAAGCATTTCTGGCTTGATAAACAATTAATTTATCACCAGAATCAATCGCGTTTCTTAAATAATCTCTATTTACGAGCATTATTTGTGCGGGTTTTGTCACTTTTTTAATAATGGAAGAGAAACCGTCTTCGGTTTTAAAAATAGCTTCATTATTTTTGCTACCCGCACGATATTCATTTTTCACTTCCCCGTGGCTAGCAATAAAACAAGTGGGGTTGCTATTTTCTTTTAATAAGGTGAGGCCATAATTTTCTTCATGTCCCTCAAATTCGTTACGGTCAATTTGATAAATAATTGTGTCGTTATCATCGACATATTTATCGACAATTTTCTTAAAATTGGTCCAGCAAGAGCAATCCGCGGAATAAATGGAATCATAGGTGACAACGATCATATTTTCCCCATTATCCATACGGGCCACTAATTCGGCATATGTTAATTCCGTCGCTTCAGTCGCCAGTGGTGAACCAAAAGATAAACGGATGCGATTATCTTTTTGTTGGCAACCGACTAATGTAGATAAGGAAATTCCTACTAAAATACTCGTAAATAATGCTTTGTTTTTCATATTTGAAAACACTATAAACTGCCACTTTAAAAATGGCAATATATTTTGAAAAAATAGGAAGGCATAGTGGGATTAATAAACAAGAAATATAGACAGCAAGTTATTTTAAAACCATAAAAACCTGTCATGCTTGTGGGACGGGTTTTTATAAATAAAATCAATGTTGCAATCTAAATTGATAAAGTTTATATTATTTAAGCGTGATTTTAAGCCCCATTGAAAAGGCTTGAAACACCATAAACCTATATCGTAATCATAAAAACTCGCAAATACTTATTAGATATAGGGGAATATCTCGGGACGTAGCGTAGCTTGGTATCGCGTCTGCTTTGGGAGCAGAAGGTCGCAGGTTCAAATCCTGTCGTCCCGACCAGGATTTGAAACAAAGACTCTTCGTGACTATAAAATAAAACCCTTGAAAGCCAAGGGAATTTTTTCTTTTTGGCGCGCCTCACAAGAATCGAACTCGTAACCTCCAGATTCGTAGTCTGACACTCTATCCAGTTGAGCTAGAGGCGCGCATTATGTGAAGATTTTTCTTGCAGCCAAGTTTGAAACCTTCGATTGGAGGTTCCTGCCGGATTCGAACCAGCGATCATTGAGTTGCAGTCAATTGCCTTACCAACTTGGCTAAGGAACCATCACAGCGCATGTTATTATAGCACTCACTATAAAATAGTAGCAAGAGAAAAAGTTTGCATTTATTGGTGAATCAAATCACGTCCATTTTTCTTATAATTTATAGCCCTTTCCGTCAATAAATATGAAATTATTTTCTCTTTTTATCGTGGCTTTAGAATCATCCTGATGATGCTTCCATTCATTTAATTTTTGATATTTTTGATAACATTCTTCATTTTTATCCCATATCACAGGGTCTTTTTCAAAAAGATCGGGCCGATGTGTTAAACCATATTCTTGTCCCATATAGATGAATGCGTGTCCATTTAATCGATATATAAATTCCACCCATTCCCACATCTTGTTTTCATCATCAAAATAAGACGCAAATCTCTCTTTATCGTGATTTTCTAAACAATTAACGCGCACAATTTGCGTTCCATCATCTTCGATTTTATCAACGACATCATCTAATGGTATTTCTTTATGTAGATAGCTAATCATTTCATTGAGGTAGTTATAATTGTATAAACAATCCATTACTTGGCCTAATGATTCATCATCAACATATGTCGCGTTGATGCTTTGCAAATATCTTCCAAAACCTTTATCCACCGATTCACCAAGCAAAAAGACATCGTTTCCAAGCGCTTCACGGGCTTTTAAAAAGAAAGATAAGGGAATTGTGCTAGCGACATCAAAACGGAAGCCATCAACCCCTTTTTGCCGCCAAAAAGACAAAACATTAATTAAATATTGTTGAACATCTTCTCTATCCGTGGCTAAATCAACAATATCGGACCAATCACCGACGCGATTTCCTCTTTTTCCGTTTTTATAAAAATAATATTCTGGATGCTCTTTGACCAATACATTATCCGGAGAAGTGTGATTAAAAACCATGTCTAAAATAATTTTCATTCCTAAGTGATGGACTTCGTTTACCAAATTATTGAAATCTTCAAATGTTCCTAAATCAGAAGAGATAGAAAAATAATCTTTTATCGCATATGGTGAGCCCCATTTGCCTTTCCTTTTCTTAAAGCCTATTTCATGAATGGGCGTTAAATAGATAATATCAACACCTAAATCTTTGATTCTTTTTAAATCTTGACGAACTTTTTCTAGTGTCCCTTTTTTAGAATAATTTCTGACAAATATTTGATAGATTACTTGATATCTCTTATCCATAGTTTTTTTCACCCTTATAATTAAATTATGTCAAAAAAATCACGTGGAGATAAAGGCGAACAAAAAGTTATTGCCTTACTAGAGAAAGAAAAAGATTATTTTCGTCTTATTAATAATCTCACTCTAGAAGGTAATAATGGTATGACACACCAAATAGACCATATCTTTATCAATCGACATGGTGTTTTTATTTTGGAAAGTAAATCCCTTTATGGTGAGATTCATGGCGATGCTCACGATACCATTTGGTATAAAATCATCAAAGGCAAGAAAATTAATATCCATAACCCTCTTTTACAAAATAATAGTCATGTCCGGATTGTCAGAAAAATATTAGGCCCCAATGTAGAAATAATATCTGGTGTTATTTTCACCTTAGATAACGCTCCATATTTTCCCGATGAAAATGTTATTAACATTTCTGATTTATCTCTTTTTGTTAATGAATATCCAAATCAAAGGAATTTAACTAATGATGAAATTGATTCCATTTATAAGTGTCTTCTCTATAAAGAAAGTGATGCTTCTATGGAAAGTCATCTCGCAAACATTGAAAAAATAAAACAAGAAAGAAACGATAGGCACGATGACATCCGCTATGCAATTGAAAATCGGAAATGTCCTAAATGTGGTGGAGCAATAATCGAAACTACAAATAACCACTTTTCGTGTCGTAAATGCGATTTTAAATTTCACCTTTAGGTGCTTTTTGTTGAAAAAGTTATCTTTGCTCAATAGAATAATAGACGAAGTGATTACATTAGGAAGGTAAAAAAATGAAAAAATTAGTGTTATTACGCCACGGGGAATCGGAATGGAATTTAGAAAATCGTTTCACTGGTTGGACCGATGTTGATTTATCCCCCAAAGGCGTTGAAGAAGCCAAAGCCGCTGGCATTTTATTAAAAGAAGAAGGATATGATTTTGATCTTTGCTATACCTCTTATTTAAAAAGAGCGATTCATACCTTAAATTACACTTTACAAGGTTTAGATAGAGAATGGCTTCCTGTTATTAAGACTTGGCGTTTAAATGAACGTCATTATGGTGCTCTACAAGGTTTAAACAAAGCAGAAACCGCGGTTAAGTTTGGTGAAGAACAAGTAAAAATTTGGCGTCGTAGTTTTGATGTACAACCACCAGCCTTAGAACCAAAAGATGAAAGAAACCCCGCGAGACAAACTCCCTATCGTGATGTCAAAGAAGAATTACCTTTGACGGAATCTTTAAAAGATACTATTGCCCGTGCGGTTCCATATTATGAACAAGAAATTTTACCTAACATCTTAGCGGGTAAAAGAGTCATCATCGCCGCGCACGGTAATTCCTTACGTGCTTTAGTGAAATATTTTGAAAATTTAAGTGATGAAGAAATTATCGGAGTTAATATTCCTACTGGTGTACCACTTGTCTATGAATTAGATGATAATGGTAAATTCCTCAGGAAATATTATTTAGGTGATCAAGAAGCCCTAAAAGCGAAAATGACCGCTGTCGCTAATCAAGGAAAAGCCAAATAATTAATCTTTAAGAAAAGAAGAATCGAGAAAAATCTCGATTTTTTTTACAACTTTGTTGTAACTCATTAAAAAAATAAAAAAATAAAAAAATTTTTGGTAAATTTGCCATTTTCCTCCCTATTAAATTAGTAGAGAAAACCCAAAAGGAGGTAAAAAATTATGGGTTACAATTTAGGACGTTATCAAGAAAAAACATTCGTCTATCTTCTTGATGGCACCAAAATAAAAGATATGCACAAAGACGCTCGCGCTTTTATGAGAGCGATCTACGGCGAATTAGACGATGAAGAAATAGTAAGGAGTGAGATTATCAACGATTTTCGTAAACCCGATTTCTATGTCATTTATAAAGGTGAAAAGAAATTCATTTCAATGAAAACCGGTGATTCCCACACCTTACACGAAGAAAATTTAGAAAGTTTTATCGCTTTTCTATCTTCACTTGGAGTTGATAATGAAGCACTCAATTTAATGCGCTATCTATTCTGGGGTGACAATACCTTAGATGGAAGCGGTGAAAGAGTGTTCCGTCAAAGTACCGCAGTGGAATATTGCCCAGAAATCGTGAAAAAATTCAACGAAAAGATGAACGCCGATAAAACAATCATCCAAAAAGTCATTGAAAAGGTCACCTTTGATGGCAAAGCCACAGATGGCATTGTCGCGGATTATATTTTCCATTACGAACCAAACAAAGTGGCGACTGTGGTATCGCGTGAACAAGTTTTACGATACATTCAAACGAAGGAATGGGATTTTTTAGATAATCCACATATCGGACCTTTGCAATTCGCTCCAAAAACTGTTCGTAAAGAATCCAAGAATTATGAATTCAACAGAAAACGTATTTCCATATGGTGGAGCCGTTTATTTTCTGATTTAACATACATCGAGCAGCATTATGTCGTTTTTAAGAAAGGGAAAGCAAAATAAAAAGGATTGATTTAATCAATCCTAATATTCAATTTGGTAGCTGAGGCCGGACTTGAACCAGCGACCTTGAAGGTATGAACTTCCTGCTCTAGCCAACTGAGCTACTCAGCCAAGTGGTGGATCTGAAGAGGCTCGAACTCTCGACTTCCTGAATGCAAATCAGGTACTCTCCCAGCTGAGTTACAGACCCATTTGTGCCTTGTCTTTCATATTATTCAAACGCGGCATAAAAAAGAATACACATTTTTATTTTGAATTACAATATGAAAAGTTATACTTTTTATGTGAAAACAAACTCATATCCATCGCAAATTGGTCCTTTTGTCAAATACACTGGTGTCCCAAACGCTATTAAATATGGGGCTTTGTATAATTTTGAAATTGACACTGGACTCCCTTTTGAAACAAAGCGGATGGCCCGTGTTTATTTACCAGAAGATTATGATGGGCAAAAGTCTTTTCCTGTTATGTATATGAGCGATGTACAAAACGCTGTTGATAAATATCTGACCGCCTATGGTGAATGGGATATTGATGAACATATGCATGCACTAATTAAAAGTGGTCATCAATCTTTCATTATCGCGGGTATTGATTGCCCCAAAAATCCCTATAACCGCATGAAAGAATATACGATAACAAAAGCGCATATTAAAACGAGAAGAAATGTCAGTTTTGAAACACATGGTGAACAATATGCCGATTTTATCATCAATACTTTAAAACCACTTGTGGATAAATATTTCAAAACTTTGCCAGATAGAAATCATACCGCCTTTGGAGGTAGTTCAATGGGTGGTTTATGTTCCTTTGACATTGTCTCTTTACATCCCGAGATTTTCTCTTTCGCTCTCGTGTTTTCACCTGCATTCTTTGTTTTAAAACAAAGAGAATATCGAGATGAAATTAAAAATCGCCCATTTACCATTAATGAACAAAAATTCTATTTTTATTCCGGAAATAAAGATTTAGACATAAAGATATTACCCGGTACAATCAAAATGTATAATTATCTCAAAGATATTGGATATGATGATAACCATATCAAATTAGTGGTGGATAATAATATGGGACATAGTGAAAAGGCTTGGAGTAAACATTTTATAAATGGCGCCTTATATTGGGAGAATGAAAATGTCAAAGAAAGATAGTTGGAAAGATTTTGGTAAAAAAACAGGACGTGCTTTTAAAAATTTTGGTAAAGCCCTTTGGACAACTGGAAAAGTCACTTTTGATGACGAAGAAAAAGTGGATGAGAATGGTAATTCCAAATTAAAAGAAGTTTGGAGTGAAACCGGTAAATCTTTTGGATCCGCTGGCCAATCCCTTGGTAAAGCCGCTTGTGATACTTTCAAAGATGAAGAAGATGAAAAGAAAGAAACCAAAATCGATAAAGATAACGCGATTGATGTTTAATTAATTCAAAAAAATATAAAAATAAACACCATTAAGGTGTTTTTTTTTCGTTTTTGGCGGAGAATTGGAGATTCGAACTCCAGCGGGACTTGCATCCCCTATCGGTTTTCAAGACCGACCCCTTCAACCGCTTGGGTAATTCTCCTTTTAAATGGTTTGGTGGACCGCTCAGGACTTGAACCCGAAACATATCGGTTATGGGCCGACCACTCTAACCAATTGAGTTAGCGGTCCACCTGGTGTTTTGCGACACTTGCAATATTATACACGATTATTTCTTAAAATAAATACTCAATTGGTTAGAAGTGTCCGGCGTCCAAAAATAAAGTTTTATGTCCTTCAATAAAATTGTATTATGATTTAAGAAATAGAAAATTTATTGAAAAGAAGAAAATGAATATCGCTCTTATTCTTGCTAGTGGAAATGGAACCAGAATGGGAAAAACGGATGTCCCAAAACAATTTTTGGATGTCGATGGAACCCCATTAATGTTTTATTCTGTGAGAACTTTTCAAGAACATAATTTAGTTGATCAAATCTATATCGTCACCAATAAAGATTATGTCGATTTTGTTAGACAGTGGTGTTTAGAAGAATCATTTGATAAAGTCATTGATATTGTTCCTGGTGGAGCTACGCGTAGTGAATCGGTGGAAAATGGGCTGCACGCTATTAGTGCTAATCCCAATGATGTTATTATCATTCACGATAGTGCTCGCCCATTAGTGAGTGAAGAAATCATTACTGATAATATTCTTGAATGTCAAAAATATGGTGCAGTAGTGACAGCGATTCCGTCAGTTGATACCGTGGTGCATTCGGTCAACGACTTTATCAATGATATTCCCAATCGTAGTGAAATGTTTTTAGAACAAACCCCACAGACATTTAAATATGACATCATCAAACATGCACAATCGTTAAAAAATCAGGATTTTGAAATCACTGATGATTGTAAATTAGTTTTCGAAAGTGGGTTTGATATTCACTTGGTAAAAGGATCAAAAAGAAACTTTAAAATTACCACAATGGAAGATTTAATTCTTTTCAAATCTCTGAAAAAATAAATTAACCTATTTTTATTTAATTATTTCCCGATATTATTTTTTTAATTTTGTTTTTCTATCCTTTTAAAGGATAATTGGGTAAAATATTAAATAACAGCAACAATGAAAGTTTGAGGTATCATATGCCAAATTGTAAAAATTGTGGAGCCAGAATTACTAAATTTGATAAAGATATGTGTCCTATTTGTGGGACTTTAAAACCACTAGAAGGTGTCAGTAGTGAAACCGTTGAAATTACTAGCGAAATAGATTTAAAAAATCCCGAATTTAAGGAATTTAAACCAGTTAGAAGATCACTTATTTGTCTATTTTCCAGCTTGTTAGGTCCTTTTGGCATCCAATTTTTCTATATGAAATATTTAAGAGCGGGATTTATTTGGTTAATTTCTAATCTTCTTTTTATCGGTGGATTAGGATGTATTTTATTTTTTGCCGCTAAGATGCCGGCTTTATGGAGCTTTTTAATCCCCTTATTTATCTCATATTTCATCAATATTTTATTTGGTGTTATTGCTTTATTCTTGCCAAATCTAAAAGATGGTAAAGGAGAATTTGTCCGTTAATGCAAAGATATTTTGCACAATTAAATGATCAAAAAATAATTCTTAGTGATGAGGATATACATCATATATCTCATGTAATGAGAATGAAAATTGGTGATAAAATCGAAGTCGTTATTAACGGCATCGTTTATAATGCTTCCATCATTTCTTTTTCTTCTTTTGATATAAAAATAAATCATCCCTTA
Organism: uncultured Bacilli bacterium; assembly: GCA_905236715.1. Taxonomy (GTDB): domain Bacteria; phylum Bacillota_I; class Bacilli_A; order RFN20; family CAG-826; genus RUG13091. Next base: position 34,295 of record CAJOMQ010000002.1, on the reverse strand, counting down.
TCCACAAATAGTGAAATACCTTATGATGTGACATTATTTTATGCCCTTGCGAAAGGAGATAAGATTGATTTAGTGGTCCAAAAAGCCACTGAATTAGGAGTAAAACGGATTGTTTTATTATCTACAGAACGCTGTGTGGTGAAATGGGATGAAAAAGAAATTAATCGCAAATTGGAAAGATTTCAAAAGATTGCTAAAGAAGCTAGCGAACAATCTCATCGCTCTGTCATTCCAGAAATCATCGGTGTTTATACAATAAAAGAAATTAAACCAGAATTATTATGTGATTTAAATCTTTTTGCATATGAAAAAGAAGCTGGAAATACTACAAACCTTTTTGATGCATTGTTAGATTGTCATAAAAGCGTTTCCTTTTTAGTGGGTCCCGAAGGAGGATTTTCTCCTTCTGAAGCCGAATATATTGGAAATATTCTAAAATTTAAACCTGTTTCGTTAGGAAAACGTATTTTAAGAAGTGAAACCGCGGCAATATATGCTTTAAGCGTTGCCGGATTTATGTTAGAAAAATAATATGAACTTATTTGAATTATTAGAAGCCAAACAAAAAGAAAGAAAAGGTATTGAAAATACCGAAGAATTTTCTTTTTTCATGGAACACCGTCATGAGCTCGGTAAAATAAACAAATTCTCTTTCTTATACGATAGTGAAGGCAATGATTTTAATATTATGCGGGCCAATATTATTATTACTGGTTTATTAAACAAACAAACCATCGAAGCGGAAGTTAAATCACTTGATGAATATCAACAAAAACAAGATGTTCCAGCCTTCCTTGATTCATTAAAAGAAAGACTTGTTGATTTACCATACTTTTCCAGTAATAACATGAAGATTTATATCCCGTTTTTTCCACGTGCTTTAAATCAAATTTACACGAACGAACCATTAAAACTTTTAAGCGAGCCATATAGTAATTTGCAGGATAATTTTGTCAATTCATGTATTGATCCTTTTGATTTATATGGTCCAGATTTATTTAATTCGTTTTTCACTCACCTCGTCAAAGTGGGAACCAATGGTAAAGAAGTAGCTTATTTCCATTACGACACAAATACGATTTATATCGTCAATGCCCAAGGTAGACTCGATATTAAAATTGTTTTATTTGATAAATATCTAAAACGTCCAACGACAAGTCATATGTTAGAAAGAATCACACCTGTCATTGATAAATTTTTCGCTAATGATAGAGAAGGTTTTATTCAATCTTTATATGATAATGGCTTTATTTCATCCAAAATGTTGGATTTAATCAAGAAAAATAAATGAATATGAAATATAAAATTATTTCTTTAGGATGCAAGGTTAATTCTTATGAATGTGCCTCTTTGCGAGATGCTTTTAATCGTCAAGGATGGGAAGAATGTAACAAAGAGGAAGCGGATGTGGTGGTTATTAACACTTGTAGTGTTACTGCGACTGCAGATCAAAAATCCCGCCAACACATTCGTAAAATGATGAAACAAAACCCCCACGCTATCAGTGTGGTGATGGGCTGTTATTCACAAGGAAATGCTTCTTATATTGTTAATGATATTCAGGCCAACATCATCATAGGCACTAATCATCGCAATGAAATAGTGTCTCTTATTAATGAATTTAAAACCAATGGAAAACAAATAATAAAAGTGGACCAAAACACCCGTCGTTTTCAATACGAAGAGATGGGCATCACTTCTTTTTGTGAAAATGTCCGTGCTTATTTAAAAATTCAAGATGGCTGTGATAATTTTTGCTCATATTGTTTGATTCCTTTAAGAAGAGGAAAAATGCGTAGTAGAAATAAAGAAGACGTCATCAAAGAAGCCACCTATTTAGTGGAAAAAGGATATCCAGAAATTGTTTTAACCGGTATTCATGTCGGTGGCTATGGACAAGATTTACAAAACACTTCTTTTTCTGACTTAGTGGAAGAATTATGCCAAATTCCTCATATCCAAGGATTAAGAATATCTTCTATAGAAGAAAGTGAAATTGATGACAAATTAATTCAATTAATAAAAGATAATGATTGTTTAGCAAAACATCTCCATATTCCTATTCAATCGGGTTCAAAAACCGTCTTAGAAAGAATGAATAGAAAATATAATCCCGAAGAATTTTTAAATAAAATTGATAAAATCAAACAAGCAAATCCCGATATTGCTTTAACGACAGACGTTATTGTCGGTTTCCCCGGTGAAACAGAAGAAGAATTTAATGAAACCGTGACTTTCATCAAACAATGTGGCTTCCATATGCTTCATGTTTTCCCTTTTTCCGCAAGAGAAAATACCAAAGCATTTTATATGCCTGATCAAATTAAACCAGAAATTAAAGCTCAACGCGTGGACACATTACTTAAGCTCAGTCAGGAATTATGGAACAATTACACTGATAAATTCATTGATAAAGAAGTTGAAGTATTAATTGAGAAATACGATGGTGGTTATAACATTGGCCACACAAGCAACTATATTGATGTTAAAATCGCGGATAATGAACAAAAAATTGGCCAAAAAATAAAAATCAAACTACAAAAAAGTATGATTATATCTAAATAAATTGCGTTTATTTATAACTTGTCTAAAAAGTATTGACACTAGTCTTGACCAACTAATATAATTAGTAGCGTTGTAAACAAGGAGGAAACCCCTATGGCAGTCCCACAAAGACGAATTAGCAAAACAAGAAAAAGATTAAGACGTACCCATTTCAAATTAAATGTTACTGGTCTTGTGACCTGTTCACATTGTGGTGAAATGATTAAATCTCACCAAGTATGTCCAAAATGTGGTTATTATAATGGCAAACCTGTTTATTTAAACGGTAAAGTTGTTAAAGAAGAACCCAAAAAAGCTCCCGCGAAAAAAGCGCCAGCCAAGAAAGCCAGCAAAAAAGCCGAGCAAGAATAAAGATTAGGTCGTTAGACCTTTTCTTTTTTGTTATAATGGGAAAGAGGATAATTTTATGCAATATAACAAATTAATTGATCATACCCTTTTAAAACAAGATGCCACACCAGAACAAATTGTCAAACTTTGTGAAGAAGCCAAACAATTTTCTTTTATGTCGGTCTGTGTAAATCCTGCCTATGTCCCTTTAGCGGCACAATGCTTAAAAGATAGTGATGTCAAAGTCTGCACGGTCATTGGATTCCCTTTGGGAATGAATTTAACAAAAACCAAAATTGAAGAAGCCCAATTAGCCATCAAAGAAGGAGCCGATGAAATTGATATGGTTATTAATGTCGGTATGTTAAAAGCCGGACATGATGATTATGTACAAGAAGAAATTCGTGAATTAAAATCAGTCGCCGGTTCCAGAATTCTTAAAGTAATTATCGAGACTTGCTTATTAACCGATGAAGAAAAAGTAAGAGCGTGTTTAGCCGCGAAAAAAGCAGGTGCTGATTTTGTCAAAACAAGTACAGGCTTTTCTACAGGAGGCGCCACTGTGCACGATGTGGCCCTAATGCGTCAGACTGTCGGACCAGAAATGGGCGTGAAAGCCTCAGGTGGAGTGAGAACCCATGAAGATCTATTAGCGATGGTGGAAGCTGGCGCTAATCGTATCGGTACTTCTAACGGCACAAAAATCTTATAAACATATAAATAACCGAGAATTATTTAATAATTAAGGTTGACATAAAAAGGCGCTCTGTGTTTTAATATACAAGGCGCTTTTTAGTAAGCGGAAAGGTGGTGACAGCAATGCCAAAGACTGTAGTTCGTGAAAACGAAAGTTTAGATGATGCATTACGCAGATTTAAACGTCAAGTTAACAAAGCTGGAACTATCCAAGAAGCTCGTAAAAGAGAATTTTTCTTAAAGAAATCTCTTAAGAGAAAAGTGAAGAGTGAAAACGCTCGACGCAAAAACCGCAAATAAAAATTGTTAACTCCAGTGTTGGTGGCCGACGAGCTACCACAATCTCGCGGAGTAGAGCAGTGGTAGCTCGTCAGGCCCATAACCTGGAGGTCGGTGTGTTCAAATCCACCCTCCGCAACCAAATGCAAACAACAGTATTGATACAATGTCAGTACTGTTTTTATTTCACTCATCATCAAAGTAGATGATATGATTTAAACATGAAACGTTTAATTTCTATTAATGATTGTAAATCTTATACTCATTTAAGGTCGCTATTTAAAGAACTTCAAATACCAGATGATTATAAATGGTTAGTTACAGACATCGAAGCTTATAGCATTGATCAAGAATTTGATTTGTTTCTTGCAAATAACTCCGAATGCTTCATTTGTACTCACAAAGAACTCATGACATGGCTGGAAAAAGACGATGTTCAATGGATTTGGGCCGTATTTTCATTATTTTATTCAACCATATCATTAGATAAGATTTTAGTTGAAGAATTACCGGGAATTGGCGATGAGCATCCTAGGCCGCATTTATTTGACGATAATAAGTCAACAATACAACACCCACTAGCCGTTTTGGAAATTGATGCATTTGATAGCACATTCATGGCTATGACTTCAAAAGAAGATAAATACATAGATATCTTTAAGAAACTTTATCCTTTATCAACAACTAATTTTAAGAATTAGTTTGTACCATTTTGCCTGGTGTTGTACCATTTTTTCAAAGAAAACGAAAATTGTATTATTTCTTTCGCTCATTTCCAAACGTACAGTATGCCGGAATTGAACATAGATTCCGGCTTTATTTATAGATAAATAAAAAATTATGGCTGTTTTTGAGGGTGATTTTGGTAATATTCATCCTCTTTTTCTTTTGGGGTTAGACCATTATTAAATGTATGAATTCTTTTATTGTTATAGAAATTGAAATATTGACTTAAATACTCTCGCATCACCATAGAATTTTCATATCTTTCAATGATGACATTGATTTCTTCTCTTCTTAGTCTAGAAATAAAACCTTCGGTACAGGCATTATCATTTGGAGAAGCAGGCCTAGAAAATGATTGTTGGACACCCAGCATTTCTAATAGTTTTCTAAAATTATTGGAAGTATATTCCGCTCCTCTATCCGAGTGAAAAATCAAATCCCTAGGTTCGTTTCGTTTTTCAAATGCATCCTTGAATGTATTGATGGCTAAATTCTCGTTTTTATTATGAGATAATCGCCACCCAACGACCATTCTTGCATATAAATCCAAGATGATACATAGATAGAATTTAACTCCTCTAACTTTTATTTCGGCAAAGTCGCTGGTCCAAACTTTATTTGGTGCTTCTTGTTTAAAATCTCTATTCACTAAATCCTTAAAATTTTTATATTTCCAAGAATTAATAGTGGGTTTCTTCTTTTTAACGACGATGGCTTTCTCTAGCTTATTTTCCCTCATTATCTTTAGAACCATTTTTTTGTCAGTTGTAATCCCTTTTCTTTTCAGAGCGAGGACTATCTTTTCTGCACCATATAGTCTTTTAGATTCTTCAAACACTTCAATTACCTCTTTTGATAAAGTTTCCATCTTTTCAACATACCAAGGTTTTTCCACTCTTGTATAAAGGTGGTGGTATAAGGTTCCTCTATTGATTTTGATGGTGTCACTAACTTCATAAAGATTGTAATCAGGATGTTCATTTAAAAACTTTTCCGCAGCGATTTCTTTTTCTTTAACTGAAGAATTAATGCTTACCCCGATATGTTCCAAATAAATAATTTTCTTTTCAATTTCTTGTTTTCTTCTGTTAATTGCGACTTTCTAATCATTTTTTCTTCCACCTTAAAACAAAGTAACAACGATAATCAATAAAAGTAACAATAAGTAACAAACATTTCTATGAAAAAAAGTTAAAATATATATGAGTTGATTTATGGATTTTAAAGACAAACTAAAAAAGTTAAGAAAGGAAAACGGATTATCACAAGAAGCATTAGCTGAAGCCGTTCATATTTCGAGATCTGCAATTGCGAAATATGAAAACGGCAATGGCAACCCAAGTGAAGAAACCCTAAAGGCATTAGCGGTTTATTTTGGTGTGGAAGTTGATGAACTTAGAAGCGATAACATTATAAAAAAGAATAAAAAGAATAAGTTTTTAATTAAAGCTGGAATTATTGCTTTGGCAGTTCTGCTTATAGGTGGGACCGCTACTGGAATAACTCTCGGAATAATTGGTCTTAATAAAAGCGATAATAATCATGGTGGCCTTCCTGGTGGCGGCAAAGCAATTATCACTGGAGTGGATGCCTATGTCGCAATAAGCAATTCAGCTGAGTTAGTCAGCACTTATAAGGACCAAGACACAAAAGAAATATATTATTACGTAAATACTTTCTTGGACTTTGAAATTGGTATCTACCCGCTTCATATCGGAAGCAAAGATGTTGTTTTTACTGGTGATCACGCGATTTTTAACCATGATCATTCTTTCTCAAATTCATATTATGTCGGAAATCAATATGGCGAAAAACCAAGATATCGAATTGAATTTAAAAAAGAGGGCACATACACCCTTAACTATTCTTTTGATTCGTATAAAAATCATCTAAATTTCATAATCGATAATAGCAATAGTACTTGGAATAATTACAAAGCTACTTTAAAAGACGTTTGCCCTTGGATAAATGAAGTTACTAAATCAAATATTCAAAGCTTAAGATATGAATATTCAAATAGTAGTTTAGGACCTGATTATTTTAGAAACATTTATTATTCTAGCGGAGAAACTGATATTGATGTTGCATATGATTTCTTAGAAAACAACATTTATAAGACAAATAAAGATTTAAACGTTTCTGGTGCAGGCACTAGCGTTTTAGAATACAACTTTAACAACATACCAAGCAAAAGCATTTCAATCACAGGAAAAAGTCTCAATACGGCTGTGTCTGGCACGAGATATTTGATTGAAAAAATATTTGCTGAGCCCCTTCAATATACAGAGCATCGTTATATGATTAATCAATACGGAAACAATATTGAAGCGGTTAAAAAGCCTACTCTATCTAGATATCCTATTTCTTACTTATATAATTTAGAATTTGTTGAATGGCCAAATGAAGAAACTTATGATGAAACACTTGAAGCCACTTACGAAATAACTGGTTATATTGCTGATATTGAGGTTTTTACATCAAATAGATTCTCATACAATAGCAAAATGTATAAAGTGGTATCTGCTCAAGATTTCTCAAATTTGTTTGATTAATTAAAGTGTATCACTTAAGATGTATACACCCCAACTTTTTAGGGCAAAAAGTACCACTTTAGTATTCTGCCCCCAAACGAAAAAAATAGACCCTATGGGTCTTTTTTTGTGGTTAGGAGGTGGATAACACGACCTCCAAGGTTATGGCTAGCGAGCAAAACTTCAGAAACTATAATTTTAGATTAGAATTTTACTGCACATATGTGGACATTATTTCCGATATATGATAAAAGAAATGTATAAAGTTTAAGGAGAATATCATGATTAATTATTTTGATTTAACCGGTAAAGTAGCGTTAGTTATTGGCGCATCATCAGGCTTAGGCCGTCAATTTGCCAAAGCGTTAGCCAATCAAGGCGCCAAGGTTGCTGTTGCCGCTAGAAGAATAGAAAAATTAGAAGAAACCAAAAGATTAGTGGAAGAAATAGGTGGAACTTGTATCACCGTTAGATGTGATGTCAATGATGAAGCATCCATTATTGCGTGTATCAATGAAGTAATTAATAAATTCGGTAAATTAGATATTTTAGTTAATAACGCTGGCATCATCGTCTGGGATGGATTACTTGATTCCACAACCGAAGGTTGGAATAGAGCGATGTCCACGAATGTGACTGGCGCCTATATTGCCTCTAGAGAAGCGGCTAAATTTATGGTTAAACAAGGTAGTGGGAGAATTATTAATACAGCATCCATCGCTTCCCACGGTGGTGAAGCTGGATCACCTTCTTATTATGCCAGCAAAGCCGCTATTGCTAATTTAACGAGAGCCTTAGCTTGTGAATTATCACCTTTAGGCATTAACGTTAATGCCATCGCTCCTGGTGTTTTTGCTACTGAACTCACCGAATCTTCTCTTGATAGCCCAATGGCGGAAGCGCAAAAAGCCACTTTACCGATGCGTCGTTTTGGTAAAGAAGGCGAACTTGATGGCATATTGATCTATTTAGCCTCAGACGCTTCTAGTTTTTGCACTGGCCAAGTTATCTATGTCGATGGTGGGCAAACCTGCAAAATGTAGGAAAAAATATATTAAAAATATAAGTTAGGCCGCTTTTAAGCGGCTTTTCTTTCTACCTGATGTTACGAAATAGACTGTTTTGTTTCTCATATATGTCAATTGAGGTAATATTTGTTAAAATTAAACCCGCGAGGATTTGAAGATGAATGAAAAGATTAAAGAATTAGCGAATATTGAAGAAGAATTTTTTCAATTAGATAAAGAAAATAAAATCGCTTTTATGAAATTGGAATTCGCTAATACTGATGAAGTGTTTGATAAAAATTCCATTACCAAAATTCCTATTTTTAATGATGAATTTTCCGAATGGTTAAAGTCCGCTTTTGCATATGCCCCCAAGGGATATAAAATCGATTTAGATATTACTTTTGATGATTTAGGTGAATATAGCGAAGAACAATTAAAAGAAATATTCATCAAAAATGCCGCCCTTGAATTAAAAGTTTCACAAAGAAATCAAAAATATAAATCAAAAATCGCCTTAAGTTTATTTGCTACTGGTATTATTTTCCTCGTTGCGATGATATTAGTCGCGGCTTTATGGCAAGAAGAAAGAGCGTTAAAAGAAATCATTGTTGCGATTATTGAAATTGCTTCTTGGGTCACCATTTGGGAAGCTCTTGATATCTTCATCGTGGAACATAGCGAAAGAAGAAATTATATGAAGAGCCTCGCTAAGAGATTTAAAAGCATTAATTTCCATAAAAAAGCGTAGAATATTCACTAACGAAAAAAGCCACCTTAAGGTGGCTATTTTCTTATCTTTAAAATATTATTGATGTTCTTCTAAATATTTGACGACATCACCAACAGTGACAAAATTAAGGGTTTCTTCCGAAAATTGAATTCCCATTTCATTTTCAACGGTCATGGCCAATAGCATCATGCCTAAAGAATCAAAACCCAAATCTTCCACTAAACGCGAATCGAGTGTGGCTTTTTCAATATCGATATCTGGCATGCTTCTTTTAATTAATTTTTTTAATTGTTCAAACATTTTCTATTCTCCTAACTGTTTAATAAAACATCTTCTCTTTTTATGATTTTCTGCATCAAAGAATTTCCATTGGCTCATCACGGCGACATTAGTTTCTAGATTTAAATTTGTTTCCGCGTGAGTAATCTTTTTATCTTTTAAGATTTCTAATAAGCCATTAATGACCACCGCATTGACCCCTCTTTTTTGATATTCGGGCAATATGCCCACTAAACCGAGATCAATCGTGGTGGGGTGATTAACCGCATGGAAGATTTTTAATAATCTTACTAACGTTAATTTACCATTTGATTTTAGCATCGCTTTGGATAATGACGGGAAACATAAAGCAAAGGCGACAACATTATCTTTTTCATCACAAACAAATAATAAATATTTTTTGTTCACGATTTGCATAAATTGTTTGGCTAAGCCATCTTGGGCTTCTTTACTAATAGGTACGGTTCCATAAAGTTTTGAATAAGCTTCATCTAAAACATGGAAAAAGCCATCGCGATATTTATTGATATATTGCTTTTTAGTCACTGATTCTGTATCCGCGATATGTAATTTATTCATCTTCATCGAATAATCAGTTAATTGTTGTAATCTTGTATCAACTTGTTTGGGATATTTTAATTTAAATTCAAACCAGTCGGCATCTTTGCTATATCCTAATTCTTCAATTCTTTGTTGGTAGTAGGGGTAATTATATTCTTCTTCGAAAGTTGATAATTGGTCAAAACCCTCAATTAATAACCCTTCTCTTTGTAAATCATCATATCCTAATGGACCCACAATCGCGGTCATCCCTTCTTGTTTGGCCCAATTTTCTATCGCGTTAAAAAGCGCAGAAACAACTTCTTTGTCATCGATAAAATGAACACGTGTGAAACGCGCTTTCTTTTCGCTATTTTTTTCATTAGCCTGAAATTGAATAATTCCTTGAATACGGCCTACGACCTTGCCATTTTTATAGGCAAGATAGAAGACGGTTTTGGAGATTTTGTCATTAAAATTTTTCGCCGTGAAAAGCTTTTTGACATCCCCATATAATTCCGGGACATAATAATCATTTCCTTTATATAATTTAACGGGAAATAATATGAAATCACGGATTTGTTTCTTGGTTTTTACTTCTTTAATTTCGATCATTGGCTAGCCTCACATCTCGATTATTAAAAATCGTTTTGTTATTAGCGATATTGATGAGCATATCCGCAGTATTAAAGAATGTAATAGCTTTGCTATTTCCACGTGATTTAATCACGGGTTTACTCACTCCTAAAACGACACCTCCACCTAAAGCAGATAGGTCATAAGTCATCATTAAATAATTCACCAATTCCATAATTTCTGGTTGTTGGTGTTTTTGACTATATTTAACCATATCTTTAATCATTCTGGTCGCGGTGCCTTCGGTGACTTTTAACACTTGATTAGCCGCAAAACCATCCGCTACTAAGACATCACAATCACCCGATAAAGCGCGATTACCTTCGATATTGCCGACAAAATTAAGTGTCTTATCTTCTTTTAGAATTGGATAAGTTTCTTTCACTAATTTATTACCTTTATGGGATTCCACACCATTAGAAAGTAAACCAATCTTAGGTGATTCTAAACCATAGAGATTTTGCATAAAATCACGACCTAATCTCGCAAATTGATGCAATTGACTCGCGGTGCAATCGATATTAGCCCCGCAATCCACTAAACAAGTATAAAAATCCTTTTCATTTGGTAAAATTCCCGCGATACAAGGACGCGTCATTTCCGGAGTTAAAAGATATTTCACACAACTCACCAAAACAGATCCGCTATTTCCCGCGGTCAATAAACCAATGCAATCTTCTTTTTCTTTACAGGCTTTCGCCGCTAATAAAATTGAGGCATTAGGTTTTTTCGCTAATGCTTCCATGATGTTTTCGTCATTAGAAAAATAGACATCAGTGTCAATAATTTCCACCCGATCTAAGGATGTCATATTTTCTTCAATCGTCGCTTTATCTCCGACAATCGTTAAAACAACCTCAGGATGTTGTTCTAATATCATGTTAGCACCTTTTAAAACTTCTAAAGGGCCAGCATCGGCACCCAAGGTGTCAATAACAATGCGATATTTTCTGTCCATATCTATCCTCTTTTTTTGATAAAACGCATTAATAATGTTTACTTAATTACGCAAACATTTTAACAAAAACAAAATTGTTTTCAATCCATAAATGGAGATTGTTGTTTTGCAAAAAGGTTAATTGTTTTAAAATATTTTTAGCACAAAGGAATCATAATTATGGAAAAAGAATTTAAAGTGGTTTTATCGAGCCAAGAAGAATTAAAAGGTTTTGCGATGGTCGTGGAACACCCTGTCGCGGTTTTAAATATTCAAACTGGTATGGCGGAATATGCTAAAAGATATGCTGATTTTGGTAAATGGCTAAACGAAAGAAATGTCTCTTTATATGTTTTAGATGCTTTCGGTCAAGGTTTAAACGCCCCAAACCCAGATGATCAAGGGAAATGGCCGGTTGACGCTTTTAAGAAAAATGTTGAAGGTATTCATTTAATGAATGAGATGAGTAGAGTTAAAGGGGTGCCATTAGCGACAATGGGACATTCAATGGGCTCTTTTATGACGCAATCTCTCATCCAAAATTACCCTCATTTCACTGATAAAGTTATCATTTGTGGCAGTAATGGTGGACAAGGTGGCCTAATGAAAATCGGCTATACCTTAGCGAAGATGAAAGTTCACAAAAAGAATTGGGACTTAGAATGCCCAATGTTACAAAATCTCGGTTTAGGTGGTTACGCCAAAGCTATTAAAGACCGCAAAACGGACCTCGACTGGTTATCTTATAATGAAGAAAATGTGCAAAAATATATCGCTGATCCCTATTGCGGCCATTATAATACCGGTGGTTTCTGGAAAGAATTTCTTAAGGAAATGGCCCATCTTTGGGACAAGAAAAACATGAAAAAGGTCTCACCAGAAGAAAAGATTTTCATTATTTCTGGTGAAGAAGACCCGGTTGGACAAAACGGTAAAGGTCCCAAGTGGTTGAAGAAAAAATATGACTCTCTTGGTGTTAAAGATGTCACTTTAAAACTATATCCACACGCTCGTCACGAAATTCATAACGAAGACATTCGTGAAGAAGTTTATCAAGACATTCTCGACTTCATCTTGAAATAAGAAAAAGGCCTCAATTCGAGGCCTTTAAAATATAAATATTTTAGTCTTCTTGACGAAATTTTCTTGTACGGGCTTTAATGATTTCTTCCGCTTCTTTTTGATGGTCATCAGTTTTGAATTTACGCACGGTAAGAATCTTGGGTTTTTCAATTTCTACATCATCGACAAGAACATAACCGATTTCTTTCGCTAGACGATATAAACCGTTTCTAAAGACAACGCTGGTGCCTTCTTCAAGAATTTTAATTTTTTCTGGCGCGACCACAAAGTAGGCCCTTTTGCCATCTCTTTCATTGAGTTCCACAACATCGCCGTTAACATCAAAGACATCTTTATATAGTCCTTCACGAATTTCTTTGACTCTTTTTTGTTCTGATAAAGTGACGACATCTTTTTCATCGATGATACGATATCTTTCACTGCCATCTTTATTAGTCATCACTTGACCATCTTTATCTCTTAAGACCTCAATAAAAGCTTCGTAGACAGTAAAACTGCTGCTCACTTTGTATTCACCATATTCTTTGTAATAGGTTTCATCATGCGCTAATTCTTTTCCAAACATAATAATTTCCTCGGATTAATTCTCATTTTAACACAATTCGTTATCTTGACTAGTCTTTGATTTTTGCTTCCCATTATAAAATTTACTTATTGCCCCTCGTTTTTACTTATTGGAAATAGAAAAAAAGTAGTTTATACTTATTAAGTATGATTGCAAAAACTACCAAGATTCACGATACTAAAAATCTCACGAGTTCTTTGCCTGCTATTAGATATACTAATCCCAAATATATTTATTTAGCAACCGCCAATGCCCGTTGTCCAAAAGCGGAAGTTTTTGTCAAAGAAGGCGAACACGTCAATGTCTGTCAAGTCATCGGCATGCGTTATGGTCCCTTTTTTGAACAACCCATCCACGCCACATGTTCTGGCACTTTTGTCGGCTATGAAAAGCATTATCACCGCAACGGCAAATTGACGGATTTCATCAAAATTGAAAATGATTTTTTAGACACATTAGATCCTTCCGCGATTATTCGCACCCCCGAAGAAATTGAAGAATTGGTCAACGATAAAGAAAAGATGACCGAATTAATGAAAAATTGTGCGATGGTGGGATTAGGAGGTTCTTCTTTCCCCACATATATCAAATTCAAAACCGATAAACCCATCAATATGATTTTGATTAATGGTATTGAATGCGAACCATATATCACCGCGGATCACCGCTTAATGTTGGAATTTCCTTACCGCATTATGGATGCGATTACTTATGTGATGAAGACATTTAAATGTCAACACGCGAAAATTTGTATCAAATCTAAATATAAAGATATCAAAGCGGTCTATACCCAAGTCTTAAAAGAATATGCTGGTTCTGGCATTGAACTTTGTTGCGTTGGTAATTATTACCCCCAAGGTTGGGAAGTAGAAATGATTAAATCCGCGACCGGTATTCAATTAAATTCCGGCGAATTACCTTCAAATCGTGGCATTATGAACTTCAATGTCTCCACGATGGTGGGTATTTATAAAGCGGTGAAATATAATATGCCCGTTGTCAAAAGAGATATCACTGTCACGGGTGATGGGATTATGTTTCCGAAAAATTTCCGTGTCCGTGTCGGCACCTCTATTCGTGATTTAATCCCCTTATGTGGTGGATATAAAAATCCCGATAAAGAAAAAGTCTTTATTTTAGGTGGTCCGATGATGGGTGCATCTGTACCAAGTGATGATTGTATTATCACCAAAACCGTGACCTCTATTATTGTTTTAGACAAAGTAAACGAAAAAGAAGAACCTTGTATTAGATGCGGAAGCTGCGTTTTATCTTGTCCTGTTCATCTAGAACCGGTGCAAATTATGAACGCGGTCAAAACATTAGATAAAGAAAGAATTAAAGCCTTGAATCCTTTAAAATGCATTGAATGTGGTCTATGTGCCTATTCGTGTACTTCCAAAATTCAAGTCACCGATTATATTAGAAAAGCCAAATTAATTGCTAAATTATGAATATTGTCAAAGAAACCGCTCCACATTTAAGAAGAAAAGCCACGGTCACGAGAATGATGGTGGATGTGTTGATTGCTTTAGCACCAACACTGATTTTTGCTTTTGTTGTGTTTCCTTTGAACACTTTATATGTTTATTTAATTTCTGTTTCCATCATGTTAGCTTGTGAATTTATCTATATTGGTTTAAAAAACATGATGCCAAAAGATGATCAAAAGCATCGTTTTAAAGAAAAATTTATCTACGCTTATAAAGGTCATTTTAACCAAAATACTTTCTTATCTTGCGCGGTTACCGCTGTCATATACACTCTTATTATGCCTGCTGGTGCTCCGTTATATGCTGTTGCTATCGGCGCTTTAGCGGGAATTGTTTTTGGCAAATTGTTATTTGGTGGATTAGGAAGTAATATTTTTAATCCCGCTGCCGTTGGCATGATTTTTGCCAAATTATGTTTTGGTAGTCAATATCAAACCGTGACCTCAACTTGGTATTATTCCATTCCTGATGCGGCCGCTGGGGCGACTCCTTTAGCGGTTATCAATAATGGTGGATTTAACGCCCTTGGCCAATACAATTTATTAGATATGTTTTTAGGCCGTATTCCTGGCACTTTAGGTGAAGTATATTCGATAACAATTCTTATCGGATTAATATACTTATTAATTAGAAGAAGTATTGATTATCGAATTGTGGTTGGTTATCTTGGCTCCTTCACTTTATTTGCTCTTATCGCTGGATTGAGTTTATGGGGTTTAGATAAATCCATTAACCCATTCTATTTCACAGCCTATAGTTTATTAAGTGGTGGTGTTTTATTTGGTGGTGTCTTTATGTTGACTGATCCCGTCACTTCCCCAATTAATTCTCCATCTCGTTATATGTATGGCATTGTGGCTGCTATTTGTACAATTTTCATTCGTTTATTTGCCGCTTTACCAGAAGGTGTTGGATTCTCCATCCTTATTGCCAATATGTTTGCGGTGGTTTTAGACCACTACGAATGGAGCAATCCTCGTTATACATGGAAAAAATTCTTAGCGATGGGATTATTGATTGTCATACCCGCGTTAATTATTTGGTTAGCCCTCAGTTATGGAGGTATTTATCATGTCTAAAAATGTCAAAAAATATGTCGTTACCGCTTTAACATTAGGGGTTATTGCCGCTGGTAGTGCCGCTTTGATTGGTTTATCTAATTTCATTACCAAAGAACGTATTGCCGCTAACGCGACTAAGAAAATTGAACTCGGTTTAGTGGAAATTTATGGTAATGATGCCACTTTTAGCGAAGCTATTGATATTGATGATGGTGATTATTTAGATTGCTATTATACCGCGAATAAGGAAGAAGAATTACTAGGCTACGCTTTTAAAGTGACTGGTAGCAATATGTATGGCCAAATTTCCATGCTTGTTGGCATTAATACAGAATTTGATATTGGCAAAATATATTTGATTGTCAATGAACAAACATATGCCCAAACTCTCGTTGATGAATTTGTCACCCCTTATAACAACGGTGATAAAAAAATGAATGATCAAGATGTGAGATGTGGGGCGACATTTGGTGGAAAATTAATCAAAGCGATGGCGGAAGAAGCACAATCCTGGGCCAGCGCCAATTTGAAAGGTTAATAACATGGCAAAAAGAGAAAAAGGTTACACGAAGAATAACTTTTTAAAAGGCATTATCGCGGAAAATCCTTTATTTGTGTCTGTTTTAGGTACATGCCCAGCTTTAGCCACCACGAAATCCATTGAAGCCGCAATTGGTATGGGGTTATTATTTACCATCGTTTTAATTTGTTCTAATGTCATTGTTTCTTTACTAAGAAAAATTATTGCGGAAGAAATAAGAACACCCGCTTATATCGTGATTATTGCCACATTTGTGACCATTGTGAAAATGTTCACCAATGCCTTCTTGCCGGAATTATATTCCACATTAGGAGTTTTCATTTCCTTAATTGTGGTTAACTGTATTGTCTTAGGTCGTGCAGAAGCATATGCTTCAAAAAACAATGTCTTTGATTCCTTTATTGACGCTGTTGGTATGGGTATCGGTTATACGATGGCCTTATGTATCATGGCATTCTTTAGAGAATTCCTCGGCACTGGTGGCTTTACTATTGGCAATATTTTTACCTTCATTCCGAAAGCCACATTACAAATTATTCCGAAAAATTACGCGATCAACATGTTCCAAAATCCTGTTGGGGCATTCCTCGTTTTCGGTATCATCTTAGCGGTCATTACCTTTATTAAAAATCGTAAAGCCGAAAAGAAAGCCTATATGGAAAAACAAGAAAAAATTCGTAAAGCCGCAGAAGCCAAAGCCGCTTTAGAAGCTAGTAAAGCAAACGCAGTTGAAGGAGGTAATAAATAATGGTCTTTTTACAAGGAATGATTACTTTCTTATTAGCCATTGTCTCTTCAATGCTCATTGATAATGTCGTTTTATCGCGCTTTTATGGCATTTGTCCTTTCTTAGGCGTTTCGAAAAAAGTTAAATCAGCGACTGGCATGGGTATTGCGGTAGTCTTTGTCATTGTTTTAGCGACAATTATTTGTTGGCCTTTATATAATTACATTTTGGTTCCCGCTGGTATTCCCTTTATGGATACCGCCGCTTATATTTTAGTCATTGCTTCTTTAGTCCAATTAGTGGGTTTATTTATCAAAAAATATTCCCCTTCTTTATATAAGAGCCTTGGTATTTATCTCCCTTTAATTACCACTAACTGTGCGGTATTAGGTGTCGCGCAAGGTAATACTGATCAAGGTTATACCTTTTTACAAGCTCTTGCTAATGGGCTTGGTACTTCCTTAGGTTTCTTATTAATTATTGTCGTCTTTAGTTGTATCCGCGTTCGTTTAGAATCCGCTAATACACCAAAAGCGTTTAAAGGCTTACCCATTGCCTTAATTACCGCTGCTATCATGGCGATGGCATTTATGGGGTTACAAGGATTATTCTCAGGTATTACTTTATGACAACAACGGGTTATTTAATCATTGCAATATCAATCCTCATTGTTTTATTAGCGGTTTTTATCATATCTTTTGTTTTATATCGGAAAACACCTGTCCCAAAAGGATGCGAAGATATCCAAATTAATGATGAACATTGCTCAATGTGTGGCCATAGTGAATGCGCTAATTATCAAGGAAAAGATAAGGAGGAACAACAATAATGGAAATTTTATGGGGTGTTCTTATCTTATTAGGCTTAGGTATATTATTAGGCCTTGGTTTAGCGATTGCGGCCAAAGTTTTGCATGTCAAAGAAGATGAAAGAATTGAAGAAGTAGCGAAAAAATTACCCAATTATAATTGTGGTAGTTGTGGTTATGCTGGCTGTAAATCTCTCGCGGAAGCGATTGTCACCGGCAAAGAAGAAAACCTCCGTAAATGTAAGCCCGGCAAAGAAGAAACGAATTTCAAACCAATTATCGAATATTTAGATGCTCATCCTAACGAAGATGGCAGCAAAGTTAAAGTTCATCTATAATAAGGACTAGTTCCTTATTTTTCTTATATGAAAAAATATTTCCTCTTATTATTACCAATATTAGCTCTGACATCTTGTAACAATAGTTATATGGATGATTTTTATGGTTATTATTTTGATACTTTTACATCCATTCGTTTATATGAAGGAAATAAAAATAATATCTTGGATATTGATAATATTTTTGCGGAAGTAGATGAACATAGCGATAATTATTTGACGAAAAATGATTTATACCAACTCAATAATAGTGGAGAAGAAGTTACAATTTCTTCCACACTTTATGATTTAATCGATTGTTCTTTAAAAATGGTCCCAATCACAAATGGGTATTTTCAACCGCTTGTCGGTTCCTTGAGTAAGAAATGGAAAGAATCTTTAGATAATGAAGTAATATTATCTTCCGAAATAATCGAAGAAGAATTAAATAAAATAGCCCATTCCTCTATTGAATTAAAAGAAGATAATAAAGCTCTAAAAGTGGGGGACGCCACTTTAGATTTTGGTGCTATTGCTAAAGGTTATTCTTTAGACTTAATCAAAGATTATTTAGACCAAAATGAAATCAACCAATATTTAATTGACGCTGGATCTTCTTCTTTATTGTTTGGCGAAAAGCCCACAAAAGATGGTTTATTTAATGTGACTTTGAATATACCTGGATTAGAAAGTAAATATTATATTCAAACCAAAAATTGCTTTTTAGGAGCATCTGGGGTGAGTGAACAAGGTGTGGAAATTGATGGAATAACATATTCCCATATTGTTAATCCTTTCAATGGTTCCGTCATTAATAATTATGATTTCACTCTTGTTTTAGCCAATAATGGGGCATTAAGTGATGTTTTAGCCACCACATTTATGATGCTTGATATTTCTGACATTCAAAAGATAGAACAAGAACAAAATGTCTCTGTTTTAATTTATAAAGAAAAAAAGCAAATTTATAAAAGCGCAAATATTGAGGTGAAACAGTGGTAATGGATAAGAAAAAAATCCGTAATGATATCATCCTGATTGCCATTTTATTATTTATCGCCATCGGTGGATTAATTCCTCTTTTACTTTTACAAAAAAAGGATAATTTAACCGCGAAGATTTATGTACAAAATGATTTAGTAGAAACCATCGATTTAAGTAAAAAAGAAGATAAATATTATTACGTCAATGGCACTCATACGAGATTACGCATTCACACTCATGATGGTGCTATTGCGGTACTTGAAGGAAATTGTCCTCATCATGATTGTGAAAAAATGGGCTATGTAAATACCACGAATAGACCAATAGTCTGTGCCTATAACGCTGTTTATATTGAAATCGTGGGCTCTTCCTATAGCGATGTAGAGGTTGGTTAAGATGTTTAAGAACGCTCACAAAGTATCATTATTAGCCGTTTTAACCGCTGGCGCGATTATCCTTTCTATCGTGGAAGGATTTATCCCAAGTTTTGGTATTCCAGGCATCAAACTAGGATTAGCTAATATTCTAATATTAGTGGCGATGTATGAGATTGGTCCTAAAGAAGCTTTATTCATCGATTTATCACGTGTCTATTTAGCCAATTTATTAAGAGGGACGATTCTTGGCATGGGATTTTTGATGTCATTAAGCGGGGCTATATTATCTTACCTAGTAATGCTTTTGTTCTATTTGTGTATTCGTAAATTTTCTATTATCGGTGTCAGTGTTTTAGGATCAATTGCCCATGTCACCGCACAGTTATTAATTGCGATGTTATATTTAGGAAGTTCTGTTGTTATTTTATATCTTCCATTTATCATGATTTCTTCCATCATAACTGGTATTTTTGTTGGCATTGTCTCACAAATTATTATCCGCACTGGAATCATCAAAAAGCAAAGAATCAAATATAAATTCTAAATAATAAAATAGGTTAATAAATTTTTATTCAATTATTGTCGATTATAAGAAAAGTTAGCCATAACTAATTTTTTTATTGCTATATTTTTGAATGCGCCTATAATAATGTTCGGGAGGGTTAGTCACCACTAACAATAGAATTATGCCGATATTCTTAGCACCCTTAAATGAGGAAATAACCATCACACATATTCATGGGGATGGAAAAACATCTAAGCATCTCCAAGACCTTGGTTTAACTGTGGGCGCTAAAGTGAGAGTAATATCAAAGGATAAAGGCGCCTTAATTTTATATGTTTTTGGTTCCAAACTAGCTCTCGATATAGATACAGCAAGAGCCATTATGGTCTCATAGAAAGGTTCAAAGAATATGACAAAAACACTTGATGAATTTAAGATTGGTGAATCAGGATTCATTATCAAAGTCGGTGGTGAAGGACGAGTCAGAAGAAGACTTTTTGATATGGGCCTCACCCCAGGAGCGGAAGTTTATCTCCGCAAAGTCGCACCGATGGGCGATCCAATTGAAATTACTTTACGCGGATATGAATTATCTCTTCGTAAAGATGAAGCCCAATGGGTTGAATGCGAACTTAAAGAAAGCGAGGAAAAATAATCATGAGTAAAGTTATTGCCCTTGCTGGTAACCCCAATAGTGGTAAAACCACTTTATTTAATGGTTTAACAGGCGCTACCGCATATGTTGGAAACTGGCCTGGTGTCACCGTTGAACAAAGAAAAGGTACCTACAAAAAAAGTGGTATTGAAGCGTCAATCGTTGATTTGCCGGGTATTTATTCTCTTTCTCCATATACACCAGAGGAAGTTATTTCTCGTAATTTCATTTTAAATGAAAAGCCAGATGCGATAATTAATATTATCGATGCCACTAATTTAGAACGTAATTTATATTTAACCACCCAACTTTTAGAAATGGATGTTCCGATCGTTGTGGCGTTAAATATGTCCGATGTTTTGGAAAAACAAAATCAAGGAATCGATGTTGCGGGACTAAGCAAAAAATTAGGTGTCCCCGTCATTGAAATATCCGCTTTAAAAAATCGTGGTATTCATCATTTGATGGAAATGGCTAGCGCCGCTTGCGAAAGCAAAAGAGAAGGACGTACTGTCTTAAAAGACAAATATGTCGAAGAGGCACATAAAATATATCAAGATGAAAGCATTGAAAATCCTTTATTCCACGCGATTAAAGCTTTGGAAAATGATGAATTAGAAGCAGAAACTAACAAAAAAGTTTGCGAGAAAGTTAATTCCATCGTGGAAGGTGTGGAATTTGATGCGGTTTCCGCAGATGAAAGATATAAATTTATCACTGATGAATTATCCCAATTTAAATTGGGTGTCAAGGAAGAAAAATCGAAAGATAAATTAACTCTTTCCGATAAGATCGATAAAGTTTTAACCAATCGTTGGGCCGCTATTCCTATCTTTTTAGTGGCTTTATTAATCGTTTTCGCTCTCACTTTCTCGGAAGATTTATTCTTCTTAGGAAGATTGGGTGTGCCATTTAGCATGAATTTTGAAGGAAATGAATTCTTTGAAGGATTATTCTGGACTGATGCCGGTATTAATTCGCCAGGTGTTATCTTAGCTAATTTAACCAATGGCATTACCGGTTGGCTAGCTAGTTTAATTGAAATGGGATTAGGCGCTATGCATGCCCCAGATTGGTTGATTGGTTTGTTAATGTCTGTCATTGCCGATGGTTTCTTTGCGGTAATTGGCTTTTTACCACAAATTCTCTGTTTATTCTTCTTCTTCTCACTCATGGAAGATTCTGGATATATGGCCCGTGTTGCCTTTGTCTTTGATCGTATCTTCCGTCGTGCTGGTTTATCCGGAAGAGCTTTTATCCCAATGTTAATGGGATATGGTTGTGGGGTTCCCGCGATGATTAATACGCGTACCTTAAATACCGATAAAGAGAGAATTCAAACTATTCGTGTTATCGCTTTCTTCTGCTGTGGCGCCAAAGTAGCCGCTGTGGATGCTGTGGCCGCTATTTTAGCCAGTGAAGCCTTTGGTTGGAATGCCGCTTTAGTGGGCTTTTCGATGTATTTATTAGGTTTAATTGTTGCTATTGCGATGGTCATTTTAATGCATTGGACCACACAAAGAGAAAAAGTTCCACCTTTTATTATGGAATTACCAGCCTATCATGCGCCCCAATGGCGAGCTTTAGGCATCCACATTTGGGATAAAACTAAAGGATTTATTAAAAAAGCCGCCACCATTATTATTTTAGCCGCTTTGATTATTTGGCTATTCTCCAATTTCACACCCACATGGCAATATATCCCCGATTTGGTTGATGAATTTGGCGAACCAGTGGCTGATTTTGAAGGATCAATCTTAAAAGGATTATGTCAATTTATTTCGCCAATTTTCTTCCCCTTAGGATTTGGTAACAATTTAGCAGGTGAAGGATGGGCTTTAACCTTAGCTTCTATTACTGGTTTAGTTGCAAAAGAAGTCGTCGCTGATACACTCATCACGATTGCTGGTGGCGAAGAAGCAGTGGAAGCGCTTGTGTTGGCCACAAATATTTCCTTAGGTGGTTTACTAGCGTTCTTAGTCTTTAATTTATTAACTGTTCCTTGCTTTGCCGCGGTAGCCACCGCGAAAGCGGAATTGCCAAAAGGCCAATTAAAATGGACCATTCTCTTCTGGCTTGGCACCTCTTATGTCGTCGCTTTAATGGTGCGCTTGATGTTTGATTGGTGGTGGACCACCTTCATTGTCGTCGCTGTTATTGCCGCTATCTTTGTCGCTGCCTATTTGTGGTATCGCCACGCTTGCAAAAAGGAAGAAATGTCATTATTAGGAGCATAATATGCCAAAAGATGTCCTTGGAATCATTACTACCGTTGTGTTATTGACCATCATTGTCTTATATGTCATTGGTATATTTGTTTATGATGCTAGACGAAAGAAAAAAGGCCAAGTTTCCATCTTTTTAGAAACCTGTTCTTGTCATCATAGTGGCAGTGGGAAAAGGCTTTTAAGAGCCTACCATAAAAAATATGGCAAAAAAGAAGAGATCAAAAATCCGTCAAAAGGAGAAAGACCAATCACCTTGTCATAAAAATTATGGACTATAAATATGTCTTAAAAATCAATGGGATGATGTGTGGAATGTGCGAAGCACATATCAATGATGTCATTCGGCAAAATTTCCGTATTAAAAATGTCTCTTCTTCCTTTCACAAAAATCAAACTATTATCTACTCTGAAAAGGAAATCGATGAACAATTTTTAAAGGATAAAATCGGTGCAACCGGTTATATCGTCGAGGAAATTGTTAGGACACAAGTAGAAAAGAAAAAAGGATTCTGGGCAAAAATCTTTCACAAATAATATATGGAGTCAACTTGACTCCTTTTATTTTGCTTCACAATGTTCTATCATTTTAGCCATGGAAGAAAAGGAACTCCCTGTTGTCGTCGAAGAAGAACCCAAAAAAGAAGAAGGACAGCCGATTGGTAAAGCCTTATCCGCTTTTATTGTCTCAACTATCGGTTTATTTTTCTCTATTACTGGTGTTTTAAGCCTTCCCGCAGTGGTACTAGGTATTGTCGGTTTATCGTTGCATAACGGTGCTAAATCCGTGACTAGAAGGCCTTTTTCCGCTTTTAAAAATATTTCTAAACCATTTAGCATTGTGGCGATTGCCGTTGGTGCGGTTGTAACAACCGCTCTTGTCATCACCGGCATTGTCTTTGCTATTTTGGGTATTATCAAATATGCATCTCAATATTAGTCAAAAAGACTTTGCCAAAGTGCAGGAATTATTAAAAATAAAAGAATATAACATCGCTTCTGCGGAAGCTTTGTTTTCTTTTTCTTATGCCGATTTAGCGTATGATCAAATTGATAATTTTCTTGATTTAGATTTATCTAATTTCGAAGAAGAATTTTTCTTTGAAAAATATTTCTCTAATGTTTTTATTTCTTTAGATAAAGAAAAATATATCAACAACCCCTATGCGAAAAAGTTAAAAGGGGTTTCCGCAAAGAAAGGGAAATATCAGTTAAAAGAATTAACGATTAAGAAATATCGTCCTCTTCCCTATGATGATATTCAAATTGAGGATTTATATTTAGAAAAAAGTTCACAAGGTTATTTTCTTGATGATTTTACTTATCCCGCTTTATTAGAAAACGATACGGTTTGGATGTCTTTAGATCCTGATGAAATAAATACAATGGCTCCAATCATTGAACAAATGCATGGAAAAATACTAATTTTTGGTCTTGGTATGGGCTATTTTCCCTATATGGCTAGCCTTAATAACAAAGTAGAAAAAATAGTGATAGTGGAAAATAACATGGACATTATCAATTTCTTTAAAGAATTCATTGCATCCAAATTGGATAATAAAATTCCTTTTGAAATTGTCTATGATGACGCTTTTCATTATTTGGAAAACCACCCGCAAAATGATTTTGATTGCATGTTTATGGATATATGGCATAATCCCGAAGATGGTTTTCCTCTTTATTGGATGTTCTTACATTCCACTAAGCAATTTAAAGGGAAATGTTATTATTGGTTAGAAAAATCACTTCTTGCGATGGGAAGAAGATGCCTTTTAACACTTGTCGAGGAATCTATTCAAGGTTATCAGGACAAAGATTATCAAAAGGCCAAAAATACATATGATAAAATCATCAATAAATTATATTTTTTGACGAAAGATATGAATTTTACTTCTTATGAAAGCCTTTATGATTTCTTATCTGATGCTTCTATCAAAAAGTTATTGACTGAATAATGCATTTTTCTTGCTTTTAAGAAGCAAATCAAACACAATAAAAACACATAGGAGAACAACAATTATGGAATTAAAAGGTAGTAAAACCGAAAAGAATTTACAAATCGCCTTTGCCGGTGAAAGCCAAGCGAGAAATAAATATACCTACTTTGCTAGCAAAGCCAGAAAAGAAGGTTATGAACAAATCGCAGCTATTTTCGAAGAAACCGCAGGTAATGAAAAAGAACACGCGGAAATTTGGTTCAAATATCTCCATGGTGGAAAAGTACCAACCACTTTAGAAAATTTAGCGGATGCTGCTGCCGGAGAAAATTACGAATATACCGACATGTATAAAAAAATGGCCCAAGAAGCTCGTGAAGAGGGTTTCTTAGAAATCGCTGCTAAATTTGAATTAGTGGGTAAGATTGAAGCTGAACACGAAAAGAGATATCTCAAATTATTAGAGAATGTCAAAGAAGGTAAAGTCTTCATTTCCGAAGATGTTGTCGTTTGGAAATGCCGTAACTGTGGCCACATCGTCATCGGTAAACAAGCCCCAGAAGTGTGCCCTGTCTGCAACCACGCGAAGAGCTATTTTGAATTATCAGTCGCTAATTATTAATTATATTAACGAGTAAAAAAACACCGAAATAAACCAGCGAGAAAATCTTGCTTGAAATAATTCTTGCAACTTTATAGCGTTTTGTTATAATAATTCTCGCTGGATTGCTGGGCCATTGGTGTAGCGGTTAACATGTCTCCCTGTCACGGAGAAGATCACGGGTTCGATTCCCGTATGACCCGCCAGCATTTTTTTAAAGAAGAGGGTTAACAAAGATTATCAGTCTGCTCTACTTCGACAAACTCATCGTGGCTCGGTAGCTCAGTTAGTAGAGCATCAGACTGAAAATCTGAGTGTCGCCGGCGCGCTCCCGGCCTGAGCCACCACATTACACAAAATGATATTCGCTATGAATATCTTTTTTTATGTCGGTGGCAAGGCCTCGACACGAAGATTTATAATTTACCCAATAACAATCAATTGTTATAATATTTCCGATATGAAAAATAAACCAAAATGGTCAAAAGAGAAAAAGATCAAATTGTTACGCGTTTTGATTGCCCTTTTGGTTATTATTGCTATTTCTGTCAGTCTATATTTTGTTTTTCGCGCGACTGGGATTACTAATGTTGATAAATTACAGTCATTTATTCAATCAACTGGTGCCTGGTCTGTTGTTGTTTACCTATTAGTTTATATTGCATTTACGACACTTTTATCCTTTGTTCCTGGGGCTAGCATGACTTTTATTTTGATTGCAGTAGCGATGTTTGGGGCTAATTGGAAAACTTTCCTTATTTGCTTTTCAGGCGTTGTTTTAGCTAGCGTAGTCATGGATTTAATTGGTCGTTTTGGTGGATCAAAATTAATTAAAGCCCTCATTGGGAAAGAAGATTATGAATCCGCGATGGTGCTGGTGCAGGAAAAAGGAATGGTGTATGTACCAGTCATGTATCTATTACCCGTTTTCCCAGATGATGCGATATGCATGGTAGTGGGAGCTACTAAGATGAAATTCATCACCCACCTTATTGAAATTATTTTATGTCGTGGTGTAGGATGCGCGACCATTGTCTTTGGCATCAATATCTTGCCAGAAAATCTTTTAGAACCTCTCAAGAAATTTGATTGGGGATTTATCGGTAATCATTTTTATCAATATTTCGAATTATTCTTTGCTTTGGCCCTTTGTGTAGTCACTGTTCTTATCATTGCTCGCGTAATAGATAAACATTTGAGTTTGTATTTAAAGAAAAAAGCGCTTAATAAAGCGCTAGAAGATAATAACCAAGAAAATAACCCCTAGTTTGTGCGGATTATTTCTTCATAAATCATATATGGCACCGATAAGATGAGTTTTGTCATCTCTTCTGGTGTTTTTTCCATGCCATCATCAAGCCAATCCATCAAAACATTATAAATACCACCCGCTAATAAGGGACCTAAAACAGGATTTTTCGATTGCATGAGAATAACCGTAGAATTAGATTTAGAGACCAAATATTTAAAGTAATTATTAAATTGGGCTAATAAAATTTGTTGTTTTCCTGCTCTCCGTAAAATAATCAAATGACGATTATATTTTTTGAAAAAGGTAAATAGATTTAAGATAAAATCTTCAAAACGAATCGAGGTTGTATTGAGGTAGGTTTCATAAAATTCTTCAAATCTCTCATCACAAAAATCGATAAATATATCTTCCTTGTTATCGTAATATCGATAAAAAGACATACGAGAAACACCCGCTTTTTCGCATAATTCTTTGATGGTAATATTTTCATAATCTTTCTTCCACATTAGTTGCACTAAAGCAAAAGAAATGAGATTTTTTGTATGATTAATAGTCTTTTGTGTTTTCATTTTGTGACACTAGTAACTTTATTTTTCCCTTTTCATCACCGCTTGTCAATCTTTAATCCCCTCTATAAAATAGTGGTTATGGAAGAAAAGATTGTTCGTACAAATAAAGAAAATAAAACTGTCATCAAAGAAAAATACAAACTTTTCGAATGGCAATTAGTCAAAGAAGAAAATAATAAATTATTTTTCCAAAGAGATAATCAAACTACCTATTATTCCGAATTAGTCAAATTAGAGAAACAATATCCTAATTATCAATACCCATCCGTTATCTTATTTGTTATTACATCGATAGTAGCGTTCTTATTAGTCACTGTGATGCTCATCATGTTTTTGGTAAACAAAGAATTAGCTAAGACCTATTGGTGGGCCTTTATTTTACCCGCAGGAATATTTCTTATCATCACTGTGCTTTTTACATATTTGAGAATGAGAACTTTCAGCAAAATCATCAATGAAAAGCCTAAGACCGACGCTGAATTTTTAAACAAAATCAATAAAGTTCGTAACAAAGAATAACTTTTTTGTTTAATTAATGCATTCTTGTTTACAAGAGACTAAAAAAAGTGCTAGTGTAATGCAAGATATTTTTTAATGCTAAAAAAAGGGGGACAAGTGAATATGTTGAAATTAGTAGATATCAAAAAAGATTATGTCACTAAAGGCGTACCAACTGTACACGCTTTAAAAGGTTTAACAATTAATTTCCGACGTAATGAATTTGTCGCCATACTCGGTGCCTCTGGATGTGGTAAAACCACATTGTTAAACATCATCGGTGGTTTAGACCGCTACAGCGATGGTGATTTAATCATCGAAGGTAAATCCACTAGAGATTATCAAGATGGTGATTGGGATACTTATCGTAACCATTCCATTGGTTTTGTTTTCCAATCCTATAATCTCATCATGCACCAATCTTTATTAAAAAATGTCGAATTAGCTTTAACTATATCTGGCGTCAGCAAAGAAGAAAGAAAACAAAGAGCTCTTGATGCTTTGCAAAGGGTCGGCTTAGAAGGCATGGAAAGGAAAAAACCCAACCAATTAAGTGGTGGGCAAATGCAAAGAGTGGCGATTGCCCGTGCATTGGTCAATAATCCCGAAATCCTTTTAGCGGATGAACCCACAGGCGCTCTTGATAGTGAAACCAGTGTCCAAATTATGGATTTATTAAAAGATGTCGCTAAAGATCGCTTGGTCATCATGGTGACGCATAATCCAGATTTAGCATATCAATATGCGAACCGTATTGTCCGTATGAGCGATGGTTTATTGCTTGATGATAGCAATCCCTATGGTGGAGAAAGTAAAGCCGATTTAGATGCCGCTTTAGCCAAAAAAGCGGAGATTATTGCTGCAAAAGGTAATAAAAAACAATCATCGATGTCTTTCTTTACCGCCACTGGTTTATCTTTCGCTAATCTCGTTTCCAAATTAAAAAGAACCATATTAATCGCGGTAGCGGGAAGTATTGGCATTATTGGTGTCTCTTCCGTTTTAGCGGTTTCTTTTGGTGTTCAAAATTATATCGATAACATGCAAGATGATATGCTTTCCGAATATCCCATTCAAATTAGTGAAACCGCAGTTGATTACACATCTTTAATTAACGGATTATCTTCTTGGGATAAAAAGGAATTAAGTAATTTTGATTTAAAAACCGAAGTTGGTGTTGATTCCATGATTAATTATCTTATGGATAAATATCAAGATTTCACTTCCGTTAAAACTAACGAAATCGATGATTTCTTAATGGCCTATGTTGAAGGCGCTCCAAAAGAAAGTGTAGCGGCCTTATCTTATAATTATGGTTTAGACCCTACGAACAATATCTTTACTGATTGGGTGAGAGGTGCCGGAAAAACCGAAGGAGATAAAACCGCTCATTATGACATTTCTCTTAATGGCTTGACCCAAATGTATATTTCCGAATTAAAGACTGTATCAGGTTTTTCTCAATATGCACAATTTGTTCGTTATTTCACCAATTTCTTAAAGGAATTACCTGCTGGTGAAGACTATATTTTAAGTCAATACGACTTATTAGGAGAAAAGGCTCACTTCCCCACCAATGAAAATGAAATGTTACTCGTTCTTGATGATGATCAAACGATGACTGATTTCTTGTTTGCTCAATTAGGTTATTTCCAAGAAAACGAATTCTTAAATATCGCTAAATGTGCAATTAAATTACATGAAAAACGCGATATGAAAAATAAAGGTGAAATCACCGAAGAAGAATATGAGCAAGAACGTGATGAACTTTATAAAAAATATCCCTATCCTCACGAATATAAAATGACCGATATTCTCAATAAAAAATTCACCTATTATCCTCATGATTCCATTTGGACATATAAAGAAAAGAGTATTCAAAGTGTGCGTAGCACTGTGCAAATGTATCAATTAGATCCCGCGACATTTGCGCCAGATCCCACAAAGGATCCTTTTGATATTAAAATTAATGTTTCCTATAACGAAGGAGAAGATATTTTAGAAGGCACCGCAAGTTCTAGTGAATTCTATAATGGTTTAACTTTTGATGTGCAAATGCCACGTTATGACGAAAATGGAAAAGATAGTGAAAAAGATTATGCTGGTCGCTGGGTGCTCTTCAATTATCCCGTCAATGAAGACAACACAATGAGTCTTATTTTAGTGGTAAATCCTGACGGCACAATCTATTTAACAAGCGAATATGGTGGTTCTTTATTACCTCCTACTGTTTTAGGTCCTGTTGGCGTTTACACTGTGAAAGAAGAAAATAAAAACACCTATTATTATGATGCAATGGCTGGTACCCCAGATGGTATTCATTGGGAAGATGGCCAAGAAATGAAAATTGTTGGTTTATTAAAGAAAAAAGAAGGCCATATGTTTGGTACTTTAAGTAGTGGTGCTTATTACACCCCCGCTTTAACCAAGAAATTGATGAAAGATGCAAAAGATAGCAACATTGTTTCTCATCCCTTATATGGATTGAAGAATTATATCGGTGGGGAAGATGAAAACGATGGTGAACCATTTGAAGCATTCGTGGAATACCAATATACATCTTTTCGTAAAGGTGATAAGGATGATGAAATACAATATGGCATCAATGGTTACGCAAATGCGTTAAATACCGGTTCTGATTTATCTAATTTAATTTCCTTTTCCTCTTCTAGTGCTTTTGATACCGATAAAATTGCTTTACGTCAATTATGCGGTCAAGCCACTAAATATCTCACTAACGATGATGACATAATCGTCGGTTATGATTTTGAAGATTTACCGCAAGATATATTTATTTATCCTAAAAATTTTGCAGAAAAAAATAAAATTACCAAATATCTTGATGAATGGAATGATACCAAAAAAGATATCACCGTTAATATCGATGGTAGTGATGTTACTCGTACTGGTGCTGAAAGAGATGAACTCACCTATATTGATACCATTGAATTAATTATTGAAATTGTGAATTCTCTCATTTTAGCGGTGACCATATCTTTGATTGTTTTCACTTCATTATCATTAGTGGTTTCTTGCTTTATGATCGCTGTTATTACTTATATTTCCACGATGGAAAGGGTCAAGGAAATCGGCGTTATTCGTTCTTTGGGCGGCAGAAAGAAAGATGTTTCACGTCTATTTATTGCCGAAACCCTTATCATTGGCCTAGCTAGTGGTGTTATTGGTGTCTTGGTGACTTATTTATTACAACTCATTTTGAATTTATCAGTCATGCACCTCGGCGTATATGGCATTGCCGCCTTACCAATTTGGATGGCCCTTGTGATGGTGGCCTTATCCATCTTCTTAAATGTCATCTCTGGTTTAATTCCTTCGATGAAAGCTTCTAAACAAGACCCCGTGGTCGCGCTAAGAACCGAATAAAATGAAAAAAATTGGCTTAATTTCTTTAGGATGTGCGAAAAATCTCGTCGATAGTGAGAATATTTTAGGGTTGCTCCAAGATGATGGTTACACAATCGTGAACAATGTCCGTGATAGTGATATTGTCATCGTCAATACATGTGGCTTTATCGATGCGAGTAAAAAAGAATCAATCACCACGATATTTGAGATGATTGATAAAGGCAAACAAGTGGTGGTCACCGGTTGTTTGGCGCAAAGATATGAAAAAGAATTAACCAAAGAAATACCAGAAGCCACTTTTATTCCGATTCGTTCATATAATGAATTTAATAAATTCTTACAAAAAGTGGACCCATCTTTATCTCGATGCGATGGTATTGATGATCATTATCGTTTAATTTCTACTGGTTCATATTCCGCTTATTTGAAGATTGGTGAAGGATGCGATAACCGCTGCTCATATTGCGCTATACCCATCATCCGTGGTGGTTTTGTTTCTCGTCCTTATGAAGATATTATGGAAGAAGCCCATAAACTTGCCGATTCCGGTATTAAAGAAATCATTGTTTTACAACAAGATACCACCAAATATGGTATCGACCGGAAACAAGATGGTCATAATATTGTCTCTTTGTTAAAAGGATTATTAGCCATCAAAGAGTTTGCTTATATTCGTCTATTATATTTATATCCCGATGAAATCAGTGATGAATTAATTGATTTAATCGCGAGTGAAAAGAGATTAACACCTTATTTTGATGTCCCGATTCAACATAGTGAAGACCATATCCTCAAAGACATGAATCGTCGTGGGAACAAAGAGTTTTTAAAAGATTTATTCACCAAAATTAGAAATAAAGTATCAACCGCTATTTTAAGAACCACTGTCATGGTGGGTTTCCCGGGTGAAACGGAAGAAGATGTTGATAATCTTATTACCTTTTTACAAGATATCAAATTCGACCATGTCGGGGCTTTTACCTATTCACGCGAAGAAGGAACTAGAGCGTATCATTTTAAGCCACAGATAAGCGAAAAAGTCAAAAAACAAAGACTTAAACGCGTCATGCAAGCGCAACAAAAGATTTCTTATCAACAAAATAAAAAACATATTGGGGAAATAATGGAAGGATTAATCGTCGGACAAGAAAATGGTTATTATCTCTTAAGAAGCTATTGGAACGCTCCTGATGATGTCGATGGTAAAATCTTCTTTAAAGCGGATAAAACATTAAAAGAAGGAAATAAAGTCACTGTAAAGATAGAAGATGCTTTTGTCTATGATTTAATGGGTTCATATATAGAAGAAAAAATACAAGATTAATCTTGATATCAATCATGCAATATGGTTAAATCTTATTTGCAACGTAAATTATGCCTCCTTAGTTAAGTGGTATAACGGATCCATGGTAAGGATCTATTGCTAGTTCGATTCTGGCAGGAGGCACCATCTAAGTACTTAGTCCTTAATACAATTCGTATTGAGGTTTTTTTGTATCAAAATATTGTTTGATGATACAATAAATGATACAACAAATGATACAATAAAAAATCGTCAAAACGAGATTATTGGCCTAATTAAAAAAGTCCCTTCGATAACAAGAAAAGAGATAGCGCAATTATTAAACATTTCAAAGCCAACGGTTGTAAGAGACTTAAAACTGCTGCAACAAATTGGCATCCTCAAAAGAAATGAATCAAACAAAACTGGCTATTGGGAGGCGTTAGATCATGACAAATAAAGAAGCTAAAGAAATATATAAAGCACTTAATGATATCTACTGTGGTATCTTAGCAAATTACCCAGATTTTCAACATGGAGATATCAAAGATATAGTTTATGATTTCTCCTGTCCTCAATATCAAGAATTAATTAATAGATATCATATCGATGAAATCGCGGGAAAAGGCAGTGATTTTGTGCGCGCTAAAAGATTGTTAAATTATCTTGCCCCTAGATTGACTCATGAAAGTAATTACGATAACCACATTGAATGCAATTCTTTGAAATTATTAGAATACAGTCTTAATAATCCAAAACAAGGAATTAACTGTTTAAACAAATCCAAGATCTTGACAGAATGTTGCCTTGCTTTAGGGATTTATGCTAGAAGAGTGATTATCTTACCATATTCACCATATGATTTTGATAACCACGTAGTCACGGAAATCTTTGATCGAAAGATGAATAAATGGATAATGCTTGATCTAACCACTAATGGATATTTTATTGATGAAAATAAGACACCTTTATCAATGTTAGAAATCCGCAATAAATTTAAAGACCTTGCGTTTACGACTTTTGTTGATGCTTCTAAACCAATAGGGGATATGCAAAAACAAAAAGAGAAATACTATCAACTAAATAATTATATTTGCAAAAATTGTTTCTGCTTCATTAGTTATAATGGCTTTGGAGAAAAGGGAGAAGATTTTACTTTTATACCAAATGGCTATTCTTTATGCAAAAATCGGTTGCTTAATACTGAATATCGATTAAAAAATATGCCTGCGGAACTTAAAAGTAAGTTTGCCAATCATCTCAAACGAAGAATAGAAAAATTAGAAAAAGAAGTCGATAATCCAACCGACATTGCTGTTATGATTAAGCCGCCATTACTTAATTAGAATTATTTTATCAAAATGTTCTAAGTGCTAAAATGAGGCATCTAAGCAAGTGATGGTCTCGTTTTCTTTATAAAGAAATAGGATGGTTTTTCTTGACAGATGCATATTGGCCAAATGATAATATAAGTGTCAAGAGGGATGGGAGACGTTAAAAGACCACCCTATACATCGGGTCAGCGATCTAAAATACTGACATAGACGTGGTGGCGCACCTTAAAACGCTTTTTTTCGTAATATGGCAATCAATCAAGAACAATTTAACATCAAGCAAGCACTAATTGATTCCGCTCAATCTTATTTTAAATTGCTTAATTGCGACATTATCATCAAATCAACCAATTTTGTTCAATCAAACAGTTATATTCTTAAATTCTTTAAAACTAATTTTCTTCATTTGACCGGGTTAAAAACACGTTTGTCTACTGAAGATTTTTTCCTAAAGTGTTATGAAGGAACAATTGCTGAATCAGATTATTCGCTTGGACCTAATAATGATAGGAAAACAGTCAAAAGAAAACTTAAGAATTTGATAAGTATGGGAGATTTCTTCAAAAATGAAGTAATGGTGCAAGAAAATTTTATAAAAAATCAAATTGTTTGCAAAATTGCAACAAGTGATGGCAAATGCACTTTAGGATTCGTGGATGCTAAATACTATTTAAGACCAAAAACAATCTTGGCCAACAATCACCTAGATGAGAGTAAACCAATTTATCGAGTAACTCCAATTATCAAAAAACGTTAATAAAAATTGCAGTTAAAAAGGGAGCGGTTCCGACTTTCAAAAATCGGTTCCACTTAAGGAAAATCGGTTCCTGGTATCATTCTCGTAGTAGTTAGACAT
>CAJOMQ010000001.1 GCA_905236715.1 uncultured Bacilli bacterium | reverse complement strand
ATTAACAAATGTTGAAAATAAAATAGGCAATAACGACATCAAAGAATTAATCTTCTTTAGTGGAGAATATTTTGATGCGAGAAGTTTTCTTAAACAGTTGTTTTCTAAGGCTCATAAAACAATAACTTTGATAGATGCTTATGCAGACTTAAAGGCATTAGATTATCTCAAAACCAAAAAAGATAATGCTACTATCGATCTATTTATTTCTTCAAAATCTAAATTGTCCCAAGATGATGTTGATTCATTTAATAAAGAATATGGTGGATTGTTTCTGCATTATACCGAAATGTGGCATGATAGATTCATTATCATTGATGGTGTGCTTTTGTACCATCTTGGAACCTCGCTTAACTACGCTGGTAGCAAAGCATTTGCGATTACTTTGATTGAGGATGAAAGCATCTTACACGCTATTACTGAAAAGATTGACAAATAAATTACCAAGGTTTTATGTATCAATTGGTCTAAAGTTCCAGTTGTTGAGATGATTAAGTCATCTCTTTTTTTGTGCTTTGAAGAAATCAGACCGAGAGTTCGAGCAAATTTAGCTTATAAATTGAAAGACTTAAAAATACTAGGGGATAAATTCTTGCTGGGGGCATTTTTCCTTCCGGGGGATATGGTTGAAAAGAAGGAATCCGTCTTTGATATTGACGGAAAATTGAAGCCTTTCTAAAAATCGCATGATTGTTATGGTTTTGCATCTAATTTGTCTTTACTTTATAATTAATATAATTAATAGTAAAGGTGAGAATTATGGGTAATTCAAAATTTTTAGACAGTCTTAACAAAGACCAATACAAAAGCCTTGTTAAGCAATTATGGGATATTCAAAATCACAAGTGTTTTATTTGTGAAAAAGAAATCGATTTAGAAATAAACAATGTCAATGTTGATCATATTAAACCGCTTGTAAATGGTGGAAAGGATGATGTGACTAATTTTGGCTTAACACACGAGCATTGTGATAAATCGAAAAAAGATGCCGATTTAGTGGTTGCTAAAAAGTTGGCCAAACTTGATGAGATTATTCAAAAAGCCGAAGAAAATAAACAGACTCCATCTTTAAAACATGTGTTATCTGCATTTGGTGGCTCTAAATTTAATTTTAAATTTAAAATTGAAAATGGTCTTATAAAGTATGCTTTTTCCGATATTGGCGATGATACTATAAGAACCGCCGAAGTCTTTGTTGATGTGCTATCTGGTGAACAGACATGCTTTATTCGCGTCCCTATTGAATACATTTATCACGATGAATTCATCAATCCAGGAGGTATCAATAGTTCAATTTCTTTGTTAATAAAAGAGTTTCATAAACCAAATCCTCAATTGCATTTAAGTTTAGCGAGAATCTGTGATGGGAAAATTATGATTTTCGACGGTCAACACAAAGCAGTCGCACAACTAATGCTTGGCGTACGAGAATTAGTAATCAGATTATTCGTTAACCCTGATGTTGATAGACTTATTGAAACAAACACCAATGCTGGCAGCAAACTTAAACAAATAGCTTTTGATAAATCAATTGTCAGACAATTGCATGATGTTTTATACGCTGAAAGAATTAGAAAATATCAAAAAGATCATTTCTTAGATGAGGATAATTTATCATTCTCTGAAGATAACCTTGTTAATTACTTTAAAGGCGAAAAATGCAAGGTGTATGTTATTAATAGTCAAAAGAATGGAATTACAAGAAGTTCAGATAATAAATTGGGATCTTTTATTAACTTTGAAGGCAGAGGTAATGCACTACCGTTGTCATATAGTACTTTTGAGAAGACGTTTTTATCTACATTTGTAAATGCGAAAACTATTTTAAAAACACCAATCAATTATAGAGTAGAAGAAGGAATGAACCCTAGAGTACTCGAAAGAGAGCAGCTCATCAATCTTTGCAATATCATTGCCGAAGAATTATTGATTGGGAGATTCGATGATGAAATAGGTACTTATAAAATCGAGAATAATATTTCTTCTGGCAAAGGTGATTTCATTCCAGATGAACACTTAATTGCATACCGCTTGTTCAAAGAAGAAATAATGTACAACTGGATAAAGTATTTAGAGTTATTAATCAAAAATCATTTCGTTTACTCTGGCGAAATGTATGATGATGAAAATTTATTTATGCAAAAAATACCTGATGCCCTTTGGGAAAACATTAGAACATTTATTTGTAATCTGAGAGATTTGCCTATTTGGAAAGATAGGAGTATGGCATCTACAGTTTTTGGTGGTAAACAAAATTATGATTTTTGGAGCACGGTTTTCAAAACAGCGAAAGCACCAGATGGATCCCAATTACTAGTTAAGCCAATCAATGTAGCTGAAATGATTAGAAAAGTTAATAACTAATTCAACGAGAAACAATCTATGTTAGGTGCCTTGAAAAAACTAATACAAAGTATTAAGGATAAATCGAATAAGGTTCACTAAGTGGTGGTGATTTTTCTCATCTTGCAAAATGCTAACTCATTGATATAATAAAACCATCCATAAAGAGTGTGGTTAGGGACAAGCCCAGAGATCCACCGACAACCCAAGTCATGTTGGGTGCCAAAGCTTGAACGATGGGAACAATATAACTCTTAATGCTCCTATCGTCACGATGGGAGTTTTTAATTCCTCTTTATGGTGATTTAAGGAGGAATTTATGACAAATTGGAAAGATGCCTTTGTACACATTAAAACAAAGGAAGATGAAAAGAAATGGAAAAGTTTTTTAAAAGAATATTTTCCTAATCACTATGCTTCTACATTATTAAATGAAGACTTAGTGGAACACAAAATTAAACGCGGATTAATGCAAGTAAAGCGATTAGCGGTTGCTGTTAACGGCTATGGATGGTTATCCCCTATGTGTCTTTGTAAAGAAAGAAGTCACTTCATACAAGTGAAAGATTTTGAAGAATTTCAAAAGACAGATATTTATTCACAAATTATCAGTATTGAAGATTATGAGCGTTAATTATTTTCATTTGCGTTGGTAGATGAAAACAGCGGGACTTTATATTGCTAGGGCTTTGATATAGCTAATAAAATTTTCTTCAATGACGGATAGTTGATGGCCTTTTCGCCAAACGAAATAATATTGAATTGAGGCATCGACGTCTTTAATATACTTAGTATTGATCGAACTATTGATAACATAACTGGTTTTTGGGAAGATGCTGATTCCGACATCACGTCCGGCGAGTGCCGCTGCGTCGAGGTAGTTATCCATTTCACAGATGATGTTTGGTTCAATATTGCGGTTTTTAAACCATTTTCTAATCTTATCGATATGCGCTTTTCGACTGGGAACGATCAGGGGTTCGTTTTGCAAAAGAGCAATATCGATATATTCATCTTTAATAGAAGATAAAAAGTGACCTTTATTAAAGAATACCGACATTTGTTCTTCACCGACTTTGATTTTATTTAATAACACTTCATCGATCGGAGAAGTGATGACCGCTAAAGAGATGAGACCACTGCGCATTTTTTCCACGAGATCATCGCTATTGCCATCAACGACATGAAAATGAATGTTGGGATATATTTTCACAAATTCACTAATCCATTTGGCGGCGATATCAGGAGCGGTCCCTTCCACGAGACCAATCGATATCGTTCCCGTTAAGCCGATATTCATATTATGTATTTCACTGGTGGTTTTGTCGACTAATCCGAGAATATCTTTCGCTTTTAAATATAAATATTTACCTTCCTCAGTTAAGGTTAGTTTTCTTTTTCCCCGAATAAATAATGTCGTCCCTAATTCTTCTTCCAGCGCTTTCATTTGATGACTTAAAGGAGGTTGAGACATCATGAGCATCTTACTAGCGTGCGTGATGTTGAGTTCTTCGGCGACGATAACAAAATATTTTAAAGTTTTTAAGTCCATAAGCAACTATCATACAAAAAAGATATGATAACTATAATATTATACGTATTTTTAATTAATTGACCAAATATTTATTATTAATAATTATGAAATACATTTTTATCACAGGTGGAGTGGTCTCAGGCTTAGGCAAAGGCATATGCGCCGCTTCTTTAGCGAGATTACTGAAACAAAGAGGCTATAAGGTCCAAAATCAGAAGTTTGATCCCTATATCAATGTTGATCCCGGGACGATGTCCCCATATCAGCACGGGGAAGTTTTTGTCACCGATGATGGCGCGGAAACCGATTTAGATCTCGGTCATTATGAACGTTTTACCAATGTATCACTTGATTATTCCAATTCTATCAGCAGTGGCAAAATCTATTGGAATGTTATCAATAGAGAAAGAGAAGGTGGTTATCTCGGTAGCACAGTGCAGATTGTCCCCCATGTCATCAATGAGATCAAACACTGGATATATACCGCGGAAGATAAAGATTTAGATATCTCCATCGTGGAAATCGGTGGCACCGTCGGTGATATTGAAAGCCAACCATTTTTAGAAGCGATTAGACAAGTGAGTAGAGAAAAAGGGAAAAATAATGTCGTTTATATTCATGTGCCTTTAGTGGTGGAAATACCTGGCAGTGGCGAAATAAAGACGAAACCTGTACAGCATTCCGTGAAAGAATTGCAGTCATTAGGCATTCAGCCCGATATTCTTGTCTGCCGTTCAAGTCAACCACTTGATGACCATCTGAAAGAAAAGATTTCCTTATTCACTAATGTGGAGAAGAGTTGTGTCATCGAAAATTTGACAGCTTCCACAATCTATGAAGTCCCTTTGCTACTGGAAGGGGAAGGATTGACCAAAGAAGTGATTAAGAAATTAGCGTTAGAAGAAAGAACACCGGACCTCGATTTCTGGGTGAAAATGGTGGATAAAATCAAAAATGTGCATAAGAAAGTGACGATTGCGCTCGTTGGTAAATATGTCGCTTTGCACGATGCTTACCTATCTGTCGAAGAAGCTTTATATCACGCTTCTAATAGTTTAGATGCCGCTTTATCAATCAAATGGATTGATTCGGAAAAGGTGAATAAAGATAACGTTGAAGATATATTTAAAGATATCGATGGAATGATTGTCCCCGGTGGATTTGGCACCAGAGGTATTGAAGGAATGATTGTCAGTGCCCATTACGCCAGAGTCAACAATATTCCTTATTTAGGAATATGTCTAGGCATGCAGATCAGTGTCATTGAATTCGCCAGAGATGTCTTGGGTTATCATGATGCCAATTCTTCGGAATTTGATGAACATACGAAGCACCCTGTTATCGATTTATCAAGTGAACAAGTTGGCATCGCGAAAAAGGGTGGGACGATGCGATTAGGCTCCTACCCGTGTCGATTGAAAGAAAACTCGCTGGCGATGTCCTTATATCAAAATGAAATCATCGCGGAAAGACATCGTCATCGTTATGAATTCAATAACAAATATCTCGATGAATATATTGCTAATGGAATGGATGTAAGTGGTTTATATACCGAGAAAAAACTGGTCGAAATCGTGGAGATTAAAGCGCATAAATATTTTATTGCTTGCCAGTTTCATCCCGAGTTTAAATCGCGTCCGAATAAGCCCCATCCTTTATTTATGGGTTTGATAAAAGCCGCGCTTAAGGAGTAGATAGATGAAAAAAGAAGAAATCAAGAAAATTATCAAAGAGAATAATATTTCCTACATCAGACTGCAGTTTACCGATATGCTCGGCGCGATGAAAGCGGTGGAGATACCTTCTAGCCGTATCGATGACGCTTTAAATAATAAGGTGATGTTTGATGGCTCTTCAATAGAAGGATTTGTGAGAATTAAAGAGGCGGATATGTATTTATATCCTGATTTAAACACCTTTTTAATCCTTCCTTTTGAAGATGACCGTTATGGGGTGGTGGCCCGCTTTATTTGCGATGTTTATAAACCAGATGGGAAACCATTTGAAGGCGATCCCCGTTATGTCTTAAAAAGACAAATCAAGAAAATGCAGGAGATGGGGATAGAGAAGATGTATGTTGGTTTTGAACCAGAATTCTATCTCTTTAAGAAAAATGAAGACCATTCTCTTTTGACTCATCCCGTTGATCAAGCGAGTTATTTTGACCTCAATCCATTCGACGATGGGGAAAAGGTGAGAAGAGAAGTTGCCCTCACCTTAGAAGCGATGGGCTTTGAAGTGCAAGCTTCCCATCATGAGGTTGGTCCGGGACAAAATGAAATCACCTTTAAATATAGTGATGTCCTCGATGCCTGTGACAAAGTCCAAACTTTTAAGCAGATTGTCAAGGTGATAGCAAGAAAGCACGGTTATCTGGCTTCCTTTATGCCGAAACCTCTCAATAAAAGACCGGGTAGTGGAATGCACACAAACTGCTCCTTATTCGATAATCAAAAAGGTGATTTATTCTATGACCCTAACGCGGATATGCAATTATCCTTACTCTGTAAGAAATGGATTACTGGTATCATTTCTTATACGCGTGAACTAGCCTTATTAACGAATCCCGTCGTCAATTCCTATAAGCGTTTAGTGAGCGGTTATGAAGCTCCTATTTATGCTTGTTGGAGCGATGCGAATCGTTCCTCATTAATTCGTATTCCGGCGATTAGAGGAAACGCGACGCGCACGGAACTAAGAAATGTTGATGCCACCGCGAATCCATATCTCGCTTTAGCGGGTATTTTAGCCGCTGGGCTGGAAGGAATTAAAAATGTTACGGAAGAAGAGATCATTCCTCCGATTAATGACAATTTATTTGAACTCACTAATGAAGAAATTCTCTCTCGCGGGATTACACGTCTTCCGGAAACCCTCCATTCAGCGGTGCAAGAATTTCGCAAAAGCACCTTATTAAAAGAGGTGTTAGGAGAGCCATTATTCTATAAATATATCGATGCAAAAGAAAAGGAATGGATTGCCTATCATACCACGGTGAGTGAGTATGAATTAGAAAAATATTTAGATAAATAATACGTGTGGAATAGTGGATTCAGTTGATTTAAAAAAATCCACATGATTACATCTCATGTGGATTAAAACTTTTAGTGGTCTTATTGATATTTTTTGTATAAATCAACAGTGTCTTGAATGAAACCAGATAACGAGATATTTTCATATCCCTTCAAATAAGTATGGATGGTATCATTGAAATTTTTATACCATTTTTCATCTACACCTTGAAAGCCGAAATAGGCGCCAAACATGGAGCCTAAGGTGGCCGCAGTGCAATCATTATCAATGCCAAAAGCGACCGCAGTTGAGATGGCGTTGGTATATGAATCACCCGCTATCATGGTCACAAAAGCGATAATGCAGAGATTGTTGAGTGTGTGAGGATTTTTCATACCCACAAAACGTTCATCAATCAATTTTCTTGCTTCTTTATAATTTAAATTCTTATCTTTTAAAGATAAAACCCACTCAATATCTTTATGTAATCTTGATTTTGTTGGTATATAATCAAGCGCTTTCACAATGGCTTGATGTGGGTGCATACAAAAGGATAATGATATCGCCGCTGCTAAATACATCTCCCCATATATGCCGTTTCTTCGATGCGTTAAATAAGCATCGTTATATGCCGCCTTGGCGGCTTCCGCTGGTCGACCCGCAAAAACATATCCAAAAGCATCGGCTCTGATGGCGGCGCCAATCCATTCTGTAAAAGGATTATTATTAGCCACTAAAGCAGGTTTTGTACCATTATTTAATTCGCTTAAGGCTTCTCTTTCTGCGGTACATGCATATGGCAATAAATCTAACCATAATTGTGCGACATCATCTAATGTGTAATCTTTTCCGTATTTTTTGATTAATAACACATTTAAAACGGTATAAATGATGTCATCGTCGACAAAAACGGCATTAATACCATCTAAAGTATAATTGCCTCTTCTATCAACGCCATATTGGATGGTATCTTCGCGATCAACTTTATGCCAATATTCTGTGGGTGGGAATGGTGTTCCACCTTCTTTAGCTATTTGTTCCATTTTTTCAATTGGATACATCTCCACAGGAACACCTAATAAACATCCCGCGAACCTGCCAATAATCGCGCCTTTGATTCTATTTTCAATATCATTAACATCTAATGATAAATCTTCAAATTTTGATTTTTTGATTATTTGAACCAAAGAACTTGGTTCATCATCACAAGGCTTTTCAATTTTCAGTTCTTCTAATAACTTTTTTAAGTCATCTTCACTTAATGTATTTAAATCCTCTTTTGGCCTTTTATCTTGTTCAAAGCGTAATTGTTGATAGAAATCAACTTCTTCCAATAATTCCATAAACTTCATCCTATTTTTTTATTATATAGTAATAAGGCCAAAGCCTTAACACATCTATAAAAATATCTTTTATCTTTGATTGTTGCAATATTTTTATTCTAATATCCGCCGATTTCTTTCTTGACATGCTTGTGCAATACAAACGATAATCTAGTTATCAAAAGGTAAACCTGTTGATAGGACGCCGAAAGGGATCCACCCACAGCGAGAGATAGTCTCGCTTTTTGAATACCTTTTCGATGCAGTAAAAATAAGATTTAATAAATAATTACCAATGAAAATAATATTTCTAGACATAGATGGTGTATTGAACTCTTCCACAGGAAAAGGCCCATATGAATCTGATATGGAGACTGAAAAGATTATTCTGCTAAAGAAATTGATAGACGAAGCCTCAGTTGATGGTGTCGTTATTTCAAGTGACAGAAGATATTCGAAAATAGATATGTCACACAAAAAGAAGATATTTGATTTTTATCAAATGAAGATAGTTGGATATACAAGGCGACCGAAAGATATTTTTGATGACCCCGATGACAATAGGGGAAAACAAATTATGGATTATCTCTGCTGCTCCAATGACGGCATTGATAAAATGCTCATCCTTGATGACAATGATGATGGGATATCAAATATTTTTCCCGAGGTTTTTATAAAGACAAATAGTGTGTATGGATTTAATGCTGATGTATACAATGATTCATTGAGGATTCTCAATAACTAAGACTTTCTTTTTTATTGTTACCTACAAATATCAAACGGTATCCCTTTTTAAACTTACTGTTGCAAAAAGCAACATATTGCAATAATATATAGTTGTCAAAAGAAGATTTTGACCGAACG
Source organism: uncultured Bacilli bacterium (assembly GCA_905236715.1). GTDB lineage: Bacteria > Bacillota_I > Bacilli_A > RFN20 > CAG-826 > RUG13091. Next base: position 165,016 of record CAJOMQ010000001.1, on the reverse strand, counting down.
ATGAAAGCAGTTGACGGACCTGACCATTGATTGCCGGAGTTCCCACTGGGGCTAGATGTAATGACCACACTTCAGGACGCTAACGCGAGAAGACATCAACAACCCTTGGAATAGGGTTTTTTTATGACTAATAAGATATTGTTGCAGAATGCTTTGAGAGCCTGCGAAAGTCTCAAAAAATCTTTTTATAAAATCATTATTGGGAAGAATGGCCATGAAGTTATTATTAACTTACACTTCCCTTATGATTGTTTTTTTCATTTACTCGGTTTGCAATATCTTGTTGACATACATGAATTAAGGAATAACCGTAATGCAGAACGTGAGTATGATCGTCTACTCAAAAATACGGAATTTTTAAGAGAAAAAGTGCTAAATTCTCAATTTCTTACCGAAGATGTAACTTCTAGATGGACTGCTTTAACAAAACTGGAATATATTTTGGACAATAACTTGGAAACATATTATGACAAGAAGAACTATTATGGCGGAAGAATCGATAATATAAATTTTGATTACGCTTTCCACTTGAAAAATGGTGATACTATAATAAGTTTTTATTTTATAAAAAATGTGGGAAGCAATGATTACAAGATGGTATCAAATTTCGAGAATGCAGAACCGAAAAGGCACTGTGGTCGCCCATTTACTCTTATCAAAAAAACGAAAGTTAATTTGGCGACTAATACTGTTGTTGAATTATATGCTTTTGGAGAATAGCTCTAAAACTCGTAACTTATATAGTCATTGCACAACACTAAATGGCAATTTCTAACACTAAATAACACTAAATACAACACTAAACGGAAATTTATAACATTAAATCATTGAGCCGCATTTGATTAGTGGAGTAAGTACTAAATGCTTTTTATATTCGTTAATCAAATGCCCATTTGTAACAAAACTTTTTCCCTTTGTAAATAAATATACTTAACACTATTAATTAATTGTTATAGACATTATAGTTAACCGTGTTAATTAATTGAGGCAAGTACTATGGAACAATTACAAATTAATAAATATGTCGAAAAATTAAAAAACGCCTGGCCAGACATTAACTTCAATGAACTGTTATTGCAAAATACCGGTATTGGCTTTGTGCTCGAATATCTATTTCAACATGATGGTGAAGTAATTAACGCTGAAGACATTGCTATGAATCTTCATTGTTCACTTCCTCGTGTCACTAATTTATTAAATTCATGTGTGAAGAAGAATTGGGTGATTATCAACATTGATGACAATGATCACCGCAAGAAGATTATTAAGATTAGTGAAGAAGGCAAACAAAAACGCCAATCGACAGTGCAAAAGCTTAATCCGTTATCGAACAAATAATCAAAGAAGTCGGAGAAGATGATTTAAATCATTTCATCGATATTGGTAAAAGAATTTCCGACACCATTAAAACAAACAAATATCAAGGTTGAATAATATGGATGAAATAGAAGAAAAAGAAAACCCCGATAGTGAGATTAATGAATTACCGGTATTAGAAGCGGAATCGCGTTTGGGTGAACAAGAAAAAACAAAAAATCCCAAAAGAGCGAAAATCAAACATTTCTTTAAACGTATCTTTAGTATTCGTGACGATATGGATTCACTTGATAACATCCGCGAAAGGATGATTGCGGGATCAAAAATCACCTGAATTAATGCCTCGATTTTGATTTGCGCGACATTAATTGCCTCTATTGGTCTGATCTTAGATAACGTCGCTGTTATTATCGGCGCGATGCTCATTTCTCCTTTAATGGGTACCATTATGGGTATGCCAAAGGTAAACGCTTTGACGTTAAGACAATGGCGAAGAGTGCAAATAAGAATTCGTTTAACCACTTTATTAGCCATCACCCCTTTTCTTATCATGGGTGTATATCATTTGATACAAGCCTTAGCGGTTTAATGTTCCATGATTAGTAAAGAAGAATTTGTCCATCAAGTAGATTTAAAAAGCCATCAAAGAAAATCCCTTGATGGCACAAATGAATAAATACTTTAATTTTTATTAGCGGGTTTTCTTATGGTAGATATATTCTTGCCAACCCATTTCCAAAGAAAAACCTTTATCAATATGATGACCAACACGGTCATTTTCTTTTGGTGGCTGCATGTAATTACCATATAAACACGTTAAATAAGTGTCATAATCTTTTGGTATTTTCACTTTAACGCCTTCAAATATCGCATCGGTGGTCTCTAAATAAATATGCGCGGGTAAAGCTTCAATACGACCGGTAAAATAATACATATAATTTCCCGCATATGTCGCTTTTTCTAAGGGATATTTATTTCCCATCTTATCTAATTTTCTTTGATGATAATGGGCGATATTAAAGGGATAAAATAAGACACCAATAAAATTGAATAATAAATCTTTGAAAAATGTCTTCTTATGGAATTTTCTTAATAACGCTGGTAGATAAGACATATAAATATGAAAAACGAAATGGTGGAGTCTTGGTTTTAATTTTTTGATGGATAATTCTTTATCGGTTAAGCCATCAATGGGAAAAATATCCATCCAGACACCATGATTGATTTGATGATTCATAAAGAAATTTTCAATATAGGTGGTGTTATTGTCTCTAATTTTGGCAAAGCCATATATATAATGGGGATCACTCCGCCAAGTCTGTAAGAAATAGTGGCTTCCTGCAAGTTCTTTGGGGGCTACTTGGAGGAATTTTTCATATTCACTCCTAATCATTCCGACATCTATATCATCATCCCAAGGGATGAAACCATGATGTCTGACCGCCCCTAAAGCGGTGCCACTGACAAGGAAATAAGAAAGATGATGTTTCTCGCATATAGCGATAAACACTTTTAATATTTCTAATTGCGTTTCTTGTAATTTATTCACCTCTATATCATAAAAGAAAAGGATAAAAGAATAAACTTTTATTCATCAAAAGGGGAAGAATTATTCTTCATTATCCAAGGCCCCTTTATAAAAAAGTTTTTTCTTTTTGAAAAAAATGATAATATTTTTCACATTAGGGGATATGAAAACAAGTCAACAAAAACATCCTTTCTTGCAACGACTGGTCACTTTCTTTTTAAGATCAATCATCTATATTCATTATCATTATCGGGCCAAAGATAAATATAAAATCGCCAAAGGTGAATCCGTCGTGGTGCTTGCTAACCACCAAACCGATATCGATCCTTTATTGATTTATCTTTCCTTTAATAAGACCTTATATACCGTCGCTACGGATAATATTTTTCGTAAGGGGTTGGTTTCTTCTTTTTTAAAAAGAATGGGCTGTATTCCCAAGAAAAAAGGGGTGGTGGATTTAAAAAGCAATATTGAGATGATGCGCGTGGTTTCGCGTGGTGACTCTTTATTATTTTTCCCCGAAGGTAATCGTAGTTATGCCGAATTTCAATATTATATAACTCCCGCGATTGGTAAATATTTAAAAGCCTTTAAAAGCACGATTATCTTATTTAATATCCATGGGGGAACCGGTGTCTTTCCGCGCTTTGCCAAAAAGAAGAGAAAAGGTCCTTTTTATGGGCAAATTAAAAAGGTTTTAAAATATGAAGATTATGCCGATATTCCTAATGAAGAATTAACACAAATTATCAAAGATAATTTAAGAGTCATCGATAGTGAATCTAAACAGTTATATAAAAGCAAAGCCAGCGCGGAATATTTAGAAAGATTATTTTTCTTATGTCCAGTTTGTATGACGCCGCACAAATTAGTGTCGAAAGGTCATTATTTGAGATGTCAAAATTGTGGTTTAGAAGTGGAATATAAACCCGATTTAACATTAGCGAGTAATCATCCTCATTTTACTTATACAAAATTATTACCTTGGTATAATCTACAAAAAAGATGGATTAAAGATTTACCGATTAAAGATGATGAAATCATTTTTACTGATGGACCCGTCACTTTAAAAAATGCGAATCCCGAAGAAGAAAGAAAAATCATCGCCAAAGGCCAAATGAGTGTCACCAATCATTATTTATCTTTCCCTAATATTTCATTTCCCATTGAAGATATTATGATTGCCTCCCCTGTCAGTGGCATCAAATTATGTTTTACCATCAAAGATAAAAGTTACCAAGTGATTGGTCACAAACGCTTTAATCCTTTAAAATATGTCTTTTTATTTAATAAATTAAATACATTAATGAACCAAAAACAAATCGATAATTATTTTCAAATTCAGGAGGATGATAAATGATATACGCAGATAATGTCAGTTGGTCTTTTGATTTAAGTCAATATGATGAAGTGTGGAAAATTGTGGTGCAATTAGGATTAATCTTAATCTTTTTATTAATTGGTAATGCTTTAAGAAGAGTCATTCCTTTTCTTAGAAAAGGCAATGTCCCCAGCGCTTTAATCGGGGGTCTCTTGTTATTTGGCATCACCTTTGCCTTAAACGCGGGTGACATGGTCATCGTTGATAAAAGAATCATGCAAATCATCACTTATCACGCTTTAGCGATCGGTTTTATCGCCATGAGTTTAAAGACCATGCAAAAAGGAAAAAGCGTTTCTCTGATGCACAGTGTCCAAAATGGCGCTTTAACGGGCGGTACATACATGTTGCAAGGTATTGTGGGCCTCCTAGTGTCCCTCATCTTTTTCTGGGCGGGAAGCTCCTTATTTTATGATACTGGTATTTTATTACCATTAGGATTTGGTCAAGGCCCTGGTAACGCTTTAACATGGGATATTAATTTCACCAATATGGATTCTAATTCCTTTAATGGGCAAGGAAGTATCGGTTTAACGATTGCCTCTATCGGTTTTATTGTGGCATCTATTGTCGGAGTGATATATATCAACATCTTCAAACACAAAGGGGAAATATTACCCCGCAATAAAACCTATGTTCGTAAAGTTGATGATTTTGAAGGGCCCGATGAAATCGAAGACAGTGATTCCGTAGATAAAATGTCTATTCAAATCGCTTTTGTTTTAGTGGCGTATGCGATTGCCTTTGGTATCATGATTTTCTTTAAATACCTCAGTGATTGGACCAACATTGCCTTATTTAATTCGGTGGCTTGGGGCTTTAATTTCATTTGGGGTGTCATCGCGGCGAATCTTATTAAATTAATTATCAAACCGTTTAGGAAACATAAAATTATCAAAAAACAATATATCAACAATTATCAAATGGACCGTATTTCTGGCTTTGCCTTTGATGTGATGATTGTCGCCGGTGTCGCTGCGATTGATATTGAAGTTGTCAGTGAATATGTCTGGCTCATCTTAGCGATGTGTGTGGTGGGCACAATTGCCACATTAATCTATATTAGATTAATTTCTAAATTATGTTTCAAAGGCTTTGCCCACGAAGCTTTCTTAACCAATTTCGGCGCTTTAACGGGAACGGCGAGTAATGGGATGATTTTCTTAAGAGAAATTGATCCTAATTATGAAACACCCATGTCCAATATCTATGTTGTTTCCCAATTACCTGCGATGTTATTTGTGGCTCCCTTGTTATTGCTATTAGATAAATCGGCGACTTCGCTAAATGATTGCTATATCGTTTTAGGTATTATGGGTGGCTTATTTATTTTATATACGGTTTTTTTGATATTATCGGGAAAAGGCATTTTTCAAAAGAAGAAAAAAGAAGTCGTGGAACCATAGAAAGAGAAGGCATCAATAAAAATGCCTTTTTCTTTTATATTATTAGAAATATAATAGAAGTATAACTAGTAACCCTACTAGGAAAGTAGGAAAAAAGGAGAATGAAATGAAAGTCTATAAACATATTGATGAATTAATCGGTAAAACTCCCCTTGTGGAATTTACCAATTTAGAAAAAGAATTCAATCTCAATGCCCGTATCATCGGCAAAGTGGAATTTTTTAATCCCGCCGGATCAGTGAAAGACCGTATTGCCTTAGCCATGATTAATGATTTAGAAGAAAAAGGGATTTTAAAACCTGGTAGCACAATTATTGAACCAACTTCTGGTAACACTGGAATTGGTTTATCTTCTGTCGCCGCGTCTCGTGGTTATAAAGCCATTATCGTGATGCCCGAAACGATGTCCATTGAAAGAAGAAAATTAATGAAAGCTTATGGCGCGGAAATCGTTTTAACCGAAGGCTCTAAAGGCATGAAAGGCGCGATTGAAAAAGCGAATGAATTAGTGAAAACAGTACCTAACGCAGTCATCCCTGGGCAATTTGTTAATCCCGCCAATCCAAAAGCTCACGAAGAAACAACAGGCCCCGAAATTTATGAAGATTTAGACGGCCAAGTTGACATCTTTGTGGCTGGAGTTGGTACCGGGGGTACCATCAGTGGTGTTGGTGCTTATTTGAAAAAGAAAAACCCCAACATTAAAATTGTGGCCGTGGAACCATCTGCTTCCCCTGTATTAAGTGAAGGTCATGCGGGTCCTCATAAGATTCAAGGTATCGGTGCGGGCTTTGTTCCTGATACATTAAACACTAATATCTATGATGAAATTATCCCTGTTGATAATGAAGATGCTTTCACTTATGGTCGTTTAATTGGCAAAAAAGAAGGTTTCCTCGTTGGTATTTCTTCCGGTGCGGCGACATATGCCGCGATCAAATTAGCGCAAAGAGAAGAAAATAGAGGTAAAACGATTGTCGTCTTATTACCGGATACTGGTGAAAGATATCTTTCCACCGCCTTATTCGAGGAATAAAAATGTTTTCATCTCGTAGTAAAAACGCTATCAAGGTACTTTTGTACCTTTATGAAAATCAAAATAAAGGCTTAGTGCCTTTAAAAAACATCGCTCTTGATGAAGATTTGTCTTTGAAATATCTCGAACATCTGATGCCGGTTTTAATTGATAATGATTATGTTTCTGTGAAAAGAGGCAAAGATGGTGGATATCAATTGAAAAAAGATGGTGAACAAATCAATATCTGGGACATTTTAAATTTATTTGAAGTAGATTTATATCCCGTGAGTGAATTATCTCATCATCAAGAAGATAAATTGGGTAAAACATTAGAGATGTGGCAAAATTTTTATCAATTAGAAAAAGATTATTTTGTTAAAATCACTCTCAAAGAAATTAGTGAAAAAGAATATGTTCTAGATTTTGTTATTTAGTAATAACAATCTCTTGATATTGACCTTTTGTCAAAGAATAAGTTTTCATGGCTACATTAATTATGTAGTCATTTTTTATGATGGAATAATCTTCTAATGTATAATCAACTTCGCTATCAGAGTTGGGGGAAACAATATTCAAGGTATATTGTTCTTCCATCGGTAAATAAATCACGCAGCGGTTACTATATAAACCATAGGGAATAGTGGAATCTTTAATGGTTTTGGGTTGTCCTTGGTTAAATTGCACTAATTTGTCACCATTTTCATTGGTGATATTTAATGTATAGGTAAAATAACCATCATCGTGATTAATAAGAGTGATTCTTCTATAAGAAGAAGTCATATCATAAGTTAATGGTTCTCTTAAATAATTCGGATCCATAATCTTAAACCAAATACGCGCAGTCGCGGATAAATGGGAGAAGATAAAGGCGGATAAATCACCCCCTCTTAAAGTGGCTAAAATATCGGGATGTTTATTCATAAGAGTCATAAAAGCACCCATGATAGTGGTATAAAAAGCATTAGCTTCTTCATCACTATCAAAAGCGTTATCAACGATTTCACTCACCAATTCAAGGATATCTTGCTCAAATAAATCCACAATTTGATATTTGGTTAATATATAACGTAAGGCTTTCAATAAACTATCTTGGAAATTATCGACGTAGTTCTCACGTGAAACGACGATTTCATCAAATAAAATCTGTGATAAATCTTTTAAAAAGATTTCAATTGACCAATTTAATTTGCTAGTATCCTCCACGGGCTTCACTAAAAGAGGACTACCGTTATATTTATAAGGAATTAATTGGGCAAATTTAGCCTCTCCTAATAAATCTTTTAAATTGGTGTATTCGTTATAATATCTACGGTATATGGCTTGCGCGCTCGCGTAATCACCGCCTGTGATATAAGAAGGTAAATAATAAGTTTTTCCATAACGATTAAAACCATAAGAAGCACTAGGCACATAATTGGTTAAATCGGAAAAAGAAGTAAAACATTGAATATTAATATATTCATCTCCATTTAATGGCTCCGTAGAATAAGCCACCATAGAGGGATTAAAACATTGAATATATAAATCGTTTTTACTATAGGTAACATCTTGGGTAAATAATTTTTGTTCTAATTTGATCGCCTTATCTAATTTACCACCTAACAAATTAACGACATTTGCCCCACGTGAATGACCCGTAATCCACATTTTAACGGGGCCAGAGATATGATATTCCGTTAAATAATTATCGATATCTTGGAATAATTTTTCACTTGATTGGGCAAAACCTTGATGATCACCTACTTCACCAATGAGAAAATTATTTAGCCATTCTAATTCATAATTATTCGAGCGAATCGCAATAGCGATTAATTGATATGATTTATCTTCAATATTAATTTGTTTATGACCAAATATCGCACCAATAGAATTTTCTGTGGGTTCTTGTTGATAATCTAAATTACTGGTGACATCCACAAAATGTAAATCGTGGAATAATTTCTTTCCTGTTTCACTTTTTAAGGCATAATCTTTTTCTTCCACATTAGGGGTGGAACCTTGCACTAAACCAAAAGAAGCATTGGAAAAAGAGATGTTTAATGTCTCCGCGGGTTCAGCGAAATAATCATCAGTGTAATAAAGAAAATCTTCCGCCATGGCGTCATCGCCATCGTTGATGACCATTTTATAGACAATCTTTTCACCTTCGGGATTACTATTGATAAAATCATCCGCCCATTCTTCTGGTTGATGATGACAACCTGCTAACATTAAGCAGGGAACACAGAAAAATAATGCTAATTTTGTTTTCATATTTTCATGATAATATCTTTTTTTCTTGTTATCTAGTAAGTAGATAAAAGAATTACATATTTCTCAAAGCTTTGCTTGGTCTAGTCTTGGTGGCTAACATCGCCGGCACAAAGGTGCTTAATAAGGTGACTAGTAATGCCGCACCGGCAATAATAAAGGCAATTGGTGCGGGAAGTGTGGCAAAACTAGAGATAATTGTGGCGTCGATTGAACGTTGCATAAATAGGTTAATGAACGGTAGGGCAATATATGATATAGCGATACCCACAACCGCAGCGAATAAACCAACGATTCCTTCTTCGCCTATGAATAAACAACGGACATAACTGCTCTTGCCACCTAAAGAACGATATATACCAATTTCTCTTTGTCTTGAATTAATTTCTAATATCGCCGTTAAAGCGGTGACCATGGTGTTAGATAATAACACAACAGCGATAACGACATATAAAACCGCGATTAAAATGCCGACATATTTTTGAATGGTCTTATTCAAAGCGCCACCAATATCGCTATAATGCATATCTTCATCATCGGGATGTAATCTAATACTTCTTTCGCATGATCTTTTTCCGCAAAGGTATTAACCAAAATACGTACTTCAAATAAAGAAGTATCTAAACCATATAATTTTCTATTTAAGAAATAAGAATATATGTTGGTTAGAGATTGTTCAATTCCGCCTGTCATCTCATCCGCGCTTCCGATGTTTTTATAAATCTTCGGAATCGAAAAAGTGCCAGGTGTCGTTTTGCGGTAGAAGGTAATGTGATTGTTATAATCTTGCGCAAAGGCGCTAATCTTATTTTCTTGTTGGAATAAATTAGAATAAGCTTTGGAATAATAAACACCTGGTAAAAGGAAGGGGAAAGTCAAACCTTTTTTTGGTCTTAAGATGCAGGATACATGCATCGGTGTACCGGTACCATTTTTATAATCTTCCCAGAGTTGACTATTAGATTTCACATTGTAATAGTGCATTTGTCTGGTGGATTTACTATCTTCAAAATAAGAATCAATCTCATCCATTTGTCTATCTAATTCCGTCATATCATCTTCGCTATAGGCTAATGCGGCTTGTAAAAGATGATATTCTAATTTATCCGCTTGTTTACCTTCACTGGCTAAAGTGGCTTCATCTTTCATAAAACGATCAGTCACAGTGTTACTACCGATATCAATGTAATAATCATTATTAGAAAAGAATTTAAATTCTTTTTGAGTGACTTTTTCAAAAGAGATTTCATTACCAGGAAGACCAAATAAATCTAAAGCATAGGAAGGGAAATAATTTCTTCCATCTAAAACAAAGATAGCTTTATCCGCATCTTCGTCAGTCTCTTCGGGATATTCACCATATAAAACATCATAAGAAGATAAAACAGTATCTTTACTAGCCGCCATGCAGCGGAAATAGTTGTTACTGCCATTAAAAATAGATTCAAAACCAGTAAAGTCATCGATATCTTTCGCGGCAAACGTATTAACACCAGTGCCATCCGCGTTTTCAACCACAATCTGTGGTGCTAAGGCACTCTTTGTGGCAATATCCGCATCTGGTAATTCGGCTTTGAGATAATCGACAAATTCTTGCGTGATGGGGTTAATGTTGACCGTGGAATTATCGTTTTCGACACGATGAATTTTCCCATCATTAGGATATTCGACACTGCCACCTTCCGCTAAAAAGGAATTGCCAAGACCAGAAGAGACATTACTGACCATTAATGGATATGTTAATAGGGCTTCTTTTTGCATTTCGGTAGCAAAGTCGTTGGCCCCACGATAAGCAGCAATGGTTAAAGCCACACCCGCAATACCTAAGGCATTAATAAAAGTGACAAAGGTATATCTTCCCCATTTATTACGGATACGGGAAAACGCTAGACGGAAAATACTTTCGGGACGTGATTGTGATTTCCGATGAGCAAAAGAATCATCGTTACCAATGACATCTTTTTCATGGGTGTCACTAGTGATTTTTCCTTCTTTCATTTTTAAAATGCGATCGGAATAACGATTGACTAATTCATTATTATGAGAAACTAAAACCACCAATTTGGTTTGTGATAATTTCTTTAATAATTCCATAACTTCTTCGGCGTTTTTCTCATCCAAAGAACCTGTTGGCTCATCCGCTAAAAGGATGTCGGGATCATTAGCTAAAGCACGCGCAATAGCGACTCTTTCCTTTTCCCCACCTGATAATGAAGTAGGATAATTGTACAATATTTCATTTAAATGGAATTCATCCGCTAATTGTATGATTTTTTCATGTTCTTCTTTTCTTGACATTGTGGAGCCAAGATTAAAAGACATACGGATATTTTCATAAACTGTTTGGTGAGAAATAAGATTGTGCTCTTGATAAATATAGCCAATGTGAAGGTGTCTTAATTCATCTTTTTGAGTATTGGTTAAAGTCGTGGAATCGATATCATTAAAAAATAATTTACCTTCATCTGGTTCTTCTAATGTGGAGATAACATTGAGGAATGTTGTTTTTCCACAACCAGAATGACCTAAGATTGAAACAAGCCCTTTATTGGGTAAAGTTAAGCTCACATTTTTTAAGATGTAGCGATATTTTTTCCCATTCTCGGTATAAAATTTTTTACTGACGTTTTCAACTTTAATCATACTTTTTACGCGTTTTTTATTTTATTTTAACTGATAGTTTAATGTTAAGTATTGACAAATGCAAACAATGATAGTATTTTTTTGAAGGCACCTATAAGGTGGAACCGATGATAGATTTAGAACTATTATCACACAAAAAGGAGAGAAAAATATGAAAACCAAATTTAAGATTGCAATATTGGCGCTATCAAGTATTTTGGGTCTATCTGCATGTAGTGAATTCATTGGTTATGATTATGGATCTTGGTCAGACGATTCACAATCACAAACCTCTTCATCAGATACAGAATCACAGACTTCTTCCGATACTTCTAGCTCCAGTGATACACCTGAGCCAGAGCCGGAATTAGATCCTATTTTAAGACCTTATGAACCTGGCGTGATTGACGCTATTTCTCCAGAAACAGGCGCCCAAATTTTTGCCGATGAAGTCGGAAGCAAGGATTTTGCTGATTATGTCCGTTTCTATATGGGCGATACTTGGGATTTCCTTATCGAACACAATCACATGAGTGAAAAAGATTTCGCTGGTGTGGTTTCTGTGTTTTTCAATATCGTTTTTGCTGGTGAAAGCACATATCAAAACATTACCCTTTATAAAAACATCATTAATTTCTTTGCGCATCTTGATACCGACCGTTTCCTCGGTACATTAGAAGAAATCGCTAATGATGAAACCGTCATAACAGAAATCAAATATCTATTCACCGATGGTGAACAAGATGATTTCGGTAGTGCCCGTGGTGCTTTAAGATATCTCGAATCCAAAGGCGAAACTAATGCATATTTAGAACAATTAATAAATGAAATGTTTGACAATATTGATATTTTCGCCATTTATGATGAATTTTATTCCTTCCTTGAAACATTACGCGTTGTGATTAATGAAGATTTCACTTATATGGGTTTAAGAGTGTTCAGTAGAGTTTTCTTAGCTCTCCAGAAAAATTTCCCAGAAGATATTCAACTCGAAACATTGCTTGCCTATTTATTTGGCATCCCATTTGAAGATGAAGTTTATGAACAAATTGAAGAATATCTCGGAAATGGTGAAAACATCCTTGATTTAATCCATTGCTTAGGTGGCTTCTTCAAAGATATCGCTTTACCTGATCAATGTTGGCTCCCTTTCTTCAAAACCTTGGGAGAAGTTTTTAAATTAACAAATATTCCTGATACTTTTGAAGATGATGAACTTGTTAATGTCAACGATTGGAATTCATTATTAGAATTCATTACTTCAGTTTCCGCTGGTGTTGATGGAGAAGGTATGAATCTTTTATTCAGACTTCTCAGCGACATTACCACTGACTTCACCGCCAAAGAAATGGAAATCATCGGTCTTCCTGTTAGTGAAGAAAGCTTCTTCCCTGATGATGCCACTCAACAAGAATTATTTGAAGAATTAATGGGATATTATGAAGCCCATTTCAATGTTTATACTCAAGAAGAACGCGATGCGATTACCCGCGCCTTTGCGACCTTCGGTATTTCTTATGACACCACTTACGATTCCATCAAAGATGCGATTGATGATGGTGAAGTAGAAAATCTTGGTGAATTTATTTATGGAAGCATTATGGACCAAGTTATGGAAAGAATGGCTTGGTCACCAAGATATGACGATGTTTATTTTGACCATGATTACACCATTAATCGCCACTTCTTCTTCCGCCAAAATGATGTGATTAATCCAAAAGATTTAGGTATCCATTTCTCATATTGGGACACCGAAACTGGAAATTACTATTCTGTTTACTCAGATGATATTAATTTTAAGGTTTCTTATCTTGATACTTCTAAAGTTGGCGTTAATTATTTTGAACTCGAATACAATGGAGAAACATTCAGAAAAATTTATTACGTCATCCCCAAAACTGTTAATTTATTGTTACAATCTGATGATTTTGAACCTAACTACGCCAAACTTGATGACGATGGTCACATCAGTAATAGCTGGTGGAATTTCTATAATGACGAAAACTTCTATGCTGACAATAATGTCTTATTTATCAATAAAGGAACAGTCATCCCCAATGATTTAGCCATTAAATTCTATGGTAGCGAAGAACCATATATCTATAATCCTGTAAAGAAATCATATGATGAAGTATATGATGCCTATCATGAATATAAAAGAAACAATGATCCATCTTATTCTTATGATAGTGTTGAAGAATCATTATATTTCAGATTAAAGAATTACAACATTGACACCAGTGATTATGGTAGTGGATATATTTTCCAAGACATAACCATAAATATCTATGGCGAAACTGTTGTGGTTCCCGGCTTTTTACGCTATGTCATCGTTGATAATGTTAACGAATATCGTTATCACGATAGTATATGGGGTTATAGTCCATATGATATCGACTATATTTTCCACAACTAATAAGTGAGGAGGAAAAAAGAATATGAAAAAGAACATTTTATTATTATCTGTAATCGCTTTATTTGGTATTTCTGCTTGTAGCCCATTTATTGGCCGCCACATTCCTGATAGACCATCTTCTTCTGATGAACAATCATCTAGTGAAAGCTCTTCTAGTGAAGAAAGCTCCTCTAGCTCTTCTTCTTCCTCTTCCTCAGAAAGTGAAAGTCAAGAAACTCCCGAAGATATCGAAGCCGCTGCATGGCAAGCCTTAAACACTGTCTTAGCGAAGATGGAAAATCAAAATTATGAAATAACTAACCAATTTTGGTCTGAAAGACCAGTCTTCTATCTTTTAGGCAAAGAAAAAGGCCTCGTGACTGGTTATCATTCTACCACCGATTTCAATCAATCCAATCGCCGTTTATATGCTTATGTTCCTAGCGAAAAAGGCATTATGCTATTTACCGATTGGCGAACCTATAGCGAGGAATTAGAAGAAGCCGACTTCATGTATTCTGGCATGATTGGCGAAACTTCTTCTTTACAAGAAGCACAAGAGGCTATTTATACCACTTATTATGATGATTTAACGATCAAATCTGAAGAAATGACTTTCCGTAAACGTACAAATATGGATTATATCTTTGATTATAACGCCAGCGCTTCGGTTAGAAGAGCTTTGTTACACGCTAGCGGTGTCATCATTGACAAAGATAATTATGAATCTCAAACAAATGAATATGTTGATACCATCGAAGTCTTCGTTCCTCGTGGTGCTAATCAAATTAGATTGAACCTCAACCTTAAAGAACAAAATCAACAATATTATGATGATTATAATTTTGCTTCTTTAACCTTTCATAATTTTAATCGCGTGAGAAGCAATAATCTTGATTACGCTGTGAACCAAGTTATATCTGATCCATATTTCCACGGTGATTATAGCGAAGAACAAAAAGGAAAATTTGCTTATATTAGCCATCTTCCTTTCCCCAGCGGTTGTGAATCGTTAAACGTTCGTGTTTCAGATTATTACTTTAATAATGGTTATTGTTCTAACTACGCTGTTACTTTCAACGGTGTCGGTGACATTAGCGCTACTTATGCCACTTTATTAGAAGCGGATACCGATCACTTTGTAAAAAGAACAGATTCATCAGATGGTAGCATCTATTATGAACACTTCCGTGACAGCGAATATGGTCCCCAACCTAACGGTACTTTAACCTTTAAATATTATTCCAGCAGCGAACTCGGTGATAAAGGAAGATTTAATCCAAACGGTATTTTTGTGGTCAGCGCTCGCAATTTTTACAAATAATAATTAACAAGGCGGTTCTCCCGCCTTTTTTCAAATTGTATGAATTTCTATTTTGAATTATTGCACGGCACTTTCAGTCTATTTCACATTCTTTTTATGATTTTCGGCACGGCTTTTTTAGTCGTAAGCATGATTTTATTACATAAATATGTGAAAGAAGAAAAAGCGCAACGCATTGTTCTCATGATTGCCGCCGGTTTAACTCTTTTCATAGCGATTTTAAACCGTATTTGGGCGACGATTGGTGATGTGCAAGATGGACATTCTTGGTTGATGTTTCTTCCTCATTCTGTCTGTTCTTTGGCGGTATTTGTTATAACAATATCGGTTTTAGTGGGAAAGAAAAATAACGCCGTTAGTTATAGCGCCTTTATTTACGCCCTTTTCGGTGGATTCTCTAATATTGTCTATCCTGATACATTAAATGAATATCCGGGGCTCCCATTCCGCACATTAACTTCTTTATTTTTCCATTTCTTTATGTTCTGGCTTGTCATTTATATGCTTTTAATTGGCTATTTCAAGTTCACGATGAAAAAGATTTATTATCCTCTCATATTTTATTGTGTAGCCATTACTCTTGGGGTGTTTGAAATGCAAAATTTAGGCTTTGCTCCGAAAGAATGTATGAATATCGGTGCCTCTTTATTAGATAGCTTCCCGATTCTGACCAGCTGGTATGCGTTAGGAATCGGATTCTTCTTAGGTCATGTTATTTATACAATTATTCATAATTTAGTCGTTGATAAGATGACTTTAAAACAAATTTTAACTTTCCAAGATCCACCTCAATTAGCCGCATAATCAGAAAAGAAGTTTTAAAAAAGGATTAGATGAAATGCGAAAATCTAATCCTTTTTATGTTATTTAAGAAAACTTTTTTAATTAACCTATTTTGTCTAAGATATTTCTCGCGATATAAACGCCACAAGCACCCGCTTGCGCTAATCCACGGGTGAGACCGGCGCCATCCCCACCCACATAGAGATTTTGGATACCTTGTACTTCTAATTTGTTATCGATATCGGGGTGCGCGCTATAATATTTGGCTTCTACACCATATAAAAGAGTGTGTTCAGTAGCGATACCAGGAGTAATCGTGTCTAAAGCATGAATCATTTCAATAATTGATTGCATCGTTTTTTGTGGTAAGCACAAAGCTAAATCACCAGGTACCGCTTCTTTTAATGTTGGTTTAACGAATCCTTCGTTAATACGTTTAACCGTGCTTCTTCTACCTTTTAAAATATCACCAAATCTTTGTACGATGACCGAGCCACACGCTAATTGATTAGCCAAAGAAGAAACTTTTAAAGCGTATTCATTGGGTTTTTTAAATGGTTCTTCGAAGTGGTGAGTGACTAATAAAGCAAAATTAGTGTTCTCGCTATATAATTTGGGATCGGCGTAACTATGTCCGTTGACATTAACCACACCTTCATAATTTTCCATAACGACATGGCCACCGGGATTAGAACAAAATGTTCTTACGGTGCTGCCAGTAGAAGTCTTATAGATAAATTTACCCTCATATAGATTCTTATTTATTTCATCCATGACGATATTTGGGCATTCGACACGCACACCGATATCGACTTGGTTTTGCGTCATTTCAATATGATATTTTTCAAAGAGATTATTGAGCCAATTACTGCCTTCTCTACCGACGGATAATAAGACATAATCACCTTCGATTTGTTCCCCGTTTTCTAAGACAACACCATTGATTTTATTGTCTTTGACAATAATATCTTTAACAGGTGTGGCGAATCGCATATCGATGACATCTTTTAAATCATTATATATTTTGGTTAATATTTTTAAATTTTCTTCTGTACCTAAGTGTCTGACTTGGCTTTTTAATAATTTCAAACCGACGGACATCGCTTTTCTTTCGATGCGATTAACTTCTTCGGTGGATGGGCAAGTGATTGTTTTTGTCGCTCCATAAGAAAGATTGATTTCATCGACGTAGTGGATGAGATCTAATAATTCTTCATCGCTCATATAATCAGTTAACCAGCCACCAAATTCGGTGGTGATATTGAATTTGCCATCAGAATAGGCACCAGCGCCACCAAAGCCATTGGTGATACTGCATGCTGGATAGCAGCCATTATATCCTTTTGGATTAACGGGGCATTTACTAATTTTATGTTCTAAAACAGGACATCTTCTTTTCGTGATGTCTAAACCTTTATCAATAAGAAGAATTTTCAAATTCTTGTTCTTTTTGATTAATTCGTAAGCAGAGAAATAACCACATGGTCCCGCTCCGACGATGATGACATCATATTTCATAAGGGATGTTCTCCTTTTTCAAAGACACTCTAATATTTTATATTTCTATTATTCTAATAATAAATATTTATTTATATTTTTTGTGGTCATCAAACTTTTTAGCGACTCAAATTATCGATGACTTTCTCTAAAATAGCGGGTTCCACTTTGATGGTTTCTAAAAAATAACGGGTTACTAATTGATTTAAATTGTCTAATTTATCAGTTAAGAAAGCATATTTTAATTGAATGATGATGTTGTTTTTGATTTTCTCGTATCGTTTGTCGCCTTTTTTCACCCCGTAATAATTGGTGTATGAAAGCATATAATCATCTTCAATTTCTTCTAATGTATAACCCATCAAACATTCTAAAAACGCCGCTAAGATGCCGGTGCGATCTTTTCCTTCGATGCAATTAATCGCAAATTTCGCATTTGGATTATTCGCGATATATTCTAAAGAATAACGGATTTTATCTTTGAATTCCTGCATGTGGAAATCAATACCCATACATAATTCAATCGCATCAATTTCACTATAATAGGAACCTTTATAATCGGGGTGATTTTTCACATGACTTATGGAATCAGAGAGATTTATCACATGCGTAATACCGTATTTTCTCATCACTTTATCCGCAGTTTTGGCTCTACCAAAGAAATTATCAATCGGGGAAGCGATACGATATAAACGACCTTTCGCCATCTTACCTTTTTCAATCGCGCGGAAATTAGCGAATTCTTCATCGCTGAGATGGGGATAATCTTCTCTTTTGGTGGAATATACTCCCACAGTGCGGTCCATCATCTCTTGTTTATAGCCACCTTTTTCTTTCAAAGTTAAGGTGAAAGGAATTTCTTCATATGGTGAAATCCATGTATAGGAATGGTCTTTGTGGGTCTTTTTATGAGCCACTTTACTTAACGAAACCATATCACCATAATTCATCACTAAATAAGTACCGATATGACCAATATCTAAAATCGCTGGTTGATAACAATCAACATCGATAAAAGTTAACACATAGGGAACATCAAAAGCTTGTCCTAACATCTCCACGGTAATAATATCGCCAGGGGCAAAAAATTCGTGCATATAAGAAGAATCCGCAAATAGACGCATATGGCCATATTTAGTGATTGTTTCATTAGATGGACGAATAATTCCGGAGACTGTTATTTTTCCCATACAAAAAAATCATACTGGAAATAAATATATAAATAAAAGATTTTTTATATATTCAGGATTCCCCAAACAAGAATAGCAGTGGTTATGATGATGCCAATAAACATCCAAATAGTGTAACTAACTTTATGTCTTTTAATTAAAGCTTTGTAAGACGCGAATAAACAAATTAAGGCGGTGATTTGTAACGCTAAACCAACACCGGCAAAAATAGTGGTCAATAAACCAGAGATATTCAAAGTGGAGTTTACAAGGTCAGTACCAAAATTTGCGGGTACCGTGGCTTGGGCGAGATATTGGTTAATCGTGGCCCCTTCTTTGCCAGAAGCATAAATGAAAAAGCCAATACCAAAACAAACAATACCAAAAATATAGAAAATGAATAGAAAGATCGTGGCCATATAGCATAATAAAGCCACAATTAAAGCCCCCACAATTAATATGATGGGGATTAATCCACTGATAAAACCAATTATGGAAAAGATAAGCGCAAGAATTTTCGTGGGTTTCCTACCTGCGGCTTTTTCCCACCGTTTTTCTTCTTGCCGTTTTTGTTTTTTCGCTAATTTTTTCTGCTTCTTTAATTCTTTGCGCGATAAAGGTTTTACCTGGACCTCTTGAGGTAATGTTTTATCATTATCATCCATGGCTTTATTCTATGGGAGGTGCCTTTTTTGTGCAACTCATTATTTTTTGTTGCTATAATTCATTTTATGAAAGACAAATTTATCCACCTAGAATATTTTCCCTCCATCTGCTTATTTTTGTCTTTTTTGTCTTTTTATCAACGGTGCTTTGCATCGCCGTTCGTGATAATCAAACCCTTTTCCCTATCTTTTTAGTGCTATTTTTACTTTTAGCATTTTCATATTTAGGATATATCATCTTTTGCTTGGTGAATTTTATTCAAAGAAAAGTGCAGCAAATTAATGGCGATAATCTCTCGGGGAAGTGGAGCAATTTAAAACTTTTTTGGAAAAACCGAAAAATCATCCGTCGTATCATTACCGCGAGCTTTTCTTCCTCAATTAACTTCTTGATGGGGGCTTTTTATGTCGGTGTGGCTTTATATGAAGCCAAATATTTTTATGCGATATTAAGTATCATTTATTTATTTGGCTTTTCCGCGAGGCTACGCCTCTTCTCATATGGTATTGACGCTGATGAAAAACAAGCGGGTAATGCTTTATTATTTTCTTCGGTCTTCGCTATTTTAATTTCTTTCGCCGCGTTAGGAATTACTTTTTATATCTATTTTGGTAACGCGACCTTTACCAAAAATATCTTTTTGATCTTTTTCATCGCTATTTATACCTTTATCAAATTAGGCGCGGCCATCTTTGATTTCTTTCGGGCGAAAAATAGAAAAAAATATCTCACCTTATCTTATTCTTTAATTTCATTAACTTTCGCTATTTTCTCCATGTTTATTTTAGAAATTGAAATTCTCAACGCTTTTGTTAGTGATTATCCAAAAGAAGTTATTCTTTCTGGCTTTGTTTTTGCTTTCTTTATCGGCTTTGCGGGCGTCTTTTGTTTGCAGCTTATTTTAAGAAGGAAGAAAGACATCCCATCTATAGATGAAGAAGAAGATATAACCAAGATTGAATAAAGAGGAAGAAATTATGTTAGAAGAACAAATTAAAGCCATTATCAATCCTAAATATCCCCTTATTACTAACCTCAGTAATGTCAGTGCGGTTTTAAACCAATTAGAAAACATCAATTGGTGTGGTTTTTATCTTTCTAGTGAAGATGGCTTATATTTAGGACCCTTCCAAGGTGAAGTCGCCTGTTCTTTTATCCCTTTTGATAAAGGTATATGCGGCCGTAGTTATCGTGAAAAGAAAACGATTATCATTGATAATGTCTTATTAGAAAAAGATCACATCGCTTGTTCATCTATTTCCAAAAGTGAAATTGTCACACCCATCATCAAAAACAATCAGGTCGTGGCCCTGATTGATATTGATGCACCTATTTATAATAGATTTAATAAAAGTGACGCTATTTTGTTAGAAAATATTGCCCACCTTTTAGTGGATTTATTTTAACTAAGTCTTTCCAAAATATAATTTTGTACCACAGCGATATCTTCCGCGTAATCTCTTTTGCTCCAGACACTGATGATGCTAAAAACAATGCCTAAATCCGAAGTAATACGATAAATGGTTTCCGGAGCGACATTTTCCCCATGGAAATAAGAGATGACTTTTTTGGCCAAACGGTCCGTTAATAATACCGAATTTTCTGGTAAAAGATAACGGATAGAAGTGCGGTAATTTTTAATTGATTCTAATAAAGAATAAACAAATTCCTTTTGTCCTTGTTTATCGCCTTTAATAAAACCTTCCAAATTATTTTTTAATAATTCTTCTAAGACAAATTCCACGGTTTGATTTAATAATTCGTCAAAATGCGCGAAATTACGATAAAAAGAAACGCGTGAAACATCCGCTTTTTGGCATAATTCACTGACGGAAACATCAAGATATGATTTGTGTTGCAATATATCTATATAGGCAATAACAATTTTGTGTTTAACAGTTTCTCTCATGAGCAACAATATAATCAATGTTACAAAATGTTACAAGTCTTTTTCTTGCTTATATGTTAACAACCAAAAATTTTTATGGTATTTTTAATACACTGGAGGGGAATACTCATGGAAGAAGAATTACAATTTGAAGAACAAGAACCCGAGAAAAAGAAAATTAAAGGTTTGCCAAGCACAATTGTCTCAGGTGTCTTTTTATTAGTTAGCATTATTTGTTTAATCATTGGTTATTTAATCAATTTAACTGATGCCATTAATGAATTATTTGCCCAAGTCGATAGTGTTGGTAGCGCTATTGGTGCTATTTTTGTCTCTATCTTTGTGGTGTTGTTTGTTAGCTTGACGATCATCTTATTAATTGCCGTGCCATTAGGATTTAGTATCCCTGTATTTATTCTTTCTATAAAAAACAGCAAATCAGAAATTAAGCCGATTAAAGTGTTAGCCATTATCTTCCTTATCTTGTCTATTATTATCTTCTTGGTGGCCATTGGGCGTATCGTCTTATTAGCGGCGTTCCATTATTAATTTTTTAATTCATTAAAAAAGCGCTCGGTGGAGCGCTTTTATTATGCCTTAATCCGCTAAAGAACCCATCGGATCCCAAGGTTTTAAAATAGTTGGTTTTTCCTTTAACGCGGCTTTTTCCTTTTCATTTAAATATTTGACATTAACTACGGCTTGATAGACGAATTGGTCAAACCAAGAATCAGACATGATGTAATAGCCGTTTTTCGCGACATCGCTGCCCCAGGAATTTTCAATTTTCCATTTCGTGGGTTTCTCGTTAACGAGATTGACACCAGTAATGCACATCGCGTGGTTCATTTGGCTGGCGCGATAATCTAAAGAATCACCTTTATCCATCTTGTAATCTAAACCAAATGGAGTGTAGGGGTCAAAACGATGATCATCCCAGATGCCAAGGGCGCGGTCACCTAAGAAGGAGACATCGCTACCAAACCAGACAATCGTGTTATCTTTGAGTTGGGAAAGAACAAGTTCTTTTAATCTATCCATTTCCACGTTGAGGTGGGTGACTTCTTTGGCTCCCACAACATTACCTAAATATTGCACGGTATAAGTTTTATTAAATGGTTTATCTTTAGTGGGTGCGTTGATGATAGAAACATATTCGTTTAAGGTATCACCGATATATTTTTCTTTAAATGAAAGTGGTGTGAAACCTTCTTCACGATGATATTTATCATCTTTATCCGTGTATTCAAACGCGAATTGTTCTGGTGGCACACCATAAGCATCCACTAAGAGGAAATAGACTTTCTTTAAGAGAGCTTCTTTGGCTTCTCTTACCGCTTTAATACCTTCTTTTTCATATAATGATTTCGCTTCCGCGGCAAATTTGCGGATATTGAAATTAATTAATGAATTAGTGTCTCTAGTGCCACTAGAAGTCGCGGTTTCCGGGAAAGCATTTTTGGGGCAGAGGCCATATTTATTGACGACGGCCACAAACATATCCCATTGTCCGCCATCACCGATGCCATTAGAGACAATAAATGATAAGGTACGATCATCATAATCTTTATCCAATAATTCAATAATCGCTTCTAAGGTGTAATTCACCTTTTCTAAACGGTCATAAAAAGCAATATAACTTTGTGATAATTCAAAATTGCTCATTTCACAATTTTTGGCGATGATTTCTCTTAAGAAATTGGTCGCGGCAAAAATCCAACAACGACCCGATTGCTTTTGATTGGTGACTAGTAAAGTTTTGATATTAATGGAGAAATTAAAATCATAATCTTTGATTTCATCTTGATTAGTGACTACATCAAAAAGGGAATTTTTCACTAAAGCGTGTCTTAACACTTTGTGTTTATCATCTTTATGATATTCCGCGAGATTTTTTTCTAATTCTTTTAATTCGATACTTTTCATAGATACATTTTCCTTTCGTTATTTATCAAGAGAAATTATATAGTTAGACATGTCTAACTGCAAGAAATATGCTTAAAAGGATTTTTTCCTTTTTTAAATAGCAAATATCCAAGACATAATTTACAATTACTACGAGAGGTAGAAAAAATATGAAAACTTTAGTCGCATATTTCTCCCGTGTTGGAGAAAACATGGTGCAAGGTGAAATCGAAATTATTCAAAAAGGTTTTACGGAAATTGTTGCCGAAAAGATTGCCCAATATACCGGTGGTGAACTTTATCCTTTAATTCCCGAAGATCCCTATCCGACGAATTATGAAGAATGTGTCCGTCGCGCCAGAAACGAAGACATGGCCAATGCGGAAATCAAATTCTTAAATCCCAAAGACAATTTAGATGACTATGATGTCATCTATGTTGGTTTCCCCAATTGGTATAGAAGTTATCCCAGAATTGTCGCTACTTTCTTAAGAAAGTATGACTTTGTGGGTAAAACCGTTATTCCATTCTGCACAAATGAAGAAGGTGCCTTTGGTATCGGTGAATTAGAATTAAGAGCCCAAGTGAAAGGGGCCATCGTGAAATCGGGTTATGCTTGTCGTGGACATGATGCCGAACATTGCGATGATTCTTTAAAGAAATGGCTTGGTTTATAAAAGATGAAACAAATCACAAAAGATATTTATTATGTCGGTGTCAATGACCATGATATCGATTTATTCGAAGGGCAATATATTGTCCCTAATGGCATGGCCTATAATTCCTATATCATCAAAGATGATTTAATCGCGGTCATGGATACCGTGGATCAACATTTCACCAAAGAATGGCTTAATAACATTAGTGAAGTACTCGGTGATAAGTCACCTAATTTCCTCATCGTGCAACACATGGAACCAGACCATTCCGCGAATATCATCAATTTTTTAGAAAAATATCCCCGTTGTGTCGTCATTGGAAATAACAAAACTTTCCAAATGATGAAACAATATTTCCATAGGGAAATAGAAAGAAAAATGGTGGTTAATGATGGTGACACGATTAACCTTGGTCATCACTTATTGAAATTTGTCTTTGCCCCAATGGTGCATTGGCCCGAAGTGATGATGACCTATGACGCTTTAGATAGAGTCTTCTTCAGCGCGGATGCCTTTGGCAAATTTGGCGCTTTAGACGTGGAAGAAGAATGGGCTTGTGAAGCGCGTCGCTATTACTTTGGTATCGTCGGTAAATATGGACCACAAGTGCAAATTCTTTTAAAGAAAGCGGCGACTTTAGATATTAAAACCATTTGTCCATTACATGGTCCTGTTCTCAAAGAGAACCTCGGCTATTATTTGAACCTCTATAATTTATGGTCTAGCTATACCCCCGAAGTGGAAGGTGTCGCCATCTTTTATACTTCTGTCTATGGCCACACTAAGAAAGCCGCTTCATTAATCGCGGAAAAATTAAAAGAAAATAATTGCCCGAAAGTCGCTTTCTGCGATTTAGCCAGAGAAGATATGGCGGAATGCGTCGAAGACGCTTTCAAATATGGCAAAATCATCTTAGCCACAACCACATATAACGCTGGTATCTTCCCTTTCATGGATGAATTTATCAACCATCTATTAGAAAGAAATTATCAAAATCGTACCATTGGTATCATTGAAAATGGTACATGGGCTCCGATGGCGGCCAAAGTTATCAAAGATAAATTCGCTAATAGCAAGAACATTACATTCGTGGAGCCTACCGTCCGTATCCTCTCGGATATGACAGAAGAAAATATCAACCAAATTGATGCCTTAGCGAAAGCGATGTGTGAAGAATACGCCAATCGCAAAGATTTACAAGAAGCTCGTATTGAACCAAATGCTTTATTTAATATTGGCTACGGCTTATATGTCATTACAAGTAATGATGGCAAAAAAGATAACGGCATGATTTGTAATACCGTCACCCAATTGACCAGTGATCCACTAAAAGTAGCGGTAAATATCAGTAAAGCCAACTATAGTTGTAGCACGATTAAGACCACTAAGAAACTCAACGTGAATGTCTTAAGCGTGGATGCCCCTTTTGATGTTTTTAAACAATATGGCTTTGTCTCTGGTCGTGATGTCGATAAATTCGCTAATCAAGAAATCCAAAGAAGTCATAATGGTCTTGTGGTTTTACCACAATATATCAATTCCTTTATGTCATTAGATGTCACGGATGTGGTGGATTTAGGCACCCATTTAATGTTTATATGTTCCGTTAATGAGTCACGTGTTATTTCTAATAAAGAGACGATGACTTATACCTATTATCAAAAAAACGTCAAACAAAAACCGGAAGAAAAGAAAAAAGGCTGGGTTTGTAAAGTATGCGGATATGTCTATGAAGGAGAAGAACTCCCCGAAGATTATGTCTGCCCCTTATGCAAACACGGCGCTTCTGATTTTGAAAAGATTCAATAAGCATGTGTTTCTTTAAAAAGAAAAAAGGCGAACCTATCACCGGAAACAAATACGCTTTAGAACAATTCGTGCGTTTCCGTTATCGTGGGGAATTATCACATGGCTATATCTACGCGATTAAAAAAAGCGAAGATGGCCACATCATCTACGATATTCAAATAGGCGGTGAATGCCCAGCGATAATTAGAGGAATCGGTGAAGAAGACATCGTCAAAGAAAAACGCGCTTAAAAAGGCGAAAAACCACAAAATACGGCAATTTAAATACGGATTGTCGTTTTCTTTTTGCTAAATGTGCTATAATCTTTGGCATATGAAAAAGAAAATGGACGCTGTTACAAAAGCGAAATTAATTTATTTAATAGAATTATTAGTCATTGCTATTGCCTTTCTAGTTATTGGCATATTGGAATTATTGGCTATTTTAAAAATTAACACAGTTATTCTCACTATTTTTAATTGGCTCACCCTTTTCGGTGGCTTATGGTTGATTATTGATTTTGTTTGGATTATGGTGAGCAAGAAAAGAAGATTAAAAGCTTCTATCTTAGATAAGAGTTTGTTATTACCACTTGGTATCTATTTAATAACTTTTGATTTAATTTGCCTTATAGGCAATATTGATAAAGTCAGCCAATATGATGTCTATCGTTTTGGTGTCAGTGCTGTTTTGTTATATGTCTTCATTATCTATACATTTGAAGCTATTTATCACTGGTTTAAACCAATCCCTGGATTTATTGAAGATATTCAAAAAGCCGATGAAGAAGATCAAAAAGCCGCGGCTAAAAAATTAGAAAATAAAGAAGTAGCACCAGAAGAAAATAAACAAGAAGAAAACAAGGAATAGAAAGGCTCAAAGCCTTTTTATTTTAAGCGGTTTATTTTTGTAGTAAAATAAGGCATATGAAAAGGGAATTAGAACGCGCTAAAGAAGTATTAGATAATCATGGTGTGATTGCTTTTCCTACGGAAACAGTCATGGGTTTAGCGGTATATTATGATGATTATGATGCTTATTTAAAACTCAACAATATAAAAAGAAGACCAGAAGATAAACCTTACACAATGATGGTTAAATCTCTTAAAGAGATTGAAAAATACGCCTATGTTGACGAGCGAACCCAAAAGATTATGGCTTCTTTTATGCCGGGTCCATTAACGATTTTACTACCCGCGAAAGATAGCGTGCCAACTTGGGTCACCCATAATAGTGGAATTATCGGTATTAGAATCCCCTCTAACGAAATTGGATTAGCTTTGCTAAACGCCTTAGATAAACCCATCTTAGTGCCTTCTGCTAATAGAAGCGGAGAAAATCCCGCTTTAAATAGTGGAGAAACGAAGAAAATATTTGGCGATGAAGTGGATTTTATCATCGAAGGAGAAGCTAATTTGGATAAGCCTTCAACGATAATTGACCTCACTGGTGAAGAAATAAAAATAGTGCGACCAGGCCCGATTAGTATTGAGGAAATTAACGAAGTACTAAAACGTTAACCTACACAATCTTAACAAAGTTAATAAAAACTAAAAAACTACTAATAAACTACTAGGAGAAAAGCGATATGGATTCTTTAAAATCATTGATGGACCGCAAAGAATATGACCTTGTTTTGCGTCTGACAAAGAATGCTGACAACCCCAATGACCTCTTTTATCGTATCAGCGCTTTTCTTGGATCTGGTAAATATCAAGAAGCCCTTGATTGTATAAAAGAAAATCGTCCCATTTTACAAAAAGATTTGCTCATGTTGATGCATGTTCATATCGAAATATTATGTATCTTAGGTCGTTTTGATGAAGCGTTTAGTGAACTAGAATATTACAAAAACCTCCCGTATGAATCCCAACAAGTAGAAGAACTCTTAAAAGAGTTACCAAACTATATTCGTGCGGAAGAAAAGAAAAAATATTCCTTTGTTAATCTTGATGAAGACGAACTCATAAAGAAACTCAAAAGTGAAGACCAAAGCGATGTTTTAATGGCAATTGATTCCATTAGGAATCGTGATATCAATCCCTATTTATCATCTTTAGAAAAAGTGATGATGGAATTCCCCAAACAATCAATCCGCTCCTTTGCCCTTTTATTATTAGTGCAAAAACAAACCAATCATATTTTGCGCTTTAACCACATGGGAAACATTATAAATGTTAACCCCAGTCAATTGACCCCTCCATTCGTGGGTGAAGAATTCAATGATTTCGTGAGAGAAATCTCATCCCAATTAAAAGATCCTTCCTTAAGTGAGACCGCGATTCAAATTCTTTCGAGCTACATCATTTATATTTATCCAGATGTGCTGCCCGCTGATAAGGAATTATTACTTGCCGCGCTTGAATATATTTCTCACCAATATTTGCAGAGCAAAAAAGCGCCAGATATCGATGAAATTTGTTTAAAAAAAGGTCTTGATAAAGACCAATTAGAACAATTAATTGGCCAAATTGAAAAGGCCATGGATAACTTCTAAATGTGACATCTAACAAAGAGAAATGCACTTTAAGTGCTTTTTTCTTGCTTCACGCGAGTGAATTAATATAAAATACACATTGCACGTATTTTGGAGGCACCTATGGAAAGAAAATTAACAAAATTAGAACATTCTCACGTCGAAGTCATCGTGACAGTCGACGAAGCTACTTGGAAAGCAGCGCAAGACAAAGCATTTAAAAAATTAGCCGCGAAAGTAAAAGTCGACGGCTTCCGTCCTGGTAAAGCACCAGAAAATATTTTAAGAAAACATGTTGATGGCATGAAAGTCATGGATGATGCGATCAACGGTTTATTACCCACTATGTATAGTGACATTTTAAGAGAAGAAAAATTAGAGCCAATGGCGAGACCACAAGTTGATGTCACCAAACTCAGCGATAAAGAATTAGAAATCAAATTCGTGATCGTGACCGCTCCCGAAGTGAAATTAGGCCAATACAAAGAATTAAAAATTGGTAAATCCGAAGTTTCTGTCAGTGAAGAAGAAGTGGAAAAATCCATCAATGACTTATTATCTAGCAGTGCCTCTTTAGTTACTAAAGAAGATGCCGCTGTGGAAGGTGATACCGTGGTGATGGATTTCGTCGGCACCATTAATGGAGAAAAATTCGATGGTGGTTCAGCCCAAAATCATGAATTAGAATTAGGTTCTCACCAATTCATTCCTGGCTTTGAAGAACAACTCATCGGTCATAAGGCTGGTGAACATGTCGATGTCAAAGTGACATTCCCCGAAAATTATGTCCCTGAATTAAAAGGTAAAGAAGCGATGTTTGCTTGCGATATTCACGAAGTGAAATCCAAACAATTACCCGCTTTAGATGAAGAATTCATCAAAGAATTAGGTATGCCAGGCGTGGAAAATTTAGACCAACTCAAAGTGGCGAAAAAAGAAGAATTACAAAAACAAAAAGAAGCGAACGCTCGTCGCGAATATATCAGCAAATTGTTTGATAAAATCGCCGAAGGTTCCCATATCGATTTACCTGATGAAATGGTGGAATCACAAGTCGAATCTCGTAAACAAGATTTCGAAAATAGAATGGCTCAATCTGGTCTTAACTTAGAAAGTTATTTACAAATCGTTGGCCAAAGCGAAGAACAATTCTTAGAACAACTTCGTAAGGATTCCCGTAAAGATATCACTCATTATTTCATCAGCGAAGAAGTCGGCAAAGCCGAAAAACTCTCTGTCAGTGATGAAGATGTCGAATTTGAATATTCCAAAATCGCTGATCAATACAATATGAAAGTGGAAGATGTGAAAAAAGCCCTTGCTCAACAAGAAGCGGAATTCCGTCACAATCTTCTCATGCAAAGAATCGAAGATTTCTTATTTGAAAACAATCAATAATTAAAAGGAGGATTCATTTATGGCTGATAAACCAAAAGTTTTAAGTCTCCCTCTACTCATTACCCGTTCCTTGGTTATCTTTCCTGGCAATCAACAATTGATTGAAGCGGGTCGTGAATTTTCTATTAATGCGATTAATTTATCGCGCAATAAAACGGATTCATTGATTTTCATCTCTTCGCAAATCAAAGCGGAAAATGAAAATCCCACCGAAAACGATATCTATCACATTGGCACTTTGTGCCATATTATCTCTTGTAGTGAAAAAGAGAATCGTTTAAGAGTGCGTGTAGAAGTTTTAGAAAAAGTCTCATTAGCTAATATCGCTCTTGACGCTAATGAACAAACATATGTCGCTGATGGCACTATCTTTGATATGAATCCTGTCTCCCAAGTGGAGATGCAAGGCTATATTAAAAGCCTCTCCCGCGCTTTAGAGTCAGCCCCCTCATTGTTATCGGGGATGCCTAAAAACGTCTCTAATACCGTCGCAAAAAGCGAAGATGCCGCGGTTATTTGCTACGCTTTAGCGGGCTTTATTTCCGCACCCGTAGAAGTCAAACAATCGCTTTTGGAATGCACACGCGTTGACGAATTAGTGCAAAAAGTGCTCGGTTTAATCGAAGGGGAAAACCAAAAGAATCAAATTGAACACGATATTTCGGAAACCGTTAGAGAATCAACGGAAAAGAGTCAAAGAGAATATTTCCTAAGGGAAAAATTAAAAGCCATCAAAAAAGAATTAGGTGAAGAAACCGATTCCGCGAATGATCCACAAAACATTTTGGAAAGATTGGAAAATAATCCCTATCCCGAATATGTGAAAAAGAAAGTCAAATCGGAACTCAATAAATTCGATATGATGCCCAGTGGCTCTTTAGAGGGGGCATTAATCCAATCTTATATTGATGTCATCATGAATGTCCCATGGTATCAAAAAACCGAAGACAATGATGATTTACGTAATGTCGAAAAGATTCTTGATGAAGATCATTATGGATTAGAAAATCCCAAAAAGAGAATCATCGAATATTTAGCGGTTAAGAAATTAACTGGTAATCTCAAAAGCCCCATTCTCTGTTTCTATGGTCCTCCGGGAACTGGTAAAACCAGTTTAGGTAAATCCATCGCTAGAGCTTTAGGAAGAAAATTCTTCAAAGCCTCTTTAGGTGGTATTTCTGATGAAGCGGAAATCCGTGGCCATCGTCGTACCTATGTTGGTTCGATGCCTGGCCGCATTATCCAAGGTATGCGTAAAGCGGGTGTCACTAACCCAGTCTTCTTACTCGACGAAGTCGATAAAGTGGCTTCTTCCTATAAAGGAGACCCCGCGAGTGCTTTATTAGAAGTCTTAGACCCCGAACAAAATACCGCGTTTAACGACAATTATTTGGAAGAACCATATGATTTAAGCGATGTCTTATTTATCTGCACGGCAAACTATTTGGAAAATATTCCTGGTCCTTTAAGAGATAGATTAGAACTCATTGAATTATCTAGTTATACCGAATTAGAAAAAGTGCAAATCGCCAAAAACCATTTAGTCCACAAACAAATGGAAATCAATGGTTTGAAAAAAGGACAAGCATCCTTCACCGAAGGTGCTATTAAATTCATTATCCGTTCTTATACCAGAGAATCTGGCGTTCGTGAACTCGAAAGAAAGATTGCTTCTTGCTTAAGAAAAGTTGCCGTCGCTATTGTCAAAGACCCATCAATTAAAAAGATTACCATCAACGAAGAAAAAGTACGCGAATATCTCGGCGTACCCATTTTTGAAGATAGTAAGAAAGAAAAGAATAAACAAATCGGTGTGGTAACTGGCTTAGCTTATACCGAATATGGTGGTGATATCTTACCGATTGAAGTAAACTACTTCAAAGGTAAAGGTGGCCTCGTTCTCACCGGTAATTTAGGTAACGTCATGAAAGAAAGCGCGAGTATTGCTTTAGATTATGTCAAAAGCAAAGCGGAACATTTTCAAATCGATCCCGATATCTTCTTAGATAACGATATCCATATCCACGTTCCCGAAGGCGCAGTGCCAAAAGATGGTCCGAGCGCTGGTGTAGCGATTACCACCGCAATTATTTCTTGTTTGAGTCATCGTCCTATTGACCCTGATGTCGCGATGACTGGTGAAGTGACCTTAAGAGGTAATGCCTTACCGATCGGTGGCTTAAGAGAAAAGAGCTTAGCGGCTTTAAGAAGTGGTATTAAGACCATTATTGTTCCCAAAGAAAACCGCAAAGACGTCGATGAACTTCCTAAAGAAGTGAAAGAATCCTTAAATATCGTCTTTATGGAAAATGTCGATGACGCCGTGAAAGTGGCCCTTGTCAAAGAATAATGATTAATTTCAAAAATGCTTCATTTATCAAATCTTTAACTGATGTTAAAGAAAAACCTTCGGGACAACTCCCGGAGGTTTTGATAGTGGGCAAATCTAATGTTGGTAAATCTTCACTAATTAACGCTTTATGTGAAAGAAATCGTCTCGCTTTTACTTCTTCAAAACCTGGACACACCAAATTATTAAATTATTACAACATCGATAATGCTTTTTATTTGGTGGATGCTCCTGGGTATGGCTATGCCAAAGGGGGAGTGGATTTAGACCGTTTATTCGGCGAAATGATGGAAAATTATTTCGTGGATAATAAAGAATTAAAATTAGTGCTTTTACTCCTCGATAGCCGTCGTGAATTAAATGAAAACGATAAAGAGATACTCTCTTATGTCCAACAAGAAAATATTCCTTATTATTTGGTTATTACCAAATTAGATAAGGTCAATCAAAAAGAAAAAAGCCAATTAAATAAACATTTAAAAGAAAGTGAAATACCGGAAAACATTATCTTCTATACTTCTATTTTAGAAAAAAGAAGTTTAGATAATCTCAAAAGGGCAATTGAAAAAGCTCTGTAATTAGGTATAATTAAGTCAATTGAATAGTTCGATGAATTAGAAGAGTAACCCTCTAACTATCATAGAGAGTCGAGGATGGTGGAAGCTCGATACAAGTGGCGGGTGAAGGTCGCTAAGGAGAACTAGCTGCCTAGCAAAAATAGGTTAATGAAGTGCGTAGAAATACGAACTAAGGTGGTACCACGCAAACGCGTCCTTAGAGAGGGCGTTTTATTTTGCCCTAGGAGGTAAGCAACATGCTTGAAAAACGTTATGATCCCCACAAAGTGGAAGAAGGAAAATATGAGAATTGGAAAAGCCAAGGCTATTTTACCGCTGGTGATAAATCCAAAACCCCATTTTCCATTGTTATCCCACCGCCAAATGTCACTGGTAAATTGCATTTAGGTCATGCTTGGGATACCACCATTCAAGACATCATCGCCCGTTATAAAAAGATGCAAGGTTTTGATGTGTGCTGGCTTCCTGGTATGGATCACGCTGGCATTGCGACCCAAGCCAAAGTCATGGAGAAATTAAGTAAATCGGGTCTTGATGTAACAAAGTTAACCCGTGAAGAATTCCTCAAATATGCTTGGCAATGGAAAGATGAATATGCCCAAAATATCCATTCCCAATGGGCGAAAATGGGTTTAATGCTCGATTATAGTAGAGAAAGATTTACTCTTGATGATGGATTAAATTACGCGGTCCGCACCGTTTTCGTTGATTTATATAACAAAGGATTGATTTATCAAGGGGAAAGAATCATTAACTGGGATCCCGTGCAAATGACAGCGTTAAGTAATATCGAAGTCATTCACCAAGATGACCCCGGACAGATGTTTTATTTCCGTTATCCTGTCGTTGATTCCGATGAGGCTTTAATCGTCGCCACCACACGTCCAGAGACGATGTTTGGTGATGTCTGTGTCGTGGTGAATCCCCGTGATAAAAGATATAAAAAATATGTGGGAAAGAAGGTTATTAATCCCGCTAATGGTGACGAGCTTCCTGTCATCGCTGATGAATATGTTGATTTACATTTTGGCACCGGTGCGATGAAATGTACACCCGCTCATGACCCTAACGATTTTCTAATCGGTGAAAAATATCATCTTCCGAAACCTATTATCTTTAATAAAGACGCTACGATGAACAACTTATGTGGCAAATACGAAGGCATGGATCGTTTTGCGTGTCGTAAAGCCCTTGTGGAACAAATTAAAGAAGATGGCAATTTTGTTAAAATTGAAGAAATTGTGCACCCCGTCGGTCATAGTGAAAGAACTAACGCTGTTGTGGAGCCAATGTTATCTAAACAATGGTTTGTGCGTATGAGACCTCTTGCGGAACAAGCTTTAGCCCAACAAAGACGTTTAGAAAAAGTTAATTTTGTCCCCACCCGCTTTGAAAAAGTCTTCACCCAGTGGATGGAAAAAGTCGATGATTGGTGCATTTCCCGTCAATTGTGGTGGGGTCATCGTATTCCCGCTTATTACAATAAGAATGGCGAAGTCAAAGTTTTGATGGATCCACCCAAAGATATGGAAAATTGGGAACAAGAAAGCGATGTCTTAGATACTTGGTTTTCTAGTGCCTTATGGCCTTTCTCCACTTGGGGATGGCCGAATAAAACCGCGGATTTAGAAAGATATTTCCCCACGGATGTCTTAGTGACAGGCTATGACATTATCTTCTTCTGGGTCTCAAGAATGATTTTCCAATCTTTAGAAATGACCCACAAACGCCCCTTTAAACAAGTGGTCATTCACGGACTTGTCCGTGATGAATTAGGCCGTAAGATGTCAAAATCACTCGGTAATGGTGTTGACCCCATCGCCGTGATTGATAAATATGGCGCGGATGCCTTGCGATATTTTTTGACCACGAATAGTACACCGGGCCAAGATATGCGTTATATCGATGAAAAAGTGCAAGCCAGCGCGAATTATTTAAATAAGATATGGAATTCCGCTCGCTATGTTTTAAGTGTTTTACCAGAAGATTTCCGCGAAGAAAAAGTAACGGCTAGAGATTTTTCCACTTTGGATCAATGGATTATCAATCGCTTAGAATTAACCATTAAAGCGGTAACCATCAATATGGATAAATATGACTTTAACGCCGCTTCTAACCATTTATATAATTTTGTCTATGACGATTTCTGCTCGCAATATTTAGAGATGAGCAAAGTCATTTTAAATGGGGAAGATGAAAAAGCTCGTCATATCACCCAACAAGTCTTATTCAAATGTTTAAAAAACATTATTCTCCTCATTTATCCTTATACACCATTTATCGCGGAAGAACTTTATCTTTCTTTACCAGAACATAAAGAATCTATCATGTTAGAGACTTATCCAGTCTATGAATATAAACTCATCCGTAAAGCGGCTTATCGCCCAACGAATTTGTTATTCATGATGATTAAAGATGTACGTAATTACAAAATTGAAAACCATTTAGCACCTAATGCGAAATTAGATTTATCTTTGAATTTACGTATCACGCCTTTCCCTGGCTTTATTAACATGTTACAAAGATTCACTTTTAGTGATATCAAGATCACCGATAGTGGCATCATCAATCAAAAAGGGGAATTAAGAATTTATCAAGATGCTGATTTATTGATTGTGAATGACGCTGGTAAAGCCTCAATGTTAGAAAAAATCGATAAAGAAATTGCCGAAACGAAAAACGAAATTGCCCGTTGCGAAAATATGCTCAATAACCCCAATTTCGTCAATAAAGCTCCCGAAGCCAAAGTGGAATTAGAAAAAGAAAAATTAGCAAAACATCAAGAAAATCTCAAATCCCTCTTGGCTAAAAAAGAGCAATTATCATAATCTAAGCCCGAAATTATTTCGGGTTTTTTATTACTTGTAATAAAAGAAAAATATTTTTCAAAAAGATAAAATTTTTTTGGCAAATTTGCCGTTTTCTTCCCTATGTGATTAATGAGGGGATATTCCCCGAGGAGGTAAAAATATGCAAATGCGTCAAATGCAAAAAGAAGAACTCGAAAATTGCGTGGTGGGAGAAGCTATTACTTTAGCCGCGGTGATGGCGGTGGTCGCGATTGCCGTGATGGCGGTGGTGGTTTATAAACTTTTCCTATCCAGCAAAGGTAGTGCTGCCGTTCCGGGTGGTTGGAAATTCTCTTGGGCGGATTAAAATGCTCATTAAAGAACTGCCCAAAGAAGAAAGACCACGCGAAAAAGCTCTCCGCTATGGCATTGATCAATTGACCAATGAAGAATTATTAGCCCTTTTAATCGGTTCTGGGGGCAAAAATAATTCCGCTTTAGACATCGCTAAAAACCTATTAGAAGATGCTAAAGGTTTATATTATTTGGTCAATAAAAGCGTGGAAGAATTACAAGAATATAAAGGCATCAGTGTGGCCAAATCCTTAAATTTGGGGGCGATTTTCACTTTGGCGAAAAGATATCGCGAAAAGGAATTTATGCTCGCTCAAGAAACCGTTAACGCAGATTTCTTGTATAACAAATATGCCGATAAATTGTTATTAGAGGAAAAGGAACATTTCATCTTAATTGTCTTAAATAAAAGAAAAGAAATCGTTCATGAAATTACCCTTTTTATCGGTTCTTCGAATCGTTTATCAATATCATATCGCGAAATTTTTAAACAAATCATCAATCATCGCGGTTATTATTTTTATATAATACACAACCACCCGAACAATGATTTAACACCCTCGAAAAGAGATATATCATTCACCAATGAGTTAACCCATAAATGTGATAAATTGGATATTGTTTTGATGGACCATTTAATCTTTTCCGAACGCGGCTATTATTCATTTTTAGAAGAAAAAGAACATCGCATATAAAAAATAATTGCACATTATCTATAACTTATGTTATATTACATGCGTTGTCGCCTCACTAGCTACAACCGCCTAGAGAAGGTTTGCAAAAATCTATTAAGATTTACCTTAATAGCGAGTAATTGGTGAATCTAAAAAAGGAGGGACATTATGTACGCAATTATCGAAACTGGTGGTAAACAAGTCCGTGTCGAAGTTGGCCAAAAAATCTATGTCGAAAAACTCGAAGCCAATGTCGGTGATGTCGTGACTTTCGATAAAGTTCTCCTCGTCGGAGATAAAAAAGCGAAAGTCGGTACACCTTACGTGGCTGGCGCTACCGTCACTGCCAAAGTCGAAAAACAAGGATTAGGCAAAAAAATCCGTGTCTTCAAGTACAAGAGCAAAGCTAATGAACGCAAGACCATTGGTCACCGTCAACCTTATACTTGCTTAGTTATTGAAAGCATCAACTAATCATGATTAAAGTTTTAATCAAAACGGAAGGAAAAGCATTTAAAAGCCTTGAAGTCACTGGGCACGCTAATAGTGCACCATGTGGCAATGATCTCGTCTGTGCTGCTGTCAGTGCTATCTTAACGGGATGTACCAACGCGATTGAAAATGAAAAAGATTTTCATCTCGAATATCGCGATGGATATTACAAATTAGACGCTCTTAATTCTCTTTCTTCTCACGATGAAGGTGTCATTGATTCCATCTTGGTGGGTTTAAAAGCCATCGCTTCGGAATATGGCAAATTCATACAAATCAAAAATCTATAGAAAGGGTGTAGTCATTATGATGATTAAATTAAATTTACAACTCTTCGCTAGTAAAAAAGGTGTCGGTTCCACGAAAAATGGTCGTGATTCCGCTGGTCGTCGTTTAGGCGCGAAAGTCGCCGATGGTCAATGGTGCCACGCTGGTTCTATTATCTATCGTCAAAGAGGAACCAAAATCTATCCAGGTGCCAATACCAAATTAGGTAAAGATGATACCGTTTTTGCCACTGCTTCTGGCATTGTCAAATACGAACGTTTAGGTAAAAATCGCACTTCTGTGAAAGTTATCCCAAGCGATTAAGAAGAGAAAAAGTTTACTAAAGACCGCATAAAATGTGGTCTTTTTTCTTATTTATATTTATAATATACATAAGGAATAATTTATGAAGAAAATTTCTTTAATTACCCCAATGTATAACGAAGCCCCCATGGTTTCTTTATATATGGAAAAAGTCCAAGAAATATTAACCAAATTAAATGGTTATGAATACGAAATCATCTGCATCAATGATGGGAGCAGTGATGATACTTTAACTTTGCTAAAGCAAGAACAAGAAAAAAATGACCACTTAGTCATTATTGATTTATCTCGTAACTGGGGACAAGAAGCCGCTTTAAGTGCGGGATTATTAACCGCCACCGGAGATTGCGCTATCCCGATGGATGCGGATTTACAAGATCCGCCAGAACTTATTCCTCTTTTAATTGAAAAATGGGAAGAAGGATATGATGTCGTTAACGCTAAAAGAGTCTCTAGAAAAAAAGACACCGCTTTCAAACGTCAATCCGCGGGCTTATATTATCGGATTTTAGAAAAATTATCACCAAAGGTGAAAATCCCCCAAAACGTTAATAATTTCCGTCTTTTAGATAAAAAAGTCGTGGATACTATCAATAACTTACCTGAAACCAATCGTGTTTTAAGAATTGAAATACCTTTTGTGGGCTTCAAGAGTTGTGAAATTCAATTTGTCCGTCAAAAAAGAGCGAAAGGGAAGAGTCATTATCCTTTTAAAGCAATGGTTAACCTTGCAACTAGTTCTATCACTAGTTTATCCACCAAACCCCTTAGTTGGTCTTTACCCGTCACTTTAATTATCTTGGCTTTATTTATTTGTTCTGGTATTGCTGAATTAGTCTTATTCATCTTACAAGCTTGTGAAATAAATTATTTCCTCAGCGAAGTGGGATATTGGGGCTGGTTAATTATTAATGTTTTATTGCTATTAGCGTTCTGTTTAGGCACGATGCTCACTGTTATTTCTTTATATACCGCGAAAATCGTGGAAGAATCACAACATCGTCCCAGTGTTATTATCAAGGAAATTATTAAAAAATAATTATGTTTATTGATCGCGCAGTAATTGAAGTAAGAAGTGGTAAAGGTGGCGATGGCGCTATCGCGTTTTTACGTGAAAAATATCGTCCTAATGGTGGACCCGCTGGCGGCAATGGTGGCCGTGGTGGTTCTGTCATTTTTCGTGCTACTAGTCACATCAATACCCTTTTTAATTTTCGCCACAGCAAAGCTTTTATTGCTGATGATGGTGAAAAAGGCGGGATTAAAAACCAATTTGGGAAATACGCTGAAGATTTAATCGTCGAAGTACCTATTGGTACAGTTGTTTTTCAGGAAGAAGATCATCAATTTATCGGTGATTTAAATGAAGAAGGAAAAACTTTGGTGGTCGCTAAAGGCGGTCGTGGTGGTCGAGGCAATTCTTGCTTTAAGACACCCACCAATCGCGCTCCCAAAGTGGCCGAAAACGGGGAACCAGGAGAAAGAAAGCGTTTAATTCTTGAATTAAAATTATTAGCGGATGTCGGTTTAGTTGGCTTTCCAAGTGTTGGTAAATCCACTCTTTTAAGTGTTGTCAGTGCCGCTAAACCCGAAATCGCTGATTATCCTTTTACAACTATTGTCCCTAATCTTGGTGTTGTTAATACCAAAGACAATCGTTCCTTTGTGATGGCGGATTTACCCGGATTAATTGAAGGGGCACATGAAGGTAAAGGGTTGGGATTACAATTCTTGCGTCATATTGAAAGATGCCGTGTCATCATCCATATCCTAGATATGGGAGAATCAGGTCGTGACCCATATCAAGATTATCAAATCATCAATAACGAATTAAAATCATATGGTTTTGGTTTAGAAAAAAGACCCGTTATTCTTGTGGCGAGTAAAATGGATGAAGAAGGGGCAACTGAGAGATTAGCGAAATTAGAAAAGCAAATCAAAAAACCGATTATTGGTATTTCTGCCTTAACCGAACAAGGTATTGAAGAATTAATTTTCCAAGCCGCTGATTTATTAGAAAAAACGCCCACCTTCCCCTTATATGATATGGATAGTGAGCAACTTGATAACAAATTATATGTTTTGGAAGATGAAAAAGAATTTTCTATTCAACGTATCGACGCTCATAATTTCCGTATCTTAGGTGATAAAATTATTAAATTTTATAAGATGACCAATATTTCCACCGATGATGGGATGATGGTCTTGATGAAACGTTTAAGAGCGTTACGCGTTGATGATGAATTAGAAAGAATGGGGGCTGAAGATGGCGATACCGTCTATTTAGACGATTTTGCCTTCGATTATTATCGTTAATATGAAATTAGAACAATATTTAGATGTCATCGTTACTTTTTTACAAGAAACATTAACCAAAACCAAAATGGATACTTATGTTTTAGGTCTTTCGGGTGGTGTTGATTCTTCTTTAGTGGCCGCTTTAGCCAAAAAAGCGGTTGGTAAAGAAAAACTCATGTGCATTATGATGCCCATTGATTCCCATCCTTCTGATTTAAATGATGCTTTAGAATTAGCGAAAACTTTAGATCTTTCTTATCTAGTTATCGACGCTAGTGAACCATATCATAATCTTATTGATTTATACGCTAAACAAGGGATTATCCTTGATAAAGCTACTTGTTCGAACTTAAAAGTTCGTCTTCGTATGTCGATTCTATATGCTTATGCCCAAAATCATCGAGGTTTAGTCTTAGGCACTGATAACAAAGATGAAAGATATACTGGCTATTTCACCAAATGGGGTGATGGGGCCGCTGATTTATTGCCCATCTGTCATTTACTAAAAAAAGAAGTAGTGGAAGCTAGTAAAATGCTTGGCGTTCCCACTCATCTAGCGGAAAGAACCCCAACTGCAGGTTTATTTATGGGCCAAACTGATGAACAAGAAATGGGTGTTACTTATGCTGATTTAGATAAATATCTAAGTGGTGAAAAAGTCGATGAAAAAACCGAAGAAAGAATCTTACAATTACACCGCATCAGTCAACATAAACGCGATGAAATACCTGCGCCTATCGATTTTAAGCGTGATTAATATGAAAGAAGAAAAGAATATTCCCACAATTATTGCTTCCCTGGTGGCGGGATTATTAGCCATTATTATTGTCATATTATTTATTTTTATTTATAAATAAGGAAGGAGAATTATGATCTATTTTTTACGAGGAAAAGTCGCCCATATTGATGGTGATACGGTCATTATTGATGTCAACAATGTCGGCTATCAAGTATTGGTGAGTCATTTAGATGATTATGAAATCGGTGAAGAAGCTTTTGTTTATACTTATGAAGTAGTGCGAGAAGATGACCAATATCTGGTGGGCTTTCGAACTCTCGAAGAAAAAGCGGTCTTTCTCTCTTTAATTAAAGTCAAAGGCTTAGGCCCTAAATCCGCGATTGGTGCTTTAGCGGCTACGACCCCACAACAAGTCATCAATGCGATTGCGAGCAATAACGTCGCCTATTTAAAGAAATTACCAGGTATTGGTGGCAAAGCTGCTGCCCAAATAATTTTAGATTTAAAAGGTGAATTAACAGGCTCTAAAGGTGACCCCGGTGTCTATGAAGAAGTTTATGAAGCTCTTAAAGAGCTTGGCTTTAAAGGAGCGGCTATTGACCGCGTTTTAGCCACCATTAATGAACCAGACGCCAAGGCCGAAGATGTCTTAAGAATTGCCTTAGCCAAATTGAGGAAATAAATATGTCGAGATTACTTGATGCTCATCCAAACGCCACTGATGCCCAAGAAGAATTAACCCTCAGGCCTCAGCACCTTGATGAATATGTCGGCCAAAAAGATTTGAAAAAGAATCTCACCGTTTTTATCGGTGCGGCATTACATCGTAATGAATGTCTTGATCACCTCCTTTTCTATGGCCCTCCCGGCTTAGGTAAAACAACTTTAGCCTATGTTATTGGTAATGAAATGCACGCTCATGTGCACGCTGTCAGTGGGCCAAGCATTGAAAAAACCGGTGATTTAGCAGCTATTTTAACCGCGCTAGAACCTGGTGATATTCTCTTTATTGATGAAATTCATCGCTTGCCACGCATCGTCGAAGAATCTTTATATACCGCGATGGAAGATTTCAAATTTTCCGTTGTGATAAATCGCGACGCTAGTGGGAAAGCTCTGACTTTAGATTTACCTCCTTTTACCCTCATTGGTGCGACCACCAGAGCTGGTGATTTAAGTGCGCCTTTACGTGCTCGTTTCGGTATTACCGAAAAATTGCATTTCTATGACCAAGATGAAATCGTCGAAATCGTGGAAAGAACCGCTAGGGTTTTGCATACAAAAATTAGTCCAGAAGCTGCCATTGAAATTGCGAAAAGAAGTCGTGGAACCCCACGTATTGCGAATCGTTTATTTAGAAGAGTGAGAGACTTTGCTAATTTTGCTGGTAAAGATGAAATCGAAATCGATGATGCTTTACACGCTCTTGATGCCTTAAAAGTGGATTCCATCGGTTTAGATGATGTCGATATCCGTTATTTAAGAACCTTAATTGAAAGATTTAAAGGTGGCCCCGTCGGTTTAGAAACTTTAGCGAACGCCATTGGGGAAGAAATCATGAATTTAGAAGATGTTTATGAACCATATCTTTTACAAATTGGTTTTATCGATCGGACCCCGAGAGGTCGTGTCGCCAATGATAAAGCCTATAAACATCTACAAATAAGTCATCAAGAAAAATTATTTTAATTTTTCCTAAAAGCGCGGTGGTTCTACCGTGTTTTTTCTTTTTCTCACATACACGCGCATAAAAAATGTTGAAAAGCGAATACAATTAGTATATTGTATTAAAAGCCGCGTAAGCGCGAGGTTTTTATTACGTAGGAGGATTACACACATGAGAAGGTTATGGTCCTATATATTGCTAGCGTTCACTTCCGTTGTGGCAATGGGTGCTAGTTTTGCCAATGTCTTTAGTAAAGTGAATGGCAATATCGAATATGCGGAAGGTCGCAAATTAGTTTTCCGTGTTTCTGACAAAGATAATGCCGAAAACGATTGGAGTGATACCACAGCGGTGGATAATATCGCGGAAAAGATGATTCAAAGATTAGAAATGCAAGGCGTTACTCAATATCGTGTTTCTACCCAAGGATATGACACCATTACCGTCGAATTAAAACAAGACACAGCCTCTAATTATAACAATATAAAAACCCTCTTAGCCTTTAATGGTACCCTCGCTTTAACTTCCAAAGTGGATGGTGATGGTTCCGCCGTTATTGGTGATGAATTCCTTTCCAGCGAAAAAGCTTACATGGAAACTGAACAAAATGTTCCCGCTATTTATATTCCTGTGAAAGCCGATGGCGATATTAATAAGATTTACGAAGTTGTGAAAACTTATAAAGATGAAAATAACGCTGATGCTGGTGAAACCACTGGTGAAGGTGAAGAAGCGACCACATCTTATTATGTTTATATGTGGCACGATTATGATCCTGATACCGATACCTAT
Source organism: uncultured Bacilli bacterium (assembly GCA_905236715.1). Classification (GTDB taxonomy): domain Bacteria; phylum Bacillota_I; class Bacilli_A; order RFN20; family CAG-826; genus RUG13091. The sequence continues at coordinate 122,223 of CAJOMQ010000001.1, read as the reverse complement.
GCCAAAACCCAACAATCGAGTGAAGAATATGACGCTCACGTGGCGGAAAAATTATTCATGAAATTCGATATCGAAGGCATGAAGGAAGAAGAAGATAGCAAAATTGAATATTTAAAGACCTATGTCAATATTCAAGATGTCAATGGTAATTCCGCTTATGAAGCGAGCGAAGTCAAAAGAGCCTACGACACCGCTAAATTCTATATTAATTTAATTAATTCCGGTTCATTAGATTATAAAGTGACCTATTTATATGACAACATTATCGGTGCTTGGGCAGATGAAATTATCAATATTGATAATAATGTCGCTTGGAGCAAGACCTTAACCGCCACTTTAGTGGGAATCGCGGTGATATCTTTATTATTAGTGGTGTTATATCGTTTAGGTGCTATCGCTAATATTGTGACCACTTTAGGTTCTGTTTATGGCGCCATTGGCATGATTATTATTTTCTCCGCGGAATTTAATTTGGCCACTTTAATTGCCTTCTTAGCCGTTGCCGTTGCCTCTTTAGCTAGTGGCGTTATTTATACCACCAAATTCAAAGAAGAATGCTATCGTGGCAGAAGCTTAAAGAAAGCGAATTCTGAAGGCGCCAAAAAAGCTTTATTACCCGTCGTTGATATTCACGTCGCTTTAGTGGCCATTGGTGTCTTCTCTTACATTTTCGGCGGTCCGATAATGAGAGGATTTGCTGTTGTCGCTGTTTTAGGTGGCTTGATTTCCTTAATTGCTAACACATTAGTGTTAAGAGGTATGATGTGGTTAGCCACTAATACCACCAAATTACAAGGTAAATACAATTATTTTGGTGTTGATAATGAAAAAGTTCCTAATCTCATTAAGGAAGAAAAACAAACTTATTTCGGTCCTTATGCTGATAGAAACTTCACCAAAAAGAGCAAACCCGCAGGTATTATTGCCGCGGTAGCTTTATTAGCTGGTATTGCTGGCTTATCCGTTTTCGGTGCTGTCAATAATGGTGTTATCTTCAATAATGGTAGCAATCATTTAGCGAGCCAAATCTACATTGAAACCACCACAAAAGACACTGATTTGAATTTAAATAAAATCGAAGAAGCTTTAACAAGCATCTACGTCTATCAAGGTGAAAACGAAGATAGTGCGAAAACATTAGACAATTACATCGCTTTAGATGCCAATAATGATTTAAATATTGATTATCAAACTCGTGTTGATACCGATTATGAAGTGATGGAAGTCATTACATATAATTATTATGTTGTCAAATTAAGCAGCGATATTGATTTAAATCAATATAATGGTTATTTCCTCGATGCTTCCGATAACAAAGTCTATTCCTATGATTATGAAGGTTTAGATCGTTTAATCGAAAAACGTTTAGAAGATGTTGATCCGAATGTCAATGCTTCCATTAAATTGAATGTGGCTGTTAATTCCACAGCGATTCCCGCCTTTATGCCCATCTTCTGGGGCACCTTAGTAGGAACGGCTGTCGCGGGATTATATCTCTTATTGAGATATCGTTTATCGCGTGGCATTATCGCCTTATTAGCGCCTTTAGCGACTTCTGTGACCGTCCTAGGTATCTTTGCTTTAACGAGATTAACCGTTACTTCTTATGCGGCGGTAGCCTTACCATTTATTGCTTTCTTTACATTCATTATAGAAATTATCTTCATGAACAAAGAAAGAGAGCTTGTCTTAGAAGACAAAACACATGATCGTTCCTTTGAAAATAGACAAGCGATTATGGAAAAAGGCACATCCTTAGCTTTCTATCCAATGCTTGCTATTACCGGCTTAGCCATCTATTTAATGATTAATTTCTTTGGATTCGGTCCTATCAATGGTTCTTGGGTCTTCCTTATCATTGCTTTTGGTGCCGCGTTTGTTTTAGCCTTTGTCACTTGCTTATTTGGTCCATTAAGCCAAATCTTTTATAAATTATTTAGCAAGGTTAATACGGAGAAATTTACCAGTAAATTCAAACGTAAAAAGAAAAATAAACCAACCCAATCCAAGTCCAAATCAGCGGAACCAGAAGAATATATCTTCATTGGTATTAACGATTAATTTTCATGGCTACCTTTTGGTAGCCCTTTTTCTATGATGCAAAAAACTTTAAAACAGAGACTATTAGATTTTTATCATATCGATGAAGAGCGATATGCCGACCTTATCGCGCCCAGCACCATCGAAGATTTTGCTATTGGTCATCATTTCGACCGTATGGAAGAAGCGGTGTCATTAGTGAAAGAAGCAATTGATCATTTACAAAGAGTCGCCATTTATGGTGATTATGACGCTGATGGGGTGATGGGCACGAGCATTTTAGTGAAGATGTTTCAATATGTTCATTATCCAGTTGATTATTATATCCCATCCCGTTATTTAGATGGATATGGTTTAACCCTCAAATACGCCCAAAAAGCCGTGGAAAATGGTGTGGGTTTATTAATTACTGTCGATAATGGTGTTTCTGCTTTTGAAGGAATTGAATATTTACATAATCACGGGGTGAAAGTTTTAGTCCTTGATCACCACACAATTCAAGATACTTTACCACTGGCGGATATCATTATTCATCCGACCTTTTCTCACTTTGGTGAAACGCCTAGTAGTGGAGCTTTTACCGCTTTTATGTTTGCCAGTGCCTTTTTAGGGAGAGTGGACAAATATCTAGCTATGCTAGCCAGTATCTCTCTTATCAGTGATATGATGCCATTATTAGATTATAATAGACGCCTATTAAAAGCGTGTATTTCCGCTTATGAAGACGATGAATTTTTAGCCATTGATTTATTAAAAGACGGCGAGAGATTTGATGAAAATAGTATTGGGATGAAAATCGCCCCCAAAATCAACGCTTTAGGTCGTATGATTGAAGATGATCAAATCAACCGCATTGTCCTATTTTTCACCTCAGAAAATCGCGAAGAAATATTAAACTACTTAAATTGGATTAATCAAACTAATGAAGAAAGAAAAGAAGCTAGTAAATCAGCGACTTTAGATATTAAAGATGTTCCCCAAGAAAATGGGGCGATTGTCATCATTAGTGATGTCAAAGAAGGATTATTGGGATTAATCGCTAATCATTTGTGTAGCACTTATCATGTGCCCACAATTGTCTTTGCTAAAGAACAAAACGAAGATGTTTTCAAAGGAAGCTGTCGCGCTCCTGTCGGTTTTAATGTTGTTGACGCTTTTAATAAATTGAGCGATTTAACTTTAGCCGCTGGCGGTCATGCACTAGCGGGCGGGTGTTCCATTAAAGCGGAAGATTTCCCCCTCTTTAAAAAGAGATTCATTGAACTAGTCAAAAATACACCAATTGAAGAATATAAAGAAGAAATTATTCCTTTAGGATTAACGGAAATTAATTTCGCTAATTATGAATTAGTCAATTCCTTTTCTCCTTTTGGAGAAAGTTGGCCTTCTCCGACCTTTGCGATTAGTCACATTCTCACCTCATCCTTAATGTATTCAAGAAATAATGAACACATCTTGACTTATATCGGTCAAGGGGTAAAATTAATTGGCTTTAATATGGGAAAAGAAGAATTATCCGCTTATCGGTATGTTGATTTTAAAGGGCGAATGAAGACTTCCACATATCGTGGACAAACGACTTTAGAATTCGCTATAAAGTCTTATCAAGAGAGCAAGAAATAGTCGCAAAGTAATTGCGACTTTTATTTTATATTGATATCATTTACTAAGTAATTATGCTATTAGGAAAATACGTTAACAAATTCTATCTCAAATATGGCATTTTCTTCCTTATAGGGGTGGCTGCTTTAGTCGCAGTTGATTATCTCCAATTATTTATTCCTGAATATTTGGGAGAAGTGGTCAATTTATTACATGTTCCCGCTGGCGAACAAATAAATATTGAAGCCATCAGCAAGATCGTTTTGTATGTGGTTTTTGTCGCTATCGGCATGTTTGTTGGTCGGATTATTTGGCGTGTCGCGGTTTTCCATGCTTCCACAAATATTCAAGCTAGCCTCCGTCATCAAATGTTTTTAAAGGCGGAACGCTTATCTTTAGATTATTATCATCAAAACAAAGTGGGAACCATTACGGCTTGGTTCACCAATGATATCGATGAAGTCGAAGACTTCTTTGGCTGGGGCACCATTATGCTCGTTGATGCCTTGTTTATGTCGGCTTTAGTCATCGTGAAGATGTTTTTGCTTGATTTACCTTTGACTCTAATCGCTCTCATCCCCATGCTTTTAATCGTTGTCTGGGGTGCATTAGTGGAAAAATTCATGTCACAAAGATGGGAAAATAGACAAAAAGCTTTTGATAATTTATATGATTTTTCCCAAGAAAATTTCACCGGCATTCGCGTTATTAAAGCATTTGTTAAACAAACTCAAGAATTACACGCTTTTGCCAAAGTGGCCAGAAAAAGTAAAGACGCCAATTTGTCGTTTGCCCGTTTATCCGTCATCTTTGATAATTGCATAGCTATTATCATTTCCGCCATATTAGCCATCTTAGTGGGCTTTGGTGGCTGGTTTGTTTACGCTAGTCAAACTGGTAATCCCGTCACTCTTTTTGGTCATGAAGTTACTTTAAACGCTGGCCAATTAGTCACCTTCCTCGGTTATTTTGAAACTCTCATTTGGCCGATGATGGCGTTAGGACAAATCGTTTCTATGCGTTCCCGCGCCAAGACATCACTAAAAAGAATCAGCCATTTCCTCGATGAAGAAGAAAATGTCAAAGATAAAGAAGGAGCCATTGAATTAAAAGATGTCAAAGGCAACATTACTTTTAATCATTTCTCTTTTGTTTATCCTGATAGTGGCAAATTATATCTAAAAGATATTTCTTTAGAAATAAAAGCGGGTGAAAAAATTGGTATCGTCGGTAAAATTGGTTCCGGCAAGACAACATTAGCCAACTCTTTATTACGCAGTTATAATGTGGAGCCCAATAATGTTTTAATTGATGGCCACGATATTATGGATGTGACTTTATATTCACTAAGAAAAAATATCGCTTATGTGCCACAAGACAATTTCTTATTTAGTGATACAATCAAAAACAACATCGCTTTTTCGGATGAAGAAGATGAATCTGACCGCTATATCAGCGCAGCGAAATTCTCCGATGTCCATAGTGACATTTCTGATTTCACCAATTCTTATGAAACTGTCTCGGGCGAAAGAGGCGTCACATTATCAGGTGGACAAAAGCAACGTATTTCCATTGCCCGCGCTTTCTATACAGGCGCACCTATATTAATTCTTGATGATTCCGTTTCTGCGGTTGACGTGAAAACCGAAGAAACTATTTTGCACAATATTCAAACCCAACGTGAAGGCAAAACGACCATTTTAGTGGCGTCTCGTGTTTCCACTGTGGCCCATATGGATCGCATTATTGTTTTAAACGATGGTTGCTTAGAAGCTTTTGATACTCCGGAAAATCTTTTAAAGATTTCCTCCACCTATAAGAACATGGTGAAATTACAAAAATTAGAAGAAGAAGTGGAAGGAGGTAGGTAAGATGGATGCCGAAGAAAAATTAGCATTAACTGGTGATAAAAAGATTCCTAATCGCATTCTTTTTAAACGCATCATGGCCTACGTCAAACCTGAATGGGTGAAATTCCTTTTCGCTTTTATCTTTATTGGCGTCACCGTAGCCTTTGATTTAATCTTCCCCTTATTGATGGCTAACATCACCAATAACCTACAGTCAGATGTACTTTCACAAAACATTCTCACCGATATTATCTTTTTAGCAGTGGGCTATTTCGGTTTAGCAGTGGTGAATCAAGGTGTAGCTTATTTTGAAAGCATGCTTCTCCAACGTGCTGGACAAAATATCATCTACAAGATTCGTTATGATGTTTTCGCTCACATTGAAAATATGTCGCAAAATCAATTTAACGAAATGCCGGTGGGCTCTTTAGTGACGCGTGTGGCTAATTATACGACCCAGATGAGTGATTTATTTACCAACGTATTGGTGAATATTTTAAGAGATATCGTCACAGTAGTGGCGGTTTATGTCATTATGGTGACCATCTCTTGGCGACTTTCTTTAATCCTTTTAGGATTTGTGGTCATCATCTTCATCATTTCTTTCTTCTTTTCCAAAATCATCTATAAGATTTTCAAAAAAGAAAGAGCGGATACCAGTGCGCTTAATGCTTTCTTAAACGAAAGTTTAAGTGGCATGAAAATTATCCAATATTTCAATCAACAAGCCCGAAAAGACAAAGAATTTGTCAAGGTCAATAACGATTTGAAAAATGATCGTTATCATATCATCCTTGCCTTTGGCGTTTATCGTCCTTTGATTAATTTACTCTATTTATTAGCGGTGGCGGTGACTTTCTTCTTTGGTAGCCGTAATCTTAACGCTGGTGAAGTGGTGGCGTTTTATCTCTATTTATCAAAATTCTTTAATCCTGTCCAAGAATTAGCGGATAAATTAAATCACATCCAAAGAGCGAGAACTTCTTCGGAAAGATTATTTAATCTTATGGATGTTCCTCCCGAAGTATTAGATAAACCAGACGCTTTAGAAATTGACCACTTTGATGGGAAAATTGAATTTAAAAATGTCTGGTTTGCTTACTTACCGAATGAATGGGTATTAAAAGATGTCTCGTTTGTGGTGGAACCTGGCGAAACATGCGCCTTTGTGGGCGCTACCGGTGCGGGAAAAACAACTATTCTTTCCCTTATTGTCCGAAATTATGAAATCCAAAAAGGACAAATTCTCATCGATGATATTGATATTAAAGATATCAAAATCGATTGTTTACGGAAAGCTATTGGGCAAATGTTACAAGATGTTTTCCTCTTCTCCGGCAATATTAAAAACAATATTACTTTGCATGATGAGTCCTTCAGCGATGAAGAAGTGATGGAAGCTTGTACTTATGTGAACGCTGATAAATTTATCAATCGATTAGATCACGGCTTAGAAGAAGAAGTGATTGAAAGAGGGGAAAATTTCTCACAAGGACAAAGACAACTCCTATCCTTTGCGAGAACAATCCTTCATAAACCACAGATTCTCATTCTTGATGAGGCAACTGCGAATATCGATACGGAAACCGAAGTATTGATTCAAGAATCATTAGAAAAGATGAAAAGCATTGGTACAATGCTCGTGGTGGCGCACCGATTATCCACCATACAAAAAGCCGATAAGATTATCGTTTTACAACACGGAGAAATCATTGAAAGTGGTAATCACCAAGGTTTATTAAAACAAAAAGGTCTCTATTACAAATTATATAAACTGCAATATGAAGATCAGAAAGCCAATTAATCTTGGCTTTTTATTTTATCGGCTTTTTGCTTTATTCCTTTATTTAAAGAATAAAAAGAGATAAGATAATTTTTGGTATTACAAATGGAAAAAGTCTTAGTCAACGGTGGATATCCCTTACATACATATGAAGATGTTGAAGAAAAATTCTCTTTATACATCTCTTCTGATGAAGATAAGAACAACATTCGTCGCGCTTATGATTTTATCATGCGTAAGCATGAAGGCCAGTTACGGAAAAGTGGTGAACCATATTATCATCACCTCGTGGAAGTAGCTTATATCCTCGCTGATTTACATTGTGGTCCGGCGACCATTATCGCTGGCTTTTTACATGATGTTGTCGAAGACACGGATACCACAATTGAAGATATCGAAAAGATGTGGGGTCCCGAAGTCGCTAAGATTGTTGACGCTCTCACGAAAATTCAAAGATTGAAATTATCCCGTATTGATGCGGAAGAATTTGAAGCAGAAGATCACCGCAAAATATTCCTTGGCATGGCCAAAGACATCCGTGTCATCATCATCAAATTAGCGGATAGATTACATAATATGCGCACTTTAGCGGCCTTATCGCCCGAAAGACAACAAGTTATTTCTAAAGAAACCATTGATGTTTTTGTCCCGATTGCGCACCGCTTAGGTTTAGACACCATTAAAAGTGAATTAGAAGACCTCTGCTTAAAATATTTGGAGCCAGAAAAATATAACGAAATCAAGAAATTGCTCAGCAAACGCGCTAAAACAATGACCAAATCTCTTGATCAATTGAAAAAGAAAATTGCCGATATTTTATTCGAACAAAATATTCCTTTTGACATTTCCGCTCGTGTGAAATCCATTTATTCGATTTATCGAAAGATGTACATTAAAGGCCATCCTTTTGATGAAATATATGATATTTTAGCCCTCCGTATCATCACTGATAATGAAATTCAGTGCTATGAAATTATGGGCTTAATCCATCAATCTTATAAACCCGTTCCTGGACGTTTTAAAGATTACATTGCGATGCCCAAAGCCAATATGTATCAATCATTACATACGACCATTGTCGGTGGTGATGGGAATTTCTATGAAATTCAAATCCGCACCAAAGAGATGGATGAAGTAGCGGAAAGTGGCATTGCCGCTCACTGGGCCTATAAAGAAGGTAATGGCTATAATTCGCAAAAAGAACAACAAGAAATTGAAAATAAATTGCATTGGTTCCGCGATATGGTTTCCATGAGTAATGAAAGTCAGGATGAAAAAGCTTCTGAATATATCGAAAGCCTCACCCATGATATTTTTGAAGCTAATGTCTATGTTTTTACGCCAAAAGGCAAAGTAGTGGAATTACCCACTGGTAGTACACCCGTTGATTTTGCTTATCGTATTCACACAAAAGTGGGCGATACATGCGTTGGCGCGATTGTCAATCATGTCATGGTGCCTTTAAATACCGTTTTGAAAACCGGTGACTTAGTGGAAATTAAAACCAATAAGAATTCCACACCGAATGAAGACTGGTTGGCTTTTGTCAAATCCGCTAACGCCAAAAGCGCGATTCGCAAATACGTCGCCAAAAAGAATGCCGAATTATTAAGAGATGACCGTATTGCCAAAGGCAAACAGTCAGTGCTTGACGCTTTTAAAGACCGCGAAGTTGATGAAGAAGCGGCGATGAAATATCTTCAAGATGAAAAGACATTAGAACATTTTGGCTTTGACAATGTCGATGATTTATTCGTTGGCATCTCTGGTCATAAACCCACCGCGAATCAAATTATTGAATTTTTAAGAATTAAACGACCCATCAGCAATGTTTTAAGTGGGGCTTGGACAAGAGGGAAAGCGAGTAATACCTGCCCTGTCTATTGTAAAGGAGTCGGGAAAATCGCTATCGGGTTAGCTAGTTGCTGTACACCGATTCCCGGTGATAATATCGTCGGATATATTACCAAAGGTAAAGGTGTGACAGTGCACCGTGCTAATTGTCCTAATGTGGCCCACGAAACGCAACGTCTAGTCGATGTTTATTGGCGTGATGATTTAGAATTTGCCACTTATCAAGTCGATGTGGTGGTGAAAGCAAACGATAGACCCAATCTTCTCGTTGATTTGATGTCCACCTTATCTTCAAATAAAACGACAGTGAGTAATTTACATGCTCATTTGACTAATAACAATTTGGATTGTTATATCTCTATGTCCATCTATGTGAGCGATGCAAAAAGACTCGATGATTTATTCCACATTATCCGCTCCATCAAAGGTGTCTATGATGTGATAAGAATCATTCACTAATTAATATATTAATTATGAAAGGAAAATATTATGGCTATTAACAATGTAAAAGGGACACATGATGTCATTGGCGTCGAGGCTAATTTATATAGCGAAATTGAAAATTTGCTCAAGCAAGTTGCGGAACTATATATGTATAGTGAAGTGCGCCCACCGGTTCTCGAATATAGCGAATTATTCGTCAGAGGTGTTGGTGAATCAAGTGATGTCGTGAGAAAAGAAATGTATACATTTCTCGATAAAGGGGAAAGAAGCTTAACCTTACGCCCCGAATTTACCGCGGGCATCATGCGTTTAATCGTGCAAAATAAATTATTAGCGACAAATGATTGGCCTTTGAAATTATATTATTGTGGCCCTGTTTTCCGTTATGAAAGACCACAACTCGGCCGTTATCGTCAATTTAATCAATTTGGTGTGGAAGCCGTGGGGCATAATTCGCCAATTAACGATGTGGAAGTCATTACGATGGCTTATACGATGCTCGTCTCTTTAGGTCTAGAGAATGTCAAAATTAAAATTAACACCTTAGGGGACGAGGAGTCCCGCTTAAATTATCGTCAAGCTTTAAAAGATTATTTTAAAGATAAGATTGATGACATGTGTGAAGATTGCCATTCCCGTTATAAACTCAATCCGTTAAGAATTCTTGATTGTAAAGTTCCTCACGATCAAGAAATCGTCACGGGAGCTCCAAAGATGTCTGAATATCTTTCAGAGGCTAGTAAAGCGCGTTTCCAAGTCGTTTGTAATGCTTTAAAGGAATATGATATTCCTTTTGAAGTTGATGATAATTTGGTGAGAGGACTTGATTATTATTCCGAAACCGTCTTTGAATTCCATTATATCAGCCAAAAAGGTAACGATTATGGGGCGATTGGCGCCGGTGGACATTATAGCCACCTAGTGAAAGAAGTCGGGGGACCAGACGTCCCAGGTATTGGCTTCTCATTCGGTATTGAAAGATTAGCGTCAGTCATCACAGATGATGGTCTTGTTCCAGATAATGTGGCCCAAAAATGTGATATTTATGTGATGCCATTAGGTGAACAAAATCAAATACACGCTTTAGCGTTAGCCAATGAAGCACGTTTACTCGGATATAATGTCGAGATGAACTTCGATAATACCAAATTAGGTAATATGTTTAAAAAGGCCGAAAAGAAAGGCGCTAGAGTCGGCGTTATTATCGGAGATAATGAAGTCGCTAATGGGACGATAATTTTGAAAAATTTATTAACCAAAGAGCAAGAAGAAATATGCTTAAACGAATATATTGAACGTTTAGATCAATTACTCGGTGAAAACGAACGCGAATGTTGTTGTGGCGAAGAATGTGGAGGTCAAAAGAAGGAATAATTATGGAAAGAACATGTCGAAATACAGAACTCTCCCTGGCCGATGTTGGCAAAAAAGTCACTTTAGTGGGCTGGGTGAGTAAAAAGAGAAATCTCGGTTCAATTATCTTTGTTGATTTAAGAGATCGTAGTGGCATTATGCAAATTATGATTAAAGAGGCTGATAAAGCCCCTGATATTCGTAACGAATATGTTTTACAAGTCGAAGGCACCGTGAGCCGTCGAGAAGTGGCTAATCCCAAAATGAAAACCGGGGAAATTGAAGTTATCGCGGACAAAATTAACGTAGTTAACACAGCGAAAACCACCCCATTAATCATCGCTGATGAAACCGACGCCTTAGAAGAAGTGAGATTAAAATACCGCTATCTCGACTTACGTCGTCCTTGCATGCAAAGATTTTTTGACATTCGTGATGAAATTAAAATTACGACCCACAAATATTTGCACGAACATCAATTTATTGAAGTAGAAACACCGATGTTAGCGGCCTCTTCTCCAGAAGGCGCCAAGGAATATTTAGTTCCTTCCCGTTTACATCACGGTAGTTTTTATGCTTTACCGCAATCTCCACAAATGTTTAAACAACTTTTGATGGTCGCGGGTTTTGAAAGATATTATCAAATCGCTCGTTGTTTCCGCGATGAAGATTTACGTGCGGATAGACAACCCGATTTTACGCAAATTGATATTGAGACCTCCTTCCTTGATCAAAACCAATTTTTGACGATTATGGAAGGATTGATTCATGAAATATTCATGAATACTATTGGATATGATGTCAAATTACCATTACGCCAAATGACTTATAAAGAAGCTATGGAACGTTATGGTACGGATAAACCCGATACTCGCTTTGGTATTGAATTACATAATCTTAAATCCCTCTTTGCGGATACAACATTTGAAACCTATAAAACTGCGGATGCGATTCGTGGTATTTGTGTCCCTAACGTCGCAGATACGACAAGTCGTAAAGTAGTGGATAATCTCACTGTTGAAGCAAAGAAGTTCGGTTTAGGCGGTTTAGCGGTTCTTAAAATGGAGAATGAGGAATTAACCGGTGGATTTGTAAAATTCTTAACAGAAGGCGAAAAAGCCGCTTTAATCAAAGAATTCGCTATGAAGAACAATGACATCATTATCATTTCCGCGGGTCCCGATAATCGTGTCTCTCCTTTATTAGGCGCTATTAGATTACAATATGGGAAACAACTCGGTTTAATTAAACCGAACACCTATGATTTATTATGGGTCATCGATTTCCCAATGTTTGAAAGAGAAATCGAAACCGGGGAAATTGTGGCTACCCATCACCCATTTACACGTCCAAGAGATGAAGACTTACCATATCTCGATACTGACCCCACAAAAGCTTTAAGCTATGCTTATGACATCGTTATCAATGGTTATGAAGCTGGTGGTGGTACTTTACGTATTTATGATCAAAACATCCAAAAGAAGATTTTCAATATTCTCGGATTGAGTGATGAAGAAGTGCAAACAAAGTTTGGTTACTTTGTAAATGCCTTACAATATGGCACCCCACCCCATGCTGGCATGGCTTTTGGTTTAGACCGTTTAGCGATGATTCTCGGCGGTACCGAAAATATTCGTGACGTCATTGCCTTCCCGAAAAACCTCGCTGGTGTTTGTCCAATGTCTGGAGCACCCACTCCCGTCACCGACAAGCAATTAGAAGACTTGGGAATTATCATCAAGAAAGACTAACTATAACATAGTTATAGATATTTTATAAAAATATACTAGAAAACTACTAATCATTTAGGAGGAAGATCCATGAAAAAAACCGACGAATTAGCGATTGCCACGATACGTTCTTTATGTATTGATGTCATTAATAAAGCCAAATCTGGTCATCCTGGCATGGCTTTAGGCTCAGCGCCTATCCTTTATACCTTATTCACTAGACATCTCGTTGCTAATCCAGAAAAACCCGAATGGTGGAATCGTGATCGCTTTGTTTTAAGCGCCGGTCATGCTTCCGCATTACTTTATGTAATGTTACATTTATCTGGTTATGGTATTGCCATGGATGATTTAAAGAATTTCCGTCAAATTGATAGCTTGACACCTGGGCATCCCGAATATCGCTATACTCCAGGAGTTGATGCCACAAGCGGGCCTTTAGGTCAAGGCATTGCCCAAGCTGTTGGTATGGCGATGGCGGAGCAATCATTAGCCGCGATGTATGTCGATGGTCACAAAGTGATGAACCATTACACATATGTTTTATGTGGTGATGGTTGCTTACAAGAAGGTCTTTCCCAAGAAGCCATTTCTTTAGCGGGACATCAAAAGCTCAATAAATTAATCCTTTTCTATGACGCTAATCAAGTAACACTTGATGGTGCGCTTGATTTATCTTTTTCGGAAGAAGTCAAAAATCGTTTCACCGCGAGTGAATGGAATGTTTTAGAAGTTCCTGATGGACAAGATGTCGAAGCAATTGATAACGCTATTAAACAAGCCAAGAAGAGTAAAGACAAGCCAACGATGATTATGGTTCATACCATCATTGGTTATGGTTCCGCTAAACAAGGAACTAGTAAAGTCCACGGCTCTCCTTTAGGAGAAGAAGATGGTAAACACGCCAAAGTGGAAGTCTATGGCTTTGATCACGAAGATTTCTATGTGCCAGAAGAAGTAAGAAAGATTTTCCAAGACACATTTATTAAACGTGGTCAAAAGGCTTACCAAGAATATGAAAAGAATTTCGCTGAATATAGTAAAAAACATTTTGTGGAAAGCGAAAGGATGAAAAATTTAGTTGATTTATCATTGGATAAATATTTACCAAATGTCTATCCCGATTTTGTCTCTGGTAGTGCCACTTCAACCCGTGTAGCATCTGGCAAAGCCCTCAATGACTATATGCTCAATTTACCCAATTTAGTTGGTGGTTCCGCCGATGTGGCTGGTTCCGTGATGACCAAATTAGATGGTGGTGTTGATTTCACACCCGCTCATCGCGAAGGCCATAATGTCAACTGGGGTATTCGTGAATTCGCCATGGCGTGTGCGCAAAATGGTATGCTCCTACACGGTGGCTTACGTACATATGTTGGTTGCTTCTGTGTCTTTGCTGATTATATGAAACCTGCCATCCGTATGGCGGCTTTGAGCCATTTGCCGGCTATTTATTTATTCTCTCACGATAGCATTGCTGTGGGTGAAGATGGTCCCACTCATCAACCTATTGAACAATTAGCTATGCTAAGAAGCATTCCTAACATGCACGTTATCCGTCCTTGCGATGAAAGAGAAACTTATGCCGCCTGGCATGCCGCTTTAAAAGCAACGAGAACACCAACCGCCTTGATTTTATCTCGTCAAAATCTTCCTTTATTAGAAGGTAGCGGTGCGGATGGATTAGATAAAGGGGCCTATATTATTTCGAAAGAAAAGAAAGAAAACCAATTCGATATTATCGCTACTGGTAGTGAAGTCAGTCTCGCTATCGAAGCCCAAAAGATGCTTTTAGAAAAAAATATCGATGTCCGTGTTATTTCGATGCCATCTTGGGAATTATTTGAAGAACAAGATGCGGCTTATAAAGAATCGGTTTTCGATCTTCCTTGGGAGAAAAGAATATCCGTGGAGATGCTTTCAACCTTTGGTTGGGATAGATACGCTAAGCACCACATGGGCATTGATACCTTTGGTGCCTCCGCTCCCGCCAAAGAGGTCATCAAGAAATTTGATTTTACCGCTGAACACTTGACCCAGATAGTGGAAGAAATACTCCACTAAAAGGGATATGAAATAACAGCCAATTGTGGCTGTTTTTTCTTAATTTGTTGCTAGTTTGATATATTTTATATATATTAATGAGGAGGCATTTTTTATGGCGGAATTTATTTACATCGATGATTTATCCAAAAAGGGCAAGATAGGTATTGGCTATCGTGTTTTTGATGCTTTGGTTAATGAAGCATTAAACAAAGTGGAAGGCATCACTAAATCGAGTAAGATGCTGAAAAAAGATCAAAGATTCCGTTTAAATCGCCCGGTCCTCACTTTCATTCATCGTGGCATTGTCCATGTTTTAGTGACTGTTGATGTTTCCAAGGGAAACAATTTACAAAATATCATCGCTAATATCCAAGAGGAAGTAAATAATACTTTATTGACTGCCACGGAGATGGTTCCTTTTAATGTGCAGGTCAAAGTAGAAAAAATCATCTAATATGGCCAAAAAGAAAAAAGGAAGAAAAACCGCTTCTTATGTGACGTTACATAATAATGCGGTAACACGCTTTCAAAAAGCATCACGAATATTCATTTGGGCCGGTGTTGTGAACTTCATCGGTTTAATTATTGGTCATATACAATTTGCAACCGGAGCCGTGGAAAACCCACCTTTTTATTTTTGCTTTGGTATCGGTAATTTCCTATTTAATATTTTATATTATTCTGGTTTAGATATCGTTTGGGTCTATCTCATCGCTTATTTTTTAAGCGCCGCATTAACGGGTGTGGCCGTTTTAATTGGTGTTTTTTCTTCCCAAGCCAAAAAACCATTTATCTATGCTAGTGTGATTTCCTATTTAGTTGACTGGGTCTTTGTTTTATTGGCTTTCTTTGTCGCTGGTGAAACCTGGACTGGCCTTTTATTCAATGGTGGAATTCACGCCATTATTACATTTTTCTTGGTGATTGCCATTTATGAATATTACAATGTTTTTAACATTGAAAAACGTTTTGTGAAACCCGTTTCAGAGCCGGTAGAAGGGGAAGTTGATCATGACTAGAAATCAAGAACACTATTTAATTATGACGGTCATCTATGATGAATTAGATGATTACATCCATGGTGATGGAAAAGTTTTTCGTGACGCTCGTGATTTGATTAGCGAAATGGCGGAAACCCCTTATGAAGAAGTGAGTGATTATGTCAAATCAATGATCAGCCAAAGTCTTAATAATTACGGGGCCATTGTCACGGCCTTTCAACCGCATTTAAAGAACTGGAAATGGGAGAGATTACCATTATTGACACAATCAATTTTGATTATGAGTTATGCTCATTTCTACTATGTAGAAAAAGTGGAAAAAAGAATTGTCATTGATATCGCTGTTAATCTCGCGAAAAAATATATCGATGACAAACAAGGAAAATTTATTAACGCTATTCTCGATGGGGTGTTGCAATAAATGATTGGTGAAAGAAACGTCTATTCAGTCAGCGATGTCAATCGATATGTGAAGACCCTTTTGTCACAAGATGAAAATCTCAAATTCATCTTTGTCAGAGGCGAAATATCGAATTTTAAACGTGGGGCAAATGGACACCTTTATTTTTCTTTGAAAGATAAAGAAGCACTCATTTCTTGTGCGATGTTCGCTACTTACGCTTCTCGACTTATTGATTATCCTAACGATGGTGATGAGGTCGTCGTTTTAGCTTCTATTGATGCTTATGTAGCTAGAGGCACTTATCAACTCATTGTCTTTGAGATGAATCCAGTCGGAAGAGGGACGATTCTAGTTGAACTAGAAAAACTCAAAAAGCAATTACAAAGCGAAGGCTTATTTGATGTATCACGCAAAAGACCAATTAATTTATATCCAAAAGCCATTGGAGTTATTACCGCACCTAATGGAGCGGCGGTGAGAGATATTGTTACCAATATCAAAAGACGTTATCCCATCTGTGATATCTATGTCTTTCCCAGTGCGGTACAAGGAGAATCCGCACCCACAGAATTGCTAAAAGCTTTCAATAAATCACAAGAATATGATTTAGACACCCTCATTATTGGTCGTGGCGGTGGCGCTAGTGAAGATTTAAGCGCATTTAACGACGAAACATTGGTCAGGGCAATATCTTCTAGTAAAATGCCAGTTATCGCCGCCGTAGGGCATGAAATCGATACTACTTTAGTGGATTATGTCGCCGATAAAAGAGCCAGCACTCCCACAGGAGCTGCTGAATTAGCGACCATTGATATGCGTGAGATAGAATTACATTTCCAAAATTGTATTGATGATATGCAAGAGGCTATCAAAGAACATTTAGAAGATATGTTTGAAGAAGTTTCTTCTTATAAAGAAGAATTAGCGGATAATATGCAAGATAAAATTCGTGAATTAAAGCAAACACTCGATAGCAAAAAAGATCAATTAGCCGTTTTAAACCCCAAGCAAATCTTATCGCGTGGGTATACAATAACGATGAGTGAAGATGGTAAAATTTTTACAT
Source organism: uncultured Bacilli bacterium (assembly GCA_905236715.1). Lineage (GTDB taxonomy): Bacteria > Bacillota_I > Bacilli_A > RFN20 > CAG-826 > RUG13091. Next base: position 105,051 of record CAJOMQ010000001.1, on the reverse strand, counting down.
CCAGCAAAGGATTAGAAGGAAAGAAAATAAAAACCATCATGAATGATGGAACACTGATAAGCACTGTTGATAAAGTGGAGGCCAAATAATGGAAAACGTCAATTTTGAACAAGAGATTAAAAGATTAGATGAAATAGTGGAAAAGATTTCTTCCAAAGCTTTACCGCTAGAAGAAAGCCTAGCCTTATACGAAGAAGGAAACAATATTATCCGTCGTTTAGAAGAGGCTTTAAAAGCCGCACAAGAAAAAGTGGAAAAAATTGTAAACATCAAAGATGAGTAATTGATAATAGTAGATAATTAGTAGTTTATTGGTATAGTAAAATGAGCAAAAAGAAGGAAGTTAAACACATTGATTTAAAGAAGATTGAAGACCCTTCTTTTTTGCGTGAATTAAATTATAAAGAATTGGATACCTTAAGTGATGATATCCGTGATTATATCATAGATATAGTGAGTCATAATGGTGGGCACCTTGCTTCTAATTTAGGGGCAATTGACGCTACAATCGCATTATGTTGTTGCTTTGATTTTCGTAAAGACAAGATTGTTTTTGATGTCGGCCATCAATCATATACTTATAAAATCTTAACGGGTCGTTCTTTAGAACGATTGAGAGAAAAAGATGGCATAGCCGGCTTTCAAAAAAGGGATGAATCGCCATTTGACTGTTATGAAGCAGGTCATAGTTCCACAGCAATCTCCGCTTGCGCAGGCATGGCCTTTGCTAGAGATTTAAATGAAGAAAAATATGATATTGTCGCTTTTGTGGGTGATGCTTCCATTGTTAATGGCCTCGCTATGGAGGGTTTAAACAACCTCGGACAAACAAATCATAAAGTGATTATCATTTTAAATGATAACGATATGTCTATTACCAAGCCTGTTGGCGCTTTAGCGAGATCATTTAGAAACCTCTCTAATTCATCCTTATACCGCCGTAGCAAACATACTTATCAAAAAATCATGAAGAAAACGGGCCTTGGTAGATGGTTACTAAAAGTAACGGGAAATATCAAGAATTGGTTCAAACGTCATTTGATGGCGTTGAATATCTTTGACTTTATGGGCTTTTCATATCTCGGACCGGTTGATGGACATAATATTAAAGATTTACAAAAAGCCTTTAGTAAAGCGAAGAAAATGGATAATTCGGTCGTCGTGCATATCAAGACTTTGAAAGGAAAAGGTTATCAGCCTTCCGAAAATGACGATAGCGGGAAATGGCACGGTGTTTCTTCTTTTAATAAAGAAACAGGAGAAATTTATCACGATGATAACAAAATTTCTTGGTCATCTATCTATTCTTTGGAATTAGAAAAGATGATGGAACAAGAAGAAAAATCATATTTGATTGTGCCTGCGACTGGAATTGGCAGCGATTTAAATAACATATTTAATAAATATCCTGACCGTTATTCAGATGTTGGCATTGCGGAAGAACACGCTTTTACATTTGCTAGTGGTTTAGCTGTCAGCGGTTATCATCCCGTCATTTCCATTTATTCCACGTTCTTACAAAGGGCTTATGATGAATTAAATCATGATTTAGCAAGAATGAATTTATCCGCGACTATTTTAATTGATCGCGCTGGTTTAGTGGGACAAGATGGTGATACCCACCAAGGCATTTATGATGAACAATTCCTTTTAGGAATACCTAACACCGTTATTACGATGGCTTCTCATATTAACCAAGTTTCTCCCTTGCTAAAAGAATCATTCCAAAATCACGGTGTTTTCTGTATTAGATATCCTCGTGAATCAATGAAAAAGGAAGAATACACCCCAATTGATTTACCATTTGGTAAATGGATCAAAGAAGTTCATGGTGGTCATACCGCTTTAGTGGCCTTGGGTCCAGTTGTGGAAGAATTAAAAGAATATATTATTAAGAATAATATAAATATTACCTTATATAACGCAATATATCTGAAACCAATGGATGAACAAGCAATTAGTGATTTACTCAATTATCAAAAAATCATTATTTATAATCCTTATGCCACAGAAGCTGGCTTTGCCTCTTATTTAGCGGCTCGTTTATTAAAAGAAAAATATACTGGCGAAGTGATTATTAAGGCGATTCCAGATGTTTTTGTCAAACAAGCGACCATCCAAGAACAAAGAAAAGAATTTGGTGTCGCCGTTGAAGATATCATAAAATTATTATAATTTGGTTAACATAATATAATAAGCCATTATATAATAATGTCGATGGCAAAAGTTATTGTTCACATTGACTTAAATGCTTTTTTCGCTCGTTGCGAAGAAATTCGTAATCCCTCTTTAGAAGGTAAACCAGTGGCCATTGGCCGTGATGGCCGCGGAGGGGTGGTTTCTACTTGCTCATATAAGGCGCGCGAATATGGCGTGCATTCCGCGATGCCGATGTTCCAAGCTAAGCAAGCCTGCCCTAATTTAATCATTCTCCCTTCTGATTTTCGCTTTTATTGGGCGATGTCAGCGACTTTTGTGGCTTTTGTGAAAAGATATACCAAACTGGTGGAAATCGCTTCTGTGGACGAATGTTATGCTGATTTTACCGATGTCGTAAAAGATGTCAAAGACGTCCCCGCCTTTTTTAAGAAATTACAAAAAGATTTATATAATGAAACAAAATTAAAATGTTCCATCGGTGTGGGTACCACCAAATTTTTAGCGAAAATGGGCAGTGATTATCAAAAACCGATGGGCTTAACGATTATTAGAAAAAGAGATATTGCTAAAATCCTATACCCTTTATCTTTAGATAAGATGTATGGCATTGGTAAAAAAACCGCGCCTAGACTGAAACATATTGGCATCAACACCATTGGCGATTTAGCGGATAGATGTCAAAAGGATGACCAACAAGTTAAAGATATCCTCGGTAAATTTTTCTATGTCATCAAAGATTGGCTAAATGGTGAAGGAAGCGATGAAATCATCAGTGAACCAGAAGATCCAAAATCAATCGGTAATTCTTCTACCTTGATGCATGACACTAATGCATTAGAAGAAATCCAACAATTGTTTCAGGACTTAGCCAAAGAAGTTTCCAATCGCGCGATTAAAGAAGGCAAAATTGGTAACACAATCCAAATTACTGTCAAAGAAAGTGATTTTAAAGTACATAACAAATCAATTACTTTTGATACCCCTACGAATGATTGGAAAACGATATACACACGTGCCATATCGTTATATAACGATAATTTTGTCGGCTTAACCGTTCGTCTTTTGGGTATTACTTTACAGAATTTAATCAATCCAAAAGATATGGCTATCCAAATGTCTTTATTTGATTATGAAAAGCACGAAGAAGAAAGTGCGACAAAATTATTAATTAATGAATTAAATCGTAAATTGTCAAAGCCATCTTTGATGCGGGCTAGTGAGGTGGATAAAAAATGATGGAAATTGTCGACGCTGTTGAACTATTTCAACAACACCTTTTAGTGGAAAAAGGACTTTCAAAACAAACAGTCAGTAACTATACCGATGATTTAAAACAGTTTTTTCTCTTCTTCAAAGATAAGAAATATGTTGAAGATTTATATGGTAACGATTTGATTGATTTTCTCCATTATCAATTATCCATTGGTCGGACGATATCTACTTCATTAAGAAGATTATCATCAACCAGACAATTCTTTCTTTTTTTAAAAAAAGAAGGATACTTCACGGATGAGATTCCTGATATTGAAGTTCCCAAAAAAGAGGAACATTTACCTAATTGCTTAACGGAGGAAGAAGTAGAAATCTTATTAAACGCTCCTGATATCAATAAGCCAGAAGGTTTAAGAGATAAAGCCATGTTAGAGACAATGTATGCGAGTGGATTGCGTGTTAGTGAGCTCTTGGCGTTAGAAAGAGGAAAGGTTGATTTAAAACACGGGGTGGTCACTATTTTTGGTAAAGGGGCCAAAGAAAGAAAAGTCCCCATTGGCGATTTCGCCATCTCCTATATTCGTCAATATGTGGAGGGTCCACGCAAGAAAAATCCGGGAGCAGGCACTAAATATCTATTTTTAAATAGATATGGAAAACCATTATCTCGTCAATATTTCTTTTTGCAAATCAAAAAATACGCTGCCCAAAGTGGCATCGAAACACCTATTTCGCCTCATACATTGCGACACTGCTTTGCCACTCATTTATTAGAAAACGGGGCGCAATTAAAGGTGGTACAAGAAATGCTTGGCCACACAAACATTGCCACCACACAAATCTACACACATATATCCACTAAGCGCATTATAAGCGCGTATGATTTGTATATGAAAGGCAAATAAGATAATATAAAAACGGTAAATTTAAACGTAGTTGTATAATATCAAAAAGGAGTTTATATGAAATATAAAAGAATATTTGTTATCGTAGCTGATTCAATGGGTGTGGGTGCTGAACCAGACGCTGATAAATTTTTCAATGATGGCGTGAGCGACGAAGGCTCCCATACCATGTTGCACATTTCCGAAAGAATGCCTGGTGGTAAAGGTTTAGACATTCCCACAATGAATGCTTGGGGTGTTGGCGACCTTGATCCTATTCTTGGCACTAGCAAAGTATCTCATCCACATTCTTTTGTGGCAAAAGCCAGAGAAAAAAGCAATGGAAAAGATACGATGACTGGGCATTGGGAAATGATGGGTGTTTACACTACAAAGCCCTTCATGACATTCACTGATCATGGCTTTCCAAAAGAATTGATGGATGAATTAGAGCAAAGAACTGGCCGTCATTGTATTGGTAACTACGCCGCCAGCGGCACCGAAATCATTAAAGAGCTTGGTGATGAATCAAAAAATAAAGGTCACTTAATCGTTTACACATCCGCAGATTCTGTTTTGCAGATTGCCGCACACGAAGATTTGACTCCAGTTCCTGAATTATATAAATTCTGTGACATCGCTAGAGAGATTTGTATGAAGCCAGAATGGATGGTGGGACGTGTTATCGCAAGACCATTCATTGGTAATAGCGCTCAAGATTATCATCGCGATGCTTCGAATAGACACGATTTGGCTTTAAAGCCAGGTGTTCCAACTGTCATGAACATCTTACAAGAAAATGGATATATGGTTGATTGCATTGGCAAGATTGGCGATATCTTTGATGGATACGGTGTAACTCAAACACAAAAGACAACATCAAATGAAGATGGCATGGATAAAACAATCGCCCACGCGAAAGAATTAGATTATCAAGGTTTATGTTTTGTTAATCTCGTTGAATTCGATAGTGAATATGGTCATAGAAGAAATCCCGTTGGTTATGGGGAATGCATTCAAAGATTTGATAAGAGACTAGCTGAGCTTGTCGAAGCTCTCCATGAAGATGATTTAGTCATCGTGACAGCTGACCATGGAAACGATCCAACCTGGGCCGGAACCGATCATACAAGAGAGAAGATTCCCTTACTCATGTTTTCCAAATCTATTCAATCAGGCAGGCTTCTAAATGAGCGTGAATCCTTTGGCGATATTGGCGCCACAATATTGAAAAATTTCGGTCTCAAACTTCCTGATAATCTGATAGGGGAACCGATTGAAGAATTGTTCGAATAAGAAACAAAAAGGCACTCGATAAAGAGTGTTTTTTTGTGGAAAAAATAGGTTAACAAAAGATAAATAATTTAAATAAATTAAGTTAAGGATATCATCTTTTAAAATCCAAAATTTGCGAGAAAAAGCAAAAGTAGCAGAAGTGTACTAGTACTTTTTTAGTAGTTTTTAGACGCTATTTATTTGTGGAAAAGTCTAGTTTACCATATGTTGATAATTCATATTTGGCGGAAGAAAACGAAAACACTTAAAATCACGTAGTCTTAAAAAATATTTAATTTGGTTAACATAATAGCAATTATGCGAAGTGCCTTTATTTCCGCTGTGTGCGTGGAGAAACTACTAATTTTGTTTTGAGCAAAATAAAAGAGCGTCTCCGCTCCTTGTTGTCTTTATTGTTTTACTTACACTTTGAATTTATTGAAACATTTAGAGGTTAATGGATTATCGATGTTTCCACGATGTGTTTTGAGAAAATCTTTGTTAGCTTTTAAGACTTCGATGAACCCTTCTTCGGCGTCTTTTTTCATCGCGGCAATTAAGTCTGACGAATCAAAATTTCTCGTTGGTTCAATCTTGTCGGAAGCATAAATTATTTTAGCCAATAAGTCCATTTCATCTGTTCCGGTTGCGTGAAATTTTATCGCGTTCAAGACTGCTTGATCATCAATACCAAAATCATGCTCGGCAATGTAGGCTCCGACAAATTGATGAAAGGAAAATGCGGGCATGTTCTTATATTCCGGGAAATGTTTTTCCACTATTTGTTTTTCTTTTTCAACATCTTTAGATTTACCGATATCATGTAATAAGCCTGCGACATAATATTTGTGAGGGTCTTCTAAATGATTGCTCAACGCTATTTCATAAGCCAGCTTAGCGACCGATAAAGAATGTTTTAATCTTTTCTCATCAATATAAGATTTCATCCTTTCCACATAATAAAGCTGATGTTCTCCGATATAAAAAAGAACATCATCAGGAATATCTAAAGACTTTAATTGCTTGATTTCGGTCGAAGAAACCACCATCGTTTCTCCAGGTATGCTTTGCATATGGTAAGATTCGATGTTTTTCTTATCTAAAATAAAATCTGGTCTTTCAAAATAAATGACGTGCGCTATTTTGGCTATTTCACTCGCGTCTTTCCAACGATGGAAATTATTTACTTGGTCGGTGCCAATCAAATAATAGAGATTATCGTTTGGATATTTCTTATGAAAATATTTCACTGTATCAATGGAATAATTATCTGAATGTCCACTATCAGCTTCAAAACGGTCAATATGAATTCCTTTTAAATCTTTGATGGCTAAGGCAATCATATTGATTTTATCCTCTATTGGCGCCGAAGTTTCTTTCCATATGGAAATAGGCGCTGGAACAAGAAAAACTTCTCCATCAAGCGCTTTTTGGGCATTGACTGCCATATTTATATGTCCGTTATGGATTGGATCGAAGGCTCCACCGAAGATAATGATATTCATTTTGTTAATTTAATTTTTGGATGTTCTTTGTTTCTCCGATATAAAATAATGACTCTTCCCACAACTTGGACAATTTCGGCATTTAATTTGCTCGAGAGGTCCAAAGCGATTTCCATAATGGGGTTTATGGCCCCTTTCATGACGTCTATTTTGATTAATTCTCTCGCCACTAATGCTTTATTGAGCATATCTAAAAGAGTGTCAGAGATTTCGTTTTTACCAATTTGATATTTGGTTGTCTCAACACTAGCTAACGCTTTGAGTTGCTTTTTTTCATTGGAAGTCAACATAGACATTATTCCTTACGAATTTTGGATAAGGATTCTTTAATGGCGGTTCCACGTGGCACCATCACGCGAATTGTTTGTCCTTTGGCGATGAAAGATATCCATCCTAAGCCTCTAATGGCGATATCGTGATATTTGCCATCATCTTCCATGACATATTCAAATAAATCGTAATCTTTAAAATTGGTGAAATGATCACTAGCGGGACGTACACTGACTTTTTTCGCGTTTTCGATGATGAAATCTTCTAATCCTTTGGATTTAATTTTCTTCGTTTCAACACCCTCAGCGCCATAGAAGGTATAATTGGCGGTTTTTCCTTCTTCAATACCGAAAGCGGCTAAACTACCGACCACCAAAGTTTCACCAACCGACATTGAACGGGTGAAATATTCTACTTTCTTGTGCGGTGTGATTAATTTGACGATATCTTTTTCCACTTTACCAACCACTGAGGAAGCTAAAGAGAAACCAGGAAGTTCATATAAGAATGTTGAATTAGTTAAAGGAATCGACATCACTCTTAAACTGGTTTCTGGATATGGTTCCAAACGAATTGGCCATTTGGTTTTATTTTTGTATGTCTTTAATAATTTATTTATTAAAACGGTTTTACCAGAAGTCTTAGAGCCAATCATATAAACATCATGGCCCTTTTTAATCTGTCCGTTTTTACTAAGTAAATCGTTGACGGAGATTTCGTCATTAGAGCCAATTAGCTTGATATCCACTAATTTGATACCCACTTCCGCAAAACGTTCGGTGATGAAACGAATAAAAGTCTCATCAGGGATATTCTTAGAGAAGAGGTCACGCTTTGTGGCAATGACTTTCACGTCTAATTTCTTGATTTTGTCAACTAGTTCTTGTGGGATGGTACCAGTAAAGGCAAATAAATCAATAACCCAAACGATAGTAGCATCTACTGCGCGTGCATCATCAAGGATTTTGATTGTTTCAGCGTCGATATTAGAATCTAAGGCGCCAGAATTGATGACTTTCATCTTATCGAAGCATCTTTGACAATAAATGACTAAATTATCGCGACTGGAATCTAAAAGCCTTGGCACACAATAGCCTTTTTCATTTTCATCTTTACTTTGTAAAACCGCTCCACAGTTGTAGCAACGTAAGACTCTTTTAATCTTTCCCATAAATTGTTCTCCAATCTGGCATCCGCCCTTTTTTCATTTGGTGTTTCCTTATTGGTCTCCCAAATATTCTATTTATATGTGTTGTCCATTGATCTTCTTTCACTATCTTATCGGTCAATATGACTCTGATGCCGGCTCGATTGGCCGCGACAACATCAGTCATCATTTGATCACCGACAAGCATCAATTTATTTTTGTCCAAATTATTGGCCTTAATAAATTTATTTATTTTGTGTGGGAATGGTTTGGCACAGCTATTGAGATATTCAATCCCCAAATCATTAGCGTATGTTCGCACTCTTTTGCCTCTATTGTTAGAAACAATCACGGGTCTAATTCCTTTCTTGATGATTTCTGGAATTAATTTTTGTGCTCTTTCCGTGGGATGAAATAGTTTATAACTATCAAGTGTATTATCTAAGTCGATAAATAATACTTCAACGCCCATCTCTTTATAGAAATCTAAATCTATTTCAAATATTGATTTAGCATGGGCAAAAGGTCGATAGATGTGTTTCATAATTCCCAAATAAATGATACACGAAAAGTCTTATTAAAAATAGACTTTGTTGAAAGTATTTATTCTATAAGGGAGAAAAAAATCCTCACACATCATTGCTTTTGCTGAGGATTTTAAGAGTTGTTTCAATATTATAAATATCTACTAAATATCTACTAATTTAACAATTGAATACACAAAGTGTATTATTCATCATCGTCATCGAAGATAGAAATCTGTTCATAACTATGTTCTTTTTTGGGCTTTTCAGGTATGACTTTTTCTTCTTCTGGCGCCGGTAATTCCACTATTTTTTCTTCCACTGGTTCCGTTATTATCTCTTCTTTTTTCTCTTTTTCAATTACTGGATGAGAAATAGTATGTTTATCGATTGTGAGAATCGTTGTGTCATAGACACAATCAATGACGGTGCGTGGAGGAATATCGATATTCTTTTTCGCATAACGATATTGTGTTTGTCTAAAATCATCAATTGTTAGCTCAAATACACTGTTATCGTTTAAGAAGAGATTTAATTTTATTAAATCTGTTCTATTAGGAACACGGATAGCACCGATGACGCGATGAATGTCACCTTTGAAAGATGGGCATATTTCTTGTACTCTTCCTAGACGCGCTGTACGCGTTAAACCTCTTACATCTATAATACGTTGATGTCCTTTATCGGTCACAACAGCCACTTTAGCGTTTTCTTGGCTGTCTACGGCCACTAATGCCATCGCGTGATTCTTTCCTAATGAACCGACCGATTTAACGCCACCAGCTTTACTTCCGAGGATGGTTAATTCGTTTTCATTAAAGTATGTGCCATTGCCATTACTTGTAATAACAAGTAAATTGCTATCACCAGTCAAAATTTGTACACCGGTAATTTTATCGCCATTAAGCAAACGCATGCATCTTTGTGGGCGGTTGTGTTTCGCGGTATCAATTTGATCAGCACACATCCTTTTGATTTGCCCAAATTTGGTCAAGAACCCTAAATAAACGTCGTTTCTATGCTCTTTGATTAATAGACCTTTAATGAGCTTTTCTCCAGGGGCTAAACTGACCAAAGTATTAAGGTGAACACCTTCATCTTTATAACGATTTTCTGTCAATTTATGGATGGGGATGCAGACATAGTTACCTATATTTGTAAAACAAATAAGGTAATCAGTGGTAAACGCTGTTCCTAAAGCAATTAAAGCATCACCGTTTTTCAAGCCTGGTAAAGCGCCATCTCCACTACCTTTCATGGATTTGATAGAGGAACGTTTAGCGTAGCCATCACGGGTGACACAAACAACCACTTCTTCTTTGGCAATAAGCTCTCTTTTATCAACGGGCTTATTTTCCACTTTTTCGATGATTTCGGTTCTTCTATCATCACCGTATTTATCAGAAATTTGTTTTAAGTCTTTGATTAAAACACGATTCAATTTCGCGGGATCATTAAGGATACCATTCAAGACTTCGATTTCCGCTTGTAATTCTTTCTTTTCGTTTTCTAAAATCTCTTCATCGGTATGACTTAACTTGTATAAAGGCATGGTAACAATGGCTTCCGCTTGCTCATTAGAAAAATCATATCTTTTCATCAAATTGAGTTTGCTATCGGCTTTATCTTTACTCTTTTTAATGATGTCTACGACCTCATTAATGTTGATAGAAGCTAAAATTAAGCCTTCAACAATGTGTAATCTATCTTTATCTTTGGCTAATTCAAATTGGCTTTTTCTGGTGATAACATCGACTTGGTGAGCGATGTAGGCATCGATAAATTCGAGTAAATTAAGGGTCTTTGGTCTGCCATCAACAATCGCCACCATGTTCGCGGAATAACCGGTGACTAAAGAGGTTTTACCCATCAAATATTTCAAAATGAGATCACATTTAGCCTCTTTTTTGCAGTCAATGACAATTCTAATACCCTTCCAATCGGATTCATCACGCACTTCAATCATGCCATCAATGGAACGAGAATGGATAATTTTGTCTATTTCATAGACAAGCTGAATTTTCACCACTTTATAGGGTATTTCCGAGATAATTATTTGCTGTCCGTTTTTATTTTGCACGATTTCCGCTTTGCTAGCGACTTCGATTCGACCACGTCCAGTGAGATATATATTTCTTAACCCTTCGGAATCATAAATATAAGCCCCGCCCGGGAAATCTGGACCCTTAACAATGTTCATGAGATCTTCAATAGAGGCGGTTTTATGATTGATACGATAAATGACGGCATCAATGACTTCTCTAAGGTTATGAGGAGGAATTTCAGTTGCTAAAGCAACTGCAATACCTTCGGTACCATTGACGAGTAAATTTGGGAATCGCGATGGTAAAACGACCGGTTCTAGCTCGGTATCATCGAAATTAAGTTGCATATCAACCGTTTTCTTTTCGATATCGCGAATAAGTTCGTTACTCAATTCACTTAAACGAGATTCGGTATAACGATAAGCTGCGGGGGAATCACCATCAATGCTACCATTATTACCTTGAAAGTCGATTAATGGGTAACGGACTTTCCAATCTTGGCTCATTCTCGCTAATGCTTCATAAATAGAAGTATCGCCATGAGGGTGGAAAGTTCCCATCACCGCACCAACGGTATGAGCGCATTTACGAGTTGGCTTGTTAAAAGTGTTACCACTTTTATACATCGAAAAAATAATTCTTCTTTGGACTGGTTTTAAGCCATCTCTGACATCAGGAATAGCTCTATCTTGAATAACATATTTGGCATAGGTGGCATAACGATCACCCATGACTTCTTCCATCGGTTCAACAGAAATGTTTTCCACAATTGGTTCAATAATTTCATCAGTTTTCTTTTTCGCCATGATTATTTCACCTCCTTGAGGAAGGTATCAACTTCGTTGAAATTGACATTTTCTTCGACCCATTTCTTTCTCACGCTGGTATCTTTGCCCATTAATGTAGAAACACGTTTATCCGCTAATAAGGGGTCGACAATGTCCACTTGAATGAGTAAACGAGATTTTGGATCCATGGTTGTTTCTTTTAATTGAATGGCATCCATTTCACCTAAACCTTTATATCTGGATACTTTGTATCCAGCACCGATATGTTTCTTAGCTTTTTCTAGTCCTTCGTCATCCCAGGCATATTCTTGTCTCATCTTGTGGTTTTCTTCTTTGAAAACACGATAAAGAGGAGGAACAGCGATATAGACGTGACCAGAAGTGATTAATGGACGCATATAATGGTAGAAAAACGTTAATAATAACGTTTGAATATGAGCACCATCGGTATCAGCATCGGTCATAATGATGATTTTGCCATAATGAATGTCATCAATATCGAAAGATTGGCCAAAACCCGCACCAATGGTATTGATGATGGTAGCAATTTCTTCATTTTTTAACACTTGCGCTAAAGGAAGACCATCAGTGTTTAATGGCTTACCACGTAGTGGTAAAATAGCTTGATGTAATCTATCTCTACCTTTTTTCGCACTACCACCAGCGGAATCACCTTCAACGATAAATAATTCGTTTTTGGCGTAATCTTTACTTTGAGCAGGTGTCAATTTATCCGATAAAATGACTTCTGTTTTCGCTTTTTTCGCGCTTCTGGCTTCATCTTTAGCTTTTCTAGCGGCAATACGAGCGCCTTGTGAATCTAGACATTTTTTGATTAAGTTTAAGGCAAATTCTTTATTCTCGGTGAGATAATAAGTAAACTTATTATAAATGAAATTCTGGACGATGTAGGTTGCTTCTTGGGTCCCTAATTTGCCCTTTGTTTGCCCTTCAAATTCCAGTAATTTTTCCGGTATTTTTAAGGAAACAATCGCGGTTAATCCTTCACGAATATCACTACCTTCGAGTTTCTTTCCCTTCAACAAATTGTTGTTTTCACCGAAGTCATTAACTGCACGAGTAATACCTGCTCTAAAGCCGATTTCATGGGTGCCACCTTCCTTTGTTCTTACGTTATTGACGTAAGATAAGAGGGTTTCATTGTAGTCTTCTTGGCAGTACTGTAAGGCGATTTCCATCGCTATTTCTGTGGAAGGATCAGTGTCAGCAAAATCAATTACATCCGACAATGGTTGCTTGTTTTCGTTGATGCTATGAATGTATTCCACTAAGCCATTTTCATAATAGAATTCTTGGGTTTCACCAGTTCTTTCATCGTTTAAAACAAAGTGTACTCCACGCATTAAAAAGGCACTTTCTTGGAGGTGTCCCGCAATGGTTTCTCTTTTAAATTCAACAGTGGAAAAGATGGTAGGATCAGGTTTAAATCTCACCAAGGTACCATGCTTTTTAGTGGGACCAATCTCTTCTAATGGGGTGACGAGTTTACCACCATTTTCGAAGCGTAAATGATTGATTTTACCGTTTTGATAAACGGTAACATCGACATATAAGCTCAACGCATTGGTCACGGAAGCACCGACGCCATGTAAGCCAGCGGCGGATTTATAAACCGCGCTATTGAATTTGCCACCAGCATGTAATTCGGTGAAAACAATCTCTACAGCAGGGCGTCCTGTTTCTTTATTGATGCCACAAGGAATGCCTCTACCTTCATCTAAAACGGAAACGGAACCATCTTTATGAATGGTGACAACAATGCGATCACCAAAACCAGATAAAGCTTCGTCAACGGAATTATCAACCACTTCCCAAACAAGGTGATGTAAACCAATGGCGTTCGTGGAGCCAATATACATCGCCGGTCTTTTTCTGACGCCTTCTAATCCATGCATTATATGGATGTCATCGGCAGAATATGTTGATACTTTCTTTTCTTCTGGCATTTCAATTTCCTCTGAATCGGTTTTAATTATAAACAAATTAAGTTGCAAATATAAAGTTATTTAGTAGAATATAAAATAGTATTTTAAGGAGGAAAATTATGAATATATTTCTAATAAATATATTGTCTGTGCTTTTTTGTTTGATAGTTGGTTATTTAATTGGAAGTATATCTACTTCCGTGTGGGTTGGAAAAGTTTTCTTCCATCAAGATCCACGTAACTATGGTTCCCACAATGCGGGAGGCACAAACGCCGGCCGTCTTTGGGGTAAAAAAGTCGGATTTTGTATTATCGTTCTTGATATGCTGAAGACTATCATCCCTATTTATCTTTGCTGGGTCTTGCTCACTTTTGTGCCTTTTAAATTTTCTGGCATCGAAGGAATTCCCGATGGCACTCGCGCTTTAATGCCAAAGGCATTAGATTTATATACTGAAGCTGCACAAGCCTATCCTATAAGATGGGGTGTTTATTGGTTAGCGGGTGTCGGTGTTGCCTTAGGCCACTGTTTTCCGTTATTTGCGAATTTCCGTGGCGGTAAAGGCGCTGCTTGCTTTATGGGCACCACCGTTGCTTCCTCCTGGATGCTTGGTTTTATTCCTGATTTCTTCTATTTAGGTATACTTAAATGGAAGAAAATGGTTTCTTTATCCGCTATTTTACAAGGAGCTTTTTCCACCCTTGTCACATGGACTTGGGTCATTCTCGTGGCTACTGGCGTGATTCAAGGTGATTGGCGTGTTTTCCCAATGTATGGACCTAGCTTATTCCCCGACATCACATATGCTTGTGTCGTGACATTTATGGCGAGTTTGATGATTCTCCGTCATCACGAAAATATTGGCCGTATTGTCAATGGAACCGAAAGAAAAATCACCTGGATGAAATAAAAAATCAATAGTAAAAAATTAGTAGTTTTTTATAAATATGAACTAGACTTTGTCTAGTTTTTATTTTTTTCGTCATTTTTGTACTTTTCATTTTGATCATTATTTTTCGCCCATTTAAGGCAAAGAAAAAGCCCCGATTAATACGAGGCTCAAATTCTTTTTTTAACGGCTATTTTTGGCTATTAACATTACGCATAACTTCACGCACTTGTTTCTCACTAGGATTTCTTCCCATGGATTTAAACATGGCGCGAATCATCTTTTCGTTAATGGGTGGATTCTTTTCCATTTGTTTTTTGAAATAATATCTCGCCCCGAAGAAGCCAATAACACCACCGGCAATGAGACAACCGATAATCATTATGACGGCTGACCATATAGGTAATTCCCACATAATCAATTATTCTCCTTATTAGGCTCTGCCATCGTAATCGCCATTATCGGTACGAACGAGAACGGTTTCACCCTCCTCTATAAATAGAGGAACTCTCACTTTAATACCGGTTTCTAAGACGGCGTCTTTCATGGCTTTGTTGACTGTGTCACCTCTGACCGCTGGTTCGCATTCAACGATTTTTAAAGCGACTTTCGCGGGCAAGGTAATATCTAAGACTTCACCATCATAGGAGGTGATATCAACCACTTCTTCACCTTTTAAGAATTTGGATTCCCATTCCAAACGAGATTTGGCAATTTCGATTTGTTCATAGGTTTCTTGATCCATGAAGACTAAGAAGTCACCAGTATCATAAAGATACTGCATTGGTTTTTTGTCTAAGCGGATGTTCTCAATACCATATCCACTATTACGGGAAATTTCAATAATGCCACCCGTACGCATGTTTTTGGCTTTGACAACGGCAACCATCTTGCGCATCGCGGTTTTATTAAGCAAGATATCTAAACATTTGTAAATGTTGCCATCTTCAATAAAGTAGTTGCCAGGTCTTAATTCTGTTACGTTAATCATTTTTTATTAGTCCCTTTCTTAAAAATATTGCTTTGATATTATATCAAATATTTATTAATTCACAAATGGATTATGTTTCTTCTCCCATCCAATCGTGGTAAAACCACCATGACCGGGATAGACTTTGGTCTCTTCTGGTAAGGCCATTAATTTCTGTAATGATTTTCCTTTTTCTTTAGAAATAGAGCCCGGTAAATCATCTCTACCGATGCTATTTTTGAATAAAGTATCACCCGAAAATAAGATACCACTATCTTTTAGATAGTAACAAACACTACCTTCGGTATGAAAAGGAGTATCTATAACAATAATATCTTCCGATAAAAGTTTGATGGTATCGCTTTCACATACAGTTATTGGTTTTGTATCGATCACCACTTTTTCATCATTCATATAAGCTGATAAATTTTTCTTTTCGTCGATTAAATTTGGTGCATCGAGAAAGCCAATATATAAAGGCGAAGGAAAATTATTTAGCAAAGTATCAACACCTCGCATATGGTCAAAATGACCATGTGTAAGCAAGATAGCTTTTAATTGCAGATTATTTTTCTTGATGAAATTGGCAACCCCATCATAATTTTTGCTCGGATCAATGACCACACAAGAAGAATCATCCACCAAAAGATAGGCGTTAGCCATCAAATCATCTTCATCATCATAAATAAAAGGTATGACTTTCATAATTTATAAAAGAAAAATAGGCAGCGGCCTATTTCTTTTTCTCACGGTGAAGTGTCACTTTGTGACAGCGTGGGCAATATTTCTTTTGTTCCAATCTGTCAGGATGATGTTTTTTATTTTTCGAAGTGAGATAATTTTCTTCACCACAAACTGTACATTTTAATGTTAATGAGATTCTGTCTTCTTTTGCCATGTGTTGTATCTCCTTACAGCGTTTTACATATTATCATAGATAAGATTAATAATGCAAAATATATTTTCATTGTTTAGCGAATATGATTATATCCGGTTATAATTTTCGCTTTCATTTTTTCTTATAACTGCATATTAAATATTTTATTTAATGCCCAACTTTATGTATAATGGAACCATGCCAAATAGATTAAATACTCGACCGATAAAAATCCAGAATATATCAATGGGTGGACAAGAAAAAGTTCTTATCCAGTCAATGTGCAATATCAAAACGGAAAATTATCCAGAAGTTATCAAGCAAATCAATGAATGCGCTTTGCTAGGCGCTGATTTGATGCGCGTATCCGTGATGGATGAAAAAGATGCCTTGGCAATTAAAGAAATCAAAAAAGGAATTAAAATTCCTTTAGTTGCCGATATTCATTTTGATTATCGCTTAGCTTTGCTCGCTATGGAAAATGGAGCGGATAAAATTCGCATTAATCCTGGAAATATTGGCGATATAGCAAAAATTCAACAAGTTGTCCAAATGGCCAAAGAAAAACATATCCCCATTCGTATTGGTGTTAATTCTGGTTCATTAGATAAATCTATTCATGATTATTCTTCCATGTATACCGCCCAAGAATTAGTCAATTCGGCGAAAAAACACGTGGAAATATTAGAATCACTCGGTTTTTATGACATAGTCATCTCATTAAAAGCCAGTGATGTTAGAGAAACAATTGATGCCTATCGTTTGGCTTCTAAAACATTCCCTTACCCATTACATCTTGGTATTACCGAAGCGGGATTTAAAGATATCAGCGTTATTCGTAGCGCGGCTGGATTAGCACCGCTTCTTTTAGAAGGAATTGGTGATACGATTAGGATTTCTATTTCTGGTGATCCCAAAGATGAAATCATCGCCGCGAAGAGATTATTACATGATTGTGGATTATATCCAAATTATCCCACATTAGTCGCATGTCCCACTTGTGGAAGAACACAAGTTGATGTTCCTAATTTAGCTAAAAAAGTAATGGATTATCTCGAGACAATTAATAAACCAATCCATGTGGCGGTCATGGGCTGTATTGTCAATGGGCCTGGAGAAGCTTGCAACGCCGACATTGGTATTGCGGGTGGGAAACACGAATATGTTATCTTTAAAAAAGATAAGGTAATAAAAAAGGTCCCAGAATCCGAGGCCTTTGATGCTTTAAAAGAAGAAATTGATAAATTTTAAATATTATCCCGCCAATTGGTATCAAATTGACCGTCTATAAGCATTTTAATTTCTTGCTTATAAGGCGGTTTTTCATTGTAATATGGTGTTTCCAATATCTTTGGTATATTAACTAACAATGGATGATGGATAAATTTGTATAAAGTGGAAAAACCTATATAACCAAAGCCGATATTTTCGTGTCTGTCTTTTTTTGCACCACGGGGATTTTTACTGTCATTGATGTGAACCACTAATAATTTGTCGAGACCAATGATTTCATCAAATTGTTTTAATAAACCATCGACATCATTGACATCATATCCGGCATCATGAACGTGACATGTATCAAGGCAGACACCTAATCTGTCTTTATAATGACAAGCATCAATAATGGCTTTTATTTGTTCAAAATTAACACCGATTTCGGTCCCTTTACCCGCCATGGTTTCTAGAGCAATGCGGACATTAGTGTGATCATTAGCAAATATTTCATCAAGGCATTTAGCAAGACACTCAATTCCCTTTTCCGCTCCTTGGCCAACGTGAGCGCCAGGATGGAGAACTAAGGTAGAACAGCCAAAGGCTGCGGTTCTTTGTAATTCATTGATAATGACATTTTTCGATAATTCAAAGAGGTCTTCTCTTGTGGAGTTTGCGCCGTTAATGACATAGGGTGCGTGAACGATGATTTTATCTTCATTAATGCCATTTTCTTGGAGGAGTTTTCTTCCTTCTTCGATTTTTAATTCTTCGATTGGTTTACGGTAAGTATTTTGTGGTGCGCCTGTATAAAACATGAATGTTGTGGCACCATAACTTAATGCTTCTTGCACGCTGCCAAGATAAAAATCGGGTCCCGCGAGGGAGACGTGGCTACCGATGAGAATGTCGTTTTTTGTCATTGCCATACCCTTCTTTTCTCGTTTTATGCTAACATAAATCCATGCTGGTGGAAATATTAGAACCAAAAGGTTATTGTGCAGGTGTGAGCCATGCTATTAAGATGGCAATACTAGCCAAAAAAGAAAATCCCGATTTAGAAGTTCATGTTTTAGGGATGCTTGTCCACAATCATTTTGTCGTTAGACAATTAGAAGAACAAGGCATTAAAACCACCTACGACATCAACGATATTCCCGATGGGCAAGTGATTGTTTTTACGGCTCATGGACACGATCAAAAACTCGATGCTATTGCCAAAAAGAAGAATTTGCGTATCTATGACGCTATTTGTCCGATTGTTAAAAAGAATAATTCCACTATTGAGCAAGAAATTAATGCTTCCCATCAAATAATTTATATTGGGATTGCTAATCACCCAGAGACTGTGGCTTCTCTTTCTATCAGTGAAGATGTCATTTTTTATTCGGTTAAAGATGGCCTAGATTTTTCTCTTATCAAAGATAAATCACCTTTAGTGGTCAATCAAACCACTTTAAATGTTTTAGCGCTAAAAGACATTTATGAAGACATTAAAAAGCATATTCCCGAGGCACGTATCGCGGATGAAATTTGTTTTTCTACTCGTAAAAGACAAGAAGCTATCAAAAATATGAATGAAGATATCGACTTCCTTGTTGTCGTGGGTGATAAACAAAGTAGTAACACGACGAGATTATTAGAAGTAGCGAAAATGTCTCACCCTAATATCCCTTCCGTCATGATTGGTTCCGCTCTGGAATTAGATATATCTTTATTAAATAATAAAAAACACATCGCTATCTCTTCCGGAGCGAGCGTTCCCGAAGAAATTATTGATGCGGTTTATCAGAAAATTAAAGCGATTGCTTAAATAACTTGTGGTTCTTTTTCGTGATCGATAATGACGATGTCTAAAGAATCATCAATATCTAAAAGAATTTTCTTCATCGTTGGCATGAAGATTTTTTCTATTTCATGCGGCATATCTAAATAATTATATTTAGCGTTAACAATTTCTCTTCTCACATGATGAGGAGCGTCACCGGAAATAAAGATATCGCAGCCTTCTTCTTGCGCGATTTTATAACTACGGGAACCGCCACCACCGATAATTCCAACCTTTTTAATCGTGGGTGAGCCTTCATTTATCAACAAAGAATAATCGACACGAAATTGCTTTTTGGCAAATTTAGCAAAATCCATGATGGGCATTTCTTCTTTTAAATAACCAATACGCATCATGATGTCTTTAGCGGGTGTATAGATATCAACAAGACCCAAAGCTTTGCTTAAAGCGTCGTTCATACCACCTTTTCCGGTATCAAAATTCGTGTGATAAGAATAGACAGGGATATCTAAACGGTCTATTTCTTCCACTAAAAGTCTTTTGCTTTCATCGTATTTTAAAACTTTACTACGTGTGCCGAAGATAAAAGGGTGATGCGTAATTATCATATCTGGCATCTCTTTTTTGATTTGTTCTAATATTTGCCAATCTAAATCAAGGGCTAAAACAATCTTTTGCACTTGTTCTGGTTTATGACCAGTATTTAAGCCGACATGATCAAAGTGCGCTTTCGCATAGCGTTTAGGAAAGGGTTTTGATAATTTCTTGAGCAAAATATCGGTCTTAATCATAAAACGCCCTCAATGCGCCTTTTTTCGGCATTTAATTGGTCGATGCGTGCTTGAGGAAGGTGCTCTTTGGCTAATATGGCATCAATTTCGGCAATGCGCGATTGATATTTTTGTTTAAAGACAGCGCTTTTCTCGCATCTTAAACAAGGACCAAATTCTAAATCTTTATCGCCATAGAAAGCCATTTCCGCACGAATGAATTTAATAATTTCGTAATAAACACCATCTTCTTCGACGATCTTTTCTTCCGCAATGGCAAAACCCATTTTGCTGACTTCTTCTCTTAACTTGGGAACTGCGTTATGAGCATCAACGATGAGCGTTTGGATTTGTTTTGTCTTAGCGGGATATTTTTTTAAAATATCGATAATGAGTTCTCCACCCATACCGGCAATTATTACCGTGCCGACTTGGGGAGGTAAATCTTTGATACCATCGCTTAATAAAGGAATGACATCATCAATCAAATTCGCGTCTGTTAACGCTTTGACCAAACGATTATAAGGACCAATTTTATTTTCCACAGCGTAGCCATGGGTGATGATGCCGCGTTCAAAAAGGGCAATCATCAATTTGCCATGATCCGCGCCGATATCCGCGGCGATTCCTTTTGGCACCATTTGTAAAATGGCCTCTAATCTTTTGGATAATTTAATCATAAGACCTTTTCTTTATAATCTCCGAGCTTTTTACTTCTCGTTGGGTGTCTTAATTTTTTGATGGCCTTAGCTTCAATTTGACGAATACGTTCACGGGTGACACCGAATTCTTTACCGACTTCTTCTAAGGTTCTCGGACGATTATCATCTAATCCATAACGTAAACGAATAACTCTTTCTTCACGGTCGCTTAAATCTTTTAAGATGCCGTAGAGTTCTTCTTTTAATAATTGTCTCGTGGTATATTCGACAGGTGATTCGGAATCCTTATCTTCGATAAAGTCACCTAAATGGGAATCATCTTCTTCCCCGATAGGAGTTTCTAAAGAGACAGGTTCAAGGGCAATTCTTTGGATTTCTCTAATTCTCTTTGGTGTTAATTCACCACCCATAGCTTCGGAAATTTCTTCCGCGGTTGGTTCACGACCTAAATCTTGAATGAGTTGTCTTTGGATTCTTGTCATCTTGTTAATGGTTTCCACCATGTGGACAGGAATACGAATGGTTCTTGCTTGATCAGCAATGGCTCTGGTGATAGCTTGTCTAATCCACCAGGTCGCATATGTCGAGAATTTAAAACCTTTTTCATAATCGAATTTATCGACGGCTTTCATTAAACCTAAATTACCTTCTTGGATTAAATCCAAGAAAAGCATACCTCTACCCACATAATGTTTAGCAATGTTAACCACTAAACGCAAGTTGGCGTTAATGAGGGTGTTTTTGGCTTCTTGGTCACCTTCGAGAATTCTTTTGGCAAGGATTGGTTCGTCTTCTGGTTTTAATAAATCGTATTTACCGATTTCTTTTAAATACATTTTCACGGAGTCGTTCACACGAACTTCACCAGAAAGCGTTAAATCGAGTTGATCGATATCGATATCTTCTTCTGATTCACCATCATCGCCTTGTTGAGCGAAGAAATCATCATCGTCATCAGGTTCTTCATCGAGGTTGATTTTGCTTTCGTCAAATTCTTCCTCTTCTTCCTCTTCTTCATCATCTTCGTTGACGACTTCGATATTGTTTTCTTTAAAGAACGCCATCAATTCTTCAATGGCTTCATCATCGAGTTCATATTGACTTAAAGCGTCATAAATTTCGCTTTGTTCAATGGTGCCACTGGCTTTACTTTTCTTGAGAAGTTGATTTTCAATTTGCTTTAAATCTTTGATTTCTTCTTCGTCAAGATGGCTGACTTTCTTATTGTTAACTTTTTCTTTTTTGGGTTTGCTTGCCGTTTTTGGGGCAGCGGCTTTTTTCTCTTTTGCCATAATTTTTCTCCTTTTATCGACCGGTTCTACATTTTTTTCATTTTGCGACGATGATATTCCGCTAAGATGCGGGCTTGTTCGAGGGGATCTTTTCCTTCTAAAGACTGCTCGAGAACATCATCTTCGAATATCTTTTCTTTTTCTTGGGCAATTGATGTACATAAATTGTCTAAGAGTTGCTCTGTACAATCTTTTGGATGATTGTTTTCTAAGAAAAGATTAGTCATTTCTTGCAATAGATCTTCTTTATTTTCTACATCGCTTGCCTCTAATGCAGTCATTAAATCTAATGGTAAGAAATCTTTATGTTCAGTGGCGTAATCAATGATGAAGTTAGCGATTTGGCGATATATTTCATCATAGAAACCTTCCACTTTTCTTTCGTAATATATAACAGCTTCGGGATTGTTAATCATTTGATAGAGCAATTCTCGTTCCGCGAGTTCTAATCGACGCAATAATTTTCTTTCGGGATGGAATTCGCGCATTGCCACTGCGGGATCTTCGTTTTTAACTTTGTTAAGACGCGCTTTTTCTACTAGTTGTCTAAGGGATTCAACATCATATCCGGTGGTTGCGGATAATTTTCTTAGATAATTATCTAAATCCAAGGCGCTTCTAATGCTTAATAACGTTGGAATGAACTGTTTGACTAATTCTCGTTTTTGCTCATTAGTTTTTAAAGGATTACTGTTCCTGTAATAATTAAGAGTGAAGTCCACGCGATTAGTTAAATTATTTAAATAATTTTTTAAAGCCTCAGAACCATCTTGATTGAGAATTTCATCAGGGTCTTTTGGACTATTACCATTATCGACAATGCGACAATTGAGTCCTGCCGAAGCTAATTGCTTACTGGCTTTCATCATCGCCGTTTGTCCTGGCAAGTCACCATCTAGGCATAAACGAATTTCCACATTGAGATTACGTAACATTTCAATATGTTCGTTAGTTAAGGATGTTCCCATGATAGCCACTGCGCTATCGATACCGATTTTTGCTAAAGCAAAGACATCCATAAATCCTTCGCAAACATAGATATATCCGTTGATACGAGCTTTTTCTTTGGCAATGTGATAATTGTATAAAACGTTCGATTTATGGAATAATTTCGTTTCCGGTGAATTGACATATT
Source organism: uncultured Bacilli bacterium (assembly GCA_905236715.1). GTDB lineage: Bacteria > Bacillota_I > Bacilli_A > RFN20 > CAG-826 > RUG13091. The sequence continues at coordinate 81,698 of CAJOMQ010000001.1, read as the reverse complement.
TGGCTTCTGGCCCATCTTTTAAGCGTCTAGCGCTATAGCCGATGACGTGTCCTTCTTGATCACATATGGGGAAGATGACTCTGCCTTGATTTTTATCGCTATAAGCACCACCAACCATGGCAGCAATCCCAACATCTTCAATAGTCTTTAAAGAATGGCCTTTACTTTGTAAAAATTGAATTGTGGCCTTGCCATCTTGGAAGGCATAGCCGAGTAAATATTTACTACGCATCGAAGAATCGAGATGTCTTTTTTCAAAATAATTCAAACCTTCTTTGCCTTCTGGTGTATTCAAAGCGTATTGATAATAAAGAGTTAAATCAGAAAGGCATTTATATAAAGGCGCTTTCGTGGTATCTACTTTCTTTACTTTAGTAACATTTTCTAATCTTGGGTCATGATAACCAGATAATTCCGCGACTTTCTTCAGTGCTTCCATAAAACTGATGTGCTCATATTTTTGGACAAAGGAAATAGCGGTACCACCTGTTCCACAGACAAAGCATTTAAAGATTTGTTTTTCCGGATTGATGGTTAAAGAAGGGTTAGTGTCATCATGGAAAGGACAAACAGCGACATAGTTTTTGCCTTTCTTAGTCACGTTTAAATATGAAGATATAATTTTTACTATATCAGCGTTCTTTAATACGGATTGCACTAATTCTTCATCAAATGGCATATAACTTTGTTATACCTCTACTAAATAACTACTAATTTTTAACTAATAAAAGATTTTGACAGATAAGTATTCAACAAGCTTTTCAATGGGCATTCTGACCTGTTGCATAGTGTCTCTTTCACGAATCGTAACGGCATTATCTTCTAAAGTATCGAAGTCAATGGTGACACAGTACGGCGTGCCAATCGCGTCTTGACGACGATATCTCTTACCGATACTTCCAGTTTCATCATAGATGACATTCATATATTTATTGAGGATAGCTTCAATTTCTTGCGCTTTCTCACCTAATTTTTTGCTCAAAGGCAAAATCGCGGCTTTATATGGCGCGACCGCTGGTTTAAGATGCATGACAATACGGGAATCGCCTTCTCCTAAATCTTCTTCATCATAGGCGTTACATAAGGTCATTAAGACTAAACGATCTAAACCAACCGAAGGTTCGATACAATATGGAACATATTTTTCATTAGTTTCGGGGTCTAAATATTCTAAAGATTCACCACTATAGGACATATGACGTTTTAAATCATAATCAGTGCGGTCCGCAATGCCCCACACTTCACCCCAACCAAATGGGAAGAGGTATTCAATATCAGTTGTGGCTTTCGAATAGAAGGCCAATTCTTCTGGCTCGTGGTCACGATAACGTAAATTTTCTTCTTTAATGCCTAAATCATTAACAAAGTTAAGGCAATATTTTTTCCAATAATCAAACCACTCTAAATCAGTACCGGGTTTGCAGAAGAATTCCATTTCCATTTGATCAAATTCACGGGTACGGAAAGTCATTTGCCCAGGGGTTATCTCGTTTCTAAAAGCACGACCAACATTACAAATACCTAAAGGTAATTTCTTTCTGGTGGTTCTAACAACGTTTTTAAAGTTGACAAACATGCCTTGGGCGGTCTCAGGTCTTAGATAAACAGTGGAACGATTATCTTCGGTGACGCCGATATGCGTTTTAAACATCATATTGAATTGACGGATATCGGTGAAATCTTCACTACCACAGCTGGGACATTTAACATGATTTTGATGGATAAAATCCATCATTTTTTCATTGGTCATGCCATTAACATCGACATCGGGATATGCGGATTCAATTAATTGGTCCGCTCTAAATCTCTGTTTACATTTTTTGCAATCGATAAGAGGATCGTTAAAGGTGGAAACATGTCCAGTTGCTTCCCAAACTTTGGGATTCATTAAAATGGCGGCGTCGATTCCGACATTCATTGGGCATTCTTGGACGAATTTCTTCCACCACATTTTGCGGATATTCATTTTGATTTCACTACCAAGTGGGCCATAATCCCAGGTGTTAGAAAGACCACCGTAGATTTCACTACCGGGGTAATAATATCCAGAAACCACAAAGTGGTTAGTTACTTTTTCAAAATCGAATTTAGACATAATAATTAATCCTCCCCTCATCGAGCATACGCAGAAAAGAATATGATTTTTCATATATCTTGTCAACCCACTATGAGTGTATTTTTTAAATTTAATTCAATAATGCTAAAGCGCTGATGGAAACGCCATAATTTTCCATGAAGAAGATATTGAATCTATTTAAAATAGTTAAAGCGTTTTCTTTTGAGCAATATTCATGTGTATGAGCATAATCTCCCGCCATAAATGCGGCGCGTAATAAGAGCATTTGCTCATTATTAAATGGCTTTTCGTATCTTTCTTGTTCTAAACAATCTTGGCAAACAAATCCACCATCTTCAAACGAGAAAGTGGCGATTCCTTTCTTTTTACCGCAGAAGACACAACCGCTGACATCAAAATCATAACCGGTGGCTTTACAGATATTGGCCATATAGATCAATAATATCATCCAGGGTTCTTGTGCCCCCTTTAAGGATATTAATGCGGCGTAGAGATGTTTAAAAATCATCTCTTTTTCTTCATCTTGCACCAATTTTCTAGTCAAATCGCTCAAATACATCAAGGCCCCCATATAGGTCAAATCACTATTTTCCTTCATGGGCGATTGGATGATGGAATAATTTTTGAGCAATGGATATTTATAACGGGAATCGCTTAATTCCACATCGGCGATAGTCACCACATTATTTAATGCGGTGAATTTATTTTTCGGGTCATAAAAACCCTTGATGGTAAAACTGATTACTCCCTGTTCACTGAGAGCTTCGATAATGCCATCTTTTTCTTTATAAGCAGTTATCGATAGTACAATAATTTTCATTATTTTTCGTTTTTGTATCCGTACACTTTTAATTCTTTTTCTTGATTTCGCCAATCTTCACTCACTTTGACGAATAATTCGAGATAGACATGCTTATGCATGAGCGCTTCAATATCTTTACGGGCTCTTTGGCCAATTAATTTGATCATCTGACCATTTTTCCCGATAACGATACCTTTTTGGCTATCTTTTTCCACCACAATCGTGGCTTTGATATGCATGGGATTAGATTCCCAATCGATATCATCCATATATATGGCAGTTGCGTGAGGAACTTCTTCACGTAAGGTCTTTAAAACCTTTTCACGAATGATTTCCTTGATTTGGAAGACTTCATCTTTGTCGGTCAAAACATCTTGTGGATAATAAAATGGGCCTTCTGGCAAGCGTTCAACAATCATTTTGAGCAATAAGTCAATATTGAATCTTTCGCTGGCCACGGTGTCTATAAAGCTAGCATCTGGGCATTTTTCACGGTAAATGGCTTTGAGTTTTTCCACTTTATCGAGTCTGGCTTGGTCAATCTTATTAAAAACGATCATTAATGGTTGATGATGAATGTCGAGATGATCAAGTAGATATTCATCTCCACTACCAAATGGTAAAGAAGCATCAACAACGAGAATAGCAACATCAACTTCGTGCGCGGCACTATAGGCCATGTTGTTCATTTCTTGCCCGAGCTTTTGGTGGGGTTTATGAACACCAGGAGTATCTAAAAAGATAATCTGGACACCTTCAGCATTATAAATGCCTTTGATATTATTTCTCGTTGTTTGCGATTTATCGGTCACAATCGAGACTTTGTGATTTAAAATAGCGTTCAACAAAGTTGATTTGCCGACATTTGGTCGACCTAAGATAGCCACAAAACCCGATTTCATTACTTCAAGTCTTCTCCTGTAAAGGCATATGGTAGTAATTCTTTGATGGTCGTTTCTTTATCTTGTCCTTTGAGATTAGTCAAAATAATTGGAGCGTCTTCTGGATATAATTCGCTGATGACTTGTCGACAAGCCCCGCAAGGGGAAACGGGTTCATCAGTGTCCGCGGCGATGACTAAACAAACTAAATCTTCTTTCTTATAGCCATGCATATAAGCATTATAGATAGCGTTTCTTTCCCCACACATACCTAAAGGGTAGGAAGAATTTTCAATATTCGCGCCTGCAAAGACTTTTCCATCTTTGGTGAGGACCACACTACCGACGGCAAAATGGGAATAAGGAGAATAAGAGAGACTTCTCGCATCAATTGCTTTTCTAATTAAATCATTTTTGTTCATCATCGTTCTCCTTTTCGGGTGGTAATATTTCATCTTGCAGAGCAAACATCACTTTTTCTTCTTCCTCGCTCATATGGTCATAACCGAGTAGATGTAACAAACCGTGGACGAAGAGGAATGATAATTCTCTTTTTAGAGAATGACCATATTCTTTGGCTTGCTCTTGAGCCTTTTCCACGGAGATATAAATATCGCCGAGACAAACGGGCCCTTGCCCATGTAATTGTTGATCACGATCTTCTTGGTTATCTAAAAAAGCGAAGGATATCACATCTGTGGGACAATCGATTTGCCGATATTGCTTATTCATTTGGTGAATGAATTTATTGTCCACTAGAGTGACCGATATGATCGGTTCAAAAGTTAGACCGAGATGGTTTAATGCTTTTTTCAGGAGAGATTGATAAATATCTTCGTATTCATCATATCCCGATAACATTGAAGTATAATCTAATTCCATGGGCATTTATCATAGCATATCCACGGGTTTTTGACTATCAATTTTCATCATTTTGATGAAGGTAATTGCTGATTTCCACTTTCTCTTTGAGCATTTCATCCTCTTTTTCGGGATAAGAGAACATTTTTGCAAAAGTGATATAGATGGCTATTTCGATACAAACATAGAATACCGCATATGGGAAATTGGGCGTTTGATTGAGGGCTAATAAGAGAACCGACATCGCGATAAATAAAGCCAGTCCGACATATTGCTTACTCATTTCTAATAATCCCAAGCGATAAGATTTCTTGTGTAATTGTTCGATGCGGTCACGGAATTCATCATCATCTTGAGATGAGTCTAATGCCCGTTCTCCTTCTTCGATATCAATTAAACCGCTTTTAATGTAAGGTCGATAAAAGTAAGCTTCTATAACAGAAGCCAAAAATGGCGCGGCAATGAGAAGGAAATTCTTGATATCGTTATGCAGAACAACAAACATTAGACCCATCGAGACAATGAGAGTCAAGATAAATTGAAGAGGATTGGCAAGTAAACTCTTCTTATATCTTTCAAATCTCTGCATCGTCGCATAATAGGAACGATTCTTATTTTCTAGTTGTCCATAGAAGTAAGAATCCACTCTTTTCATTAAAGAAATAGAATAGGCTTTGACGATTATTTCAAAGATAACCGCTAAAGAGAATAAGATAATGGGTATAAAAACATAAGCATTATCATTAATGAAATAAACACCCGCAATCGCGAATAAGCCCACTAGAGCCTCTAATAGGCAAATGATGATTGTTTGTCCTATGGACAATGGTTTCGCTTCACGATAAGGACATGATTGATATTCCATATTTTCCATCAAAAGACATTGCCCGTCCCAGATGGTGAGAAATTTTTTGATGGAAACATCGAGCTTTCCTAACCGTGGGTCCAAATAGAAGACACGCCCAAATTTAATGCGGTAGACCAAAACCGCGTGATGTCCTCCATTTTTGGTGAGTAAGTGAGCGATAAAAGGAAATTTTTTCACTTCCGTCACTTGTGATTTTTCTTCGATGACATAGCCAGTCAATGTGACGCCATGCTCTTTAGCGATATCAATCAGCTCAGCAAAAGAATAAGGACCATGATTTTCCTCTTGGGGAAGAAAAAGGTAGTTTCGATCTTTTTGCACATTCGCTAAAAGCATCTTCAAGCAGGCAAAGCCGCAGTCATCGTGTTGTATTTGTGGTACGTAATACATATAACACCTCCTATTAACCCAATAGGGGGCAAAATGGCAAATTTACCAAAAAAATTTTTCTTTTTTGCAAATATAAATAAAAAAGACCTTATAGGTCTTTATTTTTTGAAAGATTTTTTAAATTTACTGAACCAACTTTCGGATTTGTTGGATTCTTTAAATTTTTTCAAGAGTTCTTTCTGCTCCTTATTTAATGAGGTTGGCACTTTGATGTTGAGGTGGACGAATTGATTACCAGGTTTACCAGTTCTTAAATCTTTCACCCCACATCCCTTCATGCGTAATATTTGTCCGGGTTGTGTACCTTCGGGAATGGTTAATTCTTTATCCCCGTAGACAGTAGGAACATCAACTTTAGCGCCTAAACAGACATCAACGAGGTCGATAGGTACTTCAATATGGATGTTATTGCCATCACGTTGGAAATTGCTGTGTTCTTTGACTAAAATCTCGACATATAAGTCACCATTAGCACCACCACCGATACCTCTTTCTCCATAACCCGCTTTGCGGATTTGTTGTCCGTTATTGATACCGGCAGGAATATGTACAGGTAATTTGATACGGCTATGTTTATAACCTAAGCCATTACAATCGGGGCATTTATTTTTAATAATTTGGCCACTACCACCACATTGTGAACAGGTTTCTTCACTGGTCATCGCGCCCAACATCGTTTGTCTTTTCACTCTGACAACACCGCGCCCGCCACATCGAGAGCAAGCCACGACATCATCAGGACTTTTCGCCCCTGTACCATGACAGGTTTGACACATTTCATCATGGTCAAGACTAATTTCAATATCTTTGCCATTGATGGCGTCCATGAAATCAATCTTCACTCTTTGTAAGATATCATTGCCGCGACGCGGACCATTATTGGTGCTACTTCTGCGACCTCCACCAAAGAAGGAAGAGAATATATCTCCTAAATCCACGGAGTCGCCGAAGCCAAAGCCACCAAAACCACCCTGGAAAGGATTAGCGCCGGGGTTACCGCCTGCTTGTTCAAAGGCCGCATGACCAAATTGGTCATAAGTTTGTCTTTTTTGATCATCGTAAAGAATGTCGTAGGCTTCTTGTACTTCTTTAAATTTGGCTTCGTTACCCGTTTCTTTATTATCGGGATGATATTTTTTAGCTAGTTTACGATAGGCACTTTTGATGTCATCTTTGCTGGCGCTTTTACTGACTCCCAGTACTTCATAGTAATCGCGTTTATCGGCCATATGGATATCCTCCTTTCTCTACTGTCAAAGGGGCCCGAAGGCCCCAATGAGTCCTTAATCATTAATGATTAGTTATTATCTTTATTGGTGAAATCGGCATCGACAACATCATCGGGGTTAGAGCCCATGGGTTGTTCTTGACCAGGATTAGCTTGCGCTTGTTGCATATAAGCGGCGGCTTGTTCTAATTCATTCATCTTTTGCTTGAGAGTTTCGATATCGTTATTATCTAACGCGGTCTTTAATTCATCTCTGAGCTTTTGGGTTTGTTCTTTTTGCATGGCATCCATGCTTTCACCTTTTTCTTGCATGGCGATGTCGATATCATTGATCAAAGATTCCGCTTTGTTTTTCACTTCGGTTTCTTCTTTTCTCTTATTGTCGGCTTCGGCGTTTTCTTCCGCTTCGCGGACCATTCTATCAATGTCTTCTTTGCTTAAACCATTGCTACCAGAAATGGTGATATTTTGTTCTTGTTGTGTATCTAAATCTTTCGCCGAGACTTTGACAATACCGTTGACGTCGATGGAGAAAGTCACTTCAATACGTGGTTGTCCACGACGTGCGGGTTTGATACCGGTTAATTGGAAATGGCCTAATAATTTGTTATCGTGGGCCATTGGACGTTCACCTTGATACACCATGATGTCGACAGCGGGTTGATTATCCGCGGCGGTTGAGAAGATTTGACTCTTCGTGGTTGGGATGGTTGTATTACGGGGAATTAATGGTGTCATCACTTCACCTAAGGTTTCAATACCGAGGGTTAATGGGGTGACGTCTAATAAGACGACATCTTTAACATCACCGGAGACAACACCACCTTGATAAGCCGCACCGATGGAGACAGCTTCATCAGGGTTAACCGATAAGTTGGGTTTTTTGCCAGTTAAATTAGCCACTAATTCTTGCACCGCTGGCATACGGATGGAGCCACCGATTAATAAGACTTGGTCTAATTGGCTTGCGGATAATTTAGCATCTGCTAAAGCACGTCTCACTGGTTCTTCACATCTCTTTAAGAGGTGTCTAGTTAAATCTTGGAATTTAGCACGAGTTAAAGTGGTTTCAAAGTTCACTGGTCCCGCACTGGTCATGGAAATGAATGGTAAGGAGATCACTGTGCTCATGGAAGCGGATAATTCAATTTTGGCTTTTTCGGCGGCTTCTCTAATTCTTTGTAAGGAAGCTTTGTCAGTGATATCAATATTATTTTCAATCTTGATTTGCGCTTTAATCCAATCCGCGACGACTTGATCCCAGTCATCACCACCTAAGTGGTTATCTCCAGCTGTAGAAATGACTTCGAAGGTGCCATCACCAATATCAAGGATAGAGACATCGAATGTTCCACCACCTAAATCGAAGACTAAAATCTTTTCGGATTTTTCGTTTTCTAAGCCATAGGCTAAAGCGGCAGCGGTTGGTTCATTGATGATACGAACGACATCTAAGCCAGCGATTTGACCAGCGTCTTTGGTAGCTTGTCTTTGTGCATCATTGAAATAAGCGGGAACGGTAATGACCGCTTTTTCAATTTTGTGTCCGATGTTATCTTCGGCATATTTTTTCATATATGCGAGGACTTTGGCGGAAATTTCTTGTGGGGTGTAATCCTTGTTGGTGCAATTGATGTGCACTTTTTCCGCGGTTCCCATTTTTCTTTTAATCGAGGAGACGGTATCGATGTTAGTGACCGCTTGTCTTTTGGCGGCGTTACCGATAATTTCTTCTCCATTGCCTTTAAAGGCAACCACAGAAGGTGTGGTCATTGTTCCTTCAGGATTAGGAATAACTTTGACGGTGCCATCAGCTTGTAAATAACTGACGACGGAATTGGTGGTACCTAAGTCGATACCTAAGATAATTTCTTTTGCCATAATTAATTTTCTCCTTTTGTATCAGATTCGATTTGTGAATCGTTGTTTTCTTCTTTTTTATGAGCGCTGACTCCGACGTTGACTGGTTTAATCAGTCGATCATGGAGTTTATAACCTTTGCTATAGATTTTTAAGACGCGATTTTCTTCGCCTTCATCTTCTATGACTTCCATCGCGTTCATCGTGGAAGGGTCAAATTTGTCACCCACCTTTGGTGTAATTTCACTCACTCCTTCATTTTCTAAAACGGTGAGAAGATTACGGTAGATATATTGGAATCCGACTAAATAATTCTTTAAGGCCGGATCAGTGGGTTCATTCGCTAAAGCGAGGTAGAAACTATCAAGGATTGGTAATAAGTCATCAATGAATCCTTCCGCGCGGTATTTCATCGCGGTTTGATGTTCCTTCTCTAATGAATTGCGGAGGTTTTTGGTATCGGCATAAGCGCGATAATATTCATTTTTCCAATGTTCAGCATCCGCTTTATATTTCTCCACTTGCTCATTGAGCTGATCAATTTTCTTTTTGATTGATTTTTTCGGGCTGTCCGCTTCTTGGACAATTTCTAAGTCATCATTTTTAGGCATCTCCGCCATCGGAACCACCTCCATTTATATCATTGAAATATTTATTGAGAGCATCCGTGAGATATTCTAGAGCGCTAAGGGCCCTATCATAATCCATACGGGTTGGACCAAGTAAGGTAATTGTGCTTTCTTCCCCATCACCAATTTTGAATTTGGTGGTGACCATGGAAACATCGGGGTTATTTTCAATATCACCGATGCGAAGCACCATTTCATGGTCTTTATCAACTTCTTCATCTAAAGAACGGAAGATTGATTGATCGTTGAGTAATTTGAATACTTTTTGTAATTTTTCGGTATCGTTTTTAAATTCTGGTTGATTGAATAATTCATCACGTCCATACAAGGACAAACGGTCACCGGCAAATCTTAAGAAGGTTTCTAATAAGGCTTGATAGATCAGGTCATGGGAGATGACATAATCACTGAGAATCGGTTTTAAGGACTCCACTTTGTCCACTAAATCGACAATCGGTGTGCCTTTCAATCTTTGATTGAGAATCTCCACACATTTCACCACTTCATTACCATCGATGGAACTGGGAACTTTGAAGGTTTTATTTTCCACATATCCTTTATCGGTGACAAATATCGCTGTTAAGGTGTTATCACTAATTTTGATTAATTGCACACTAGCGAGATTTTCTTCTACTTCGTCAGGTCCCATTACTACAGAGACAAGGGAAGTCATATGCGAGATAATTTCACAAGAGGCTTTAATCACTTCTTCCACGGATTTAATCTTGTCATCAAGAACGGCTTGTAAGGAATTCTTCAATTCTTCATCAACGTTCTTTTCACGAAGGTTTTCACAATAATATTTATATCCTTTAGAAGAAGGAACACGCCCGGAAGAGCTGTGTGTTTTTTCGATGTAACCCATCTTTTCTAAGGCAAACATCTCATTTCTAATCGTCGCACTGCTATAGGGGAGATGATATTCATCAATGAGGGTTTGGCTACCGACTGGCTGCGCCGTTTTAATGAAATATTCTACGATATATTTAAGAATGGTATCGCTGCGATTTAGTTTCATGTTTTACCTCCTTTTTAGCACTCCTATCTTCGGATTGCTAATTACATTATAATTTTTTTGTTAGCACTTGCAAGCATTATTTGCTAATTTTGTGCAAAATAAAAATAATTACATAGTAAAACGAGAAAAAAAGAGGCGTTATCGCCTCATATCCACCATAAATGTGTCACTTAAACGGTCAATAATACTGCGTTCTGTGTGATGGGAAATGAGATAAATGAGATCCGCGATTAAAAAGAAGATGACACTCGCGTTAAAAGCGCGTATAAGGGCTTGCTTAGGGGTAATTCTTTGTTCTTCCACGCCGACGATTTTCACGGAAAACAGAAATGAAATGATGGTATATCCACCACTGGCTATTAAAATGAAGAAATTTAAAATGATACTCGCGGCTAAAGAAAAGCCAATACCGATGAGAATGTATAACCAAATATAAATATTTTCTATTAATAAGAAAGGAAGAGCGCTCGCAAAACCGGAAGCGGTATAAAAAAGGAGACTAATGACATAAATCCATACTCTTTTAGCTAACGAGACAATTTCCATTAGGCGAATAACTCCAAAAGTATTGTATCAAGAATCATCATTCCTTCATAAGAAAGATAGATATTTCCCCTCTTTTTGTCATAAATCATCTTCCCGTTAGCGATATTCTTATTAATTTTTTCTTGATAGATTTGATAAAAATCTTCATGGAAACGTTTTTGATAATCTTCCAGATTAACCCCGTGATTGGTGCGGAGATTAAGCATAATAAAATATTCTTTATCATCATCAGGGGTCACTCTTTCTTTTTCTTTAATGGTCACACCATTTAAATATTCATTTATGCTACGTGTATTCGTATAACGAATATTATTGATATAACCCGAAGCACCAAGGCCGACACCATAATATTGTTCATCCCGCCAATAGGTATCATTATGAAGACTCTGATGTCCTGGGCGACACCAATTGCTAATTTCATAATGGATGAATCCTTCTTGACTTAATCTCTCTTCCACGATGTCATATAATTCTCTTTCGATATCACTTTCCATTTCTTTCACACCCTTAATATAAAAATTAGTGTTTGGGTGGACAGTTAATGAATAGCAAGAAATATGCGTGATTGGTAGAGATAATAAATTATCTAAATCTTTCTTTAATTGTGTTTTACTGGCGTTTGGTAAACCTAATATCAAATCGACATTTAGATTATCAAATCCCTCTTTTTGGGCGTTGAGAATCGCTTTTTTGACATCCGCGAAGGTATGCGGACGATGAATGGCCTTTAATATTTCATCATTCGTGGATTCCACACCGATGGATAAACGGTTCACACCATATTTTTTCATCAATCTTAATTTATTAATTGATAATGATTCGGGATTAGCTTCTACAGTATATTCTTTGATGTTTTGCGTGTATGGATGAATCATTTCTAGAAGTTTAGCGAATAAATCATCCTCTAACGCGGTGGGCGTGCCACCACCGATATAGATGGTCTTTAAATCTTTATTTACTTTGTAACTTTTAATTTCTTCTTCTAATTTTTGTAGGTATTTTTCCGCAAAAAAACGAAAATACTGCAACTTGGCAAAGTCGCAGTAATCGCAGATTGTTTCACAAAAAGGAATGTGAATATATAAAGCGGTGGGATGATTATTCATCTTCCTTATAATTTTCAATTTCTTTGGCGATTTTTTCGTCTTCCACTGGTTGTAAAATGCGGTCTAATTCTTCTTGTGCATTTTCTTGATCAGTCTTTTTCTTATCATCATCTTTTAGACGAGGACGAAGGATTCGATAAATAATGTAGGCGACCACAGCAATAAGAGCAAAAAAGCCTAATACGATGAGAAATATCGCCCAACCTGGGAATGCTTCAGCATAGATTGTCATAATTTATGGCCTCCTTAATCTTGACGAGGAATCGGTGTATAAACATATTTGTTTTTCACCGCCTCTTTACGATAATACCCCAATTCCACTAAATGGTCCATAGAAGTTCTTGCGGTTTCATAGACACAACCGATGGCTTTTTTATATTGGGCAATGGTATATTTTTTGCCTAATGTGCAATGTCTAGCATAGAATTTAGCTTCATGTTTCCTTAAGGAAGGGTCTAATTCTAATAGGTGTTGTTCCAAACGACTAGCTTGTTTTTCATCGAGCACAGGTGGTACATACGCCACTGCGATTTGTTCTGTAGATTGATTGACCACGACTTTGTGTTCTTCTTTAATAACTGGTTGAGAAACTGGTGCTGGTTGAGAAATGGGTGCTGGTTGAGAAACTGGTACAGGTTGGGGAGCGGGTGCGGGTTTAGGAACAGGTGTTGGCTCCACTACACGAACAGGCTTTTCTTCGACTGGCTGATTAAATAAATCAGTTTGTTCATATTGTGCTGGTTTATTTTCAATAACCGGTTTCTTTTCTTCTTCAACAACGTGAACTGGTTGTACCTGTGGTTCCGCAAAATAAGTCGGAGTAGGCGCGGTATAAACCGTTTCTTCTGGCGCTTGCATTGCGGTTTTTTCGGGTTCACTTCTGTAGAAGTCTTGTTTTAATGTTGTCGCTTTGGCATTAGCGATAATATCTAATAACTCATCACATTTTTTATCGATGAATTTGAGCATATAATTGACAAAATATGTCGTGTCTGAAGTCTTTTGGACTTCCACGAAGATTTTCGCGATTTCTTCTTGGTCTTGGGAAAGGATGCTTTCTAAAGGTAACAAGATACCGACATCACCTAAATCATTATTCGCGAGGATTGATTTAGTAATTAAAAGGGCCAATTCATCGCTGAAGACATCAAATGGACGTACATAAACGATGTAATAATAGGCAATCGCGGCTTTACAGGCAGCATTTAAAGAAGAATTGGTAATAAAATTAAACACGCCATTCATCATCTCTTCGATTAAACGCACTGGAGCACAAGTATAGACTCTATCAATAATTACCCTATTTTCACGATTGTTGTCTTCGTTTTGGCGATAGAAGGTTGTAATTTCTTCGATTCCAGTTATTTGTGTATATAATGCGGCTAAATAATCGACATCAATCGGATTCATGTAAGATTTTTTCGCGTATTGTAAGGCATTTAAATAATTGAGTAAGACACGATTTTCTTTAGAAATTTCTCTGACTTCACCATGAATCATGCTTCTTAAATAAGCATCGGTGACATCGAGATCATATTCTTTGGCTAAAGCTTGCAAGGAACGAATCATGCATTGATCTTCAAAATATCCCAAATCACCATTATTGGGATTGAGTTTAGAATGTTCGCGCATTAAACGAATTAATTTCATATCGGTCGCATTACTTAAAGCGGACACCGATGGGCATTGGCAAAGAATCAATTGATTCTTCTCAATACTTCTAATCGTTAAATAATGATTGAATGTGCTACGGTAGCTTAAGATGTTGCTCCAGATATTGTCAATCAAGGACATCTTTAGTTCTCTAGACACTTCGCTACGCGTGGCATATTTGTTTTCTGTAAATCTAATTGCTAATTCGCTTGTTGCCATAATAAATACCTCTGGCATCATTATAAAAGAAAAGCGCACGAGGCGCAATAAGTAAACTAAAAAACTACTAATTTTCTGCTAGTTTTGTCTAATTATCTTCTTCTTCAATCGATAAGATTGACATAAAGGCATCTTGTGGAACCTCCACCGAGCCAATCTTCTTCATTCTCTTTTTGCCTTCTTTTTGTTTTTCTAAGAGCTTCTTTTTACGAGAAATATCCCCACCATAGCACTTGGCTAAGACATCTTTACGGACGGCTTTGACATCACATCTAGCAATCACCTTACCGCCAATCGCGGCTTGAATAGGAATTTCAAATTGTTGACGAGGGATGACTTGCTTTATCCTACGAATAATGCCTAGACCACGATTATAAGCGCTTGGTCTATAAACAATTGATGATAAAGCATCCACTACTTGTCCATTTAATAAAACATCGAGTTTAATGAGATCCCCTTTTTGATATTCGGAGAATTCATAATCAAAAGAAGCGTATCCTTTGGTGTAACTCTTTAATTTATCAAAGAAATTGTAAACAATTTCGGAAAGTGGCAAATCATAAGTTAAAATCATTCTTGTATCATCAAAATATTCGAGGTTTTGATAGATACCTCTTCTTTCTTGACATAATTCCATAATGGGACCGACATATTCTTTGGGTGTCATGATATTGGCTTTGACATATGGTTCTTCGATATAGGAAATCTTTGATGAATCGGGTAATTTACTTGGATTATCAAGATTAATGACACTACCATCTGAAAGATGAACGTGATAAATAACACTGGGCGCGGTTAAGATGAGATTGAGATTATATTCTCTTTCTAATCTTTCTTGGACGATATCCATATGTAATAATCCTAAGAAACCACAACGGAAGCCAAAGCCAAGAGCTTGCGATGTTTCGGCCACAAATTGTAAAGAAGCATCGTTTAACGATAATTTTTCTAAGGCATCTTTTAATTCTTGATAGTATTTACTATCAACTGGATATAATCCACAATAAACCATCGGATTGATATTACGATATCCAGGTAAAGCTTCTTGAGCGGGTTTTTCAAAAAGCGTGACAGTGTCACCAGGATGGACATCCTTGATATCTTTGATTTGTGCACACAAATAGCCGACTTCACCAGCGCTTAAAGAATCCGTTTTAATTTCATTAGGGGTTCTAATGCCGACTTCGGTGACAACATAATCTTTGCCAGATTGCATCAATTTAATGTGATCACCAACGGATACAGAACCATCTTTGACGCGTATTAAAATAATGACACCACGATAAGAATCATAATAACTATCAAAGATAAGGGCTTTTAAAGGTGCTTGTTTATCGCCATCTGGCGCGGGAACGTCACGGACAATGCGTTCTAATAATTCGTGGACATGGAAGCCAGTTTTCGCGCTGACTTCAATGGCGTCTTGGCAATCAATACCGATGCGTTCTTCAATTTCTTTTTTCGCCATATCGGGTTGCGCACTTGGTAAATCAACTTTGTTGATAACGGGTAAAATCATCAAATCATTATCTACCGCTAAATAGACATTAGCTAAAGTTTGCGCTTCCACACCTTGGGTGGCATCCACGACTAAAATAGCCCCTTCACAAGCGGCCAAACTACGGCTCACTTCATAAGTGAAGTCGACATGCCCAGGAGTGTCGATTAAATTAAAAATATATTCTTCACCATCATCGGCTTTATAAGATAAAGTGACGGCATTTAATTTAATGGTAATGCCTCTTTCTCTTTCTAAATCCATAGAATCGAGAAATTGTTCTTTCATTTCGCGACTTTCAATCGCCCCGGTTTGTTCTAAGATACGGTCCGCTAAAGTGCTTTTGCCGTGATCAATATGGGCAATGATAGAAAAATTCCTAATTTTCTTTTGTGCAAAATCCATATGGCAATTATAAACATTAATAATTATTTCTTAAAGAAATTATTGAGATTTTCTTCCACTTCTTTTGGAAAAAAGACGACCTCATAATTCTTCCATTCGTAGCGGTATAAATCTTGATATTGTTTGGACATATATCTTTCATCAATTAATAAAACCGCACCTTTATCTTCTTCGCTACGTATCACTCTTCCCACTGCCTGCATGACTTTATTCATTCCAGGATTGACATAGGCATAATCGTGACCAGGTAATTTCTTGTTTTTGTAGAAATTAGCGATTTGGTCACTTTCAAAATTGATTTTTGGCATGCCAATACCGATGACTATCGCTCCGATTAAACGGTCACTGACTAAATCAATTCCTTCGGAAAAGCTCCCACCGATAACCAAAAATCCCAAAGTGGTCTTTTGGGGATTCCTTTGGAAATAAGAGAGGAATTCTTCTTTTTGTAAATCATCCATATCTTTCTTTTGTTTATAAATATCGACATCCGATAAATCAATATAATTCATTAAATTATCTAAATATTCATAAGAGGGACAATAGATAAAATAATTACCGATTTTATTTTTAATAAAAGACGATATATAACTAGCGACTTCTTGATAGGTTTTTTCGCGATTTTTAAATTTGATGGATACATTCGGGGCCACCATGAGTTTTAAATTTTCCATGGGGAAGGGAGAAGGCAACAATAAAGTGGGATCAATCGCCCTATCTCCTCCTAAGGTATTTAAAAAATAATCAATGGGTTGTAAGGTCGCAGAAAATAAGACACTACCTTTAATTCTATTAAGCGTGGAGGCAAGGAATTTAGAAGCGTCTAAACATAGCAATTTTAATTCGATTTGCTCTTTTCTTTTGACGATATAGGCTAAATAGTTCTCGTTATAGAATTCCGCGATTTTTAAAAAGCGATTTACATCGAGGTAAAATTCTAATAATTCTTTGCTCATCTCTTTGTGTTCGTTTTTATTAATGTCTTGGCAAGTCGTTAAGAAATAATTGAGGGTTTGATAAATTTCATCACTAAAATCATCGACGATATTTTCTCCCTCTTCTAAAGAGATAGATAAATCTTTAAACATCTTATTGAGTTTAGCTTGCGCGCGTTTTAATTTAGCGTGTTTACTATGTCTTATGGATTTTTTGGCTTCCAAATATTTCTTATAAGAAATAGAAGCGCTATACATATCACGACTGCGGTCCACTAAATTGTGGGCTTCATCGATTAAAGCCAAATAATGACTGCTATCATCATCAAAATATCTCTTCATATAAGACAGAGGGTCAAACATGTAGTTATAATCGCAGATGATGACATCGGAAAATAAAGATAAATCTAGTTCTAATTCAAAAGGACAGATTTCATTTTCGTGAGCGATATTGATAATCGTTTGATAATCAAAAGTGTCATAATGGAGCAAACTATAACGTAAAACCGATTGAATTTTATTGTAATAAGCTTTGGTAAAAGGACATTCATCGGGATTACACGCCTTTCCTTTGCTAAAGCAAATCTTGTCTTTGGCGGTAATGACAATATCATTAATGATCAATCCTTTTTCTTTTAACAAATTAATGGCGTGATAAGCACTTTCTTTGCCACTCGTTTTAGCGGTCAGATAAAAGATTTTGCTTTTTTCATCTAACGACATCGCTTTGATAAATGGATAAAGGGTGGACATTGTTTTGCCAATCCCAGTGGGTGCTTCACAATAAAAACGCCCACCATTTTTAGCAATAGCAAAGCTATATTTAGCTAATTCTCGTTGTCCACGACGATATTTAGGAAAAGGGAATTCTAAATTAGCAATGGTCGCGTTGCGGTTTTCTTGTGCTCGGAAAATGATATTGTAAAAAGCGAGATAATCTTCCAATAAAGAATAAACATATTGTTTTAATTCGGCAGTGAAAAAGGGAAATTCTTCGATATTTTTTTCTTTTTCGTGGCCTTGTCGGATATATGTGAGTCTGACACCTATATGATCAAGATTTTGTTCTAGGGCAAACATTAAGGCGTAGCATTTAGCTTGTCCAAGATGCCAAGCGAGGTTTTCTTGTTTAAATTCTTCAAGTGGCACCACGGTGGTTTTGATTTCATCAATGATAAAATCACCATTTTTCCTTTTGATGATGCCGTCAGCACGTCCTTCAAGTGTGACGGTTACTTCATCAACGGTAAAATCTCTTTTTAAGGGATATTCGGAAATATAATCACTACCTTGCTTATTTTGATAAACAGCGTGTAAGCGACTGCCTTCTTGCATGGAGGAACGATTAAAAACGCGATTATCGATATCACCAGTGCGTAATAAAAAGTCCACTAATTGATGAACAGAAAGGGTGAGATATTTTTCCATAGGGATATTCTAATAAAAAAGACTAGTAAACACTAGTCTAATTTCTTATTTAAAATATCTTGGTGACCATTGAGGAAGGATTTATAATCCATTTTCTTTTTGCCTGCTAGTTGGACTTCTAAGAGATTTATTTGTCCGTCTAGACATTGAAGCACAAAGCCTCTTTTATCAGCGATAACAATTTGACCGACTTCCTCGGAAACATCATCACTATATTTTTCTGCTTGATATATTTTCAATTTTTGTCCTTCATATAACAAATAAGCACCTGGATTTTCACTTAAGCCTTTAATCCAACCAAGCATTTGCTTGGTGGAATATGATAATGACAATTTCTCTTGTTCTGGTTTGATGCTTGGCGCAAATGTCACTAATGTATCATCTTGGGGGATGCCCACTAATTGACCATCAATATAAGCGGGTAATTGTTCTAAAATTAATTGTTTTGCCGCTTCACCCATCTTTTTAAAAAGCGTTGTAGCATTATCTTTTTCATCGATTTTGATCATTTGTTGGGCATATACTTTGCCGGCATCCATGGCTTCCACCATTTCCATTAAAGACATGCCAGTACATTCTTCCCCATTAATGAGAGCGTATTGAATGGGGGCAGCGCCACGATATTTGGGCAAAAGGGAACCATGAAGATTTAAGCAGCCATATTGGGGGATATTTAAAACTTCTTTCGGGACGATTTGTCCATAGGCTAAAGTGATGATAATATCGGGATTTATTTCTTTAATAAAGGAATAATCTTGACGAATTTTGCTTGGCTGAAAAACAGGAATTTGATATTTTTCCGCGATGATTTTGGTGGGTACTTTTTCTAATTCTCCCTTACGACCCACGGGACGATCGGGTTGCGCAATAACACCAGAAATAATATAGCCATCTTGAATTAAAGCTTCTAAGACATAAGCGGATATTTCTGGGGTACCCACGAAGATGATTTTCAACTGTTTTTTATCCATATCTAATACCGGAAACATTATAAAATAGTTTCTTAAAACCGCAAATAATATTATTATTTTACTTGTATGAAAATTCTTTTGGTCAGCGATTCC
This sequence comes from uncultured Bacilli bacterium, assembly GCA_905236715.1. GTDB lineage: Bacteria > Bacillota_I > Bacilli_A > RFN20 > CAG-826 > RUG13091. Next base: position 62,230 of record CAJOMQ010000001.1, on the reverse strand, counting down.
CATGGCAATAACGCTGCGTTAGATGAGATTGCTCTTAAACATCCCCACATGGATTTATATCTCCATGCTGGCGATTCACAATCAACAAGTTATCTCATCACTCCTTATACATCAGTCGCGGGTAATTGTGATTATTATGATGATTTTCCCGAACATATGTTATTACCGATTCCCGGTGGTAATTTATGGATTCAACATTATCCCAATATCGATATAAATTTGTTAAAAGAAAATAATATTAAATTATTTTTGTATGGCCATACACATCGAAGAGATTTTCATGTATTGGAAGGTATAACTTTTGTTAATCCTGGGGCGATTAGTTTTGAAAGAGATGATTATCCCCTTAGTTACGCGATTATCGAAATCGATGAAAAAGACATCAAAGTGAACTTTTATTCATTGCTCTCACTTATGTGAATATAAAAATTCTTTGTCTTTACTACGATATTAAGTAAAATATACAAGCGCGGAGGTAAACGTATGTATCCCGAATTTAATAAAGTAAATGCTTTTCTTGGGCAAGCTAATTCGCTTTTAGAAGGCGATAGAACCATGAAAGACATTTTCCAAAGCTACCAAAGAAATAAAAATAACGTAGCTGTGGAATATATCAACGATCGCGGAAAAATTAAAAATTATAAATATAAAAAACTCATCAAAAACGTCTATAATGACGCCGCTATTATTAACGAATTGCTACATGGCGAAAATAAAGGGCAACCAATTATTTTAAAAGCCGCTAATTCACCACGTTGGGTGGAATTATTTTGGGCCATCCTTATGGCGGGTTATAAGCCCCTTTTAATTGATGCGAAAACCAGTAAAGAAAATACGATTAATTTAATTAATCAAGCCAAAGGCGCGGCGATTATCAGCGATGATATGTATCAATATCCCATCAAGAAATTAGATGTTGAAATTATCACGGAAGAAAAAGCGCATGATAATTTTGCTCCCGAATGGGAAAACGAAGTCATTTTCTGTTCTAGTGGCACCACTGGCGATGTGAAGATGATGGTTTTTAATGGTGAAAATTTAGTCCACCAAATTTGTGCCTCTATCAATATGCCACAAGAAACCAAAGACATTATGTATCCCAATATTATGGGCAAATTAAAAATCTTAGCGATGATTCCATTTCATCATATCTTTGGTTTTGTTGCCGTCTTTTTATGGTATACATTCTATGGTAAGACTTTAGTCTTCCCGGCCAGCAATACACCTGGTGATTTACAATATATTTGTCAAAGAACAGGTGTCACCCATATTTATAGTGTGCCCTTATTATGGGATTCCACTGCTAAGTCTTTATTTAGAAAAGCATCCATGAGTGGACAAGATAAAGTCGATCTATTGAATAAAATGATTGCCTTTAACACCGGTAAAATGGATAAAAATGAAGCCGGCCTTGCGGCCAGTAGCATTGCCAAAATAAAAGTGCAAAATGCGATGTTTGGTAGCAGAGTCCGCTATTGCATTTCTGGGGGTGGCTTCTTATCAACGGAAACGTTAAATACCATTAATGGTATTGGTTATAATTTATATGATGGGTACGGCATGACCGAATTAGGTGTTACTTCCGTAGAATTATCACCTGATGTCAATATTCGTTTATTGGGAAGCATTGGTCGTCCTTTAAATGGCGTTGAATATAAAATTCTTCCGGGTGGCGAATTAGCGGTTAAATCCCCTATCACCCATATTCGTGAAATTATCGGTGGTAAAGAACAAGATGCCCAATTAGATGAAGAAGGCTTCTACCACACTGGAGATATCGCCGAAGTTGATGAAAGAGGCGAATATTATCTCCGTGGTCGTATTAAAGATGTCATCGTTAACGCGGATGGGGAAAATATTTTCCCGGATGAATTAGAAATTTATTTTAAAGACCTACCACATGTTTCTCATCTTTCCATCTTGGGTGTGAAAAAGAAAAATAGCCAGGACGAAGATGTGTGCTTAATCTTAGAATTAGATAATCAAGCCACTGATGCAAATATCGAAGAGATCAAAAAGTTGGTCAAAGGTATTAAATTGCCCCACAATGTGAAGATTGGCAATATTTACCTAGCCAAAGGAAAACTTCCTTTATCTAATAATATGAAAGTTAGACGTTTTGTCATCAAAAAGGCGATTGAAGAAAATAACGGTGAATATTTACCAATTGAAAAGAAAAATGAATCTTCTTCCAAAGTCGAATTTTCTCCTGACGTAACGAAAAAAATCTTAGAACCAATGAGAGATTTATTCGCGAAAGTACTCATTCTTCCCAAATTCAAAATCGCGGATGATGCCCATTGGATCAATGATTTAGGTGGCGATTCGATGTCTTATGTGGAATTAGTCAAAGAAGTCCAAGAATATTTCAACATCGAATTTAAAGAAGAAACATTAGGCGTTATGGCGAGCATTAATGATTTCACCCAAGAAGTAGCCAGAATAAAGAAAATCAGATAGAAATAATTTGCATTATTTATTTACATTTGGTAGTATAACAAACGATATCGAGAAGGCGAGGTAAATTATGGCAAACATAAAATCCCAAATTAAACGTAACGGCACAAACGAAAAAGCGCGTCAAAGAAATGCTTCCGCAAAAAGCGCTGTGAGAACTTCTATTAAGAAAGTCAAATTAGCAGTTGAAGAAAAAGATTTAGCCAAAGCAGAAGAATTATTAGTCGCTGCTGAACGTTTAATTGATAAGAGTGTCAGCGATGGTATTCAACACAAAAATACCGGTGCAAGACAGAAATCGGAAATTAGACGTTTAGTCAATTCTTTGAAATAAGAATTAATCTCGTTTAAAATTTATTAAAAATAGCTCAAAAGCGTAATAGCGGTCATTCACTTGGCCGCTTTTAATTTGTAAATCTAAATTAAATAAATCATCCAATGTGCGGTGCAAGGCCTTTTCGGATAAAGAATAGGTATTTCTCCTTAAGATTTGTACACGCACGGGTTTAATACCTAATTTATCGGCGATTTCTTCGTTAGTGAAACTCTTTTTCGCTAAAAAGACGACTTGATTGAGTAAACGGAACTGTCCCGCTAAGGTAGAAATAAGACTGACTGGTTCCACATTAGTAACTTTCAAGTCACGGAATAATTTCACCGCTAATTCATTTTTATCATTTAATAAATAATTAAATATTTGGTAAACATTATCTTCTAAAGGTCTCGTGACCATTAATAAAATATCTTCATAACGGACATGGTCAGTATATAAAGATAGTTTGGCTAAAGAATTTTTAAACATGGGGATATCCCCTTCCGTACGACTTGATAATTCTTCTAAAGCATCTCTATCCATACGGAAATTAGGATTTTCCGCGTTCAGTTTACTGACTTGTTTTTGCACATATTCTTTCCAAGTTTTGGGATCAGGGTCATTAGCTTCCCGAATTTCCGCGTTCGCGAAAATTAATTTCCCAATCTCACTATTTTTATCTACCTCACTACTAGGTAAAGTTAAAATGAGTTCACAATCGGGATTGGGGTGTTTTAAATATTCCACGAGAACTTTGTAATTTTGTTCTGATTCAATCTTGTTGCGGCCTTTTCTTTTCTGCATCCAATAGCAATTAGTGACCGCGACCACTTTTTTATCATAACCCAAAGGAATGTAATTAGCTTCATCAACAAAATCTTGCACCAAGACTTCACTACCATCAAATTTGACGAAATTCATATCGTCAACTTCGGGTAGATTGGTTTTCGCAATTTTCTTGATGTGATTACGGATAAGTTCGGTTTGATTACCAAAGATGAAATAAATCATGTAATTATTGTAGCAACAAACTACATAAAAATGTAGTTAGAAAAATGAATACTTCCTTGATAATCCGTTCTTAAGTATGGAATGTTGTATTTATTTAAAATTTGTAAGACTTCTTGATGCGGATGACCATATCGATTATTTAACCCGCATGAGATAATGGCGCATTCCGGATTTAAAAAGCGGATAAATTCTTCACAAGTGGAAGTTTTACTACCGTGATGACCAAGTTTGAGAATATCGCATTTTAAATTAGGAAATTCATTGATGATATTTTTCTCTACCGCAATTGGGGCATCTCCCATGATGAGAAAATCTTTGCGCATTAAATGAAATCCAATGACGAGAGACTTATCGTTATCATCACTATATTCACTAATATGGGTGTTGTAATTATTTAAAGTTATTCCACCAATAGATATCGGGAAAGAAGTAGCCTCTTGCACCACTTTTTTGACATAGAAATTCTCTTTTAGAGAATCTAATGCTCCAGAATGATCATAATCATCATGCGTGGTGATTAATAAATCGATATCATAAATTCTTTGTTTTTTAAAATATGGAATAAGACTTTCTTTAGCGACATCCATATAAGATAGACCACCGGTATCGATTAATATAGAGGTTGTTCCTCTTTGCACAAGGCATGCATCCCCTTGTCCAACATTAATAAAAGTTACCGATTCACTGATTAAATTATTTATTGGTAAGCAATATAGTGTTAATAAAGACAATATGGAAATAGTTAAAGTTTTATATAACGGTATAAAATTTATCCCACGATAATAAAATACCGCGATTAACAAGATGATATATAAGAGTAAGAACCAAGGAGAAAAAGAAGGAACATTAATTGGGAAGGTAACTTTTTTCAATATAGAGGCTAATCCATCAATGGGATGATAGAAAAACGCACATGCCCCATAAATGGGAATCTTATAAAAGCAGAGCATAGCACAGAGTGCGAAAAGGAAGATTAAGGGGGTGAATAGAGTTTGTATGGGTATTAATAATAGGTTGATGCTCTGATAATATTTGATTTCGAAAGGAATCATCAATAAATTGATGAAGAAGGCTTCTAATATTTTCTTTTTGAAACCTTTTAACCACCATGTCCCTTCTTTCATGAAAGCGATTATCGCCGGTAGCGTAAAACCGATGATAAAGCTATCTTGATAACCGAGATGGTAATCGATGAATAAAAAGAATAATCCACCGATACCTAATATATCTAAAGAAGAAAATTTCTTCTTAAAAACATATTGATTAAACCACCTTAATATTTGTAAAACAAATATTCTAATAATGGTAAATCTTGGAAAAGTAAAGATGTAATAAGGTAATAACACACCATGACTGGCTAATTTGGCCCACTTCTTTTTGAATAGAAATGATAGAGCAAATTCCAGCATGGAAAGAAAGGCATAGATATAAACTCCACTCATATTAACTAATCGAGACAGATGCAAATAATTAATATTTCCATCCAGTAAGTCAGATTCTTGCTGGGCGAATAATAGAGATTTGACTAAATCTGCAGTCTGTTCATCGAAGTGATTGAGAAATGATTTTTTGGATTTGTTGATACGGAGTATAGATAGGGATATGGATTTGATATTTTGAGGGGTTAGTTCATAAACAATGCCTTTTCTTTCTAAATAAGAAGAGAAATCAAATTGACTCTCAATCTTGCTAAAGTTCGTTTCTTTCTTCTCTCCAGAAATCGATAAATAATCACCTATTTCATATGTATTATCTTTTTGATAAACATATAATTTCTCTCCTTTGGAGAGCAAGATGAAATAATTATCTCTGGCTTCTACAACAAGGCCCGAATAGTTATCACTTTTAATATCAATACGAATATAACTAACGCCAACCCCGAGTAGAAAAGTTGCTAAATAGATCAAAGCCATCTTATAGCGGTATTTCTTCCATACGAATAATAGCAATATCAACGCGATAATAATAAAGATGATATAACTATACCGGAAAGATAGCCCAATCCAATAAAAGAGGAAGAAAAGAAAAATAATCACTCGTGCAACGTCACAAAATTACGTATTTTTCGATAGGTAGCGTTACCAACACCATAGACTTCCGTTAATTGTTCAATGGTTTGGAATTGCCCCGTTCCGGTGCGATAAGAGACAATTGAGCTCGCAATGGAAGAAGTAATGCCATTGATTGTCACTAAAGTATCCGCGGTATCCGTGTTAATGTTTACTTTGGTAATCGGTTCACTACTACATATATCACTTGCGTTATATTTGCTCGCAATATAATAAGTGCTGCCCGCTTTTAAAGTCGCGTCATCAAACCACGCTAAATCATCCGCATTACTAGTGACCCCACCAGCCGCGGATATTAAATCCGCCATGGTAATATTTTCCGTTAGAGAATAACTACCTGGTTTATTGACTTCTCCTTCAATCACATAAGTGTAACCACCTAAACCTTTACCATCGATTGTTTCGCTCACTAAAGAAGTGTTGGTGAGATTGATTTTGGGATCCAAGACCATGAATCCGACAATGACCACGACTGTGGCTACTAAGACGCCAATAACAATTTTTGCCATAAATACCTCCTTTGCCTTATTGGCTAATATAGAAGGAAATTTCCCTCTACTAATCAAATAGGGAGGAAATGGCCAAATTTACCAAAAAAATTTTTATTTTTTATAAAATAATTATCTTCATTTATTTATAAATGAAAAAAAGGCGAAAAAATTCGCCTTCTTTTCATTGTTGATTATTTATTTGCCAATTTTCACAATTTGTACTTTGTAGTTTTTGATGGCTTTGACATCGACGATATCGCCAACGCTTTTACCAACAATCGCTTCACCTAGAGGACAGGAGTTAGAGATTTTGCCATTGAATGGATCACTTTCTACAGAACCCACGATGGTATATTCTTCTTCTTTATCAGTTTCTAAATTTTTAATAGTCACTGTGGAACCTAAGGCTACTTTATTGGTTTTCTTATTACCTTCATCGATAATTTCGCAATTTGCTAAGATATATTCGATTTCTTTAATACGACCTTCGACTTCGGCTTGTTTGGATCTCGCGGCATCGTAGTCAGCGTTTTCACTTAAGTCACCTTGCGCACGCGCTTCCGCTAATTGTCTTTTAACTTCGTCACGTGTGACATCTAATAAAGTGCGAAGTTCTTCTTCTAATTTTTTATAACCAGCTTTCGTTAATTTAATTTTCTCGGCCATAAACTTACCTCTTTTTGTGTACCGTGCGTTATTATAACAATAACGAATTTGAAATTCCATATTTTAATTATATGTTTCCCCTATTACGACAATAATTTGCCCTTAGCCGTGTTATTTTATATAATAAAAGCCGCGTTTTATGAAAAAAGAAAATCCCTTTAAATTAATCTGGCAATTATTTATCTCCTTTTTCAAAATCGGTTTATTAACTTTTGGAGGGGGATATGCAATGATTCCCATCATCCAAAAAGAAGTCGTTGAAAAAAGAAAATGGATTCCCGCCGGAGAAGTATTAGATATTTTAGCCATTAGCGAATCCACTCCTGGTCCGATTTCCATTAATACGGCGACATATGTTGGTTTCCGTGTGATGGGGTTTTGGGGTAGTTTCTTCGCCACATTAGGACTGATATTACCATCTTTTGATATTATCTTTGTCATTTCTTTATTTTATGAACAGTTTATGACATGGCGCGTTGTCTACGCCGCATTTGCGGGATTAAAAATCGGTGTCATTATCCTACTTATTATGGCGGTTATTAAATTATCAAAATCCGTCAAAAGAGATTTATTGAGTGTCATATTATTCGCTTTTACTTTGATTGGAATGCTTTTATTAAGCTTTTTACAGGTCAATATTCCTTCTGTTTCTTTGATATTTATCGCTATCGGGATGATTGTGGGTATTATTGCTACCGCATTAAACAAGAAAGGAGATAAGAAAGAATGATTTATTTTGAATTATTCTACGTTTTCTTTCTCATAGGCCTATTCACCTTTGGTGGCGGCTATGCGATGATCCCGATGATTGAAAATGAGGTGGTCGCCCGTGGTTGGCTATCTTCTTCCACTTTAGCCAATTTTATCGCGATTAGTGAATCCACTCCTGGACCTTTCGCTATTAACATTGCCACTTTTGTTGGTAGTCAAACCGCTGGTATAGGTGGAGCGATATGTTCCACGATTGGTGTCGTTTTACCCTCTTTTATCATCATCTTATTAGTAGCCTTCATCTTAACTAAGATATTATCTAATCGTTTTGTGAAAGGTGCTTTAAGAGGTGTAAGACCAGTTATATTAGCCCTCATCTTAAGTACCGCGATTATCTTTATGGTGCAAACGATTTGCTTTATGGGTAATGATTTATTTTCCCAAACCATTTCTTTTAATCGCAAAGGATTTACTCTTTTATTATTTTTAGGAAGCTTTGCTTATTTATATCAAAAGGTAAATAAAAAGAGCCTGCATCCGATTGTCTTATTAGCTATATCAGCCGGATTAGGCATCATTTTATTTATTTAATTAGTTTTCTTCTTTTAAATTTTGGATTTCGGGGTCTTCTTGATAGGCATTGAAGACTTCTAACATTTCGTTATATTCTTCTTCATCAACAACATCTTCTAATTCTCCCTCATCGTTATAACTCATCACGTAGATTTCTTCGGGATTATTTTCATCATAGAAGAAGACATATTTTTTCTTTCTTTCCTCATGTTCATAGGTAAAAAGAATTTCCATATTATATTCATTGCCTTGATCATCAAGCACAATCATTCTTTTTTCATCATTAATTTCCATGTTGATTCTCCTTTGCTCTTATATATGTATCTAGTATGACACAAGCCGCGATGCGATCGACAGAATCTTTTCTTTGCTGGTGATTCATACCTAATGTGGAAATCGTTTTATTGGCGCTGACGGAAGATAATCTTTCATCCACTGTATGAATATCTAAAGTGGGGTCTTCTGATTTTAAATCAGAGATAAAACGTAAGACATTTTCCGCCATATCAGACATATCTCCACTCAAGTGGAGAGGTAAGCCGATTGCGATTTCTTTTATCATATAACGTTCCACGATTTCATGGACATGTTTACGGGCCACAATATATTGATTTTTCGGGAAACGAAAGGTTTCAATGCCGTGTACAAATCCCAAAGAATCGTTATAAGCAATGCCTAAAGTGGTTGTTCCTAAATCTAAGCCAATAACTTTATCCACCATTATTTAATTAAACCTTTCACATAAGATAGGGCTAATTCCATTTGCGAAATATCTTTACCTGCCCCGCTAGCCATATCGGGACGGCCACCACCGGAACCCTTTAATATTTGTGCTACGCCACGGACAATATTTCCGGCTAATAATCCTTTATCATTCGCACTTTTACTCGCAGATACCACCACGGGTAAATTGCCATTTTCTTCACCGATTAAAACGATGACATAATCGTTATATTCACCTTTCAAATTGTCTAATAGAGATAATAAATTATCTCTTTTTTGACCTTTTAAGAAAGTGGATAAGACATTCACACCATTGATATTTTGGAAAGAAGATTTTAATGATTGCGCGTTGATAAACGCTAATTTATCCGCAAGAGATTCACTCAATTTCTTATATTCTTCTTTTTCTTTGTTCAAATTATTGATACGTGTGGGAACATCAACAAAGGAATTAACACCAAGTTGATCTTTCACGTGCGATAAGATATTTTCTCTTTTCTTTAATAATTCATATGCTTCTAAAGAAGTACGGGCTTGGATTCTTCTAATTCCGGCGGCGACAGATTCTTCATATTCAATGACAAATAAACCGATATCACTGGAATTAGAAACATGCGTGCCACCACAGAATTCTTTCGATACTTCATCAAAGCAAACCACGCGGACAGTGTCTCCATATTTATCATCAAAGAGAGCTTTGGCACCCATCTTTTTGGCTTCTTCGATTGGTAAAACCTTAGTTTCACAGGGAATTCCTTGAGCGATGTAATGATTGACTTTTCTTTCCACTTCGGCGATTTGTTCAGGGGTCATTTTTTCAAAATGATTGAAGTCAAAATGGCTATATTCATCATTGACATAACTACCATGTTGAGCAATATGGTCACCTAAAACATCCGTTAAAGCTTTTTGTAAGAGGTGAACACTACTGTGGTTACGGGCAATTTTCTTACGACGGTAAGAGTCCACTTTTAAAGTGAAGGTATCACCGACTTTAATTTCACCATATAAAACTTCTACGTGATGCAAATGTTGTTTATTGGGCGCTTTATGAACATCTAATACCTTTGCGGCGGTATTTTCATTTGCGATATCACCGATATCGGCGACTTGACCGCCACTTTCCGCGTAGAATGTTGTTTGATCAAAGATAATATCGCCTTCTTCATTGATGCTATCGACTTGGACACCATCTTTGAATAAAGCCACAACTTTACCTTGGATAGGTTCTACTCCATATGTAAAGACACTCGGAATTTGACAATTCATCAAATCGGGAGATTGTTTATTCATGGATTGCAAATCACCACGGGCGTTTCTCGCTCTTTGTTTTTGTTCATCCATCAATTTATTAAAACCATCTAAATCCACTTTGACGTGATTTTCTTCACATATTTCCATGGTCAATTCTTTGGGGAAACCAAAGGTATCATATAACTTAAACATATCATTACCAGAAAGAAGAGAACTATCTTTGATAGTTTTTAATAATAAATTCTCACCATTAGCTAATGTTTTGATGAATTTTTCTTCTTCCGCTTGAATCATCTTTTGGACAAAATTCTTCTTTTCTTCTAGATATGGATAATAACTATGCATGACTTCTGCTACGGTATCCACCATCTTATATAAGAATGGCTCGTTAATACCAAGAACACGGCCATAACGATCCGCTCTTCTTAATAAGCGGCGTAAGACATATCCTCTTCCTTCATTAGAAAACATCTCACCATCGGCAAGAGCGAAGGTAATTGCACGAATATGGTCAGCGATGACTCGAAAGGCCATTTTATTTTCTTCATATTTATGACCAGACATCTTTTCCACTTGTTCAATATATGGCCAGAATAAATCCGTTTCAAAATTCGTGTCAGTTTCTTGCATCACACAACAAAATCTTTCTAATCCCGCGCCGGTATCGATATTTTTAGAAGGAAGTTCTTTATATTCGCTTCTTTTTTTGCCGGGTTCGGAATTAAATTGCGAGAAAACAATATTCCAAATTTCAATATAGCGGTCATTTTCTAAATCATCTTGTAATAATTTGACGCCGATATTTTCTGGATCATATTTTTCGCCACGATCAAAGAATATTTCAGTATCGGGACCACATGGACCGGCGCCGATTTCCCAGAAATTGCCTTCTTGAGGAATCATGTGATCAGGTAAAATGCCACAAGAAATCCATAAATTTTTCGTTTCTAAATCACTGGGATGATAAGTGACATATAATTTTTCCTTAGGAAAAGCAAACCACTTATCATCGGTTAATAATTCATAAGCCCAGGGTATAACTTCTTTACGGAAATAATCACCGATAGAGAAATTACCAAGCATTTCAAAGAAGGTATGATGACGGGCGGTTTTACCAACATTATCAATGTCGTTTGTGCGGATTGATTTTTGCGCATTCGTGATACGACGGCTGGGAGGAATTTCACTACCATCAAAATATTTCTTTAACGCTGCTACACCGGCATTAATCCATAACAAAGTGGGGTCATTCTTGGGAATCAAAGAGGCTCCTTGTTCGATATGATGACCTTTACTTTGAAAGAATTCTAACCACATGTTGCGAATTTCGCTGGAAGTCATTTTTTTCATCGTTTTTTTCCTCCTAAATATAAGAAAACGTTCCCTTTAGGAACGATTAATACCGCGTTACCATCCTAATTCATCCACTATTATGGATGCTCTTAATTATGATTAATATCGCTAATCACACGTCGGCATTGCCCGAATCTTGGGAAGTGGCTAATTCATCACTTGGTTATGTCCTTTACACCCACCGACACTCGCTAATACTAGTTAATGAATTTATTTTCCTGCGTAAGTAATGTATCACATTAATGTATTAAATAAAAGATAAAGAAAACAAAAAAACGGAATTAATCCGTTTGTTGCTCTTTTTTATAAGTATGGAGAATTAATCCGCCACCTAAACATATTTCTCCATCATATAACACGGCAGCTTGGCCAGGAGTGACCGCTTTATATGGCTCATCAAAGATGAGTTTAATATGATTTTCATCAATAAAATGAATTATGACACCTTTATCTTCTTGCCGATAACGGAATTTGGCAGAAAGATGTTGTCCTTCTTTCGGTTTATCTGTTATCCAATTTAAATTATCAACAGTGCAAGAATCCGACATTAAATAATCATTTTCATCGCCACTAGCGACATAAAGAATATTCTTTTTGACATCTTTTTTGGCAATAAACCAGCCTTTGGCCTCTTCGCCAGATATTCCACCGATACCTAAACCTCTTCTTTGACCAATTGTATAATACATAGCGCCGTTATGATGACCGATAATGCGACCAGTTTCTATATCGACAATATCGCCTTTTTGTGCGGGGATATAATTCTTTAAGAATTCACGGAAATTTCTTTCCCCAATAAAGCAGATACCGGTGCTATCTTTTTTATCCATCACCGATTCTAAATCGAGTTCATGAGCAATTCTTCTCACTTCGGATTTATTAATATCTCCTAATGGAAATAAGCAAGAAGATACTTGTCTTTGGTCAATTTGACTTAAGAAATAGGTTTGATCTTTATTTTGGTCAAAGGATTTACATAGATAAACCTTTCCATCTTTTTCTATACGCTCAGCGTAATGACCCATGGCAATCATATCAAATCCTTGTTCTTTAGCAAAATCTAGGAATGGGCCAAATTTCACATACTTATTGCAGAAAATATCGGGATTAGGGGTTCTTCCAGCTTCATATTCTCTAATTAAATAAGAAAAAACATTATCCCAATATTCCTTTATATAATCATGTCTTAATAATTTAATTCCTAATTTATTGGCCACTGCGACAGCGTCATCATAATCTTTTTCTTGTGGGCATTGGCTATTGTTAATTGTGGGATTACCCAGATAATCACCGTTAGCCAAAGCATCCCAGTTACGCATAAAACAGCCAGTAACATCATGACCTTGCTTCTTTAATAAATAGGCCGCAACGGCGCTATCAACACCACCAGATAGACCGACAAGGATTTTCATTTCACTATCTCCTTACTATCTAATAGTAGGGTAAAGGGACCATCGTTAATGGAAAAGACTTTCATATCGGCACCAAAGACACCTTTGGGGATTGGTTTACCAAAAGATTGTTCTAAATATTGATTGAAGAAATTATATAATTCGTTCGCTGATTTTGGATCTAAAGCGTCCACAAAAGATGGTCTTCTGCCTTTTTGTACATCCGCGTATAAAGTGAATTGAGAAACAGAACATATTTCTCCGTTAATATCTTGTAAAGATAAATTGGTTTTACCATTTTCATCGGGGAAAACACGTAATGATAACAACTTATCCACCATTTTGGTGACTATTTCTTGATTGTCACCTTGGGTAAAGCCCACTAGTAAAAGATAGCCACGATTTATTTGGGCAACGACCTTTTGTTCTATTTCGACTTTAGCTTCTTTGACCGTAGTTAAAACAATACGCATATTATTTCTTTATTTTCTCCCAATATTCTTCTAAAGCTTTTTCATATTTATTGTCGCCATAGACATAATATTTCGCTTGTTTGATATCATCGGGTAGATATTGTTGTTTGACCCAGTGATGAGAATAATTGTGTGGATAGAGATAATTTTGTCCCTTAACGTTGGCATCTTCGCCATCATAATGGGTATTTTGTAAAGTACGTGGAACATTAATTCCTTTGCCTGCTTTCACATCACTAATAGCGGCGTCAATTGCTAAGACTCCTGAATTTGATTTAGGAGCAGTAGCAATTAATATCGTGGCGTTAGCTAAAGGTAAACGTGCTTCAGGCATACCTAATTGTAGAGCACTATCAACGGCGGCTTTCACGATAGGAATAATTTGTGGATAAGCCATCCCTACATCTTCGTTAGCGGAACATAATAATCTTCGACAAGCGGCGATTAAATCACCGGCTTCTAACATCTTGGCTAAATAAAATAAAGCCGCATCGGGATCGCTTCCTCTTAAAGATTTCATAAAAGCGGAAAGATTATCGAAATGACGATCTTCGCTTTTATCATAATTGATATTAGCTTTATCGATTAATTCATTAACTAATGAGAGATTAATTGTTTTCTTTCCTTTTAAGGAATGAGCGATAAATTCTAAATTATTCAAAGCTTTACGCATATCCCCATTAGCGCCTAACGCTAATTGGGTAAGAGCGTCTTCTTTGATGGTGATTTTAAGAGTTTTGGCCGCTCTTAACAGACCTTTTTCAATTTCTTTGGCGCTAATAGATTTAAATTCAAAAACCGTGCAACGCGATAATAAAGCGGGATAGATATAAAAATAGGGATTTTCGGTCGTACTCGCAATTAAAGTGATATCTCCTGATTCCACAAATTCTAGAAGAGATTGTTGTTGTTTTTTATTGAGATATTGAATCTCATCTAGATATAACAAAATACCATTCGTGGTAAATACACTATTAACGTCAGCAATAATTTTTTTGATATCTTCTATAGAAGCCGTTGTCCCATTTAATTGATATAAAGACATATTGGCCTTTTGGGCAATGATTTTCGCAGCGGTCGTTTTACCCGTTCCCGGAGGACCATAAAAAATCATATTAGAAATCTTTCCCGATTCAATGACTTTACGGAATAAAGCATTGGGAGAAAGTAGATGAGATTGTCCCACCATTTCATCTAAATTTTGTGGTCTTAATAAATCTGCTAATGGTTTCTGCATGATTAAATAATAAGAAAAAAGGGTTGAATATTCAACCCCTATGCTCTATTTAAGTTATTTTTGAATGATTTCTTTAATGACTGGTTGTTCTAAAGCAAATTCTTCTTTAATAACATAGGCATTTTTGATATCTAACAAAATATCATCGATGTCTTCTTTATTTGTGTAGGCAGTACATAATAATTCGCCTTTATTCACATGATCACCAATTTTCTTATTCAAAACAATACCGGCGGACATGTCAATTGTATCTTCTAAAGTCTCTCTTCCACCACCGAGTTTCATGGAAGAAACACCAATTTCTAAAGCATTTAATTTATGGACATATCCTTCTTCTTCAGCATAGATTGGTATGATACGTGACGCCACGGGGAATTTTTCCGGATGTAGGATATAACTGGTATCGCCACCTTGAGCTTCCACCATTAAGAGGAATTTTTCAAAAGCGGCACCAGAAGAAATCGCTTCTTCTAATTTCTTTCTACCATCATTCATATCAATCGCGCATTTGGCTTGGACAAGCATAATGCTACCAGAGGTATAACATAATTCCATTAAATCTTTGGGCCCACGACCATGTAAAGCTTCAATGGCTTCTTTGACTTCTAAAGAATTACCAACTGCATATCCCAAAGGTTCACCCATATCGGATAAAACAGCACGAGTATCTCTTCCTAGACCATTACCAATATCCACCATGATTTTGGCTAATTCACGAGCGCTTTCCATATTCTTCATAAAAGCGCCTTCACCCACAGTGACATCTAATAAGATGGCATCACAACCTGACGCTAATTTCTTTGACATGACACTGGCGGCAATTAAAGGAATGGATTCTACGGTTCCTGTAACATCTCTAAGAGCGTACATCTTCTTATCAGCAGGAACTAAATGTGCGGTTTGACCCGCAATTGCTAAACCAATGCGGTTGACTTGTTCTTCAAATCTTTTGCCTTCGATATTGATGGACATGCCAGGAATGGATTCTAATTTATCTAAGGTGCCACCAGTATGACCTAAGCCACGACCAGATAATTTGGCTACGGTAGCGCCGCAAGCGGCGACCATGGGTCCTAAAACAAGGGATGTCTTATCGCCAACTCCACCGGTGGAATGTTTATCAACTTTAACGCCTTTTAAATTAGATAAATCTAATACTTCGCCAGAATGTTCCATGGCATCAGTTAAAGTAGAAACCTCTCTTTTATTCATACCACGGAAAACAATCGCCATTTGCATCGCGCTTGATTGATAATCAGGGATTTCTCCTTTAGCATAGCCATCGATCCAAAAGCGAATTTCTTCATCGCTTAAGGCATGACCTTCTCTTTTTTTGATAATTAGATCCACCATTCTCATAGTTCAATACCTCAACAAATGATTTTAACATAATAACAATTAATAAACATACCATTTTTCACGAAAACTCTATAAAATAGAGATATGGATTTTGCGGAACATTTAAAATCATATTTAAATCAAGATGAAATTGACCAACTTCTAGAAAGTTTAAATGATGACGCTAAACATGCAGTGCTATTAAATGAAAGAAAGATGAGCGATGATAGATTTCTTTCTTTATTTCCTCATGTTACTCCGCATCCAATTGTGCCACATGCCTATATTTATGACAAAAATGAATATCAACTTGGTAAATCCATTTATCAAACTTTAGGTTGTTATTATTTACAAGAACCATCCGCGATGATTCCAAGTTATTTGTTATCACCAAAAGATAATGACACGGTTTTAGATTTATGCGCCGCACCGGGAGGGAAAAGTGTCCAAGCTTCTTTTTTGATGCACAATAAAGGTGTGATTATATCTAATGATATTTCTCATTCCAGAGCGATGGCGATATTAGAAAATGTAGAAAGATTGGGTTTAGGTAATTTAGTCATCACCAATAATGATTTTGCTAAGATATACAAAAATTATCTTTCTTATTTTGACAAGATTATCGTGGACGCTCCTTGTTCAGGATCAGGGATGTTCCGCAAAGAAGAAAAGATGTTATCAGATTGGTCATACAACAAAGTTTTGAAATATCAACAAGAACAAAAACAATTGGTTTTAATCGCTTATCAAATGTTAAAACCGGGTGGCACGATGGTTTATAGCACATGTTCTTTTTCGGAGGAGGAAGATGAAGATGTTATTACCCATTTATTGTTTAATACCGATGCACAATTAAGCCCGATTAATCATTCCCCATTATTTTATAAAAATAAAAAGCAACCAATTGGTGTTCATTTATTACCTTCTATTTTTCCTGGGGAGGGACATTATATTTGTTTAATCAAAAAGCCAGGAATTTTAAAAGAAAACAAAGAAGAAAATGGACCAACAAAAAATAATCAAAATAAAAATATAGATTGTTTGTGCACGTATGTAGAAAAATACGGAAATACCCTATTTGGCTTTCAAAAGGCATTTAAAAATAAAGGGCTATCCATCATCAGAACAGGTGTTAAAATTGGTGAATTAATTCATAACGACATCAAATATGATTACCATTATTCTCATTTTGTTGATACCTTTTCACCTGCTTTTTCTTTAAATTTCACCGAATTAGAGCAATATTTTACTGGAAATATCATTAGAACATCATGCCCGAAAGGAAATGTTTTATTACAATACGAAAATATCAATGTTGATATCACAAAATGTGATATCAGTGTAATTAAAAACCACCTCCCTAAATCATTGAGAGGAAAAATACAAAAATAACATTATTTATTATTTACAATAAAAAATAGTTGCAAGAATTTTCGTTTTGGCATATCTTTTTGACAAGCTATATTTTTTGCGAAAGGAGATATTTATGAAAAAGAACTTACTGAAAATTCTAGCTTGCTCCGCAGTAGTCGCGATGGTCGCTAGCTGTGGAAATAAAACACCTAGTAATAGTCAGAGTGATGAATCAAGTTCTGGAGAAGAAACAATTGTCTACAAAAAAGTGACAGCGGGTCAAATTAATCAAATTGAATCCGATGGATCTTATACATTAGATGGACAATATGTTGAATTCTCTGGCGCTGCTGTTTCTGGAAGATATGGAAATGTCCTCTTTGTTAATGAAACAGACGTTGAATATTATTCTGATTTAACAGGTGTTGAAATACATCAAAAAGAAGCTGGCGATTTCGCTTATAAAGATGTTGTCACCGTTAAAGGTAAAGTAGCTTCTGAAGATGGTCGTGTTTTCGTTGATGAAGCTGAAGTGACATTAGAAGAAGCAGGCGCTGGTAGCGTTTACACCTGGTCAAGTTATGTCAACAGATATTATTACGAAAACCAATTTAATAAAACGTTTTCCGCTTTCCCGTTCTATGGTGTTGATTTCCAATTAGCATCATTACCAGAAGCGGACAAATTAGCCGCTGGAGAAGCCACATCTTTCTATGTGACATTCCCTGGTGAACAATTAGACTTGGATGATCTTGATAACACTTGTCCAATGTTTGTCAAAGTTCCTGGCGAATTAGCTGATGAAACTTTTGAATTCTTAGAAGAATGCTTTGCTGATGCTGATGTTGGTGATGTCATTTCTTTAGATGCTCACTTCTTCTACTCTCTCAGTGAAGGTGGCTTAGGCATGATCCTTGATGATGAATGGTTTGATATCGATGAAGGTAGCACCTTAGTCTTAGATAAATGGGAAGATGTTATTGATATCGCTGCTGAAGGATTAGAAACCGCTTTACCAAATATCGGTATCGATGATAATCCAAACCTCATTTCTTATCTCGCGGATGATTCTTATTTCCACGGTGATATTAATAATTTTGCTTCATGGCAAATCGCTGCTATTCCTGCTAAAGACGCCAAAGATTTCGGCGCTTTTGAAGCCACAATTAACGTCAAAGCCGGTAATTTCAATGATGCAATTACTTCTGTCGTGACAAAAGCTAATGCCTTAACAGACGGATGGAGTCTTGATACAGTCAACACAGATAGTGACAAAAATGAATATGCTTACAAATTAGTTGATGCAGCAAGTAAAGTGGAAGCTGTTTTAACCATCGAACAAGGTTCCTCTTCTACAATTAACGTCGACTTCTTTGCAAAAGCCTTCCCATGGACTGCTTTGAGCATTTTAGGTGAAGTAAATGTTACTATGGGTAAAAACAAAAACGATATCAATATCGAACATGTTGATTTTGGTAGAGAATATTGGACTTATGGTGGATATTATTATGCTTATGATGAAATCATCGACACTTTAGCACTTGTATTATTACCAGAAGGCACTAAAGAAGCCGTGAAACCTCATGATGCTACTACAGAATTAGGCTATAACGGTTGGGCTGCGACTTATACATTCGAAGGATTTACCATTGAAGTTGATTCAAGAGAAATTCCTGGACAAGCTAAACCAGCTGCTTATATTTTCTTCCGTATTTGGGAATCCACAAATATTACCAATGCTGATGCCGCTGTTGTTAAAGCGGGCTATGAAGCTAGAGTAAATGATTTCTTTGGTACAACTGATTTCGCTTCTCAAATCCCAGCTATGCCTGAAGGATATGTTGATCAAATTATCTTTGATTACTACTACGAATCTTATTACCAAAGTCTCTTTGAAAAGAAAGGTGAATTTACTGATTACGAATTCACATTAGTGTTAAAAGATACTTTGCCAGATGGTGAAAATGCCACAACATTTGTTGCCGGCTTAAAAACACTCTTACTCGATAATGGATTTGAAGCAAAAACCTTCAATACAACAAGAACTGATGGTTATTTCAATGCCACATCTAATGAATTTGTCATTCTCAGCGATGCGAAAGCCACTGATACAACTGTTTTCTTCGAATTATACAATTTGAGTGATGATGCCGTTGCCTCTGGCATTTATGTCACTGCTAGTTTCGCTACATGGGATGCCGCTAAAGCGGAATATGTTGATAGAGCCAAATCTAAAGCCAGTGATTTAACTGGTACATCTTATGATTTCGCTAGTGCTTTACCAGAATTAGCTGGTGCTTCCAATTATCTAGTTAACTGGGGTAACGAAGGAACCTTTGACGATGATTATGAAGAATATGGCATGACCTTAATCTACACTATCACCGCCACCTATGGTGACAGTGATAACATCGAGACTATCGTTAATGGCTACTATGAAGCTTTAGGAACCGCTAACTATGTTGTAAAAGAATTCTTGCAAACAGTTGGTCTTTATAACGCTACAACTGGTGAATTCGTTGTTGTTCAATATAACAAAACAACTAAATTAGTTCAATTAACATTATATGTTAACGATGCTAAAGCAGCGCAAGATGTGATTGATGTTAAAGCTTGGAGTCCTGCCGCTGTTGCCGAATATTTAACACCATATTTCACCTCCATTGTGGATGCTGATCCAGTTACTACAACCACTGGTGATGATGGTATTGTAACAGTCGTTTATGAAGATTCCGTTAGTTATTTTGGTTGGTATGTTAATTATGTATTAACACAAGGTGACGGCACATGGGCTTATGGAACATGGACAGCTTTAGGATATAATTTTGATGGTGATGGAACATTTGCTAATATGACATATTTCTATTATGTATATCAAACATTTGAAGGTAACACCATTCTTGTTAGAGCTGACAAAGTTGATGAGACAACAATGACTATCAAAATCATTGTTATGCCTGCTGATTAATTTCCAAATTTCGCAAGCAACACAAATAAGACTAGGAACTAAAATTCCTAGTCTTTTATTATGGGATTAAATATTCAAATATTTATGATTAATGAAATTTATGATCTTTAATCAATAAATCAAAAGAAAGAGCTTTTTGCACTTCATCATGAGCGTATTGAGCGATTTCTTGTGTGGACATATTTTGATAATCTTCAGGCATTAAAGGCTTTAAAAATTTGATATAAACAGGATATTTTTTATATTTGTTGCTTAAAATACGATATGTACCATAAATCGCAACAGGCACAATTGGCACTCCTGCTTTCACTGCTGGGCGGAAAGAACCATGATGGAAATCTCGAAGATTAGTAAGAGGGTCTTTATTTCTCGTGCCTTCCGGGAAAATAATCCAATTCATATTGCCTTGTTTTAATGATTTTTCCACACGCATCATGACTTTTAAAGATTGTTTTAAATCGTCTCGGTCCATAAATTCACCGTCGATGACTTTGACACAACGGTTTACCGCTGGCCATTTTTTGATTTCTTTTTTAGCCACGAATGCGGTGGGTTTATCTAAATTATAAATAAAAGCAATCGGATCAAAACCCGCACTATGGTTAGGGAAAAAGGCCAAAGGGCCGTCGGGAAGATTTTCTTTTCCTTCAATGTGATAAGTTATTTCAAAATTATCAGATACTTTTTTAATTAATTTTTGTAAACGACGATATCTTTTATCAATCGCGTATTTTTGTCTCTTTTTACTGGAATATTTAATCATCCAAGCAAAATAATCCCATATCGCTATTGGTAATGTTTTGAAAATACCACGACTGAGATGGGACATATCTATTTACCAAATTGCACGGTTTCCACTAAAACGTATAAACCATGCTTTCCATCACTTTCTAAATGGCCACGAATAATCACAAATGTATTTTCCGCTGCTTTAATAAAGGGATTATCTTTATCTCTTGTCCAATATAAAACAGGAATTTTCGAAACAATATTTTCCGTGGGATGAAAAACATCGTTATTATGCGTTTCGACATAACGAAATTTATCATCAAATACTTCTTTTAAAACACCTGTTAAAACGATATCAGAAATCATATCTTATCATTCTCCATTTGATACAATATTTGCGCACAAGCCGCGGGAATAATACCGTTTTTAATATAATTAGGGGTGCGGTCATTATTCATAATGCTCATATAAGCATAATATCCATCTAATTCGAATTGTTTATTTTCATTCGTCGGATTATATAAAATAATCACTTTTTTATATGGGGCTATTTGCGGTTTATCAATCGCATAAGCGCATAAAATATCATTCCCCCATCTTTTAAATTTAAATGTATTTGCGATATCACTGGGTTCATCATATTTTAAGAAAAAGGCAAATTCTTTTCTTAAAGTGGCAATCAGATGAAATTGACACGCCATATCATATCTTTCGTCTAATAATTTCCAAGACATATTATTCACGCGTATCACATTATATGAATTACCTAAACCAAATTTTGATTGGCCAATTTCTTGTCCCATATGAAAGAAAGGTATACCAAAAGAAAACATCGTCGCGTAATTGGCGAATTTGATTCTTTGGAGAATCATATCATCACTTTCATCGTGATTGGCCACCACTAATTTATCAAATAAGGTGTGGTTATCGTGACATTCAACATAATTGATGGATTGATGCGCGGCATCAAAACGATGATGATAAGGGGAATTTATCACACTACCTTTCATGACATATTCCACCGCCGCTAAATTATCTAAATTTCCTGATATAAAACCTTTATCAGCTAAATCAAATGTCGAACCTTTAATCACATCGCGGAAGGTATCATTAAAAAAGCCAACTTCCGGCATTTTATTCGCATTATCCGTGGAAGCGCGATATTTTTCTGCTAAATAGGTCGGCATATTCCATCCTTCGCCATAAAACATAATATCTTTTTTAATCTTTTTGGCCTCTTCTAGGGCTAAATTAATCGTTTCATAGTCAATGATGCCCATGAGGTCAAAACGGAAGCCGTCAACATCAAAAACATCAACCAAATATTTAATCGAATCGATAATCATTTTTCTGGCCATTGGTTTTTCACTGGCAAAATCATTACCACAACCACTGGATTCGCTAATTTTCCCGTTTGGTAAGAAACGGAAGAAATAATCAGGCACTAATTTCTGCCAAGAAGTGTTTTTATATTCATAAACGTGATTATAAACAACATCTAAAATCACTCTAATATTATTCTTATGTAATTCATTAACCATTTGTTTAAATTCAATTAAACGGGATTGGGGAATTTCTGGTGATTTAGAAAAACTTCCTTCTAACGCAAAGAAAGATATCGGATTATAACCCCAGTTATATCCTCTTAATGGATTGATGTCATCCGGTCCATAAAAATCTAATACTGGCAACAATTGGACATGAGTTATACCTAAAAATTTTAGATAATCTAAGCCCGCAGGATGACCCGCAAAAGTTTTTCGATGTGGTTCCACTAAACCTAAATAATGACGTCTATCGGATATATCGTTATGTTTATCTTCGGTAAAATCACGAATATGTAATTCATATATTATCGCGTCAAGAGGCGATTTCATCTCATATGTGGGCTTGATATTGCCCATATTTTTGATTTGTTCAATATCCACGACCGCCGAATAAACACTATTGAGGGAAGTACCTTTACCCCATGGGTCATTGGTGGTTATTTCCTCTCCATCATTAGTGACTGTGTAATTATATTTTTTATTTAAATAATTACCATCTATTTTGATACGATAAACCCCATTATCTTCTTTTTGGCAGATAAAAGATTTAAAAGAGCCATCTTCTTGTTCTAGATTTAAAACGACTCTTGTAGAAGCAGGAGCCCATAAGACAAATTCCGTATAAGTAGGATGGAAATTAGCCCCTAAATCATCTTTTAAATAGGGAGAATAATCAATTTGCATAATTATTTTATCGATTGTTCGTCACTAGTGACGATATTATCATCATTTTCATAAAAAGCATCATTAGTTAAAACCGGACAGCCTTTATTACCATCATTTTCGGTACCGATAATACCTTCTTGTTGTAAACGTTTGAAGAAACGACCAGCGCGGTTAAAACCAATGGAGCATTCTCTTTGGATTTTGCTCATTGACATATATTTATATGACATGACCCATTCTTTCACGGATTTATATTTAGCTTCTTCATCATCTTCACTATTATAGGCAAAAGCGGGACCATTAACTAATTCTTGGCCAGCTTCTTTAGCTTCTTCTTCTAGATTCAAGAATTTGGGATCATAATCGACTTCATAATGTTCTTTTAAATAGCCAATAATATGACGGATTTCTTTATTTTGAATAAAGCAGGATTGTACACGATGAGGTTCGGTATCCACAACGGCAGAAAGAACCAGCATATCACCTTTTCCTAATAATTTTTCCGCCCCACCTTCATTAATAATGGTGACAGAATCGGTATAAGAACCCACTTTTAAGGCCACACGGGTTGGTAAATTACCTTTAATAACACCACTGATAACATCGGTGGATGGACGTTGGGTAGCAATAAACATATGAATGCCACAAGCACGGGCTTTTTGGGCTATTTGCACTACTGGGGTAGCTACTTCTTTATATGTTTGAATTAAATCAGCGTATTCATCGATAAACATGACAATATATGGTAATTTTTGTTTTCCTTCTTCTTCCGCTAATTCGTTATATTCAGTAATCGAACGACATAAATTTTCTTCAAATAATGAATAACGGTCATTCATTTCTTGCACTAATTTATCAATCATGACTTTGGCTTTTTTCATATCGGAGATAACTGGGCATAATAGATGCGGAATATCGCGGTATGAGGCCATTTCAACTTGTTTGGGGTCCACTAAAACTAAACGTAAATCATCTGGTGAATTACGCATAATTAAAGTACAAATAATGGATTGAATAAAGACTGATTTACCAGAACCAGTGGTACCAGAGACTAAAGCATGGGGGAATTCGGCAATATCCGCCCAACAAATCGTGCCATCAATATTTTTACCAAAAGCGACGGCTAAAGGTTTCTTTTTGGGGTCTGGTAAAGCATTAAAGACTTCCTTAAAAGCGACGGGAGTAATAACTGCGTTACTAACTTCAATGCCGGAATATTGGGTATTTCTAATGACTTTTTGGAAACGCGCGGGAATACCACCTAAATTACGAGAAATATCATCAATTAAATTAAAAACATTTTTCGATTTCTCATTATTTTCATATTGAATACGGAAATTAGTGACACTCGGACCGACGATATGATCAACACAATATGCACCAATGCCATAAGATTCAAAGCTATGATTTATCATCGCTCTTCTTTCTTCCGCGACCGCATTATTCTTTTCCGAAGCTTCTTCCGTTTGTAAATCTTCTAATAACGCGGTACTTGGTGGAATCCATTTGATTTTTGGTTTCACCACGGGAGCGGGAGCCGGAGCGGGCGCTGGTTGCGGGATAGGAGCGCTAACAACTGGAGCCACAGGTGTGACTTCTACATTATTCTTAGGCGCAGATTCAATCGGAGCAAATTCGGGTTGCGCTTGTAATAATTTTTCATCGAATTGAGGTTCTGCTTCAAAATCGAGAGTTAATTGTTCGTTTTTACTATTTTGTTTATTATCTTGGATAAGGGCTTCTTCTCCGGTCATCATAACAGGAGGAATAATGGGATTATTATTTTGTGGAGGCACAATATTTTCATTCATTCCACTATTTTGTCTAATAAAACGCGCAGGAGTAAAAGAACCATCTCCAGCATAGGAAGAAGATGAATAAGGACTGGATGGAGCTACATTATTTCTTTGATTATAATCGACGGGTGTCGAAGGTGTGGCATATAAAGGTCTTACTTCACCAGTATATCCATCATCAATTTGCGAAGCGTTACGGATATTTTCTTTTTCGTTAGAACGAATGGAAGTTTCTTCCACATAAATTTGTCTTTCTTCTTCTTTTGTGGCTTTCTTTTGTTTCTTTTTATTCACAAGAGATAAAATTTTCTTTAGGAAAATTAGTGTTAATCCACCAAGTAAAAGAATAATGGTAATAGTCCAGCCTAATCCTTTTTGTACAGAAGCTGGAAGAATACCGATAAGCATATAACCCAATAAACCACCACCGAAAGGATATGAACCAAACATATTGATGAAGCTGGCTTTCCAATAGCCGCCATAATCAGCGACAAAATTAGATTGTTCAGCCGTGCCAAATACGAGATTTTTTAATGTTTGGGCAAAATCCTTACCAGGTAAATTTCCCTTGCATTGAATTAAGGTGGCCATCATACAAAAACTAATAAAAATGAAAATGCCACCAAATAATTTGCCGTTAAAGCCAATTTTTATCCCTTTATTACGGAATAAATATGAAAGTCCAACCGCGTAAAAGAATAAATAAAATATATAACTAACTACCCCAAATAAATAAAAGAATGGAAAGGCAATCGCTCTGGCGGGTGCTCCGACATTCATGATAAGAATAACGGATAATAAACAGATCGCGACACCGATGAAAAAGGCCACAGTTTTCTTATTTATTTGTTTGACGGGTTTCTTTTCGCTCATATTAAATATTATATACGCGTATACGAAAATAAGTCTAATAAAAATCAAGAAAAAAAGCACCTTTAAGTGCTTTATTCAACGATTTGGATAATCGGTAAGATATATGGCTCACGCCCATTTTCTCTTTTGATGAATTTATGAGCCCGATCTTTCACCGCGGCCACTACGGCATCAACATCAAAATTGGGTAATTGTAAATGGGTATTAATTTCATCGACATAGATGTTAGAAATTGATTTTAACAAAGGTTCGGCTTCTTTCACATAAACAAAGCCACGCATCTGACAATCTGGTCCCGCAATAATGCTTTTAGCATTAAGAGACACAGTGGACGCAATGACTACGACACCATCTTCACTCATTTGCACCCTTTCATCAACCGCGTTATTATCGCCATGGGTAAAGCCATCACCATCCACTAAAACGGGGGCAATATTAATGCCATTGACTTCGTTTGGAATAATATTGGGTCTAGTATTACCTTCAAACACTAATTGCATGCCATTATCCATCACAAACACGTTGGTGTGATTTAAACCAATTTCCATATTTAAGGCTAAACGGGCATTAATCATCATATTGACGAAATTACCACGGACTGGCCAATAATATTTTGGTCTTAATAAGGAGAGCATGAATTTTAAATCATCTTTTTGTGCGTGCATGGAGGTGACATCTTTGCCGCTAACCCACACTACTTCACATCCGGTACGATATAAAGCATCGACAGCGCGTGTTGATAAAGTCTCTTGTGTTTGTAAAGGAAGAGCGACATTAATAAAGATGTCATCTTTTCCTAAAACAATACGTTTATCTTCGTTATCGCCACGTGATAAATCTTGTAATTCTTCATATAATTCATCACCTTGGCCAAGCAATAGAATGACTAAATCTTGATTTCTAACACGTAATAAATCTGTGGGAGTAACGATTTCTAAATTATTAAATAAATCTGCTTGCGCTTTTTCGTATTCTTTGAGAATCATTCTTGTATAGCAATCATAGGGATAGAGTTTTTTATTATAAGTACGACAAAGTTTTAATATTTCGTAAATACGGTAGCCATTTTGCCAGAAGGAATCGATAAAAATTCTTTTATCTTCGTCACGAAAATATTTCTCAATAATGCCTTTGGTTTTATGTTTTGGCGAACAATAACCACTGCGGTTGACCGCTTTAGATTCCGCTAACATGACAAGGGTGTCTTTGGTGGCAATATCTTCTAATGTTTTTAAATCTAAATAGTAGATTGGTTCATTAACGGAAAAATCGACAATAAAGTCGGAAGTATAAATAATCCAACCACGATCAGTCCATAAAGCGACACCACTAGATTCACCCACATTATGAGGCACTTGGAAGAAACGCACTTCGTGTCCAGCGATGATAATTTTATCGGATGGTTTAACCTCTACGAAGTTCATTTTTGTCTTGTTATGGTGCATCTTGGCTTGCCCTTCCATGCAGATTCTTGTGAATCTAGAACAATATATAGGCGCGGGTACTTGACTGACAAAATATTTCACCGCGGACATCGATTCATCATGCCCGTGGGTGATTAAATAAGCTTTGACACGATGCTTATTTTGGACGAGATATTCGGGGTTAGGGATCAGGCAATCAACACCTGGTAAGGATTTATCAGGGAAAGAAATGCCGCAGTCCAAAACAAAAATATCATCATTAATTTCGACGATATAGCAATCTCTTCCTTTCTCGTCTAAACCACCTAAAGCACAAATTTTGACTTTATCTGCCATAAAACCCCCAACATTGACTATGTCAAATATCTTGACTTTATTATAATCAAATTTTCGCAATTAGCAAACTTTAAGATAGAAAATTCGCAATAAAAAGATAATTATTTAATATTTTTGGTAATAATGATATCCACACCTAAGCCAAGGACGTCTTTTTTGACAATTTGTCCTATTTGACATGGAGCGGAGACCCCTAATTTATTAATTTCTTCCATCACATCAAAGATTTTTCCTTTGGGGATGGGTCCACTAGTTTTCACGGACACTAATAAATCTTCGCGATTGGTGACTCGGATAGAAGAAGTTATGGTTCTCACGGGATTAGTGATTTCACTAATCGCATATTCTTTACCACGGGGACAAGAATTACCCGTTACATTCATATTATCATCGATAGTTAAATGACATCCGCGTGGGCAGACAATACAAGTAAATTCTTTCATATTAACGGGCCTCCAATCGCAAGGTTAATTCCCCTTGTGTTTGTTTTAATTTATCATTAGATAATTTCACCATCACCATTTCACTAGGAATTAGAACTGGTTTAAATATCTTTTGGATGATTTGATTATTCGATTCAATAATGAGCCATTGGTCTTTGACCGGCTTACGAACACGGAATTTCAAAGTGACATCTTCATTCATGTTTTGATCGATATTTTGTGGGACTACATAACCGATGCCATCACCGGGTTTGACATTTATAATGTCACCACTCGGTAATTCGCCTTTTAAATAGAGGGCGGCACCATGACCCGCCAAGCGGCCTTCATCGGTGACAAAATCCACGACATCATGTACGTGGAGACAATTACCACAAGTAAAGATGCCATCAATCATTGTTTCCATATATTCGTTCACTTTCGCACCTTTGGTGGAAGATAAAGGACAATTAATATTATTTAATAAGGATATATATGGAATTAATCCTACGGATAAGATTAAAGTATCACAATCTATGACCATTTCTGTTCCGGGAATAAACTGCATTTTTTCATCAACCGCAGAAAGAGTGACGCGATATAAGCGTCCATCTTTAGCTTCGACTTTACTAACACTACGCGAAAGATATAAAGGAATATCATAATCATTTAAGCATTGAGCAATATTTCGATTTAATCCATTGCTATAAGGCATAATTTCACTCACGCAGATGACTTTCGCCCCTTCTAACGTGAGACGTCTCGCCATAATTAAACCGATATCACCACTACCGAGGATGACAATGCGTTTACCAACCATATAGCCATGGATATTTAAATATTTTTGGGCAGTACCGGCAGTGATAATTCCCGCACATCTATCACCAGGAATTTGAATGGCACCCGCTCCTCTTTCATAGCAGCCCGTGGCCATCACGATAGCTTTGGCTTTAATTTGGGAAACACCATCTTTTTTGTTACTTATAGTAACAATTTTATCAGGAGTCATATCGATGACCATCGTATTGAGTTCGTAGGGAATTTGTAATTGTTCTACTTGTTCGACAAAGCGAGCTAAATATTCAGGACCGGACAATTCTTCTTTAAATTCGGTTAAACCAAAACCATTATGGATGCATTGATTTAAAATGCCACCTAAATTATCATCTTTTTCCACGATTAAGATGTCTTGAACACCTTCTTGTCTTGCTTTAATGGCGGCCGCCATACCCGCGGAACCACCACCGATAATTAATAAATCAACATTACGCATCTTATTTGACCTCCTTTACTTTTTGTAAAAGAATGGGAGAATTTTCTTGATCATAACTCACTTCTAATGGCGAAATACCATAATGCTTTGCTAAAAGCAAAACGACACTTGGTGAACAGAAGCCACCTTGACATTTGCCATATCCGGCACGGACACGACGTTTCACCCCTTTCACACTATGTGGAGGAACACTACGCGATAAAACATCTTTGATTTGTCCCAAAGGAATATGTTCGCAATTACAGATGATTTTGCCGTAATCGGGATCTTCCTTAATGGCTTGTTCTTTTTCTTCTAATGTCATATCGTACATGACTTTATATTTTCTTACTCTCGGATTGAAATTGGGATTAGGAATTAATTCGATAAGAGGTCTCACTAATTCTTCTACGACATATTGACCAATCGCGGGAGCGCTTGCTAAACCAGGTGATTCAATACCAGCGGCATTGATGAAATGATTATCAGTTTTGGCATAGCCAAGAATGAAATCGTGTGTACTTGGTGTCGGTCTAATGCCAGAAAAGACTCTTATGACTTGGTTAAATGGTATATTTGGTACCATATCGGTGGCTTGTTTTCTCACATTGGCTAAAGTAGGACCATCTGTTTGATAATCATCGGGATCATTAACTACTTCACTGCTCGGTCCCACTAGATAATTACCGGAACTAGTCATCGTCACTAAAATGCCTTTTCCTTTTTCACTTGGTAAAGGGAAAATCGTGTGATTAACAAAGCCATAAGCAAAATGGTCTAAAACAAAATATTCACCTTTACGCGGAATAATATGCCAATCAATGGGTTCAAACATCGAGGCAATTTTATCCGCAAATGCCCCGGCGGCGTTAATGACAATTTTAGCTTCATATTGTCCTTTCTTAGTTAGAACTAAGAATTTATCTTTGGTTTTGCTGATATTAACCACTTCTTCATTTAAAAATAATTTCACCCCGTTATCGACCGCGTTTTCCACCGCATGGACCACTAAATTAAAGGGATCAATAACGCCGGCTGTGGGGGCTAATAAAGCTCCTTTAACATTGGGGCTGATATTAGGTTCTAGCGCTTTTACTTCTTCGGCGTTTAATAATTGCACGGGGACACCATTTAATTTACTTCTTTCCGCTAATTCGTTTAAAACGGGTAATTGTTCATCATATAAAGCGACGGTTAAAGAACCATAACGATAAAAATGTACATCTAATTCATCGGCGACTTGGTCATACATTTGATTACCAAGAACATTGAATTTGGCTTTTAAAGTACCGGGAACAGGGTCATATCCAGAATGGATAATTGCCGAATTAGCGTTACTAGTTAAATTACCAACATCATTTTCCTTATCTAATAAGGCCACAGATAATTGATATTTAGCTAAATTTCTCGCGATCATCGCACCGGTGACACCGGCACCGATAATTAAAACATCATACATTGTCTTTTCCTCCCAACTTATAACAATGTGCGCACTAATTTGAGAATAGAGGCCACAAATCTTTGAAAGCCATTAACTTTATAGGCTTTGTCCACAATTTGTGATTGCATTTTCATTTCTAAAAAATCTTCTTTGATATCTTTTAAACATGGGTCGTTATAAATATCCACGCCACATTCAAAATGATGTGTTAAACTACGGAAATCAAAATTAATGGTACCCACAAAGGCGATAATATCATCCGCTAAACATTCTTTTTCGTGATTGAAACCTGGTTTATAGATATAAATATTGACTCCGGCATCCACTAAAATGTGAAAATCACATTTGGCCATCCAATAAACGACGCGTTTATCGGGAATGCCGGGGACAAATAAATTCACTTCCACACCTCTTTTCGCGGCGTTTTTTAAAGCTTCTGTTAAACGATAAGTAGGAATGAGATAAGGAGTGGATATCCATAATTCTCTTTTTGCGGAATTAATGATATTTAAATAATTTTGTTCACCAATTTGTTCGTTACCGTCAAAGCTACCAGGACCATCGCCAAACGCAAATAAATAGCCACCATTTTCATATTGTGGGTATTCACCTTCAATATATTTCTTATAATCAGAAATTTTGTGGGTGCATAAATCATAATTTTGTAAGAAAGTAGCAATTAAATTAGCAATACCACGACCTTCAATTTTCACCATGGTATCTTTCCAATAACCGAAGCGGACGATTTCATTGGCGTATTCATCCGCTAAATTCATACCACCGGTAAAGCCATATTTGTGATCAATAACAGCGATTTTTCTATGAGTCCGGTTATTATATACACCGGATAATAATGGTTTAAATTTGTTAAATTTATAGCATTTGATGCCAAATTTGGCTAATTGTTTAGGATAAGAAGAAGGTAATAAACCAAAAGAGCCCATATCATCATAGATGAGTCTTATTTCTACGCCTTCTTTCGCCTTTTGCTTTAAAACTGATTCTATTTGTTTCCACCACTTGCCTTCACCGATGATGAAAAATTCCATAAGGATGAATTCTTTGGCTTCCGATAAGCAACGGACAAATTCTGGGAAGAATGCTTCACCGTTTTTAAAATATGTAACTTGGTTATCTTTACTATTTGATAAACGGGTGGTTTTTCTTAAATATTTAAAGATGCCACGATATTCCAGTGGGACGTTATAGCGGAAATCGTCGATTTCTTCTTCTTTTAACTGGAATATCCCTTCTTGTATCTTGTTCGTGGGCAAGATGATACGACGATCTTTCTTTCTTAATCCGTGATTAGCGAAAATGAGATACATAATCGTTGTGCTCACGGGTAAAATCGCCATAAAAGCAATCCAAGTGACTTTATATTCAGGATTTTCGTATTTATTGATAATCCGGAAAAAGATAATCATTTGGAAAATCCATAATAAGAACCGGATGAATATATACGTCAAAAAAGAAAGACTACTATATTCTTCAGGGACGTAGTTTTCAAAAATAAATTCAATAAGGTAAAAGCCAAAAATTAAAATCGCTAATTCTAATAGCAAAATTAAGATGATAAAAGTGGTTGGTGAGAATAATTTACGAAAGAATTTTTTCATACATCAATAAAACTAATTTACGTATGTATCATACACGAAAAAGGCTCTCAAATCGAGAGCCTTGATGTTTTATTTTCTATTTTTTGAATTTGCGGGGACCTTTGAAGGAACGATCGGGACGATCATGATGTTCAATTTTCGCTGGTCTTTCCGTATAATTTTCGGGTTTTTCGGTGAATTCTTTGTGGGAGACTTTCACTTTACCTTTATCATCGATTTCGATGACGCGAACTTTGATACGGTCACCCACTTTGACGACGTCAGAGGCATTTTCAATATAGCCCCAGCCTAAACGGGAGACGTGGCATAAGCCTTCCACATTACCGAATAAGTGGACAAAAGCACCATAATCTTCCACACGTGTGACTTCGCCTTCAAAATCTTCACCAACTTTGGCTTCTCTAACGATATCAAGAATCATTTGTTTCGCTTGGTTAATGACATCGCGATTCATATGATAGATGGTGACTTGGCCATCATCTTCGATATCAATCTTGACGTTATCGCATTTAGCGATAATATCATTGATGACTTTGCCACCGGTACCGATAACTTCTCTAATTTTATCGACATCGATTTTAAATGTATCCATTTTTGGTGCGTATTTACCGACATCAGGACGTGGTTCGGCGATGGCTTTTTTCATCACTTCACGAATTTGGGCACGAGCATCATGGGCTTGCGCTAAGGCTTCTTTTAGAACATCACGAGTGACACCTTTAATTTTGATATCCATTTGTAAAGCGGTAATACCTTTTTCGGTACCTGCCACTTTGAAGTCCATATCGCCAAAATGGTCTTCTAAACCTTGAATATCCGTAAGGATAGTATAGGGGTGTTTGCCATCTAATGGACCAGAACTAATTAAGCCCATGGCAATACCAGAAACCATTGCTTTGATAGGGACACCAGCGGCCATTAAGGACATACAAGAAGCGCAGATACTAGCTTGGGAACTAGAACCGTTACTTTCACACACTTCCGCGACTGTACGGATGGTATATGGGAATTCTTCTTCGCTAGGAATGACATAAGATAAGGCTCTTTCGCCTAAGGCACCATGACCGATTTCACGACGGCCTGGGCTCCCCATTCTTCCCACTTCACCAACAGAATATGGTGGGAAATTATAATGATGCATCCAATGACGAGTTTCTTCAGGGGTCAAATTATCAATAATTTGTTCATCGCTCTTGGCCCCTAAAGTGGTGACCGAGATGACTTGGGTTTGACCACGGGTGAACATCGCACTACCATGCACTCTTGGTAATAAATCCACTTGCGCATCTAAAGGGCGAATTTCATCGACTTTACGACCATCAGGTCTAATCTTTTCATCGGTGATTAATCTTCTCACTTCTTTGGCCACTAAACCTTCTAAAGTTTCGTTGACCATGTGCATGATTTTTTGATGGGTTTTTTCATCTTCATATTTACGGGAATCGTAATCTTCGATAATTTCGTTTTCAATCGCGTCAATCGCATCTTGTCTTTCTAATTTATCAAAGATAGAGATAGCTTTTTTCAATCTTTCTTCCGCTCTATCGGTGATATCTTTCACCACTTCGGGATCAGGTTGATATAATTCAATTTCTCTTTTTTCGACACCGATTTCTTTAATGATTTCTTCTTGCCATTCGCATAATCTCTTCACGGCAGCGTGACCAAACATTAAAGCATCAAGCATCGTGTCTTCATCTAATTGGTCAGCACCGGCTTCCACCATATTGATGGCTTCTTTAGTACCAGCGACTGTTAAATTTAAATCACTAGCTTCTTTTTCCGCGACGGTGGGGTTAATGATAAATTGACCATTAACGCGACCAACTTGGACACCAGCGATAGGTCCATCAAAAGGAATATCAGAAATTCCTAAGGCTAAGGAGCTACCGAGCATGGCGGTCATTTCGGGTGTGCAATCTTGATCAACAGACATCACGGTGTTAACGATTTGCACTTCATTTCTAAATCCTTCGGAGAACATCGGTCTAATGGGACGATCGATTAATCTCGCAGTTAAGGTGGCATGTTCACTAGCGCGGCCTTCTCTTCTTAAGAAGGAGCCAGGAATTTTGCCAACAGCATATTGCTTTTCTTCATATCCGACGGTGAGAGGGAAGAAATCTCCTTCTTTGGGATTGTCGGAGCAACATGCGGTGGAAAGAACAACTGTGTCGTTTAATCTCACTAAGACGGCGCCATCGGCTTGTTTGGCGATTTCACCGGCTTCAACGACAAACTTCTTTCCTTCGAATTCTAATTCGAATACTCTTTTCATTTTTTTACCTCTTTTTTAAATTTTCAACGGTCATATTATATGTAAATATAAAACTGATATCAACAGTTTTATAGAAAAAGAAAAACCGCATTTCGCGGTTTGTTTCGATATCTCCTAATTATTTACGTAATCCGAGATCGACAATTAGTTTGAGATATGCTTCTCTATCGGTTCTGATGAGGTAGTCTAATAAACTACGTCTTTGACCGACTAAGATCATCAAGCTACGCTTACTGTGAGCATCTTTGTGATTGGCTTTTAAGTGAGCAGTTAAAGCTTTGATTTGCGCGGTTAATAAGGCCACTTGCACTTGCACAGAGCCAGTGTCTTTTTCATTCTTGCCATATTTTTTGACAATTTCCGCTTTCATTTCTTTGGTTAATGCCATGAAATGTTCCTCCTATTTTCTTCTTAACTTTCACCCGGTGAACCGTCGAGGATTCGGTAGACTGCGCGAAAGTCGCTGGGAATATAATATATTCTTTCGTAATTATTTCAAAGTATTTTTTGCTTTTTCTTTATCTTTTTCTAATTGGGCCTTTAATTCTTCGACGGAAGCGAATTTCTTTTCGCTCCGCATATAGTCGATAAATTCGATGAAAATATCTTTTCCGTATATGTTCCCATCAAAGTCAATGATGTGAACTTCAATGATGGGTTTAAATAAAGTAAGTAAGGTGGGATGAGTGCCAACATTGATGATAGCTTTATATCTTTTTCCATATATTTCGGCATATCCCATATAAACACCAAAATCCGGAAAAACATAGGGATAATCCAATTTGAGATTTGCTGTGGGAAAATCTAAAGATTTACCTTGGTGATTTCCTTCTACGACTAACCCATTAATGCGATAAGGTCTTCCTAATAATTCATTGGCTTTTGTTATTTTATGGGTTTGAATTAATTTTTTGATGTCGCGAGAGGCAATTTTGATGCCATCTTTTTTGGCAATTCCCAAAACTTTTGTCGGGAAGAATAAAGACAAATAATTAGGGTTACCTTCACCACGAGCACCAAAACGATAATCTTCACCACAGAAAATAACTTTTGGATTAATAATTTTTAAAACATTATCAATAAATTCATCTTTGGTGATTTTGGTGGTTTCCAAATCAAAATGCATCAAGAAAAGATAATCGATGTTATATTCGGATAAAAATTCCGCTTTATCGGCGATTGATGTTAAGCAGAGATTCTCATTGATTTTCCCTAACACAAAAGCGGGTGAATTATCAAAAGTAAAGACACCAACTTTATAACCTTCTTTTTTGGCATTTTTGATTAATAATTGGTGCCCCAAATGCATGCCATCAAAAAAGCCTAAGCAAAGCGTTAAATCTTCATTAATTGGTTCGATATTTGGATAGGTGAATTCAATAATTTGCATCTACCACAAACCCCTTTCGCATTTGAAATAATCACCATGGTCTCTTTGATAGACCGCGATGGCATCATTATTATACACGATTAAGACTTTATTTTCTTTGGTTTGTAACGGGACTGTTTGTCCGCAAATGATTCTTTTCGCCATCTCTTCATCAATTTCATAATGTGGCAAATCAATAAAATTGATGATTGATTTAATTTGATCAATATTAACATCTTCTATCTTGATCGCGTCTTCTAATTTCAACGATTCATTTTCGCCAAAAGCGATTCGTTTCAAAGAAACAAGATGGCCCACGGTATTTAATTTTTCGGCGATATCTTCCCCAAGCACTCTGATATAGGTACCAGAAGAGACCAAACATTGAAATTTAATGATATTTTTATCAAAAGATAAAAGTTTGATGTATTTGATATCTATTTCTCGTGATGGTCGCTCGACATCAAGACCTTGTTGAGCATATTTATATAATTTCATTCCATTCACATGTACCGCACTGGTCATCGGCACTAATTGGGATGAATGGCCGACAAAGGAAGACAATACTTCTTTAATTTGTTCTTTGTTTAGATTAGGCACATCTTTGTTTTCTATTACTTCCCCTGTGACATCACCTGTTGAAGTTTTGCTACCTAACGCTAATTCGGCAATGTAAGTTTTATAAGAAAAATTAGCATAAAGCAAGGCTTTGGTGGCTTTATTGATAGCGACAATTAATAAACCAGTGGCAAAAGGATCAAGAGTTCCACTATGACCGACTTTATCCACTTTTAAAAGATGTTTGATTTTTTGACAAACATCATGGGAAGTCCAATCTTTTTCTTTATCAATTAATAATATGCCATCCATTATTTTTATGATAATATAATTATCACTATGAAATCAATTAGAACGGTTTTGGCTTGTATCAGGAAAGCTGATAGCACCTATAATCTTATTGAACATGGCGATAAAATTGTCATCGGTTTATCAGGCGGAAAAGATAGTATTGCTTTAACCTATTGTTTGACTTTATATCAGAAATTTTCTCACACTGATTTTAAGCTTCAACCGGTCACTTTGGATTTGGGTTTTCCAAATTTTAATCCTCAACCTATGGTGACATTTTGTCGTTCTATTGGTTTGGAGTTAATGGTCGTTGATTGTCGCGAAGTATATAAGATTTTAAAAATTCAGCAAGAGAAACAAGATTTAAAGCATCTTCCCTGTTCTATTTGCTCCCGGATGAAAAAAGCGGCGATTAATAAAGTGGCAAATGAGATTGCTTTTAATAAAGTGGCTTTCGCCCACCACGCGGATGATGCGATTGAAACTTTAATGATGAATGAAATATATGGTTCGCGTATTGCTACTTTCTCACCGAAAATGCATTTAGCGAAAGCGGATATCACTTTTATTCGTCCTCTTATATTGACACATGAAAATGAAATTAAAAGATTAGTGAAAGAAGAGAATCTACCCGTTTTTGATTCGCATTGCCCCGCGGATAAAACCACCACTAGAGAAGATATTAAAAATCTCATGAATGATATTTATCATTCTTACCCACAAGCCCAAGAAAATTTCATCAAGATGTTATCTAAATATGAACAAATGGATTTATGGGGTGAAGATATTGCCTATCAATTAAATAATGAAGGCTTAACTTTAAGACCGGTGATTGATTCATACCAAATGGCTATTATGTCTGATATTAGATATCGCTGTTTTGTGGAAGAATATGGTATTTCTTTTGCGGATGAAATTGATTTAAATACGGAAAAAGATTCGCACAATTTCCTTATTTATCTAAAGGATAACCCGATTGGCTGCATCCGTTATCGGCCTTATGAAGATGGCTATAAGATAGAACGTGTGGCGATTATCAAAGAAGAAAGACATCATGGCTATGCTTCTTCAGCGATTAATTTTTTAGGTGATTTAATTGGTCATAAATATAATCCGTGCACTATTTATATTCATTCAATGAGTGATATTTTGCCTTTATATCTGTCCTTAGGATACGAAATAATTGGGGAAGAATTCCTTGAAGCCGGAATTAAACATTTTCCCCTTAAAAAGACATATTAAAGAAAAAGGGATTTTATAAAATCCACCACTGTTTTATAATTAACTCATGGTTCCATATTTATTATTAGGATTATTCGCTTTATTAGCCCCTATTACAGCGGTTGGTTTTTATTTTTTAGAAAAGACCGCTTTTCATAAATTAAATTATTGGATCAAACAAATTATTTTTGGTGTTGGTTTTGGTATCATTGCTGTTTTATGTACCGAATTTGGTGTGCAAAGTAATGGAGCTGTTTTAAATGTCCGTGATTCCGCACCGATTATTGCTGGTTTATGCTTTGGCTGGCCAGCTGGTTTAATATCAGGCTTTATCGGTGGCTTTGAAAGATTCCTTTCCGCTTTCTGGAAAGGAACATATTACACCCAATTAGCGTGTAGTATTTCCACCTTTATTTCCGGTGCTTCCGCTAGTTTGTTACATTTTGTTTTCTTTAGAAAAAGAAGACCAACTTGGTATCAAGGTCTTTTAATTGGTGCTGTCTTAGAAACTAGTCATATTTTGATGATATTTGTCACTAATATGACCGATACCACCACGGCATTTAGTTATGTCAGTAAAATTGGTAACCCCATGATTATTGGTGTCGCCATTTCTGTTGGTTTGGGTGTTGGTCTTATTCAATTATTTTCGCACGATTGGAGAGCGGCTCGTGTCTCTCGCCATAATTGGCGGATTTCCACGGTTTTACAATTGTCTTTATTTGGCGCCGTATTATTCGCTTATGGAGCCATGTTCATCTTTACTTTTGATATCCAATCCCAAATCGCGGAAAATAACGCTAAAAACACTTTGATTAATGATGCAGTAGAGGTGACTAACGATGTCCAAGATCGAGCGGATGAAAATTTGTTAAATTTGACTCGTCAAATCGCCGAAAATTTAGAAACAAGAAATAGCAATAGTGAAATTATTGATAATAGTTATTTACTATCACTAATCACTCCTGATTTATTTGGTGGCGTGCATTTTGAAGTATCCGAAATCAATATCATTGATGAAAATGGCATCATTGTGATTTCTTCTGATTCCCGTTGGGTGGATGAACAATTTGATATGAAAAATAATGGTCCCCAACCGAGAGAATTTTATGATCATCTTCTCGTTAATGGGGAAGAAGAATATGTCCAAGCATATCGGAAAATAGGCGCGGATAATGAAACCGATATGAAATATGCTGGAAAAGATTTGTCTTTCAGTGGTTTTGTACAAGTTGGTTATAATAGCACTTTATTCTATAAAAATTTAGAAGACACCATTGAAAAAACGGTCCGTAATAAACGCGTGGGTGAAAATGGTTTTATTATTGTCACTGATTTTAATGGCAACCTCGTCACGATGACGGAAGCCAGTGACACCGAACATGAAATAACCGATTTCCAATATGATGGTGATACCAGCAAAATGGAAATGCTAAAAGTTTATCGTGGTACGGTAAAAATCGGCGGAGAAATCAATAAAATTCATTTCTTATCACAAGAAAAAGAAGCTTATTACATCACCGCGGTGATGCTTGATAGCGAAATTCTTTTTGCGAGAGAAATGTCCATTTATGTTGCTACTTATGAACAATTCATTATTTTTGGCATTATTTATTGGCTTTCATATGGCATCATTCAACATTATGTCTTACGCGATTTAGACAAAGTGAATACCGGATTAAAAGAAATTACTGAAGGTAATTTAAATGTCGTATTAGATAGTCATAATTCCAAAGATTTTGGCGAATTAAATGGCTCTATTAATGAAACTGTGAAGACCTTAAAAGCCATCAATGAAAAAGAAATGGAAAACGCGAAAGCCATTCAAATGGGGGCCTTACCTCCTAATGAAGCATATTACGATATCCACGATTTTGATATTTATGCGGAAATGGTGACGGCAAAAGTTGTCGGTGGGGATTTCTATGATTATTTCCCCTTAAATAATAATTGTTTTGTTATCCTTATTGCGGATGTTTCTGGTAAAGGCATACCGGCGGCATTATTTATGATGCGCACCAAGACTTTAATTAAATCTTTATTAGAAACCGGTATGAGTGTGGAAGAAGCTATCAAACACACAAATATGCAATTATGCACGAATAATGAAGCGAAAATGTTTGTGACTTGTTGGATTGGTGTGGTCCACTACGATACCGGGGTTGTGGAATACGTTAATGCGGGTCATAATCCACCACTAATTAAACATAATGGTAAATATGAATATTTAAAGAGTGTTCCAAATTTAGTTTTAGGTGGTTTATCACGCGCTCCATATCAAAGACAATTATTTAAATTAAGTCCAGGCGATGTCATCCTTTTATATACCGATGGTATCACGGAAGCGAAAAATAGTTCTTCATCCATGTATGGAGAACAACGCTTATTAGATTATGTGAATAAATTGGCCACTATTGATCCACAAAAGATATGCGAAAATGTGCTAAATGATAATCGTGATTTTGTTGGCGAATATGAACAAAGTGATGATATTACTTTATTAACTTTCTCCTATTACGGCTTTGCTCGTCACTATCGTTATGAATATGATGGTGTTATTTCTAATTTTGCCAAAGCCAAAGAAGATTTATCAATCGATTTAAAGAAAGAAAATATTCCCCAAGAAATCATCAATAAAACCTTAGTTTGTTATGATGAAATATTCTCTAATTCCGCGAAATATGCTTACGCGAAGAAAAAAGGAAAAATATATGTTTCTTTAGATATCACTCCTGAACAATTAGCGTTAACTATTTCTGATTATGGCGAACCATTTAATCCGTTAGAAAAAGCGGATCCCGATATCACTACCGAACTAAAAGATCGAAAAATCGGTGGATTAGGTATTTATATGGTGAAAAATTTCATGGATAAATATCATTATTATTATCAAAATAATAAAAACGTCTTAATTTTACAAAAATATTTAAAGAACAAGGATGGGGGAAATAAATAATTATGGAATTATTATTTAATTACGAAGATGAACAATTGACGATCCAATTACCACCGACAATTGATACTTCTAATGCCCAACAAGTCGAAGACACTATCAATAACATTATTAATGAAAATAATGGTTTTCAAAAATTAGTGCTCGACGCGATTAATCTCAATTATATTTCTAGTGTCGGATTAAGAATTGTTTTACGTTTATCACAATTATATGAAAACATTCGTGTTTTAGATGTCAAAAACGAAGTTTATGACATTTTTGAAATGACTGGTTTTACCGATATCATTGATATCGAAAAAGTCTTAAAAGAAGTTTCGATTGAAGGTTGTCCAATCATTGGTGAAGGCTTTTATGGCCGTGTTTATCGTATTTCTCCTGACACAATCGTGAAAGTCTATTTCCGTGGGGGCGCCATTGATGATGTGAAAAGAGAAAGAAAATTAGCGAAAACCGCTTTTATCTTAGGCATTCCCACTGCCATTAGTTATGACATCGTCAAAGTCAAAGAACAAGGCAAAGAATGTTATGGTTCTGTCTTTGAATTATTAGAAGCGAAATCTTTACGTGATTTAGTTAGAGATAATCCCAATAAATTTGCTGAATATGTGAAAATGCACGCTGATTTAGTGAAAAAGATTAATTCCACTACGGTTTTATCCAAAGATTTACCATATGCCAAAGAGGCCACGAAAGATTGGATGAAAACTATTAAAGGTCATCTCGATGAAAATGTTTATGAAAAATTAGAACAATTAATCGAAACGATCCCTGATGTGGACTTCATGGTGCATGGGGATTGCCACGTAAAAAACATTTTAGTGCAAAATAACGAGCCAATTCTCATTGATATGGATACTTTATCTAAAGGACATGAAATCTTCGATGTCGTGGCGTTTTATCTCACTTATGTGACATATGAACAAGTCGATCCCGGAAACACCAAGAGATTTTTAGATTTAGATAAACAAATTTGTTTAAATTTATATCAAGGTATTTTCCAACAATTATATGGAGATAGAAGTCAAGAAGAACAAGCACAAATCCAATTAAAAGTGGAAACATTAGCCTATATCTTATTCTATTCTCGAGCGCTCATATATTATCCAGAAGATGAAAATAGAAGAAAATTCTGTATTGAGAAATTAACTGATCACGTAGAGAAACTCGACTCCTTAGCGTATTAAAAAAATATCCAGCATTAGCTGGATTTCTTTTTGCGGTTTTTATTCGTTTGTTCTTTTATTAAAGTGACTGTTGATTTCGCGTTACTTTTAATTAATTTAAACCAGATATCTCTCACACGATATCTATCTTCTTTACTTAATTTTAAATATTGTTGATGGATTTTATGGAAAGTATCCCACCAATTCTTTTTGATTTGGATTAAATCAATGCTCAAATCATCAAAAGAGGCAAATAAAATA
This sequence comes from uncultured Bacilli bacterium, assembly GCA_905236715.1. Classification (GTDB taxonomy): domain Bacteria; phylum Bacillota_I; class Bacilli_A; order RFN20; family CAG-826; genus RUG13091. The sequence continues at coordinate 19,647 of CAJOMQ010000001.1, read as the reverse complement.
TCAGACATCAATAAAATATCTTCTGTTTTTAAACTATCAAGCCAATTATTTAATGATTTTTCATTGATATAGGAAATAACTGCGCGTCTTTTTAATAATTTAAAAGTGCCATCATCATTAATTTTCCAGTTAAAGGGGTCATGTTGTAAGACGCCAACGGAAACAGCATCGACAATTTTCGCGGTTTTGGTGTGCTTTAAAACAATCCCCACGACTGATTCTTTCGGTACATATTTGATGATTTTTTTATGAAGGGGTGATTCTTCGATATTTTTCACTAATTTTTCATCAAAAAAGCCAGGCCCATCAAAGGTATAAATATGTTGTAAACGCGAATAATGTTCAATTGGCATTTTAATGCCAGCATAAACAGCGAGATTGCCGCCTTTGGAATGACCGCCTAAATAAAAGGGGAAATCATATTTTTTTAATATCTTTTTGGTATATCTAATAGCCTCATTATGACCGGGTATGATGTTTTTATAAGACATTTCCAAATTTTCTTTCCAACCCCTTAAAGTTAAGTCGGTGCCACGGAAAGAAAGAAACATCTTATCTTCAAAGAAGATAGTTATGGCATAAAATTGACAAACTTCCTCATTGTCGTTGCGGAATTCCACATCACTGATGACTAAATCTTTGTATCTTTTGGCTTTCATTAACAAAGGGAGCATGATTTTATTCTTTTTCATGTCGCTTTGTTGGGCAGTTAATTCATCAATATTACTTAAATCAATGTCTTTAATAACAAAAGAACCGTCGTTTTTCTTATTAATAACGCGGTCTAAATTTAAATATGATATTTCCGAAAGGACAAGGGCGTCGACATCATTAAAGGGACGTTGGGCAAAGCTATATTTTCCATATTCTTTGATATAGCTATTTAAAAACATATTATTTCCCTAATAATTGATTGATCCTTTCTTCTCTTTTATATCCTTCATCTAACACAAATGATATTTCCGGACAACGACGGGTATCCATACGTTTGGCTAATTCACTGCGGATAAAGCCTTTGGAATGTTCTAAAACCGCGAGTCCTTCTTTTTCTTGCTTTTCATCAAAGAAAGAAACATATACTTTCGCATAAGAAAAATCGTTACTGACTTTTACTTCGGGAATCGAAACAAAGCCAAGATGGGGATTTTTTAATTCCATCTGGATGATTTCCGCAATATTTTTTCTAATTAAAGTCGCGATTCTTTCTTGTTTATTGGCCATAATTAATCCGCCTTTTGGGCGACCATTTCATATCCTTCAATGATATCGCCTTCCTTAAAATCGTTGAAATTTTCCACCATAATGCCACACTCAAAGCCGGATTTGACTTCTTTCGCGGCATCTTTGCCTCTTTGAAGGGACGCTAATTTGCCTTCATAGATAACAATACCTTCTCTTAATACTCGAGCGGGTGAATTGTTTTTAATGAAACCATCCACAACCATACATCCGGCAATAGTTCCCAATTTAGAAACTTTAAATAATTTACGAACATCAGCTTGACCAGTGACTTTTTCCACTAAGGTGGGGGCTAACATACCTTTCATCGCCGCTTGAATTTCTTCAATTAAAGCATAGATGATACGGTGCAAACGGATTTCCACTTTTTCTTCTTCGGCTTTCGCGCGGGTTCTGGCATCCGGACGGACATTAAAGCCATAAATAATCGCGTGACTAGCACTAGCTAATAAAACATCACTTTCAGTGATGGCACCACTGGTGGCTCTGACAATATTAATTTTTACTTCATCATTAGATAATTTTTCTAAAGAAGATTTGACCGCTTCCGCTGAACCAGTAGAATCCGCTTTAATGATGACATTGATATTTTGCATTTTTCCTTCTTTGGCAAGATTAAATAAATCTTCTAAACTGGCGGCAGAAGTTTGATTTCTTTCTTTTGATTCTTTGATTAATTTACGTTTCGTGGCGATGGCTTTGGCTTCACTTTCTTCACTGAACGCCATAAAACGATCACCAGCCTGTGGGACCTCACTTAAGCCAATAATCGCCACCGGTGTGGAGGGAGTGGCCACATTTAAGACTTTTTTAAATTCATTGGTCATACGACGGGCTTTACCATAACTGGTGCCGACGACTAAATAGTCACCTTCTTTTAATGTTCCGTTTTGAATTAATAAAGTGGCTTTTGGTCCTTCGTTTTTATCTAATTTCGCCTCTAAGACAGTGCCCATCGCGTAACGGTCAGGATTAGCTTTTAATTCCGCTAATTCAGCTACTGTAATAATGGCTTCTAATAGACCATCAATATTCTTTTTCTGCTTTGCAGAAATCTCCACACAAATGACTTCACCACCATATTCTTCGGCGATGACATCGTGTTGTAATAATTCTTCTTTGACACGACTAGGATCAGCACCGGGTTTATCCATTTTATTGATAGCGACAATAATTGGTACACCAGCGGCTTTGGCGTGGTCAATCGCTTCAATTGTTTGTGGCATCACACCATCATCCGCGGCCACCACTAATACGACAATATCGGTGACAGAGGCTCCACGACTACGCATCGCGGTAAAAGCTTCATGCCCTGGAGTGTCGATGAAGGTGATTTTATGACCATTAATTTCTTTTTGATAAGCACCAATTTCTTGGCTAATACCACCGACTTCACCAGCGACGAGGTTCGAATTTCTAATCGCATCAATTAAGGTTGTTTTACCATGGTCAACGTGACCCATAATGGTGACAACGGGTGGTCTTTCTTTTAATTTTTTTGGATCGTCATTAATTTCTAATTCTTCAAAATTTTCGGCAGCGACGATGTTTTTCTTTTGGAAATCATAACCAAATTGTAAACAGACTGTGCCGATTAATTCATCATCGAGAATAGTATTAATGGTGACCATTTTCCCTTGCATAAAAAGGAATTTGATGATTTCACCAAGAGGAACGTTTAATGATTTAGCTAATTCACCCGCACTGATGGCGCCGGTGTAGATAAAAACCCCACCATTGACTTTGGTTTTCACCTTATCAACGTTGACTTTGGTGGAAACATTAGTTTCACGATTAGTAGTAAAATTTTTATTCTTCTTAGCCATATCAACACCTTCCTTCTTCTAAATTTAATATTATTAAATATTAACGATCATCGTCATCGTAGTAATCGTCATATTCGTCGTAATCGACATCTTCTTCTTCGTCTTGACCTTCTTGGGCCTCTTCTTCTTCCATTTCACGAAGTTCTTCTTCGGTATAGATGGACATACGAGGACCAGTGGTTCCCACAGGAGAAACACTTTCTTCTTCCTCTTCTTCCTCTTTCTTTTTGCGGCGGTTGCCTTTTTGGGAAGATTTGGCTTTTTGTTTGTTGGCTTCTTGGGCTAAAGATTTTTCTAAATCTTCTAAGGAAGTTGTGGTCTTCACTTCTTTGACTTCGTTCACCACTTCTTCTTTTTCTTCGACAACTGGTTTTTGTTCAATAGAAACCTTTTCTTCCTTAGCAGGAGCGGCGATTTCTTCTTTTTCGCTGGCTTCTTCTAAGGCTTCGTTTAATTCAACATTAGATTCATCTTCATATACTCTTTGTTGTGGGGCCACATAGCCTTCTGGTAAACCAGGTAAAACACTGGGTGCATTATTTTCATAAGCCGCAGCGCGCGCTTCCATAATCGCTCTTTCTTTATTTTCAATTTCTTGCGCCGCTAATTCTTCATAGCTTTGGAATGCAAAGCCTTCTTCATAAGCTTCGGTTTCGGTTTTGATATCAATCTTATAACCAGTTAAACGAACCGCTAAACGGGCGTTGACGCCTTTTTTACCAATCGCTAAAGATAAGGAGTCGTCTTTAACAATGGCCGTGGCGGTTTTAGCTTCTTCATCAAAAGAAATACCAACCACACGAGCGGGTTTTAAAGCTTCCATGATATATAAGCCAGCGTTTTCACTATAACCGATGATATCAATCTTTTCTTTGGCTTGGCCATTACCTAATTGGCCAACGATTTTTTGAATACGGGAACCATTAGGACCGATACAAGCACCAGCCGGATCAATATTGGGATCGGGACTATAGACCGCGACTTTGCTTCTTTCACCGGCTTCACGAGCAATGGCTTTAATGACAATTGTGCCATCATATATTTCATGAATTTCTTCATTAAACAAACATCTTAAAAATCCTTCGTTGGAACGGGAAACCACGATATGGGCTCCACCTTTACTACCGCCATCGACATCAGAAACAAATAGTTTGATATAATCACCAGCTTGGAATCTTTCATCGCCAATCATTTGATTTCTCGGTAAAAAGACAGATGTACGACCAATGTTAACAGTGGCGCCTCTTTCGTCGACTTTTTCGACTTTACCAGTAATCATGGTGTTGATTTTGTCTTTGAAAGCATCATATAAAATGGCCTTTTCCGCATCGGCAAATTTTTGTCTTAAGACACTTTTGACACTTAAGGCGGTGGCTTTCTTTAAATCTTCCACACTCGCGGGAATGATAAAATCATCACCTTCTTGATATTTGGGATCAATTTCTTGGGCTTCTTCTAAACCAATTTCTAAAAAGTCATCTTCCACTTCTTTGACCACTTTTTTGATTTGGGCCATTTCAATAATGCCTTTTTCGGGGTCGATTTCCACTTTGACGAGGGCATCATCACCACCCAATTGTTTGCGGAAGCCTCTTTCCATCGCTTCTTTTAAAGCTTGTAGAGTTGTTTCTTTGCTAATTCCTTTTTGCGCTTCAATTTCTTCTAAAGCTTTGAGGAATTCACTTGCGTTAATAGCCATAAAATAAATTCTCCTTAAAATTTAATTGCTAAACGGATTTTTGATATATTTGTTTTTTTAATATCAACAGTTTTATTTCTTGTCTTTATTTTATAAAGAAGAACGATATTTTCTTCCTTCACTTCAGACAATTCACCTTCGTAGATATTTTCTCCTTCGATGGGGTTAATGAGATGGACATGAACATAACGGTTCACATATTTATCTAATTGTTCCACTTTGAGGGGTTTTTCCGCGCCGAGAGAGGAAATATCTAGGGTATAGGATGATTCAATGGGATTTAATTCATCTAGGTAATCGTTAAGAACATGAGAAATATCGACGATGGCTTCCATATCGATTGGTTCGACACGATCAACCACAATGGAAAGAATATTCTCACCTTTTTCATTTCTTTGGTTTAAAGAAATTAATTCATAGCCGTGAGACTTTAATTTTTCTGCGATTAACTTTGTTAAATTTGCTAAATCCATATATCCTTTAAAAACAAAGAGTGGCGACTGGCCACTCTTTACAGAGTATTGTACATCTTGCGATGCTCATTGATAATATCATTAATTTATAATTAACGCAATAAGGTATTTGTATTTTTATTTTTATTTATTTTGCAGAAGTTGCATTTTGTTGATGGCTAAATCAAAACCTAAGGCCGCTGATTTTTTTAACCAATAAATGGCTTTATCCATATCTTTGGGGACATAGATACCATTTTCATAATATAAAGCGAGGTTATACATGCTTTTGGGATCACCAGAATTAGCACCTTGTTGATACCAATAGCAGGCTTTGGTGAGGTCTTTATTTTCTCCTTCGCCTTTGGCGTACATCGCCCCTAAATAGTAATAGCAGGCTTTTTCTTTTTCGTTAGCCCCTTTATAGAAATAGGAGAACGCTAAAGATAAATTCTGTTCTTGACCATAGCCATAATAGGCATATTGACCTAATTTGTGATAAATATTTTTTTCTCCTGCATCAAGGGCTTTTAAATAGCAATCAAGGGCTTTTTCATAATCTAGTTCGCATCCCACTGCGTGTTCATAGAAATAGGCTAGTAAGAGAAAGGCTTTACCATAATAACTAAGGGAACTTTCTTTGGCTAATTGGAAAGCTTTTTCACTATTTTGTTCACAACCTTTGTCCAAGTTATATAACACAGCGAGATTATATTTCGCTTTTTCATCACCATGTGAAGCCGCTAATTGGTAATAATGGAAAGCTTTTTCATAATCGACTTGGCAGCCAATGCCTTTTTCATAAAAATAGCCCAATCTTCTTTCTGCTTTCGCGTAAGAAAATAACACTGCTCTCGATAATAAACGAAAAGCTTCGTTGTCTTCATTTTGGCTACGATGGTAATCCGCTAATTCCACCATCGCCGCTGGATCACCGATTTTTACTTTCTTTTTTAAGGATTCAACATCTACTTCTTCTAACATACAAAAACCTCCGCAAAACTAACATAGCATATATATAATTATTTGTAAAGTAAAAATTTCAAAGAAATTTTTAATTATATATTTTTACTTTAATAAACGAGTAGAAAAAAAGACCTTGCGGCCTTATTCCAATAATTCCTTTAATGAGGTGATACGAAGGTAATCATCACTATCGGGATATTCATTATTTCGATCTATCAATATCGCATCAATATGGGCATTATGCGCGGCGATGACATCATTCATCGCGTCCCCGATATAGACAATATCTTTTCTATCACCCTGATAATGCAACATTTCTATGGCGACATTTATCGGTTGAGCGTCAGGTTTCGGAATAGGAGCTTCTTGATTACCCACTAAAATGGTGAAAAATAATTCATTCATGGAAAATTTCTTTAAGATATCACCGACATGCTTGACATTATTGCTAGTCACAATACCTAAAGTCGCTTCTTGTAATCTTAAATCGAGAAGTGTGTCATATGTATCATCATATATTTCGGTAAGATTGACTGTGGTTTGATCATTAACTAAAGAAATGATTTTCTCGCCAAAGCGTTCGACATCTTCTTCTTTACCACCTAATTTTTCATAAGTTTCGGGAATAGGAACACGAGTATAGCCTAAAACATCTTCCGCTTTAATGGGGATATTGATATAAGCAAAAGCTTCGATAAAGACTCTCTGGTTCGCTTTTATCGTATCAAATAATGTGCCATCAAAATCAAATAGGTAGTAATTATATTTTTTCATATTAGGCATAAACTTGTTTATGTTGCATTATTTTTACTACACGCGCTAAAGCTGGAGATAAAGCGGTATTAACCAAAAATTCAAAGACAAAATTCCAGCCAATAACACCGATAAATAAAGCGGCGTATAAATTAGGGAATCCCACCGCTACAGCGTCTAAAAATGGTCTAAAGAATATTAAAGAACCAATGGCAAATAAGCCAGTATTAACAATCGGAACAATCATCGATGCGATGATAGAACCCACAAATTGGCGTTTTTCTTTGAATGGTAAATAAATTAATCCCGCAAATAATCCTGCTAATGTAGATTTCAAAATACATAAGAAAATAGTAGCAACGGGATTAATGGGCATAAATACCGCTAATGTGGAGGGAGCAAATAATACCGATAATCCATTAATAAATCCGAGGAATGCTCCACAAAATGGGCCATATAATATAGCGCCTAAAGCAATCGGAATAAGGGATAAATTAATACTTACTGGTCCAATAGCGATAAAATTACCAGCAATTTGTAAAACTATTTCTACCGCTGTTAAGATACCAGTCGCAGTAATCATTTTCGTCGAAATTAAATGCTTTTTTGGCGTTAATTTGTTTATCGAAAGTAAAACGATTACGGCAATAAAGGCTAGTACAATGATCAATTTAATCCATGCAAATGTTGTCATAATAAAAGTTCTTCAAATTTTTTTATATTGTATATCAGAATTATTGATTTCCGCTAGCAATTAAATAAGCATAATTGCGAAGAAAAGTAGTTTAAGATAAATATTTCCGCAAAAGCGATGATGGCAACAAGCGTAAAGGGGAGCCATTGCGATAATTTAAATTTGAAGCCAGCGGCAAATAAGACATTAATGAAATAATAAATTGCTGTGGTAAAAGTCCATAAAATTAATGGGACATAAAGAGAGATAATTTCAACGCAATCAAACATTAAGAGGACTGCCAAAAAACCACCATGTAACGCTATTAAAGTGACCGCAGATGGTCTTCCTCTTTCGTTTTCGATATCGGAAGAACGATCTTTTTCCATAAATAGATATAAGAAAGAACCAAGGCCAAATAATAAATAAGATGGCACATTCCAGAAAATACTTTTATCAATAGCCTTCGCGGAAGAAGTAAATAATTGGTTCAAATTGAAACTAGCAGCGGCTGGTGCGGCGACACCTAAAAAGATGGAAGGTATGGAAAATGTTTCCCCTGTAATAACGGGATAAATAATAGCGACTTGACTTAAAATTCCAAAAGGTAGAAGGTTAAGCAAAACTTGCGCTAATACACCAGCTACAATACCTTCGAAAATATTCGCGTTACGGAAGACAAATAATGAATGTAAAGAGAATGTTGAAAATGTCGAACCTATTAACAAAAGATAGAAATAACCAAGATATTTCCATTGAATATCTATCAAGACTGCAGTAGATGATATTTTTGTAATATCTGTAGCAAAATACCTGAGTGCATAAATACCAAAACACAATGCAAATATGATGGAGACACAAACTAAAGTAACAGTTAAACCAAGAAGGAAAATAGTTCTTCTTAATTGTTTGGGTTTAAAAGGTAATTGCTTATAAAAATCCGCTCTTCTAATGCCGAATTTATAATTGAACATGATAAGTGGGAAAATAAAGGCCATCAACGAAGAATAAATAATCAGCATGAAGAAAAGTGTGCTTGGTGTTTCTGAAACGAAACAATTATCTTCTTCAAGACAATAAGATAAATAGCTAACTGGTTCAGAAATAGCACTGAAAACAACAGTTAAAGTTAAAGTACTAGTAATAATTAAGATTGGCAAAAGCCATCTTTTTAATTGCCAGGAAATAAATTTAGACATTTTGTTTACCTCCTTTGGCGGATTGCATCACTAATTTAATCGTATCTTCTCGACTTAATGGTATTCTTTCCATTAATACAGGCTTTTCAATTTGATTGATTTTGTTTTCTAATTCTGCATCATCTAATAAGACAATGTGGGTGATGGAACCGATTTTTTCCATTTGGAAAATATCAATTCCCACATTTTGGAAATCTTCGATTGGATGATCTTTTTTAAAGAGCAACTGCACTTTAATCATCATATCGGCTTGATCAACATTTTCTTTGGTATTCGCTAAGCGACCGCGCGATAAAACAATAAATTGGTCCGCTAATTTGTCTAATAGAGAAATATTATGAGTGGAAATGACAATGGAAGCACCGGTTTTGGCTTTTTGGGAAATTTCATCTTTGATGGATTCCAAAACTAAGGGGTCCAAACCATCAAAAGCTTCATCTAATAAGAGATATTTCACATTTATGGATAAAGACATGGCAATAAAAGCTTGTCGACGCATACCTTTAGAAAAAGTTTGTAATGTCTTATCTTTTGGTAGTCCAAATTTTTTGATTAAAGAAAAATATTTCTTTTCATCAACATCAAAAAACGTTGCGTAAGATTTATATAAAGTAGAGGGCGTATCACCTAAATTAAAAAATGGTTCATCCGCTAAAAAGAAGACGCTTTCTTTGGCTTTCTTACTATCGTGAGGATAGCCATCAACGGTAATTTGACCGTTATTTGGGATATATACTCCAGAAATAAGACGAAATAATGTTGATTTACCAGCGCCATTTTCACCAACTAAACCGGTGATACCACTACCGATTTGTGTGGTGAGGTTATTAACGGCGATTTTTTTACCAAATTTTTTAACAACTTGTTTAATTTCAATCATTTAAATATTTTCCTTTATTTGATAACGCGAAAATGTAAACCATCAACAGGATAAGATTCCACCATGCCTTCTTGGGCCAGATTAGAAATCATTTCTTCTGCCTCTTGGTTAGTGACATTTAATTCGCTTTTAATTTGTGAAACAGAAACAAAATCTTTCTGCGGCACAATCGCTTTTAACATTGCATATTTACTAATATCCATAGTTAGACCTCTATTTAGTATTTTGCACTTATTGAAAATTATTTTCAATTAAATGATAATGCTACTATAGTATTATCATGAAAACATTATTTTTAGCGGGTGGTTGTTTTTGGGGCATGGAAGCCTATTTCAAATTAATTGATGGAGTTATCGATACCGAAGTTGGTTACGCTAATGGAAATATGGCTCATCCATCATATGACGATTTGAAAGCGCATCGCGCAAATCATGCCGAAACTTTAAAGATTATATATGATGAAAATATTGTAAGTATTGTACAATTATTAGAAAAATATATATCCGTGATTAACCCCTATTCTATCAATCATCAAGGGGAAGATTATGGAGAACAATATCGCACCGCGGTCTTTAGCGATGACGAAAAAGAATTGGCATTAATAAGACTCTTTTTCAGTAAAAAAGAAAAAGAACTTAACAAGGGTCCATTTGCAATAAAAATTGAATTATTAAAAAATTATTATCCTGCGGAAGAATATCACCAAGATTATTTAGATAAAAATCCACACGGATATTGTCATATACCTCTACCAAAAAAGGCAAAATAAAAAGGAGCAAACGCTCCTTTTTATGGTTTTTTAGATTAATTATTTGGCATTCCAAGTAAAAGTTTGGGTGCCTTTGACATCAATAGAACCAGAGAAATCAAAGGTTTGACCAAAAACTTCCATTGAACCTTCGGATTTACCACTGATGGACATTTCTTGTTTTTCAATACGGCCATCATCTAAAACATAGATTGTTGAAGATGTTTTCATTTCCATGCTATAAGGTTCATCGTCCGTTTTTTCTTTTTTTACGTTACCGTTAATGACGACTTTTAAACCGGTCTTCTTGTAGCTGTAATATGTTGTGGTAAGTTCACCTTCATCGCCGATTTCCGCGGCTGCTTCATCCACTAAATCAAGGGTGAAGAAGCATAATTCAGGATCTTCCTCATATTCGTCATCTTCCAAGAATTCAATCATCATTTCAAAGATTGAACCTTTGGCTTCTTTTTTGCTGTAGGAAGTTTTGATGGTAACGCTTTCGTAATTTTCAACGACAGCAGGATCATAACCTTCTGCTCTTTCTTTGGCTTTGTCTTCTGACAATTTAGCCTCGCAGGCTGTCAATGCGACTAGCGCAACAGGGGCCAATGTTAATAATTTAACAAATGATTTTCTCATATTATCCTCCTATTTGTTAACTAACGTACTTATTCTATCTTTATTTTATGCATATGGCTAACTATTTTTTTATCCAAGTGATATTTTTATCAATATTGTATGAATATTCTCCAGTTAATTGGAAATCATCTTTGTCACTTTGAACACTAATTTGGGAAGAAAAGAGAACTTTTTCCACTCTTCCATCATCTAATATGTAAGTTAATGTCTTTTCATATCCTTTGATGGGAATACCACTGCTACTAGTTTTAATCTTTGCGTATTTTTCAATAATGAGCCCACTATCGAGATAGGCAAATAATTTATATGATGTTTCGACACCATTACTAGTTTTAATAGATAAATCTAAATCTTCAATTTTTTGTTTATCATAAAAATATATTTCTTTGTTTTCATTAGTGGTTTCCGTTTTTCCTTGCGGAAGAGAATTATATAAATCTCCATCTTCGGAAAATGCGCCACTAGCGGAAATAGTGAAAACATTTTCTACACTGACGTTATTTTCATAATCATCTAATGTTTCTAAATCATAATTATTTGCACGCTTTAAAGCGGTTTCTTTGTTGATTTGTTTATTAGAAGAACAACAGCAAATAAATGGAATAATTATTAGAGAAGAAAAAATAATTTTATTTTTCATATTTAAATCTTAAAGCTAAATATTTGATGAGTAAACGGACATTTAACGCAAAGAAATATTGGGGATCATCAAGCATTTTTAATAAATCTTCTATTTTAATTAATTTGACCGATATATCCTCAAATTCTTCTAATTTATTAGAGGCAAAAGAAACAATTTGTCCCATGACAATAGCATTAATTTCATCACTAAAACCGGAAGAAGTTGGCCCGATAGGAGCAATAATTTCTAAATTATCGATGATAACACCACCTTCTTCTAAGGCTTCTCTTTTCGCACAAGAAAAGATATCATCCTCAGGATCCATTAATCCGGCAGGCATAGAAGTGACAATACGATTAAAAGCGGGACGGAATTGGGAAGTTATTAATAAATAATATTCTCCCTTTTCATCAATGTAATAGCAGGGAATAATCACGCCATCTGGACGTGTCGTGGCGTGTAAGGCATATAATTTATCTTCATCGTGACGAGACGCTAAAAAATATTCATAATATTTGGTCTTGTCACCATCTTTTATTTCATAATGCATCGTATAATAATTCAAATAGCGATGATTAGTTTCCTTAACAACATCGATTAATTTCCATTCCATATCATAAGCCTTTCACTAATTTTATCGCACTGGTAAGAGCGTAACGGAGATTATATCCACCACATCTTCCATCAATATCTAACATTTCACCCATAAAATAAATATTATTTTCTTTTTTAGACATAAAAGATTGATCTATTTCTTTGATATCGATACCACCACAGGTAATTTGGGCATAATCAAAATCATATAAGTCATCATAATGGAAGGTTAAACCTCTTAATTGTTTTTCTAATATTTCTTTATTATTTATTGCTTTATCAAGGGGATTGAGGTGATTGATTCTTAAAATATATTCCGCAATGGGTTTATTCACATAACCCAATAATGTTTGGTAATTATTTAATTCACCAATGACGAATTTATTATCCATGAGAAAATCAAGTTCGATTTTATATTCGTCGGGATGATGAGATATGTAACTAGACATATTCATAATAGCGATGCCACTTAAGGCATCCTTTTTGAACATGATTTCTCCATTTTCTTGATACACTACTTGGCCTTTTTGATTAATTAAAGCTATCGAGGCGTGATTTCTCGCCCCGAATAAGGATTTAATATTTTCCTTTACTTTAATTGGGCACAAAGAGGGTTTAAGAGGATTTATTTGATATTCGTGTTTAGCAAATACGGAAAATAAATTTCCATCACTACCACTATCTGGATAAGATTTACCACCAGTAGCAAAAACAATCTTGTTCCCGGACAATTCTCTCCCACTGGCTAATTTTAAAGTCGTTTTATCATAATCAATGACTTCATCATTAATGATTGTGACATCTTTTAAATTCGATAATAAAATATCAACCACATTTGCGGCATTTTCACAAAGGGGATAATAACCATGTTCTTTTATTAAACGAGTGGGTATTCCTAATTCCGATAAAATATTTAAATATTCTTCTAAAGGTATTTCCTTAAATAAAGAGGAAGCAAAAGAAGGATTGTTATATTTATTTATATCATCTTTTAGAGGCGCTAAATTGCATTTACCATTGCCAGTCATGGCTAATTTACGGCCTAATTTCGCCTTTTTATCAATAATAGTTATATGAATAGAAGGATTCTTCTTTTTTAACAAATTAGCGGCCACTAAAGTGGAGGCACCACCACCGACAAAAATAATATTCATGTCATTATTATCTTATAAATTGATAGAAAAAGATATGAAAATTAAAATTGAAAAACATCGTTTTTATCTTCTTAATTTTTCTTTTCTTTGTTGTTTTTATTTAAGAAAGCGAATGGTTTTTTAAATTCACGGTCTTTGCCGACATAAAATATCGCAATCGCGCGCGGTCCTAAATGCGAACCGGTCACTAAATCATAATCATATATTTCAATATTATTGATGCCTTTTTCATTTAATGAATTTTTCATCGCTAAAGCATCTTCATAGCAATGGCAATGGGTAATATAAACGGTTTGTTCATTTGGTTTGACGATATAATTCACGCATTGATCAATTAATTTTTTAATAGCCATTTTTCTGCCATTAGCTTTGCTAGTAGAGACAATTGTGGATTCATTACTACCTTTTAATAAAACTTTAATCCTAAATGCATTAGCGATTTTCGCGACGACTTTATTAACGCGTCCGGTTTTCGCCAAAAAAGAAATATCATCGACGGTAAATTCACTACGGACACAGAATTTAAATTTTTCCGCTTCTTTAATTAATGTATAGAAATCTTTTCCTTTTTCGACTTCTTCAAATAATCTTATGGCCTGTATTCCTTCCCCAAATCCAGCGGTTGCACTATCGAGGATGTAGATGACTTCTTTTCCTTTCTTTTCATTGATAATATCTCTAGCTATACATGCGGATTGATAAGTACCAGAAATACCTTTGGCCATAGTCACACAGATGATTTGATGACCTTGTTCAACATCTTCTCTAAAGGCTTCTAAATAATCATTAGGATTAATTAAACTGGTATGTATATTGTTATTTGTTTCTAATTCTTGATAAAACAATCTACTAGCTTCTTTAATATCAAAAGATTGATCATAACAATTGAATTCTTTTTCGTTGATGAATAATTTTACGGGAACGACTTTAATATCGAGATTTTTTTCTAATAATATTTCAGGAAATAAATTACTACCTGAATCGGTATATATCTTTATAGACATAAAAATACCTCCTACTTAGGGCAATAAAAATATACCTAATAATAGGAGAAATATTGCATAAACAAAAAGAATTTTTTTCTCTACTTTTCTAAAGAAAAACTCTACTAGAAAAATGAAAATGAAAAATATTTTGAATCTATCAAAACTTTCTGAATTTTGATTTTTTTATCGTTTTATAAGAAAAAAAGACCCCGAAGGGTCTAAGTATTTATTTGATGAGATTAGAAAGTTGCTTTCACTCTGGCCCACATGGCTTCGACTTTGGAGGTTTGCTCACCAAAATCTTTCATAATGCAGCAGCGGCGGAGCATTTCTTCGGTGGGATATTGGGCATCAAATTGACGTCCTTTTTCACTAGTTGGAATATTGATTTTGGCTTCTTCACCAAAATAGAAGGATAAGTCAACGGTGTAATAATCTTCTTCATCATCATCCGCGGCATAACAATCTTCAACATATTCCCAGATTTCATCACCCACGACTGGGGAAGTATAGCCGACGGCATCCATACATAAGACAGCGTTTTCTGGCATGGAAATGAAATTAACAAAAGCTTCCGCTAATTCGGTATTGGCGCCTTTGGGCATACACCAACCATCAAACCACACATTGCTACCTTCTTCTGGTAAGGAATAATTTAAGATTTTATTATCATCTTCTTCCGCACTATCCATGGAATAAACAGCATCGCCAGACCAAGCAAGGTTAGCCCAATAGGTGCCTTTAACGATGTCATCTTTTCCTTCGTCAACTTCTAAACCATAAACGGTAGATTTTCCCGCTTCAACTAAAGCGGCTTCCACTTTGGCGATGGTTTCATCATCACAGCGGTTAAAAATTTCGCTTAATTTTTCCGTGTAATCATCGGCGTCTTTATCTAAGGCCGCGATTTCATCTTTATAAACATGGAAAATAGCGGGTAAATAAGTATCACGCATCGAATCTTTTAAAGAAAATTTACCTTTATAAGCACTGTCTTTGCACCATAAAGCTTCCCAACTATTAATTAAGGTAGCGTATTCACCTTGGAATTTTGATGGATCATAAGTGAAACCCATGGTTCCCCAGAAATATGGAACAGCGTATTGTAAGAAAGATTCACCATTAGCTAATTTTTCATTGGCGAAACGATCTCTAATAAAGGGAGAACCATATTCATCCCAAGCACTTAAAGATTCATCATAGGAATCTTCTTCTTCGTTATAAGAGAATTTTTCTAACATATTTTCATTGGCCATCTTTTGAATCATATAATCGGATGGACAAACTAAATCAGGATGAATGGAACCGAGTTTTAATTGTTTATACATATCTTCATTCGTGGAGAAATTGATGTAATCCACTTTGACTTTGAGACCAGTTTCTTCAAAATAAGATTTTTCAAACATTTTCACGATGGAATCACCAACGATGTTATCCATTTCATCAACGCCTTCGTAGATATAATCTTCCCAGTTATAAACGGTGAGTTTGACATCGTATTTCTCATTACAGCCGATCAAAGCGAAGCAAGAACCGATGGTCACGAATGGTAAAGCAAGAACTTTCAGATTTTTACGCATTTTTGTTTTTCTCCTTTTTATTTAATGCATTAGATTTTTTTGCATTCCTTATATTCATTATTATCATGACGATTAATATAACAGCAAATAAAATTGCTGTGAATGCACGTAATTGGGTGGGAAGGGGACCTTTCGCGGTCGCGGCATCCACATAAGTTGAGATGGTATCAAAACCACCGACGGTGGGTCTGGTGAAGGCGGTAATGACATAATCATCTAAGGACAAGGTAATTGATAACAAGAAACCTGTTAAAATACCAGGAACAATATCAGGGATAATAACTTTAAACAAAGCTTGTGTTTGGGTGGCGCCTAAATCCATCGCCGCTTCATAAATAGAAGGATCCATCTGTTCTAATTTTGGTTCAACAGATAAAACGACATAGGGAAGAGATAAGACGACATGACCAATAACTAAGGTTAAGAAGCTTCTTTCCCAGCCAAAGGCTTTCGATAAGATAACAAATAAAACACAAAGGGCCACAGCGGTGACAATTTCCGCATTCACGACGGGAATTTGATTGACGTATTCTAAAGTGCTTCTAATCCACTTCTTTCTCGTATAATAAATGCCTATTGCGCCTAATGCGCCTAATATGGTTGAAACTAGAGCAGCGCTTAAGGCCACTAAAGCGGTATTTTTCGCCGCATTCCATATCTTTTGGGCTACTAAATTACCTTTATAATTAAATAAGGTTGTGTAATTATCAAAACTAAATCCACCCCAAATACCGGTTGTTTTACTCGTCGTAAAAGAATAAATAGTGATATAAATAAGAGGCAAATACATTAATAAAAGGACGAAATAGACTAACGCCATGACGATAATCTTATTAATTCTGGCTTTGATTCTTTTTCTTTTTAACGCTTGGTTAACTTGTTCTTCCGTTAAAACATTTTCCATGATTAATATATTCCTCCTTTCTTCGTATCACTTTTTCTATCGATTGATTTTTCCACAAGTAAAGAAAGACCGATGATGATTAACATTACCAAAGATAAAACGGAACCGATGTGCATGCTTATTTCTTCGGTGGATTTCAAGAATTGTTGTTCAATTAAATTACCGACAATTTGCATTTTACGTTCACTCATTTTATCGGCAATAACATAAGATGACATGGTTGGCATAAAGGTCATGGTTATCGCGGACATAATACCAGGAATAGTCATTGGAATAATTGTCTTAAAGAATATTTGCACCGGATTAGCGCCTAAATCCGCAGCGGCTTCAATTTGGTTTTTATCCATTTTGAGCATCTGATTATATAAAGGTAAGATGGCAAATGGGAGATAGTCATATGTCATACCTAAAACAATCGCGATAAAAGGATGAGTCGCAGTTAAATCATAGCCAAACATCGATT
Source organism: uncultured Bacilli bacterium (assembly GCA_905236715.1). GTDB lineage: Bacteria > Bacillota_I > Bacilli_A > RFN20 > CAG-826 > RUG13091. The sequence goes on along the minus strand of CAJOMQ010000001.1, from coordinate 2,267 downwards.
GGCTAAGACCGTTAATAATGGCTTTTAATCCGATGGTTCTAATAACGAAATTGACCCACATAGGAAGCAAGAAAATATAGACGAGAACACGATTTTTATTATATTTCTTGTTTGATAATACATACGCAATCGGATAAGCGATTAATAAACATAATATCGTTGTGGTAAAAGCGATGGCAAAAGTAATACCAATAACTTTCCAGTTAAGGGGATTAGTAAAAACATCCGCCCAGTTATGTAAGGAGAAATGTCCATTGGCATCAGTAAAAGCATAATAGAGAATGAGGGTTAAAGGTAAGATGACGAAAAGCGCCATAAAGATGGCATATGGCATACATAAAGAGCCACGGAAATTGAAGCGGCGTCTTTTCTTATTCTCTTTCTTTTGTTCGATAACTAATTCCGCCACTACTTTTTCGCTCCTTTACGAGTAAGATTGATTTTGCTCGGATCAATGATCACGGAAACACGGTCATTTTCATTCCATAAATCCGTGGTATTTAAAATGAAGTCTTCATCTTCATCGGTACGGACCATGATTTCATAATGGTCACCAACATAGATTAAAGAAATAATATTGCCATGAATATCACTCGCGTCTTCATCATCGGAGATGGTAATCGCATCAAATGGCACTTCGATATTTACTTCCATATTGACGACATCGATTTCACGACCATTTTCATCGACAAGAACTTCATCTTCGTTAATTTTTGCGCCTGGGAATAAACCAAGAATATTCACATTAAATTCCGCATTAGCGAATTCAATACCATAATCTTTGGTAATAAAGCCATCATAATAATTAGAAACAAATGGTTTTGACATGATTTGGATGTTTTGTGGTTCAACATTTAAGCCAATGGTAATGCCTTCTTTAAGTTCGGCGGTGGATTGGACAACAACTTCCGCTTTTCCGACATGAATAATGTATTCATAATGGATGCCTTTAAAGATTTTTGAATCGATGACACCATCAACTGTACCCTTGCCTTCGAAAGTGAGGATGAAATCTTCTGGTCTTACCACCACGTCCACTTTATCGTTGACGTTAAATTTACCAAAATCAGCGGGATCAGCGTCCCAATATTTGTTTAAGAAACGGACTTTGTTGTCTTTGGCCATGGTGCCGTTATAAATATTTGATTCACCGATAAAGTCCGCGACAAAGGCGTTATTTGGTTCATCATATATTTCTTTTGGCTTACCAACTTGTTGAATTTCACCATCGTTCATAACCACAATGGTGTCAGACATCGTTAAGGCTTCTTCTTGGTCGTGAGTGACATAAATAAAGGTGATGCCTAATTTTTTATGCATTTCTTTTAATTCGAGTTGCATTTCTTTACGCATCTTTAAATCAAGCGCGCCTAAAGGTTCATCTAATAACAAAATTTCTGGTTCATTAACAATCGCTCTGGCGATGGCGATTCTTTGTTGTTGACCACCAGATAAAGTGGAAATATCTCTTTTTTCAAAACCTTCAAGGTCCACGACTTTTAAAGCGTTTTTCACTTTTTCTGAGATTTCCGCTTTCGTGAGGTGTCTAAATTTAGTCACCGTTAAGCTAGGATTATTTTTTAATTCATTAATTTCGTTTTTTAATGAATCAATTTTTTGTGAATTATCATTTTCTTTATCTAAAGATAATTTTTTAATTTCTTTTTGGAGAGATTTAATTTTTTCTTTATCCACCACTTTGACTTCTTCAGAAGGAATTTTCTTTAACTTTAAGCCAAAGGCAATGTTGTTATAAATATTTAAATGGGCAAATAAAGCATATCTTTGGAAGACTGTGTTAATAGGTCTTTTATATGGAGGAAGTAAAGATATATCTTGACCATTGAGTAAGATGGTTCCGCTGGTGGGAAGTTCAAAACCGGCGATCATTCTTAAAGTTGTGGTTTTACCACATCCAGAAGGGCCAAGGAAAGTCACAAATTCACCTTTTTTGATTTTCAGGTTAAAATTTTCCACCGCATATGAATCGCTATCAGGGAATTTTTTATAAACATCCTTGAGTTCAATGATGTATTGATTGTCTAATGCTTCGCCCATATTCCTCTCCTCCTATAAAAATAAAAAGATACAAGATTGTACCTTTGAATATAGCTAGAGCGGAATATGAGAATCATATCGTCTCATTTTGGGAGTCTATATAGTAAATACTTACTTTTACTACTCTTATTATACATTCACAAGGTACGGGAGACTTTCACTCCAAGCATAAGCTTATAAATTAATAACAAGATATCACTATCTCTAAT